>DATJPD010000068.1:0-108178 GCA_035506575.1 Alphaproteobacteria bacterium
GTGCGGAAGTCGGCCGTCAGGACGGCACCCGGGAACATGAGCGCCTGCGCCTGCTCGACCGTCAGATAGACCGTCGCGTGCGCCGGCACCGAGATCGTGACGGCGGCGAGCGGCAGCAAAATAAATCGTGACGTCATGAGACCTCAGAAATAGAACCCGACCTTGAGGCGCGTGCGGAACTTCTCGAAATCCACGTCGTAGTCGCGGCCGCCGACGATCACGCTGGGGTCGGTGTAGTTCTTGCCGATCGGCAGCTGCTCCCAGGCGGTCAGGGTCACGAAGAATTTCTCGCCGCCGTAGTGGATCGTGGGGCCGGTGTAATACGCATCGCCCATCCAATGCCGGCGCGAGAACACCGCATAGTCGTTGACCTCGCGCTCGTTCTGGAATTCCCATCCAAACGACCAGTTCGGCGCGAAGCGGTACGAAACGCCGACGCCGAAATTGATGTCCGTCTCGATATTGGGATTGCTCGGCATCTCGCCCGTCGCGGGGTCGGCCGGGATATGCCGCAATTCCGGCGCCCAGGTCAGGTTGGCCGCGGTGATGAGCCGGTCATCGAGAAAGTTCTTCTGAAAAATGACCCGCGCCTCGAGCTCCTTGAAATTGGGCCCGATCGTCGGCTCGAGCAGGACCGCGAGGCCCACGGGATCGGTATAGGGGCTCAAGATCCGGTAGATGCCCTCGAGGGACACGCCGACAAACCGCGTCGCGTTGAAATGGTCGTCGGGGCCGGTGTGGTAATCCGAGAACTGCTCGGGCGGCGTGGTCGTGCCGTCGGGGCCGTTGTGGAAGGCCCGGGTCCAGTTGTAGTTGGCGTAGCCCGAGATCTGAAAATCGTCGGTCGCGCCATAGGAGAATTCCGTGCGGTTCTCCAGCTGGTCGTAACGGCCCCCCGCCTTCTGGTGCCGCCAGGTCAGCCACTGCTCGACCTCCTTCTGGCCTTTGGGCAGGAGGTCGGTCGTGTAGACGAAGCCGAACACGGGCTCGTCCGCCCGGGCGGCGCCGCTCAGGCCCGCCAGCAGACACACCGCGACGGCCGCGCATACCCGGCGGGCACTTTGGATGATCTGGAACACCGGACACCTCTCTCCTTGCAGTCAGTGGAACCCGTCGAGGGGTCATGGCTGGCTGCCGGAGATCGTCCGGTGGCTGGCTGGGAGTCGCCGCGGGGCCGCGGCCCCGCTGTCGCAATAGCGTCGTTACGGCATTGGTTTTAGGGCCCGTCGGGGAATAATGCAAGTGCGACTTATTTGCAAATACTTTGCCGAGCGCCCCCGCCCCGTGCTAGCCCCGCGCCCGACGGACCGCCTGCCACACGCGATGGGCCGTAAACGGAAAGTCCAGATGATGGATCCCGAGCGGCCGCAGCGCGTCAATCACCGCGTTGGCCACCGACGGCACGGACCCCGTCGTGCCCGACTCGCCCGCTCCTTTTGCCCCGAGCGGATTGCCGGGCGACGGCACCGGATGATCGTAGGTGCGGAACGCGGGCAGGCCGTCGGCGCGCGGCATCACGTAGTCCATGAAGCTGCCGGTCAGCAGCTGGCCGGTGTCCGGATCGTAGACCGCGTGCTCGCCCATCGCCTGGCCGAGGCCCTGGGCGATGCCGCCGTGGATCTGCCCCTCGACAAGGGCGTGGTTGATGATGCGTCCGCAATCATCGACCGCCGTGAAGGTCACGATGTCGACCACCCCGGTGTCGGGATCGATCTCGACCTCGGTCACGTGCGCCCCGCCGGGGAACGAGCGCGGCAGCGGAATCTCGCCCAGGGTATCGAGCGGATTGGCGCCAGCTTGTGCGTGTTTGCGGGCAAGCTCTGTAAGGCCCACGGACAAATCGGTTCCAGGCACGCGATAGCGGCCGCCCTCGTATTTGAGGTCCGCCGCCGCCACTTCGAGATGCTCGGCCGCGAGCGTCAGGCCCTTCCTGATGACCTCGCGCGCCGCCACGACCATGGCACCGCCATGCGACATGATCGAGCGCGAGCCGATCGTGCCCTCGCCCACGAGCTTCGGCCCCGCAGGGTCGCTCGCGTGCAGGGTGATGTCTTCGGCCGCAAGCCCCAGCGCTTCGGCGACGATCTCCGGGAACACCGTCTCGTGTCCCTGCCCCGACGGTCCGCACAGCGCGTAGACGACCGGGTTGCCGGAGGAGCCGAACTTGATCGCCACCTCCTCCTTGGGGGCACCGCCGCCGCCCGACGGCTCGATGAACATCGCAAGCCCGATGCCGCGCAGTCTGCCGCGCCGCTTCGATTCCTCGCGCCGTGCCGGGAATCCTGCCCAGCCCGCATGGTCGAGGGCCTCGGCGAGCAGGCCCGGCGGATCGCCGCTGTCGTACACGGCGGGCGTGGGCGTCTTGTAGGGAAACGCCTCCTTCGGGATGAGATTGCGCCGGCGCAGCTCGATCCGGTCGACCCCGGTCTCGCGCGCCGCCTCCTCGACCAGCCGCTCCATCAGGTAGGTCACGTTGGGGCGCCCGGCGCCGCGATAGGCCGTGGTCGGGGTCGTGTTGGTCAGGACCAGGCGGTGGAGCCCGTAGACCGCCGGAATGCGATAGGCATTCACCGCATGCAGGCTCGGCGCCATGGTGTTGATGAACGGCCCCGGCACCGACAGATAGGCGCCGGCATTGACGATCCACTGGACCCGTGCGGCGAGGAACCGGCCCTCGCGGTCGAGCGCCAGCTCGCCCTGAAGCTTGGCCGCGCGGCCGTGGAAATCGCTCACGATCGTCTCCGAACGGGTCGAGACCCACTTCACCGGGCGGCCGAGCGCCTTGGACGCCAGCATCAGCGCGCAGTATTCGGGATAGGCGTCGCCGCGGATGCCGAACCCGCCGCCCACGTCGCGCGCGTGCACGCGGATCCTGTCCTCCGCGACGCCCGTGATGCCGCTGAGGCCGCCGCGCACGATCGACATGCCCTGCGTGCACGTGTAGACGTCGTAACTGTCCGATGCCGCGTCGTAAGCGGCAAGGCAGGCCTTGGGCTCCATCGGGTTGCCGACGATTCGGGCCGCGTCGAGGCTGAGGCGGGTCACGTGCGCGGCGTCCGTGAACGCCGCCTCGGTCTTGGCGGCATCGCCGTATTCGAAATCGAAGGCGAGATTGCCCGGAATGTCCGCGTGGAGCTGCGGGGCGCCCGGGCGAAGTGCCGCCTCCGCGTCGACCACGACCGGCAGGTCGCGATATTGCACCTCGATCCGCTCGGCCGCGTCCTGCGCCGTCGCGGCGGTCGAGGCGACCACGAGGGCGACCTCCTGGCCCACGAACCGGACGCGGCCGTCGGCGAGCACGTCGCGATGCGGGACCTTCAGCGCCATGCCGGCCTTGCCCGGATATTTCACCAGGGGTGGCGGCGACTTGAACCCCGCCTTGGTCGTATCGGCGCCGGTGAACACGGCGACGACGCCCGGCATCCGGCGCGCAGCCTCGACGTCGAGCGAGACGATCTCCGCATGCGCGCGGTCGGCGCGCAGGAAATGCGCATGAAGCTGGTCCGGCCGGTTCCAGTCGGAGGCATAGCGGCCCTGCCCGGTCAGAAGCCGCCCATCCTCGCGCCGGCCCGTGAAACGCATGCTCATCTCGTCCTCATCCCCTCGTTCCGAAGCCACTCTTAGCGTTGCCCCCGCTCTGGTCAAGCCGACGAGCCCTCGGGTAGGATGACCTCGGAGGTGACGCCGCATGACCGAATCAACCGCAGCCGCCGCGGCGCGCAAAGAGCCGCGCCTGAAGCTCCAGTTCCTGTCGCACGGCACCCTGGAGTCGAAGGACCTCGACAAGACGCGCAAGTTCTACGAGGAGTTCCTCGGCCTCGAGGTCGTGCAGACCAGCAAGATCTCGCTGATGATCCGCCTCGGCGGTGAGCACTCGTACGCGGTCGTGCACAACCCGCGCAAGGAGCCGATGCCGCGGCGCGCGCATAACGGGCTCGACGTGCCCACGCGCGAGGACGTCGACCGCTGCTACGACATCGTCAAGACCGAGCAGGCGCAATGGGGCATCGGCAAGTGCACCCGCCCCGCCGACCACCACGGCACCTACAGCTTCTATTTCAGCGACCTCGACGACAATTGGTGGGAGATCCTGGCCAACCCCGAGGGCGGCTACGGCTGGATGTTCGGCAAAGGCGGCGACATCGAGCAATGGGGCGCCGGTGCCGACAACCCGAACCAGTTCACCCGCCTGCACAAGTCGCTGGCGACCGCGACCGACGAGGACTGACCCTTCGGGGGCTTACTCCGGCTTGAGGCCCGCCACTTTGACCAGGGCGCCGAACTTCTTGTAGTCGGCCTGGATGCGGGCCTCGAATTGCGCCGGCGTTGCCTTCATCGGCTCGAGGCCGCCGTCGACCAGGCGTTTCTGGATCGCCGGATCCGCGACCATCGTCTCGACCGCCTTGTTGAGCGTCGCGATCACTTGCGCCGGCGTGCCGCGCGATGTCACGAGGCCCAGCCAGGTGGAGAACTCGTAGCCCGGCAGGCCGGACTCGGCCGCTGTCGGGAGGTCCGGATCCGCGGCCATGCGCGTCTTGGACGCGGCCGCGAGGATGCGGATCTTGCCGGTCGCCAGCAACGGCTGGGCCGAACCCAGGCCGACGAAGGTCATCTGGACCTGCCCCGCCGCCGTGTCCTGCACCGCCGGCGCGGCACCTCGATAGGGAACATGCACGAGCTGGATGCCGCCCATCTGGGCGAACAGCTCGGCGGCGAGCTGCGTCGTCGTGCCCACGCCGGCCGAGCCGTAGTTGAGCTTGCCCGGCCGCTCCTTCGCATAGGCGATGAGCTCCTTGAGACTGTGCACCGGCAGGCTGAAATTGATCACCACGACCTGCACCAGCTCGGCCACGGGTGCGACCGGCGCCAGGTCCTTGAGCGCATCGAACGGCATATCCTTGTAGATGAAGGGATTGATCGCGACGTTGCCGACCGTGATCATGCACAAATTGTAGCCATCGGGCGGCGCCTTGGCGGTGACGTCGGCGCCGACATTGCCGCCAGCACCGGGCCGGTCTTCGACGATGACCGTCTGGTTGAACGAACGGCCGAGATAGTCGGCGGTGAGCCGCGCCACCACGTCCGAGACGCCCGAGGCCGCGGCCGGCACGATGATGCGGATCGGCCTCGCCGGGTAGGTCTGGGCCGCGGCCGGAGACAGGGCGGCCGCAACGGTCAGGGTTGCGACGACAGTGCCGCGCACAAGCCAGTCCCGGAATTTCAGGTGCATGAATCCTCCCATCCGCGGCGTGATCGCCTGTTGGGAGTGACCATAGCGGCCGGGCACGGGGGCGGGCAACTGGCCGCAGACGCGGGCTTGCCGCTGGGCTAATATACCGGTGCCGGCGACGACCGGCCCAATAAGACAGGGGAGGCATACATGCATCTGGGACGTTTGGCCGCTGGCCTGATTGCCGGCGCTTTCACTTTCGCCGCCGCGACAGCCGGGCAGGCCGAGCCGGTCAAGCTCCGGCAGGGATGGGTGGTCCCGGGCGCCGACGCCCCGCTCCTGATGTTCGGCAAGCAGGGCCTCACCAAGCACGAAGGCCAGAGCTACACGCTCGACGCCATTCACTTCAACGGCACGCCGCCGATGATCACGGCCCTGGGCGCCGGTGAGATCGATATCGCCGCCCTCGCCTACTCCACCTTCGCGCTGGCCGTCGAGAACGGCGGCATGAGCAACCTGCGCATCCTGGGCGACGTGTTCCAGGACGGCGTCCCCGGCTACTACACCAACGAGTACATGGTGCTGAAGGACGGGCCGATCAAAACCGTCGAGGACCTCAAGGGCAAGGTGGCCGCCTCGAACGGTGCCGGGAGCGCCGTCGACATGGCGATGCGCGCCATGTTCCGCAAACACGGCCTCGAAGACAAAAAGAACGTGACGATCATCGAGGTCGCGTTCCCCAACATGAAGGCGACGCTCGCCGACCACAAGGTCGACATCATCTCCTCGGTGCGGCCGTTCAGCGCCGATCCCGAGCTGTTGAAGATCGCGCACCCGCTGTTCACGCAGAAGGATGCGATCGGCACCTCGCAGATGATCATCCTCGTGGCCTCGCAGAGCTTCATCCAGAAGAACCGCGCGGCGGTCGTGGACTATCTCGAGGACTCGCTGCGCGCGCTGCACTGGTACTCGGACCCGGCCAACCACAACGAGGTGGTGAAGATCCTGGCCGACTTCGCCAAGGCGCCGCCCGACCGCTACCAGAGCTGGCTGTTCACCAAGGGCGGCGACTTCTTCCACGATCCGGAGGGCCTGCCCGACCTCGTGGCCCTGCAGCGCAACATCGACCTGCAGCAGGAGCTCGGATTCCTGAAGGCGAAGCTCGACGTGAAGAAATACGCCGATCTGAGCCTCGCCGAAGAGGCCGCCAAGCGGGTCAAGTAAGGGGGCTTGAACGGGGCATGAGCGAGCTTGACCGGTGGGAGGAACGATACGCAGCGCCTGAGTACGTCTTCGGCACGGAGCCGAATGCGTTCCTGAAGAAGCAGGCCGCGCGGCTCGTGCGTGGTCAACGGGCCTTGTCGCTGGCCGACGGCGAAGGGCGCAACGGCGTGTTCCTCGCCATGCGCGGCCTCGACGTGCTGTCGGTCGACTTCTCGCCCAAGGCGCTGGCCAAGGCCGAGGCCCTGGCGCGCAGCAAGGGCGTGGTCATCCGCACCGAGCGCGCCGATCTGTCGAACTGGCGCTGGCCGGAGAACACCTTCGACGTGGTGGTCGGGATCTTCATGCAGTTCGCAGGCGCCGCCATCCGCGACCGGATCTTCACCGGCATCAAGCGGACGCTGAAGCCGGGCGGGCTCGTCCTGATCGAGGGCTATCGGCCGGAACAGCTGGCCTACAAGACCGGCGGGCCCCAGCAGGTCGAGAACCTCTACACCCGGCCGATGCTGGAAAAGGCGTTCGCCGGATGGGAGATCATCGAGCTCAAGTCGTACGACGAGCTCCTGAACGAGGGGACGCGGCACAAGGGCATGTCGGCGGTGATCGACCTTGTCGCCAAGAAGTCGACCGGTGCACCACAGCAGCGGACGGTCCCCGGCCTGAGCTTCCGCGTGCGCGGCCGGCGCGCGCCCGCGCCGCCCGCCGACGGAACCAAATAACGCATCCGGCGTTTCGTAACGGTTCAGACCCAGCCCAAGAAGGAGGGCAACATGAGAAGACGCGTTGCAGCGTCCGGCGTGGTGTTTGTCATCGCGCTGGCACTCGGCGCCTGCGCCGGACCGGTCGAAGTGGTATCGGCGAACCCGCAGGTGATCACGATCCGGCACACACCCGATGCGCGCTATCAGTCCGACAGCGAGGCACAGAGGTATTGCGGCCAGTACAACAAGACCGCGCACTGGCGCACGTCGACCGCGGAGCCCACAAACCAGGAGTTGACGATCTACGACTGCATGCCGATGTGAGGAGCTCTGCCGGGCCCGCCGATCTCATTTTGAAGAGCCGCCTCCGGCGGCTCTTTCGTTTCCAGGACACCGCCTCGTATGACTATCGCGCAGGGCCTGTCGTTCGCGATCATCGGCCTCATGCTGGTCCTGTTCCTCTGGGACCGGTGGCGCTTCGACCTGGTGGCGCTTCTGATCCTGCTGCTGGCCGTCGCGGGCGGCATCATCCCCGTGGACAAAGCCTTTGACGGCTTCAAGAACCCGCTCTTGCCGCTGATCGCCTCGGCCTTGGTGCTGAGTGCGGCGGTGCGCAACTCGGGCGTCGTCGAAGGGGCCTTGCGGCGCCTGCGGCCGCTGCTGCGGTCCCGCCATGCGCAGGTGGCCGTCCTCGCCGCCTCGGTCGCCGTGCTGTCGGCGCTGATCAAGAACATCGGGGCACTCGCGATCTTCCTGCCGGTGGCGATGCAGGTCGCCCGGCGCGGCGAGCGGCCGGCTTCGGAGCTGCTGATGCCGATGTCCTTCGCCTCGCTCACGGGCGGCATGATCACCCTGATCGGCACCTCGCCCAATCTCATCATCTCCAGCGTGCGGCAGAACCTGACCGGGCGCCCGTACGAGATGTTCGACTTCCTGCCGGTGGGTGCCGGCCTCACGGTCGTGGCGCTCGCGTTCCTGTCCGTCGGCTGGCGCCTTCTGCCGCGGCGCCGCGCCCAGTCGGCCGATGCCCCGTTCCGCATGGAAGACTACATCGGCGAGGCCAAGCTGCCGAAGGACTCGCCCCTCGTCGGCAAGACCGTGGGCGAGCTCGAGGCGCTGTCGGACAACGAGGTCGCCGTGAACGCGATCATCCGCCAGGGCGACCGCCGCTACATCCCGGCCGCACACTGGCGGCTGTACCCCGACGATCTGCTCGTCCTGCAGGCCGACCCCGAGGACATGCACAAGCTGGTCGAGGACGCGAAGCTCGAGCTTGCCGGGAAGGCGGACATCAAGCGCGACGCAGCGAGCGATCGCGAGGCACCGGAAGTCATCACGGTCGAAGCCGTGATCACGACCAATTCGCCGATGGTCGGCCGCAAACCCCGCGATCTCCGCCTGCGCGGCCGGCACGGGGTCAATCTCCTGGCCGTGCGCAGCGGCGGCCAGGCGCCGCGCATCCGGCTGCAGGACATCGCCCTCAAGGAAGGCGACCTCGTCGTGCTGCAGGGGGCCACGGAGTCGATCAACGACACCTTGGCCACTCTGGGCGCCCTGCCGCTGGCCGAGCGACACCTCCAGCTCGGCAGATCGCGCAAGGTGATCCTGCCGCTGCTGATCCTGGCGGCTTGCGTCGCCGTGGCGGCGACGGAGGCGGTGCCGGCCGCGATCGCCTTCACCGCGGGTGCGGTTCTCCTGGGGCTGTTCCGCATCCTGTCCCTGCAGGAGATCTACGACAGCATCGACTGGCCGATCCTGATCCTCCTGGGCGCGTTGATCCCGGTGGGCGAGGCGATACGGAACACCGGGGCCACCGATCTGATCGCCGCCTGGCTGTCACTCGCCGTGGCGCACGTTCCGGCGTTCGTGGCGCTGGGCCTCGTGCTTGCGATCACCATGGTGCTGACGCCGCTCCTGCACCACGCCGCGGCGGTCATCGTCATGGGACCGGTCGCGGCGAGCCTCGCCGGCCACCTCGGCTTCAACGTCGACCCGTTCCTCATGGCGGTCGCGGTCGGCGCCGGCAGCGACTTCCTGTCGCCGATCGGCCACCAATGCAACACGCTGGTCATGGGGCCGGGCGGCTACCGCTTCGGCGACTACTGGCACCTCGGCTTGCCGCTCTCGATCCTGGTCGTCCTCTGCGGGGTGCCCCTGATCCTGCTCGCCTGGCCGCTGCAGTAGCGGCGATGGATCGCCCGACAAGACGTCATGGCTTGGCAGGCTTGCCGGGCGCGTCGCGCCGCGACGGTGGCTGCTCGGCTGCGGACCCTGGCGGTCCGGCGGCGTCATCCGCCGGAGCATCGCTTATCTTCGGGCTCCATACGACAACCCGGCTCAATCTTTCGAGCCGCTCCTGCAGGCGCGCGTTCTCCTTCTTCAGCTCGATGATTCGTTGCACCTGGCCGGCATTCATCCCGCCATACTCCGCGCGCCAGCGATAATAGGCCGCGCTGGAAATGCCGGCGCTGTGGATCGCGCTGCGGGCGAGCGCACCCTGGGCCAGCGCGAGCTCGATACGCCGCAATGCCGCCACAATCTGCTGAGGGGTGACCTTCCGCTTTGGCATGACGATGCCCCCTCCGTCCCCGAGCGCGTGTCAGGCCTGGCAACGGAAGGTCGCGCTGAGCGCGGCGGGCAGAGGTCCGGCCGGCGGCCGGCGTGCGATCAAAGCGTCCGCCAGGCTGAGGTTCAGGCCACGGTCGCGGCAGGCTTGACGCGCCGCCAGCGCGCTCAGCCCCGCAGATGCCGCCGTGCCGGACCCCGGTTTCTGCCGTCCGCAATCCAGGAAACTCGCCATAAGACCTCGCCCTGTCTATTCACGGGCCTGCTTGGGCGTCACGTCACTGCGGTTCCACCAGCCGCCGCCGAGCGCCTGGAACAGCGCGGCCGTGTCGGCATAACGGCTGGCTTCCGCCTGCGCGAGATTGACGACCGCCGTGAGATACGTCTGCTCGGCCTGCAGCAGCGCCACGTAATTGATGAAGCCGAGATCGAGCTGCCGGCGATTGAGGCCGAGCTGCCGACGCGCCGCCCGCTCGGCGTAGTCGGCCGCCTTCAGGTTCTGGGCGTCGTATTGCAGGGCCTGCAGCGCATCCGCCACGTTCTGAAACGCGTCCACGACCGCGCTGCGATACATCGCGAACTGCTGGTCGAAGGTGTCGCGGGCCGCACGCTCGCGATAGAGCAGCGTGCCGCCCTGGAAGATCGGCTGGGTAACCGACGTGATGAAATCCCAGGCGATGTTCGACGGGCTGAGCATGGCGCTGAAAATGCCGGCCTGGCCGCCATAGTCGGTCGTCAGATTGAACCCCGGCAGGCGGTTGGCGATCGCCACGCCGATCTGCGCGCTGGCCGCGTGCAGGTTCGCTTCCGCTTGCCGCACGTCCGGCCGCTGCTCGACCAGCTTCGAGGGCAGGCTGACGGGAATTTCCTGGGGCAGTCGAAGCGCCGAGAGCTGGAATGTCTCGGTCAGTTCGTCGCTCGGAAGGCCGCCCGCCAGTGCCATCAAGAGGTCGCGCTGGACGGAGAGCTGCTTCTGGAGCGGCGGCAGCGTCTGCTGGGCCTGGGCGAGCGTCGCCTCTTGCGCGGCGACGTCGAGGCCGGTCACCTGGCCCAGCGCGAATTGCCGGTGGAACAAATCGACCAGGTCGCTCTCGACCTTGATGATCTTCTGCGTGGCATCGATCTGCGCGCGCAGACCCGCCTCCTGGATGGCGGCCGAGACGACGTTCGACGTCAAGGTCAGGTAGGTCGCCTCCAGCGTGTAGCGCTGGAGGTCCGCCTGCGCCTGCAGCGATTCGACCGTGCGGCGGTTGAGCCCGAAGACATCAGGCGTGTAGGCGACGTGCAGGCTCGCCGTATAGAGATTGTAGGTCTGCGTGTTGGTCGACGGCACCGGAGCGATGAAGGCCGACGTGCGCGCCCGCGTGCGGCTGAAGTTCGCATCGACGCTCGGCCAGTACGCGCCCATCTGGGCGTAGACGTTGTCGTTCGCCGCCCGCAACGCCGCTTGGGCCGCCCGGAGATCGGAGTTGTTCTTGAGCGCCCGCTCGACGAGCTGGTTGAGCGCTTCGGAATGGAACAGCTCCCACCACTGGCCCGGAATGTCCATGTCCTGGACGAAATGTTGCGCATCGCCGCCCGGAATGTCGGCCGAGGCGGTGTCGGTCAGCGGCGTGGGGGTGTAGCCGTTGCCCTTCGTGTCTGCCGGCGGCCCCGGCCGGTGGAAATCGGGCCCAACCGCGCAGCCGCAGAGAAGGGCAGCTGTTGCCGCAGCACAGGCGAGACGGCGCAGGAGCCTCGCACGCCCGGAGCCTATCGCAGTTTTTCCAACCCCGTGCATCAGTCGTCGTCCGCCTCGACTCTCTCGCTGCGCGCTTCTCCGGGCGCGCCCGGCGCCCACGGCCTCGGTCCGTCATCCTTGCCGAGGAAAAGGAGGCTGAGCGCCGGCACCACGACCAGCAGCATGATCGGTCCGAGCAGCATGCCGCCGACAATCACTGTCGCGAGGGGCCGCTGCACCTGGCTGCCGATGCCCGTCGACACCGCGGCAGGAAACAGCCCGATGCAGGCCGAGAGCGCCGTCATGAGCATCGGCCGCATCCGCTGCTCGGCTGCATGCTTCATGGCCGCGACCCCATGCAGGCCGCTCAGCTTGACCTCGTTGTAGTAGGTGATGAGGAGGATGCCGTTCATTACCGACACGCCGAACAGCGACACGAACCCGATTGCGGCCGAGATGCTGAAATTAAGCCCGCTCAGCAGCAGCGCCAGCAGGCCTGCCGCTGCCGCGAACGGGATCCCGGCGAGCGCCAACAGGCTGTCCGTCAGCGAATTGAACAGGCCATAGAGCAGCACCATGATCAGCAACAGGCTGATCGGCACGACGATCGCGAGGCGCTTCTTCGCCTGCTGCAGCTCGTCGAACTCGCCCGCCCATTCGACGCGGTAGCCGGGCGGAAACTTCACTTCCTTGGCGATGCGCTCCTCCGCATCGGCGACGGTGCTGCCGAGATCGCGGCCGCGCACGCTGAACTTTACCGGGATATAGCGCTGGCTTCCCTCGTGGAAGATGTACGAGGCGCCGGTGTCCAGGCTGATCTGCGCGAGCTCGCTGAGCGGGATATAGGCGTTGGTTCCGTTCGGCGTCGTGTAGGACACCGGCGTGTTGCGGATGTCGTCGATACTGGCGCGATATTGCGGCGCGAAGCGGACATTGATGTTGTACTGGCGGTCGCCTTCGAGCACCTGGCCGGCCGAGGTGCCGCCCATCGCCGCTTGGATGACGGTGTTGATGTCCCCAGCGTTCAGCCCGTAGCGCGCCGCTGCAGTTCGGTCGATCTTGACGTTCAGGTTCGGCTGGCCGAGGACGCGGAAGATCCCGAGGTCGGTCACGCCCGGCACCTGGTCCATCACATGCAGGACTTGCGCGCCCAGCGCCTCCAAGGTCGGCAGGTCGGGCCCGATGATCTTGACCGCGTTCTCGCCTTTGACCCCGGACAGGCCCTCCTCGATGTTGTCCTGGATATACTGCGAGAAGTTGAAGGTGATGCCAACCGTGGCATCATCAAACTCGCTCTGCAGCTGTGCGATCAGCTTGTCCTTGGTCACCCCCGACGGCCACTCGTCCTCGGGCTTCAGCGGCGCAAAGAACTCGGCGTTGTTGAATCCGGAGGCGTCGCTGCCATCGTCCGGGCGGCCGTGCTGCGACACCACCGTGATGACCTCCGGATGGCTCCTGATGATCTCGCGAATTCGCGTGACGAACCGCTCGCCGGCCTCGAGCGAGATGGTGGGCGGCATCGAGGCGCGTATCCACAGATTGCCCTCCTCGAGATGCGGCAGGAACTCGCTGCCCAGCTGCGAGGTCAGGAGCCCCACCAGCACGATGAAGGCGACGCCCAGGCCCACGATGATCCGGCGGTGCGCGAGCGCCCAGTCGAGCACCGGCGTGTAGGCGCGCCGGAGAAGGCGCACTACGATGGTCTCGGTTTCCTTGACCTGCCGCGGCAGCAAGTACGACGCGAGCACCGGCGAGATGGTGAACGTCGCCATCAGGGCTCCGGCCAACGCATAGCCGTAGGTCTTGGCCATCGGGCCGAAGATCTGCCCTTCGACGCCCTCCATGGTGAACAGCGGCACGAATGCCGCCACGGTGATCGCCGTCGAGAAGAAGACGGCTTTGTCTACCTGCAGGGCACTGATGAAGATCATGCGCAGCCGGTCGGTCCAGCCGGACCCGTTCGTCATCGGACTCGCCCGGTCGATCAGCAGCGCCTTCCGCTCGTTCTCGGGCAGCTGGAAGTTGCGGAAGATGTTCTCGACCAGGATCACGCAGGAATCGACAATGATCCCGAAATCGACCGCCCCGACCGACAGGAGGTTCGCGGACTCGCCGGTGATGACGATGATGATGATGCTAAAGAACAGCGCGAACGGGATGTTGGCGCCGACGATGATGGCGCTCCGCAGATCGCCCAGGAATATCCACTGGATGAAGAAGACCAGCAAGCACCCGAAGACGAGATTGTGGATAACGGTTTGCGTCGTCACGTTGACCAGCGTGGTGCGGTCATAAAACGGGACAACCTTGACGCCGGGCGGCAAGCTTCCGTCGCGATTCATCTTCGCGACCTCCGCCTTGACCCGCGCCACCACGTCGTTCGTGTGCAGGGTACGGTTCATCACCACGATGCCGGCGACGATGTCGTCGTCGTTGTCGCGGCCGGCCTTGCCGAGACGCGGTACGTAGCCGACATAGACCTTGGCCACGTCCTTCACCAGGACAGGAACACCATTCGACTGCGTGAGCACGACGTTCTCGAGATCGCCGACGTTCCAGCCCTGGGCGATGTCGTTCGTGCCCCCGTCGTCGATCAGGCCGACGCCGCGGATGTTCACCGACTGCTGGCCGATATTGATGGTGCGGCCGCCGACATTGACGTTGGCGTTTCCGATCGCGCTCACGATCTGGGGGATCGAGATGTTGTATGCGGCGAGCTTGTCGCGGTCGACGTGCACCTCGAATTCCTTGGTGGTCCCGCCCCAGGGGTTTATCTGCACGACGCCGGGCACCCGCAACAGGCGGCGCATCACCATCCATTCGTTGACCGAGTGGAGGTTGGTGAGCCCGAAATGGGGCGGCCCGACCAGCTGGTAGCGATAGATTTCACCGACCAGGCTCGAGCCCTGGATTTGTGGCTGCACGCCATTGGGCAGGTTGACGTTCTGCTGCAGCATCAGCGCCGCCTGCTGCAAGGCAAAGTAGTACTGGACCCCGTATTGGAACGTGACCCGCACGAACGACAATCCGTAGAACGAGGTCGAGCGGATGTTGTCGATCCCGGGCGTCGGCGACAGGCCGACCTCGAGCGGCATCGTGTAGTAGCGCTCCATCTCCTCGGCGGACAGGCCGGGCACCTGGGCCGTGATCTCGAGAATCACGGGGGCCGGGTTCGGATAGGCCTCGATGTTGAGCTTGGCGAACGCGGCCAAGCCGCCGACGACGAAGACGACGATGATGAGGAGGATGATCGGCCGCCGTGTCAGCCCGAAGGCCAGTATGCCTCTCAGCACGGGATGCCCTCCTTATCCCAGGCCCTAGCCCGAGGCCGTCGTCAAAGCGTTGTCGAGGAACAAGGCGCCGTCGGTGGCGACTCGCTCGCCTGGCTGCAGGCCCTCGAGAACCTGGTCGTAGCCGTCCTGCTTGAGGCCGATCTTGACCGTGCGCTTGGAGAAGTGCGTCCCGTCGGCCGTCACCCACGCCGTCATGGTGCCGTCGCCCTCGCGCACCACGCCGCCCTCGGGGATTGCGGGTGAGCGCGTCGCTTGCCCGGTGCGGATGAGGAAAGTGGCGAACATCTGCGCGCGCAGCTCGTGATTCGGGTCGGCGATCTCGGAGCGGACCTGGATGCGATGCGTAGCCGGATCGACCGACGCGCCGATATTCACGATATGGCTTTCGAAGATGCGGCCGGGGTACGCCATCACCCGAACGTCCACCTCTTCGCCGACATGCAGCAGCGGGATGTCGGTCTCCGGCACGCTCGCCAGCATCCACATCGTCGCGGTATCTGAGACGGTATAGGGCGCCGGCGCGTTGCCGGGCTGCACGTAGAGGCCGATCGCGGCGTTGCGCGCCGTCAGCCGGCCGTCTATCGGGCTTGACACGGGCATCGTGCCATCGACACGGCGCGTCTGGGCGATCTGGTCGATCTCCTGGTCGGTCCTGCCGAAGATGCGGACCGCATCGCGCGCGGCTCTGAACGAGCCGTCCGCCACCTCGTAGGCGCTGACCGCCGCTTCGTAGTCCTTCTTCGCCAGCGCCTGGGAGGCATAAAGCTCCTTGGCGCGCGCCAGCGCCTTCTCGTTCAGGGTCAGCGTGCTCGCAGCGGAGATCAGCGTCGATTCCGCATTCACCAGGTCCTGGCTCGCGATCTCGAACAGCAGCTGGCCCTTGCGCACGTCGTCGCCCGCTTTGGCGAGCAGCCGCGTGATGCGGCCAGGATAGGGCGTGAAGACTTGCAGCGAGGCGTCCTGGTTGAAATCGATATTGCCGATCGCGTCGCGCTCGACCGTAAAGACGCGCTCCCCGATCCGCTCGACTTTGACCGTCTTCAGTTCTTCGCCGGTGACCTCGACAGTCTGCGTCGGCGTGTCGACCCTGGCATTGGAGGCGGGCTGGGCCCTGGCGGTCGTCCGGCCGAGGTCGCCCCTGACCCAAACGGTGCCGCCAATCACACCTGTCAGGCCCACAATCGCGACCATGCAAGCACGCGTCAGGTCCGTCATACTGAGATGTTTCCAATCGATCGGCATCTGGAACCCTCACCGCATCGGGGAGCGCTTCGAACGCCAACGCCGCCCGGGGGCCGGCGTCCCAATGACGAGGGAATCGCCGGCGGACGTGGCGACCCTAAGTGCGAGCGCTTACGTCCGCGTTACGGCCGGCTTACCCGCGGCTGAGAACCTGTCTCCACCGCTACTTACGGTGACATGACAAAAGCAGGCCGCATTACGCGGGGCTGACCGCGGGCTTACGGCGCGCTGAATGGTCTCTCCGTTCGCTTTTGAGCGGATGCCAATGAGGAATGGCGCGTCCTATTTTTAAGAGAGGAGCCGTAACTCACGGCCTCGCGTCGCGATCACTGATGGAGGGAATGCCATGAAAAATCTTGCTTTGCTCACCGCCGCGGCAGCCGCTGTGTTGATGGTAGGCGGCGGCGCGCTGGCTCAGAACGCGGTGAATCCGACAGGAACAGGGCCGTCCAAGACGCACGCCGGCAATCCTGATCCAAGCAATGGTGGGGCACGCACGAACCCCAACGCCCCCGCCACGGACAAGCGGAACAATCCGGATCAGGCCGGCCCGGTGAATTCGCCTGGATCGAGCACGAGTACCGATCAGACGAACATGAATCCGCGCAACACGACGGAGAAAAAGTAGCTCGCCAGATTCCAAGCTTCCGCGCACTGCCTTCGCCGGCACGAGCCGGCGAAGACGGTGCGGCTCAGCCGCGCCCCCAGAGCTGCTTGCTGGCGAGCTTGGCGCCCTCCACCAGGGCTTCGAACTTCGCCCACATGATCGACGGGTGGACGCGGCGGTAGAAGACGCCCTGGGCGAAGCCGCAATCGGTGCTGGCGATGACGTTCTCGCGGCCGAGCACCTTGGCAAAGCGGCCGATCCGCTCGGCGATCAGCTCCGGATGCTCGACCACGTTGGTCGCGTGGCTGATCACCCCCGGCGCCAGGACGCGCCCTTTCGGCAGCTTCACGCCCTCCCACACCTTCCATTCGTGCTCGTGGCGCGGATTGGCGCTCTCGATGAGATAGGCGCCGACCCGGACCTTGAGGATGAGGTCGACGATGTCCTTGAGCGCCACGTCGCTCACGTGCGGCCCGGCCCACGAGCCCCAGCACACGTGGTAGCGCACCTTTTCCTCGGGAATGCCGTCGAGCGCGTGGTTGATCGCCTCGACCAGCAAGTTCGCCCATTTGCGATAGTCCTGGAACGTCCCCGGCGGCACCATGCGGTCGTAGGTGACGGCCAGGCGCGCGTCGTCGAGCTGGAGCAGGAAGCCCGCGTCGACGATCGCCCGATATTCGGTGCGCATCGCGTTCGCGATCGCCTCGACGAGCTTCTCATCGCTCGGGTAGTACTCGTTCTTGCGGTCGGGAATGACGCTGGCCGGTGCCGCCACGGGCAGGAACGCCTCTTCGACTTTCACCCGCGCAAGCGCCGCCTTGAAATTGTCGATGTCGCGCTGGAGCTCGGCCTGCCCGGTGTAGGTGATCGGCCCCACGCAGACGGAATCGATGGTCGTCGCGCGTCCCTCGCGCGAGTCCATCTCTTCGTAGAACTCGGCGAACTGCGTGCGGTCGGCGCCGCGCGCCCACGGATCCGCACCGGCCTTGATCGGCCGGCGCTCGAACCCGCTCAGGCGCTCGAGCACGTACTGCGACCAGCTGATCGACTTCCCGTACTCGCCGTCGCTGACGACGTCGAGGCCGATGCTCGCCTGCTGCTGGACCACCTCGGCGACCGAGTCCGAGAGGCACTTCGCATAGGCCGCCTGGTCGTACGGCTTGCCGCCCTGCTTGGCCCGCATGAAGTCCTGCAAGGCCTGCGGCCGGATGAGGCTGCCGACATGGGTGGTGAGGATTCGATCGGTGCTGCGTTTCATGGAGTACTCCAAACAATATTGGCGTCGTCATGGCCGGGCCCAGTCCCGGCCATCCACGTCGGGAAACAGGCATGCGGGTCGACGTGGATGCCCGGAACAAGTCCGGGCATGACGGAAAAAAGACCCTGTTCTTACGCCGAGCCCCAGACCTCGCGCGCCACGTCGACGACCAGGCGCAGCTTGGCGATCTCGTCCTCGACCGTGACCTTGTTGCCCTCGACCGTGCTCGAGAAACCGCATTGGGGCGACAGGCAGAGCTGCTCGATCGGCACATACTTGGCGGCCTCCTCGATACGGCGCTTGAGCTCGTCCTTCTTTTCGAGCTGCGGCAGCTTGGTGGTGACGAGACCGAGCACGACCAGCTTGCCTTTGGGAACAAAACGCAGCGGCTTGAAGTCGCCGGCGCGCGGGCTGTCGTATTCGAGGAAGAAGCCGTCGATCTTCACCTCGTTGAACAGGACTTCGGCGACCGGATCGTAGCCGCCTTCGGCGACCCAGGCGCTCTGGTTGTTGCCGCGGCACAGATGCATGCACACGGCCATGTCGGCCGGGCGGCCGGCGACGGACTCGCTGATCAGCTTCGCGTACGTATGCGTGAGCTGATTGGGATCCTCGCCGATGTTCGCCTTGACCTGGTCGCGCAAGGTCGGATCGCACAGATAGGCGAAGTTGGTTTCGTCGATCTGCAAGTAGCGGCAGCCGGCGGCCGCCAGGTCCTGCACCTCTTCGTTGTAGACGCGGGCGAGGTCGGCGAAGAACTGCGCCATGTCCGGGTAGGCGGTCTTGTCCACGGCGCCGCGGCCGCCGCGGAAATGCATGATGGTCGGCGAGGGAATGGTCTGCTTCGGCGTCCCGCGCGCCACCGATTTCAAGAACTTGAAGTGGTCGACGAAGATTCCACGCGGCCGGCCGAGCTTGCCGACGATCTTCAAGGCCTCCGGCGACACCTCGGTGTCGCCCTCGTGGGTGTGGAAGCGCATCTTGATCGAGGACGGCACGCGGGTGACGTTGGCGAACGACGTCAGAAAGTCCATGTGCCATTCCTTGCGGCGGAACTCGCCGTCGGTGGCCAGGCGCAACCCCACGTCTTCCTGCAGCTTCACCGCCTCGCGGATGCTCTCGTCTTCGACCTTCGTCAGCTCGGCGCGCGACAAGGCGTTCTTCTGGAAGGCGTCGCGCGCCTCGCGCAGCTTCTTCGGCCGGAGCAGGCTGCCGACGTGATCGGCGCGGAACGGTGGCTTCGTGCGTTCTGTCATGGCGTTTACTCCCTGGAACCCGGCCAGATATACAGCCCATCTTGCGGCGGAGGGCAACTGGATCGCGAGCACGTGGGACTGCGCCCACCGCACGTGCGCCCAATTCCCCGCCCCCGCGCAATGTTGTACGGTCGGCGAACGGCGGAAATCGCCGGCAGATCAAGGGAGGACAGATGCAAAAGCTCAAGCGATCTGGGCTCAACGGCCTTGCGGGGGCGGCGTTGGCGGCCCTGGTGTTCGGCGCGGCCCCGGCCCTGGCCGACACGGTCAAGGTGGGCGTCGTGCTGCCGTATTCCGGCGCCTTCGCCGGCCTCACGGCAGTGCTCGACAATGCGATCAAGCTCTGGGTCAAGGAGCACGGCGACACCGCCGGCGGGACGAAGATCGAGCTGATCCGCCGCGACACCACCGGGCCCAATCCGGAGATCGCCAAGCGCCTGTCGCAGGAGCTGATCGCGCGCGACGGCGTGAAGATCCTGACCGGCTTCGTGTTCACCCCGGAGCCGCTGGCCGTCGCCCCTCTGCTGACCGAGGCCAAGATCCCGCTGGTCATCATGAACGCGGCGACCTCGTCGATCCCCGCGGCGTCGCCCTACATCACGCGCACCTCGTTGGCGCTCCCGCAGACGACGCAGATCTTCGGCCGCTGGGCCGCGACCAAGGGCGGGATCAAGACCGCGATCACGTCGGTTGCGGATTACGGGCCGGGCTATGACACCGAGAAGTACTTCAGCCTCGGGTTCACCGAATCAGGCGGCAAGATCCTCAACAGCGTGCGCATCCCGCTGGTCAATCCCGACTTCGTGCCCTATCTGCAGCGCATCCTCGACCAGAAGCCCGATGGGGTTTACGCGTTCCTTCCGGGCGGCACGCAGCCCGTCCAGTACGTGAAGGCGTTCAGCGATCTCGGCCTCAAGAAGGCGGGCATCAAGCTGCTGCCGAGTGCCGAGGCAGTCGACGAGCAGACGCTCGACAATCTCGGCGACCAGGCCGTGGGCCTGATCACCTCGACGAACTACACGGCCGGGCGCAAGACGCCCGCCAACACGGCGTTCATCGACGCCTGGCACAAGGCCTATGGGCCGGAGAAGGACCCCGACCTGTTCGCGGTCGCAGCCTGGGACGGGATGCACCTGATCTATGACATGGTGCAGAAGCTGGGCAGCAAGATCGACGGCGACAGCGCCATGGCGCTCGCCAAGGGCTGGAGCATCGAAAGCCCGCGCGGGCCGATCAGCATCGACCCCGCGACGCGGGACATCGTGCAAAACATCTATATCTGCCGCACCGAGCGGGTGAACGGCCGGCTCGAGAACGTGGTGATCGAGACCTACAACGCGGTGAAGGACCCCGCCAAAGAGGCGGCGAAGAAGTAAATAAAAAAGGCCGGCGCTGGGGAGCGCCGGCCTTCTCTTTTACGCCCGCTGGCGCGTCAGAACTGCAGGATGAAATCCGACGCGAACGTCGCCTGGTCGCGCTTGGTGTTGTTGCCGAACGGCTTGGTGTTGTTCAGCGAGGTGTCGTAGCGCACCTCGGGGCGGATCATCAGGCTGCTGAACACCGGGATGCTCATCGCCGGCTTGATGTTCACGCCGACGGTGAACCCGCCATAGGTCGTGCGGCCGCCGCCGAAGAAGGCACCCTTGGTCGGATCGCCCTCTTCGAAGCGGACGAAGTCGAGGTTGTTGTTGAACTGCGCGGCGAACGCACCCTCTTCATCGCGCCACACTTCGGCGCGTCCCACCAAGGTGAAGACATCGTCGAGCTGGTAGACCGCGTACTGAGCGACACCGTAGCCGCGCGCCGTGCCGCACTTGGAGGCGCCGGCCGCACCCACCGCCTGGCAGTCATCCTCGATGTAGTTGAGGTCGTTGAGGAAGGTCAGCTTGTCGTTGAACTTCCAGGTGGTGGAGATGTCGTTGAGGTAGCGGTTCTTCGTATCGGCACCGCGCGGCAGGGTCGTGCCGTTCGCATAGCCCTTCGGGTTCTCCGGGCCGATATGCGTGGTCGCCAGGACGGTGAGATTGCCGTCCAACAGGTTCAACCCGATGCCGCCATGGAAGGAAAGGCTGTCGTTGTTGTCCCCCGAGCCGGCCGAGGTGTTCACGCCGGTATCGAAGCCGGCATAGAGGTCGATCATCGAGGTTGCGTGCAGGACGGTGATCACGCCCGTGTGCTTGAGCGGAATGCCGAAGTTGAAGATGTAGGAGTGCGAGTAGAGGTAGTTGGTGGTCGGATCGATGGTCTCCACGCCTTCGAGCGTCGGATACTGGCCGGCCTTGATGTCGAACCCGCCGTCGGTGAACCACGGCGTGTGGAGCTGCAGGTTGGCCTCGACGATGTCGAACTGGTTGATGCTGTCGCCGGTGGCGTACTGGAACTCGCGCTGGAAGTGGGTATAGCGCGCATCGCTGCCGTACATGCCCTGGAACTTGAAGCCGAAATCATAGGTCGGCAGGGTCGAATCGATCTTGCGCTGGATCGTGTAGGTCACCTGGTTCAGCTGGAAGCTGTTCGTCTTGTCGTCGAACAGGCGGCCGAAGTTCCGGTCACCGGTCTTCTGCACGGTGTTGAACGTGCTGCCGCCTTCGATCCAGAAGGACTGGGTGATGCCGTCGACCCAGGCCGCCGGCGCCTTCGCGGGCGCGGCCGGGGCCGCCTGCGCCTGCTGCATGCCGAAGGTCAGCCCCTTATCCGCCGACGTCTGCACGTCCTGCGCGTACGCCGACACGGCCATCAAGCTGACCGCCCCTGCGAGCGCTGTCGTGATCTTGTACCCCTTCATTTTCTCTTACCCTCCAAAAGTTGCCCCCAGGGCTGGCTTCTACTACCGCAGCCGAACCTTACATTCGAGGCTAGGAGCGTTAGTAAAACTGCAATGTTAACAACTGTGGCGCGAACACCACAGCACGCTCGCTAAGTGGCCCGACCGCATAAATCTTGATCATGTCGTGCAAGTCCCGGGCCGAATGGGCCGCCGGCGATTTTCTGCGCCACGTAAGCCGGCGGATCGCATAAAAAATCATCAGTACGATCGGCGATTGATCAAATTTTGATCGAAAACCGCGCCGGGGCCGCGGCGCGCCGGCGAAAAGGCCAAGATTCGTAAATGGTATGAATCTTGAGTGACAGGGGCGGCGGGCAGGCCCCTTGCCGCGATTGGGAGAAGTCGACGCTTGAGGGGCCGGCCAGGCGGGGGCGGCCGTGGATCGGATCCAGGGCCCGGTCCGGCAGATCAGAGTTTTCGAATCAACCAGGAGATGAAAATGAAGCTTTCCAGTAGATGGCTTGGTCTGGCGGTGCCGCTCGCGGTCCCGGCGGCCATGCTGGCGGGGGTGCTGCTCGGGCTTCCGCACGATGCGCTGGCCGCAGATGCGCCGCCGCCGCCACCGGCCTGCGCCACCGGCGTCACCGATCCGTGCACGCCGAACTCCGGCGACACGGCGTGGATGCTGACCTCGATGGCTCTGGTCCTCATGATGACCATCCCCGGTCTCGGCCTCTTCTACGGCGGCATGGTGCGCAAGAAGAACGTCGGCGACACGATCATGACGAGCTTCGCGATCACCTGCCTCGTCACCGTCCTGTGGGCGGTCCTCAACTACAGCACGTCCTTCACCGGCGGCACGCCGTTCATCGGCGGGCTCTCCCGCGCCTTCCTGCAAGGCATCATGAGCGACATCGCGAAGGGCGTTGGCGTTCCCAATCCGCTCGCGATGACCATCCCCGAGACCGTGTATATGTGCTTCCAGATGACGTTCGCGATCATCACCCCGGCGCTGATCGCCGGCGCGTTCGCGGAGCGCATGAAGTTCTCGGCGATGCTGTGGTTCATGGGCCTGTGGGCGACGGTCGTGTACGCGCCGATCGCCCACTGGGTGTGGGGGCCGGACGGCTTCCTCAACAGCGCCAACGACGCGGCATGGGTCAAGGTCCTCGACTTCGCGGGCGGCACGGTCGTGCACGTCAACGCCGGCGTGGCCGGCCTGATGTGCGCGCTGATGCTCGGCAAGCGCAAGGATACGGGCCCCGCGCACAACATGGTCCTGACCTTCATCGGCGCCTCGCTGCTGTGGGTCGGCTGGTTCGGCTTCAACGCCGGCTCGGCGGTGACCGCGGGCCTGCAGGCGGGCATGGCCATGACCGTGACGCAGATCGCCACGGCGATGGCGGGCCTGGCGTGGATGTTCGTGGAGTGGGCGCACCGCGGCAAGCCGACGGTCATCGGCATCTGCTCGGGTGCGGTCGCCGGCCTCGTCGCCATCACCCCGGCCTCGGGCTTCGTCGGCCCGGTCGGCTCGCTGGTGATCGGTGCCGCGGCGGGCATCGTCTGCTACATCGCGGTGACCTCCGTGAAGTCGGCGTTCGGCTATGACGACGCGCTCGACTGCTTCGGCGTACACGCGATCGGCGGAGCGCTTGGCGCCATCCTCACCGGCGTGTTCGCGATCAGCGAATACGGCGGCACGGCGGGCGGCATCGAGGGCAACTGGGGCCAGGTGATCAACCAGATCGAAGGCGTGGCACTCGTCGTCGTCTACGACGTGATCGCAAGCCTGATCATCCTGAAGATCCTGGACGCCACGATCGGCCTGCGCGTGGAGACCGAGATCGAGCGCGATGGCCTCGACCTCGCCCTGCACGGCGAAATCGTCCAGTAAGAGTTTTCCTCCCAGACTAGACGGGGGCGGCAGCCAGGCCGCCCCCCTTTTTTTGCCTGCGACAAGGCCTCGCGGGCTACCCTGCCGAAGTGACCGGGCAGAGCCGATCAGGCCGCCGCTGGGCGGCACGCCTCGATACATGGGCGGCACTGCCGCCCCGGCAGACGAATACCGGAGCGGTCGTCTTCACCGTCCTGATGATGGTCTGCCTGCTGGGCGGCACCCGGGATATGCCGAGCCGGGCCTCGTTCCTGCGCGGCGTGGCGGTCGCCTTTGTCGGCCTCCATGGAGTTCTGCATCTGGCGATCATCCGTGGGTTGGCGCGGATGCAATCGGGCGGGATCGCCGCCGCCGGCCGGGCGCTCCGTGCCTACCGCGATCCCCGGCGGGTGACAAATCTCGACCTCGTCATCGGCTGGGCCGGGTTATGCGGTTCTGACGAACCTGCCGTAAACCGGCCGTAAGGGCTCACATCAGGTCGAGACGGACTTTCGCGAGCCCGTCCACGGCCATCCCGAGCTGATCCGCAGCCTGCCTCGACAGGTCGATGATGCGGCCGCGGATATACGGTCCACGGTCGTTGATGGTCACGATCACCGAGCGGCCGCTGGCGAGATGCGTGACACGGACCCGCGTGCCGAGCGGCAAGGTGCGATGCGCCGCGGTCAGGCGATCGGGGTCGAACGTGGCGCCGCTCGCGGTCGGCTTGCCGGCGTGCTCGCGGCCATACCAAGACGCCGTCCCGAGTTGCGCCGCCTGCGCTCGCGCCGCAGGGGCGGCCTTGTTCGTTGCCGTGGCGAGGTGCCCCTTGGCATGCGCCGGCACCGGGAGTGCCAGCGCACAGGACAACAGCACGACACACGCCGGCATCCGCCGGCTTGCCCAAAGGCGCAGATACGACATGGAACTTCGCTACGCCCGGCCGGCGCGAAAAGAAGCGTCGCGAAGCGACAGCGCGTGGCGGCAGCGCTCATAGGCCACGCGCAACTGCGCGGTGAGCGCCGGAACCATCGCCACGAAAACATAAAAATTGGCCATGTGAAGGCCCCCGACAGCAGAACCAAGGTGCGAGAAACATAGGGACCGGCGCATCAGGGATCGATGTGGGTCGGTGGCCGACCACATAAAAAAGCAATCAAGGGCGCCGCTTATGACGCTCTTACGTGGCGGCCCCGAGATTCGCATGGCGCCTTGACCGGCTTCGATCCGACGTAAGCAGCAGCACAACAGCGCTGGAGAACGTCGATGAGCGTCCCGTTACGGCAGCGAAAACGAAGCGCAGCGCGCGCGATCGCACAGGCGCATCCGCACCTCCCGACATTCCTGAGGATTTCCGAGCTCCGCCGGCACACAGCAGCCGCACTCAGCCGCTGGGCCAAAGGCCGGCGGCGGTCACATAACATTCACGCGCTGTGCTACGTGGCGACCGTCGCCGCACTGGCGGCCGGCCTCACCTGGACCGTGGCGGACCGCACGACGGCGCTGCGCCTCATCATGGTGGTTCTGTTCGCCGCCCACGTCCTCGCCAACAACCTGATCGTCACCGCGCTCACGGCATTGCGTAACCGGGGGATGCCCGAAGCCGGCCGGGCGCTCGACGTCTATCTCGGCCCCGGCCAGATCACGAGCACCGAAATCGGCGCGATCTGGATCGGGATCGGGCTCTTTGCACCGCTGCTGGACCTGGTCGCCCCAGTGGCGGGCAATTGATCCAGATCAACGCTGCATTCGCTCACGTTTGTTAGTGATTTCGGGCGCCCCGGGAGGCGCCGCGCATGCGTGGTCCAGATGCCTTCCCCGCGGGCCTTTATGCCGGCTTTACACCGCCCGGCGCACTTCCATATGGCGCCCTGACGGACCGCCGCACCATCCTTAACCCTGACGCGAACGACCTGAGCGCTGCGTGCCGCCAGCTAGCTCCTCGGCGGAAAGCAGCGAAGGCCGGTCGCGTCCCCTTATCTGGAAACGGAAAAATCCCATGATGGATGTCATCTACCTCGCGCTCGGCGCGGCGCTGTTCGCGATCCTGGCCGCGTACGCCTACGGCTGCGAGAAACTGTGAGGCGCCCATGACCATCGATTTTGTCCTCGGCGGCCTCGTGACCCTCGGTCTCGTCGCCTACCTCGTCTACGCGATGCTCCGCCCGGAAAAATTCTGAGCGGCACGAAGGATCTCGATCATGACCATGAACGGCTGGCTGCAGATCGCGCTGTACTGCGCGATCATCATCCTCATTACCAAGCCCTTCGGCGGCTATATCACGCGCGTCGCGAACGGCGAGCGGACCTTCCTGTCGCCGATCCTGGGTCCCATCGAGCGCGCGACCTACGCGATCTGCGGCGTCAACGAGCGCGAGGACCAGCATTGGGTGACCTACGCGGTCGCCATGCTGGCGTTCAGCCTCGCCGGATTCGCCGTCCTGTACGGCCTGCAGCGGCTCCAGAACGTGCTGCCGCTCAACCCCCAAGGCTTCGACCCCGCCTCCGCCGACCTCGCCTTCAATACGTCGGTGAGCTTCGTCACCAACACCAACTGGCAGTCCTACGTGCCCGAGACCACGTTCAGCTATCTCGTGCAGATGGCCGGCCTGACCGTGCACAACTTCGTCTCGGCCGCGGCCGGCATCGCGATGGCGATAGCGCTCATCCGCGGCTTCGCGCGCCGGTCATCGCAGGGCATCGGCAATTTCTGGGTCGACCTGACCCGCATCACGCTCTACGTGCTGCTGCCGATCTCGATCGTCGTCGGGCTGTTCTTCATCTGGCAGGGTATGCCGCAGAACCTCAGCGCCTATGTCGAGGCGCAGACGCTCGACGGCGCCAAGCAGGTGATCGCGCAAGGCCCGGTTGCCTCGCAAGAGGTCATCAAGATGCTGGGCACCAACGGCGGCGGCTTCTTCAACGCCAACTCGGCCCATCCCTACGAGAATCCGAACGCGCTGACGAACCTCGTGCAGATGATCCTGATCTTCTCGATCGGCGCCGCGCTCACCAACGTCTTCGGCCGCATGGTCGGCAGCGAGCGCCAGGGCTGGACCATCTTCGCCGTCATGGGCGTGTTGTTCCTCGCCGGTGTCGTGGCTCTGTATGCGGCCGAGGCGCCCGGCAACCCGGCGTTCGCAGCGCTTGGCGTCGACCAGGCGCCCACAGCGCTCCAGGCCGGCGGCAACATGGAAGGCAAGGAGGTGCGCTTCGGCATCGCCAACTCGGCGCTGTTCGCGACGATCACCACCGACGCCTCCTGCGGCGCGGTCAACACCATGCATGACAGCCTGACCCCGCTCGGCGGCATGATCCCGCTCATCAACATCCAGCTCGGCGAGATCATCTTCGGCGGCGTCGGCTCGGGCCTCTACGGGATGTTGCTGTTCGCCATCATCGCCGTGTTCGTGGCCGGGCTCATGGTCGGCCGCACGCCGGAATATGTCGGCAAGAAGATCGAGGCGCGCGAGGTGAAGCTCGCCATGCTCGCGATCCTCATCCTGCCGCTGTCGATACTCGGCTTCTCGGCCCTCGCGGTGGTGGTGCCGGACGGCCTCGCCGCCATGGCCAACCCGGGCCCGCACGGCTTCAGCGAGGTGCTGTATGCCTTCACCTCGGCTACCGGCAACAACGGCAGCGCGTTCGCCGGCATTTCCGCGAACACGCCGTTCTACAACTCGACGCTCGGCATCGCGATGATCATCGGCCGCTTTTTCATGGCGGTACCGATGCTAGGCGTCGCGGGCTCGCTCGCGGCCAAGAAGATCGTGCCGCCGTCATCCGGCACGTTCCCGACCACGGGGCCGCTGTGGGTCGGCCTGCTCACCGGCGTGATCCTGATCATGGGCGGCCTGACGTTCTTCCCGGCGCTCGCGTTCGGCCCCTTGGCCGAGCACTTCGCGATGACCGCCGGCACGCTCTACTGACCTTTGCTCGTACTCTTTTAGCTCTGGGGCACTCCCATGGAACTCTCCAAGACCCGCAAGCACATGCCCGTCACCACGATGCTGGATCCGGCGATCCTCGGACCGGCCATCGGTGCCGCGTTCAAGAAGCTCGATCCCCGCGTGATGGTGCGCAACCCCGTCATGTTCGCGGTCGAGGTCGTCGCCACCCTGACGACAGTCCTCTTCCTGCGTGACCTCATCACCGGCGCCGGCCATTACGGTTTTGCGCTGCAGATCAATCTGTGGCTGTGGTTCACCGTCATCTTCGCGAACTTCGCCGAAGCCGTGGCCGAAGGCCGCGGCAAGGCGCAGGCCGACGCGCTGCGCCGCACCAAGACCGAGGCGAACGCGAAACTGCTCGCCAAGGCCGACGCCAAGGAATGGCGGCAGGTCAAGGCCACGGCGCTAAAGCCTGGCGACATCGTACTCGTGGAGGCCGGCGACCTCATCCCAAGCGACGGCGACGTGATCGAAGGCGTGGCCTCGGTCAACGAGGCTGCGATCACCGGCGAATCCGCACCGGTGATCCGCGAGAGCGGCGGCGACCGCTCGGCGGTCACCGGCGGGACGCTCGTGATCTCGGACTGGATCAAGGTCAAGATCACGGCCGCCCAGGGCTCGACCTTCCTGGATCGCATGATCTCGCTGGTCGAGGGCGCCGAGCGGCAGAAGACGCCGAACGAGATCGCGCTCAACATCCTGCTCGCCGGCCTGACGATCATCTTCGTCTGGGCGGTGGCCAGCCTGCCGAGCTTTGCAAATTACGCCGGCGGCACGATCAGCGTGCTGGTCGTGGTCGCCCTGTTCGTCACCCTGATCCCGACGACCATCGGCGCACTCCTGTCGGCGATCGGCATCGCCGGCATGGACCGGCTCGTGCGCTTCAACGTGCTGGCCATGTCCGGCCGCGCCGTAGAGGCGGCGGGCGACGTCGACACCCTCCTCCTCGACAAGACCGGCACGATCACGCTCGGCAACCGCCAGGCGACCGAATTCATCCCGCTGCCTGGCGTGTCCGAACGCGACCTCGCCGACGCAGCACAGTTGGCGTCGCTTCCGGACGAAACGCCGGAGGGCCGCTCGATCGTCGTGCTGGCCAAGGAAAAGTACAATATCCGCGGCCGCGAGATGGCGCCGCTGGGGGCGAAGTTCATCCCCTTCTCCGCGCATACGCGCATCAGCGGCATCGACGTCGAGGGCACCTCGATCCGCAAGGGTGCCGTGGACGCGATCGTAGCGTTTGTAAGCGGCCCGGCCCCACGTTCACTCAGCGCCGCGGCCACCGCGACGGCCGCGCGCCCGGTGACCGACGGTGCCGTCCGCGACCTGACGGCGATCGCCGACCGCATCGCCAAATCCGGCGGCACGCCTCTTGCCGTGGCCAAGGACGGGCGGCTGCTCGGCGTCATCCACCTCAAGGACATCGTCAAGGGCGGCATCAAGGAGCGCTTCGCGGCGCTGCGCAAGATGGGCATCCGCACGGTGATGATCACGGGCGACAACCCGCTCACCGCAGCCGCGATCGCCGCCGAATCCGGCGTCGACGACTTCCTCGCCCAAGCCACCCCAGAGGCCAAGCTCAAGCTCATCCGCGACGAGCAGGCCCAAGGCAAGCTCGTGGCCATGTGCGGCGACGGCACCAACGACGCGCCGGCACTGGCCCAGGCCGACGTCGGCGTGGCCATGAACACGGGCACGATGGCGGCACGCGAGGCCGGCAACATGGTCGATCTCGACAGCGACCCGACCAAGCTCATCGAGATCGTCGAGATCGGCAAGCAGCTGCTGATGACCCGCGGTGCGCTCACGACCTTCTCCATCGCCAACGACGTCGCGAAGTACTTCGCCATCATCCCGGCGATGGCGGTCGCGTTCTACCCCCAGCTCCAGGCGCTGAACATCATGCACCTGGCGACACCGCAGAGCGCCATCCTGTCGGCGATCATCTTCAACGCCCTCATCATCATCGCCCTCATCCCGCTGGCGCTGAAGGGCGTCGCGTATCGGCCGATCGGGGCCGCCGCCGTTCTGCGCCGCAACCTTTTGGTCTACGGCGTCGGCGGCATCGTCATTCCCTTCATCGGCATCAAGGCGCTCGATTTGATCGTGTCCGCGGTTGGACTGGCTTGAGATGAACCTGCACTGGATTGCTTCGTCACTACGCTCCTCGCAATGACGTCATTGCGAGCGAAGCGAAGCAATCCAGGGCCCCAGAACGAATTGTTGCCGGAGTAAGTGCCATGTTGAAACAGATCCGCCCCGCCATCCTGATGATCGTCGCCATGACGGTCTTGACCGGTCTCGTCTATCCCCTGGGGATGACCGGCATCGCCCAGATCGTCTTCCCGCATCAGGCGAACGGCAGCCTGATCGAGAAGGACGGCAAGGTGATCGGCTCGTCCCTGATCGGCCAGAGCTTCACCAGCGACAAGTATTTCCACGGTCGCCCGTCGGCGACGACCGAGCCCGACCCGAAGGATTCGACCAAGACCGTGCCGGTGCCGTACGCCGCGGACAACTCGGTCGGTTCGAACGCCGGGCCCACGTCCAAGTCGCTCATCGAGCGCGTGACCGGCGATGCGAAGACGCTCAAGGACGAGAACCCGTCAGCACCGGTGCCGGTCGACCTGGTGACCACGTCGGCGAGCGGGCTCGACCCGGACATCACGCCGGCCGCGGCATTGTTCCAGGTGCCGCGCGTCGCCAAGGCGCGCGGGCTGCCCGAGGACCGCGTTCGTCAGTTGGTCGCCACCCACACCGACGGTCGCCTGTTCGGGCTGATCGGCGAGCCGCACGTGAACGTGCTCGAGCTCAACCTGGCGCTCGATGGCCTTACCGCTGCCAAGTAGCGACAGCGTCGTACGTTCGACTGACCTCTCATCGAGCGCCAGCCCGCGTCCCGTCGTTCCTGGGCGCGGGCGGCACGCACTTGGCGGCAGAGCGGCCGCCGCCCGAAATTCGAGCGGCGTCAGCATCGGCAGCCTGCTCGAGCCCGATCGCGTCTTCGGGAGCTTCGCCGCAGGCGATAAGACCGACCTGCTCCGCCTGCTGGCCCAACGCGCCGCCAGTGTTCTCGCGGCCGACGGAGACTTCCTGTTCGATCTGCTGATGGCCCGCGAACAGCTCGGCTCGACGGCCACAGGCCACGGCTACGCCCTGCCGCATACCGAATGGAAGGGCCTGACAGCGTTCTTCGGCATGTTTGCCCGGCTGGCCAGGCCGATCGCCTTCGGGGGCCTGGATGGGCGGCGGGTCGATCTCGTGTTCCTGCTGCTCAGTCCTACGGACACCGGGCGCGCCCACCTTGCGACTCTTGCGGCCATCGCGCGCCAGCTGCGCAGCCCCACCGTCGCCGCGAAGCTCCGCGGAACGCGTGACACCCAGAAGCTCTATCAAATCCTAACGGTGTCACCCGAAATTATTGCGCTCTGATGCCGGCAGCGTCCGATCCGCATGGATTTTTTATGCGGCGCTGCCGATATATGCCTGCGTCCGGCCAAGTGCCGCGACGCGGAGAGTCGCATGACAGAATTTGTCGATATCGCCATCCCGGCCGCCGCCCAGGCGGCGGCGGAATCGCTGGGCCTGAAGGTCTCGCACAGCGTGACCCTGGGGACGCGCATCCGACAGATTCCGCGCGACGGGGCGGAGATCGCCGTGGCCTGCCTGAGCGATTGGGGTTTTTCGGTCCGGATCCTGGACGCGAGCCCGCCCTCGCCGGGGTCCGAGGATAGCGGCCTCAAGTCGGCGGCCGCATAACGGCCGCCTAAGACGCCTTGCCCGAGGGCTGCGCCTGGATGATGGCGTAGATCGCCTCGGCGGTCGGCGCCTGGCGCAGCGCCTCGCACGCGCCCGCGTCGCGGAAGAGATGTGAAATACGCGCCAGGGCGGCGATCTGGTCGCGCGGCGTGTTCTCAGGGGCCAGCAGCAGAAACAGCAGGTCGACGGGCAGCTGGTCGATCGCCTCGAAATCGATCGGCTTGGCCAGCCGCGCGAACACGCCGACGACACGCTTGAGGCCGGCAACGCGCGCGTGCGGCAGAGCCACGCCGCGGCCGATGCCGGTCGAGCCCAGCTGCTCGCGCTCCTGCAGCGCCTTCTGGATGACCGCATCGTCGATGCCGGCGAGGCGCGCCCCGTGGCGCGCCAGTTCGCGCAAGGCCTGTGCTTTGTTGGCGGCGCGGAGGTCGGCGATCACGCCCTCCGGTGCTGTGAACTCTTCAAGCTTCATGGATCTCAGTGATAGCGGCGAAACGCGGTCTCTACATAGCCGATCGCGGCAAGTCTTACGAGAAACTTGGCCGGATTGTTTAGCCGATCAAGGTTTACGCCGCCTTTACGCGGGCCGCATCCGTTCCGTATGGCGATCTTACGGCCCTGGCCACCATCTTAAGGGCCAGGATGACCGCCATGTTTGCCACCTTGTCTCCCACTCCCCTGCCCCGGGCGCGCACTGTGCCGGTTCGCGGCGCCCTGCGGTCGCTGGTGAAGCCGGCGATCGCGATCGCCCTGGCAGTCACGGCCATGGCGGCCCTGCTCGGCCTGCGCTTCGGCCTCTATGCGGCGGCCCACCACGAGATGCCGGTGGTCCTGCATCTGTTCGAGAACGTTCATTGACCGGCGTGCCATGGAAGACTTGACGGATCCGCGGAGCAGCAGGCTGGACAAGTCGACCTTGCGGCGCGGCTGGCTGCTGGTGCTCTTCGTCATGGCCATTTTCATCGCGCTGACGAAGATCTTCCCCAGCCAGCCCACAAGCCCAAGGGTCGCTCCGCAGGCCGCCGACACGACCCCAGCAAGCCACTGACGCAACCAAGGCGGGCGGCGTAGAATAGCGCCATGCCCGAGCCGAACGCCGGCCCCGAACGCCCGTCGCCCGAATCGCTGCTGCAGCAGGCGGCGGCGGAGCGGCGCGGCCGCCTCAAGGTGTTCCTCGGCGCCGCCCCCGGTGTCGGCAAGACCTACGCCATGCTCGAATCCGCCCATCGCCGCCTGCGCGAGAATGTCGACGTCGTGGTCGGGCTCGTCGAGACCCACGGCCGCACCGAGACTGACCGGCTCACCCAGGGTCTCGAAATCCTGCCGCGCAAGCAGACCGAATATCGCGACCGGGTGCTCGAGGAATTCGACATCGACGCAGCACTCGCCCGGCGGCCGCAACTGCTCCTGGTCGACGAGCTGGCACATACCAACGCGCCGGGCAGCCGGCACCCCAAGCGCTACCAGGACGTCGAGGAGCTTCTGGCGGCCGGCATCGACGTCTACACCACGCTCAACGTCCAGCATCTCGAGAGCCTCAACGACGTGGTGGCGCAGATCACGCGCATCCGGGTGCGCGAGACCCTGCCGGACAAGATCCTCGAGCGCGCCGATGAGATCGAGCTCGTCGACCTGACGCCCGAGGACCTGATCCAGCGCTTGCGCGAGGGCAAGGTCTACGTGCCCGCGCAGGCCGAGCGCGCCGTCCGCCACTATTTCCAGCCGGGCAACCTTACGGCGTTGCGCGAGCTGGCGCTGCGCCGCACCGCCAAGCGTGTCGACGACCAGATGGTCGACTACATGCGGCGCAAGGCCATCCCGGGGCCGTGGCCGGCCGGGGAGCGCATCCTCGTCTGCATCAGCGACGATCCGGGCTCGCAGCGCCTGGTCCGCGCCGCCCGCCGGCTCGCCGACATGCTGGATGCGCGCTGGACCGCGGCGTATGTCGAGATGCCGCGGCATTACCGGCTCGACGACGCGGCCAAGGACCGCATCGCGGGCGCGTTGCGGCTGGCCGAGCAGCTCGGCGGCGAGACCGTGACCCTGCCCGGCAGCGACCTTCCCGGCGAGCTCCTGCGCTACGCGCAGACCCACAACATGACGCAGATCATCATCGGCAAGGCGCAGCGGCCGCGCTGGATCGAAGCGCTCAGGCCGTCGCTGGTGCACGAGCTGCTGCGGCGCAGCCAGAATATCGGCATTTACGTGCTCACCGGCGAAGCAGAGCTCGCGCCGGCAACGCCCGAGCGCCGGCCCGTCCTGCGGCAGCGATTCGCCGCACAGCCTTATCTGTCGAGCGTGGTCGCGGTGGCGGTTGCCGGCGTGGTCGCCAAGATCGTCGAGGAATATGTCGAGCTTCCGAACCTGTCGATGATCTTCCTGTCGGCCGTGCTGTTCGCGGCGGTGAGCTGGGGCCTGTGGCCGTCGATCTTCGCCTCGCTCCTGAGTGCGACGGTCTACAACTTCTTCTTCATCCCGCCGATCTACACGTTCACGATCGCAAGACCGGAGGAGGTGCTGTCGCTGTCCATCTTCCTCGTGGTGGCGATCCTGACCAGCCAGCTCGCGGGCCGGCTGCGCACCTACGCCGAGGGCGCACAGCGCCGCGTGCGCACCACGACCGCACTCTTCGAGTTCAGCCGCAAGCTCGCCGCATCGCCGACGCTCGACAATCTCCTGTGGGCGATCTCGTTCCATGTGGCGGCGGCGATGCAGGCCAAGGTGGTCATCCTGCTGCCGGAGGACGGCATGCTCGCGATCAAGGGCAGCTACCCGCCCGAAGACACGCTGGGCCCCGCCGAGCAAGGGGCCGCGCAATGGGCGTGGGATCACGGCGAGCCGGCCGGCCGCCATTCCGCGACCTTGCCCAGCGCCGACATGCTGTTCCTGCCGCTCAAGACCGGGCAAGGAACCGTCGGCGTCCTGGGCATGCAGCGCGAGAAGCAGGAGGCCGCCCTCGATCCGGGCGAACGGCGGATGCTGGATGCGCTCGTCGACCAGGCCGCGGTGGCGATCGAGCGCGCCAACCTCAACGAGGAGATGCGCGCGGCGCGCGTGCTCGCCGAGACGGAAAGGCTGCGCAGCACGCTCCTGTCGTCGATCTCGCACGATCTGCGCACCCCGCTCTCCAGCATCCTGGGCTCGGCGAGCAGCCTGTTGGCCGATGACGTGCGGTTCAGCGACCAGGCACGCCGCGACCTCCTGCTCACGATCCAGGAGGAGGCACAGCGGCTCAACCGGTTCGTCGGCAACCTCCTCGACATGACACGGCTCGAATCCGGAGCGCTCGAGATCAAGCGCGACTGGACGGAGCTTGCCGATCTCGTGGGCACGACCCTCGGTGCCATGCGCGAGCGCCTGGCTGGCCGCGAGATCCGCCTCGACATCGCGCCCGGGCTGCCGCTGATCCGCGTCGATTTCCTGCTCTTCCAGCAGGTGCTGTCGAACCTGCTCGACAACGCGGGCAAGTACGCGCCCGCCGGCTCGACCGTGGCGGTCACGGCGCGCCTCGCCGACAACGAGGTCGAGATCGAAGTGATCGACGAGGGGCCCGGCGTGCCGCCCGAGGACCTCGACCGCATCTTCGACAAGTTTTACCGGGTGAAGCGGCTCGACCGTCAGATCGCCGGCACCGGGCTCGGGCTGTCGATCTGCCGCGGCATCGTCGAGGCGCACGGCGGCAAGATCAGCGCGCGCAGCCCGGTCAGTGCGGGCCACGGAGCCGCGTTCACCATCCGCCTGCCGGTCGAGCGGCAGCCCGAGACCCCGCCGGCCCGCACCGCGGCATCGGCCGACGCGCCGTGACCCGCCTTCGCCCAAAAGGCTACGGCGGGTGCGGCACTCGTACGCCGAAGCGGAGCGGCGGCGGATGACGGCCCCCCTCGCCCGCGTGCTCATCGTCGACGACGAGCCGCAGATCCGCCGCTTCCTGCGCACGAGCCTCGATGCCCACGGCTACGAGGTCGTCGAGGCCGAAGACGGGCAAGGTGCGATCAGGCGCATGACTGTCGAGAAGCCGGACGTCCTGGTGCTCGACCTCGGCCTGCCGGACATGGAAGGGCTCGACGTCATCCAGCGCGTGCGCGAATGGTCCGACGTGCCGATCATCGTGCTCACGGCGCGCAACCGCGAGGCTGACAAGATCGAGGCCCTCGACCGCGGTGCCGACGACTACCTCACCAAGCCGTTCGGCATGGGCGAGCTCATGGCGCGGATCCGCGCGGCACTGCGGCATCGCGTGCAGGCCAAAGGGGTGCCGCCGGTGTTCAAGGTTGGGCCGATCGCGGTCGACCTCGTGAAGCGGCTGGTGACGCGCGACGGCGAGGAAGTGAAGCTAAGCCCGCGCGAGTACGACCTGCTGCGCGTCCTGGTGCAGAACGCCGGGCGCGTTGTCACGCATCAACAGATTCTCAAGGAGGTCTGGGGCCCGGCCCACGTCGAGGACACACAGTACCTGCGTGTCTATGTCGGCCAGCTCCGACAGAAGCTCGAGCCCGATCCCGAGCAGCCGAAATACCTCACGACGGAGCCCGGCGTCGGCTACCGCCTGCGCGAGGACGAAGCGGGCTAGCAAGCCGGCACGTTATTCCGTCATTCCCGCGAAAGCGGGAATCCAGCGACACTTGCCCTGGGTCCCCGCTTTCGCGGGGATGACAGACTCAGCGCTCCCGCAGCGCCGCCTGCCTCGCGCGCAGGACCGGCGACAGCAGGTATTCGATGACGCGCCGCTGGCCGGTCTTGATCTCGGCGGTCACCGCCATGCCCGGCGCCAGATCGACCATGCGGCCGTCGACGTCCATCCGCGTGCGGTCCAGCGACACGCGCGCCGCGTAGACGAGTTCCTGGCCCTGCGGCTCGCTGCTGCGCTCGCCCGAGCCCGCGTTGGCGCGCGAGGTATCGCCGGGTTTGTCGCGCGGGATCGCGTCCTGCGAGACGCTGCGCACGGCGCCGTGCAGCAGCCCGTATTTGGTGAAGTTGAAGGTGTCGATCTTGATCTCGACCGGCTCGCCCTCGTGCACGAAGCCGATGTCGCGGTTCGACACCATCGCCTCCACTTCCAGGCGCGCATCCTGCGGCACGATGACCATTAGCTGCTGCGCCGGCGTCACCACGCCGCCCACCGTATGGATCGCGAGCTGCTGGACCGTGCCGTCGACGGGTGCGGCGAGGGTCTGCAGGTTATGGTGCTCGCGCGCCTTGATGAGCTCGTCGCCGAGGGTCGCCGCCTTCTGCTGGGCGTCCGCGAGATCGGCAAGGCTGGTGCGCTTGAACTCGGCGGTCGCCTGCCGCCGCTGTTCCCGCACCGCCGCCAGGGCCTGGGTCGCCTCTTGGAGCCGTCCCTTCTGAACCTGCAGCTCCTGCTCGTGCTCCAGCAGGTCCTGCTGCGCCTCCAGGTACTGGAGCTTACGTGCGAACTCGCCGAGTTGCTTCAGCGACTCAACACGCTGGCGGATGACCGGGATGGTGACGGCGAGCTTGTCCACGCTCGCCGAGACCGCGGCCCGGCTGCCCTCGCTTTGCGCGATCTGGCGGTCGAGATTGGCGAGCTTGGCCCGGTATTCGTCGACCTGGTTGGCGAGCAGGGTGCGCTGCAGCGCCACCTGGGCGTCCCCGGCTCCGGCGGGCGGCATCAGCTCGGCCGTGCCGTCTTCGCCGGCCGCGAGGGCCGCCTTGAGGCGCGCCGCGTCCAGCTCGGCCGCCATCATCGCCTTCTGCAACCGGTCGGCTTCCGCCCCGTCGATCGTGCCATCGAGCTCGACCAGGACGTCGCCGGCATTCACCTTCTGGCCGTCGGCGACGCGGATCGCCTTCACCACGCCGGTCTCGAACGGCTGGATTACCTTGGTCTTGCCGCTCGGAATGATGCGGCCGCTCGCCGTTGCGATGATGTCGACCTTGCCGAGGCACGCCCAGGCGATCGCGAGGCAGAAGAACGCGACGATCGTGCCGGCGATGGCGCGGCCGACCGGCGAGGGCGGGGTCTCGACGATCTCGAGTGCCGCGGGCAGGAACTCCAGCGCGTCGCGGGTACGGTTGCCGCCGCTCAAGGCCAAAAGGGGCCACCAGCCTGCGGGAACCATGGCGTTAGCGGACTTCATGGAGACCTGCCTGCAGCCGGTGCAAGGTTGCGTAGCGTCCGCCGGTGCGGACGAGCTCGTCATGACTGCCCTCCTCCACCAGCCGGCCGCGCTCCAGGGTCACGATGCGGTCGGCACGCCGAACGGTGGAGAGCCGGTGGGCGATGATGAGGACGGTGCGGCCGTGCGCGATCCTGCGCATGTTCTCCTGGATCACGCGCTCGCTTTCGTAATCGAGGGCGCTGGTCGCCTCGTCGAGGATGAGCACGCGCGGATCGCCGACCAGGGCGCGGGCGATGGCGACGCGCTGGCGCTGCCCGCCCGACAGACTGGCGCCGCGCTCGCCCACGACCGTGTCGTAGCCTTGCGGCAGCTCGAGGATGAACTCGTGCGCACCGGCGAGCTGTGCTGCCGCGATCACCCGCTCCATCGGCAGGCCCGGATCGGCGAGCGCTATGTTGTCGCGGATCGAGCGGTTGAACAGCAGGTTTTCCTGCAGCACCACGCCGATCTGCCGGCGCAGCCAGGCGACGTCGACCGCGGCGAGATCGACCCCGTCGATCAACACCCGCCCGCTCTCCGGCACATACAGGCGCTGGATCAGCTTGGTCAGGGTGGATTTTCCCGAGCCCGACGGCCCGACGATTCCGACCACCTGGCCGGGCTCGATCGCGAGGCTGACGTCGTGCAGGGCCGGCGCGCCATCGAGGCGATAGCGGAACGTCACGTGCTCGAACGTGATGGCGCCCTTGATCGCCGGCAGCGCCGCGCGGCCGGGCGCATAGGCGGGCTCGGGATGGGTGTTGAGGATGTCGCCGAGGCGCGCGATCGACAGCCGCGCCTGGTGGAAGTCCTGCCAGAGCTGGGCGAGGCGCAGGACCGGCTGCGCCACGCGCGCGGCCAGCATGTTGAATGCCACGAGCTCGCCGACCGTCAACGTGCCGTCGATCACCAGATAGGCGCCGAAGTAGAGCGTCAGCGCGGTGACGATCTTGTTGATCAGCTGCACGGCCTGGCTCGCCCAATTGCCGAGCGACAGCACGCGGAAGCTGGCGCGCACGTAGCCGGCGAGCTGCTCCTCCCAGCGGCGCTGCATCTGCGGCTCGACCGCCATCGCCTTCAGGGTCTCGACCCCGGTCAGGCTCTCGACCAGGAAGGCCTGGTTCTCGGCCCCGCGCGCGAACTTCTCATCCAGCCGGCGGCGGAACACCGGCGTCGCGGCGGCGGACAGCGCGATATAGAACGGGAACGAGCCGAGCACGATGAACGACAGCAGCGGCGCGTAGTAGAACATCACCGCCACGAACACGACCGTGAACAGCAGATCGATGACCAGGGTCAGCGCCGAGCCGGTGAGGAAGTTGCGTATGTTCTCGAGCTCGCGCACGCGCGCCACGGAATCACCCGCGCGCCTGGATTCGAAATAGGCGATCGGCAGCGCCAGCAGATGGCGGAAGAGGCGCGCCCCGAGCTCGACATCGATGCGGTTGGTGGTGTGCGCGAAGACGTAGGTCCGCAAGCCGCCGAGGATCGCCTCGAACACCGCCACGGCCAGGAGGCCGACGATCAGGACGTCGAGCGTCGTCAGGCCGCGATGCACCAGCACCTTGTCGATCACCACCTGGAAGAACAGCGGCGAGATCAGCGCAAACAGCTGCAGGAAGAACGACGCGACCAGAACCTCGGCGAGCAGCCACCGGTACTTGTGCATCGCCTGCAGGAACCAGGTGATGTCGAAGCGCCGCGCCAGCTCGGTCAGCCCGGCCCGCCGCGTGGCCAGCATCAGGCGGCCGTTCCACAGGGCTTCGAACGCCGCTCGGTCGAGGATTTGCGGCCTTCCGGCCGCCGGATCCTGGAGCAACACCGAGTCACCAGAGGCCTTGGCGAGGATGAAGAACCCGCCGTCCCGCCGCGCGGCGATCGCCGGCAGCGGGAGCTTGGCGAGGCCGGCCCATTCGCTCTCGATCGCGCGCGCCTTGAGGCCGAACGTCCGGGCACAGCGCAGCATCTCGCCCATGCCCAGGGCCGCGGTGCCGAGCTCGTGCCGGATCTGCCCGGGATCCGCCGCCAGGCCGTGGAAGCGCAGCAGCAGCACGAGGCTGGCAAGCCCCGTGTCCTGGCTGGTCTGGACAGGCACGATCTGGACCCCGATTCCGTCAGGCATGGAAGCCCCCATAAGGATGCACCCAGTCTCCGCCACCCCGGGTCAGCGCGAAGTGAGAAAACACACTTCGGTTTCGATGGGGATCGGCGACCATCGTGTCATCGCCCATGGGCTCGATGCTCAGGGGGCTCAATGGAGGGCTGACATGACCACGGTGACCGTCACCAAAAGCACCACGATCACGGCCAGCAACGAGACGATCCGGCAGCTCGGCAACAGCGCCGAGACCTTGACGGTCAACGGCAACAACGACACGCTGATCGCCAGCACCGGCATCGACACGCTGATCGCCAACGGCGTCTTCGATACCTTGCGCGCGGGATCCGGCAGCGACGTGCTCACCGCCACGGGCGACCACGCCACCCTCGTCGGCGGCAGCGGTGCCGGACAGCAGCTCACCGCCAGCGGCAATTTCGCGACCATCACCGGCGGCAGCGGAACCGGCCAGATCCTCACCGCGAACGGCGACAACGCACAGGTCACCTCGGGCAGCGGCGCCAACCAGGTGCTGACCGTCAACGGCAACAACAGCACCCTCGTGGGACAAGCCGCCGGGGACGTCCTGACCGCGAACGGCAACGGCGAAACGCTCACCGGGGGCGCCAACGAGACATACCTCCTCAACGGCAACAACGGCACGATCACCGGCGGCGGCGGGACCGAAACCCTCGTGGCATTCGGCAACAACGACGTGCTGGCGGCGGACGGGTCTTCGTCGTCGTGCGGTCACGAGGGCGGCGAACATGGCGGCTGCGGCGAGGAGTCCTACGGCCGCGGCGGCTCGGACCAGGGCGGCTGCGATCCTCGCGCAACCTCGTGCGACAGCCATGGCGACGGGCAGAGCGGATGGCAGTCGTCAGGCAACTGGTATGGATCGAGCTCCTCCCACGGCTCCGAGACCGGCTGCGACGATCATTCGCAGTCGGCCTGCGACAGCCGCTCCTCGTATTCCTACGGCAACCAATGGTCCCGGGGCGACGATGTCTGCGGGTCGGACCGGTCTGGCGGCGACTGGGGGGAGCAGCAATCGAACCGCGGCTGCGATGACTCGTCCGACGGCGGGTATTGCGGCTCCTATACGTTCCAGCAGCAGACGCTCTCCGCCCAGGGCAACAACGATATCCTGATCGGCGGCCGCGGCTCCGACACGCTCGAGATCGACGGCAACAACGGCAGCATAACGGCCGGCACGCTCGGCCCGCAGACGCTGACCGCCAACGGCAACTTCGATACCCTCACCGGCGGCGGCTGGTCCGATACCATCACGGCCAACGGCAACAACGACACGCTCACGGCCGGCCGCTTCGGCACCCAGACGCTCACCGCGAACGGCAACAACGACACGCTGACCGGCGGCGGCTGGCAAGGGAACCTCACCGCGAACGGCGACAACGACACCCTCGTGGCGGGCGCGTACGGCCAGCAGAGCCTCACCGCCAACGGTTTCAACGACACGCTGATCGGCGGCAGCGGCAGCAACGTCATGAACGTCACCGGCGAGAACAACACCATGATCGCCGGCACCGGCACCAACGTCATCACCGACACCTGGGACCTGTCCACCTACGAGGTGGGCCGCGGCGCCGGGCAGACGACCATCATCAACGGCTCGGTCGACAACACGGGGCCGGACGGCGTCACCCCGGTTCCGGCGAACGAGCTCGCGTTCGGCGCCGGCATCTCGGACAGCCAGCTGTGGTTCGCGCAATCCGGCAGCGACCTGCAGATCGACGTCATGGGCACGCAGCAGAGCGTCACCGTGGCGGACTGGTTCGGCAACACTCCCGGCAATTTCTCGCAGCTGCAGACGATCGCCACGGCGGACGGCAACTCGCTCGACAACAGCCAGGTGTCGCAGCTCGTCCAGGCGATGGCGACGTTCTCGTCGGCCAACCCGGGCTTCGACCCGACGGCCTCCGGGAACGGCCAGACGCCGAACGATCCGGGCGTGCAGGCGGCCATCGCCGCGGCCTGGCAGCCGTCCGCGTAAGGACGCCTACGCCGCGGTTGCGTCGAGGTCGTCGGCCGGGCCGGCCTTGAGGATCTCCGGGGGCAGCTTCACGGTCACGCTGGTGCCCTCGCCCACCTCGCTGGCGATCGTGAGCTCGCCGCCGAGAAGCTTCACGAACGCGCGGCACAGCGGCAGCCCGAGCCCGGTGCCGCCGGGCTTGCGGGCGATAAGGTCCGACACGTTGCTGAACGGCTCGACGACCTTGTCGAGCTCGGCGGGCTCGATGCCGATTCCGGTGTCGAGCACCGCGATCACCAGCCGCCCCTCCGGCTCGACGGTGACTACGATGCCGACGGTCCCGCCCGCCGGCGTAAACTTGATGCCGTTGATGACCAGGTTCAGCAGCACCTGACGCAGCACGCGCCGGTCGCTGTAGAGCGTGGGCAGATCCGGCGGCAGCACGCGCTTGAGCTCGACCGAGCGCAGCGCCGCCTCGGGTGCCGCAAGACGTCCGACGTCGTCGAGCAGGTCGGCCAGGGTGAACTGCTCGCGGGTGAGCTCCCACTGGCCGGCGGAGACCTTCGCGAGGTCCAGGATGTTGTCCACCACCGACAGCAGATGCTGCCCGCTGTGATGGATGTCGCGGCTGTACTCGCGATAGCGCTGCTCCAGCGGCCCGAACACCTCCTTGGCGAGGACCTCGGAGAACCCGATGATGGCATTCAGGGGCGTGCGCAGCTCGTGGCTCGTATGCGCGAGGAACAGGGACTTGTTACGATCGGCCTCCTCGGCGCGCCGGCGCGCGTCCTGCGCTTCGTCGCGCGCCGTTCGCAGCGCCGCCGCCGTGTCCTGGTCGCGGCGCGTCACCGCGATGATGGCCCAGGTCAGCAACGCGACCAGACCGGAGTACACCGCCGCACCCGCGAGCCGGTGCAGCGTCTCCCGCCGCCACGGCGCCAGCTCCTTGTCCAGATCGAGACCGATGGAAACCACCCCCGGCAAGGAATCGATTGCGGCGTGGCCCGCCGCTTCGGCAGCACCGCCGAACCGCATGACCGAGCTGCCCGCCGGCGACCCCCGCCAGGCCCGGGCGAGCGCCGGATCGATCCCCCGCGGCTGCCCGTCGGCGGCGAGGCCGGGCGGCGGCTGGCCGGCGACGACCGTTCCGTCCGCAAGGGCGATGAACGCATGGTCCGCATCCAGCGAGCTCATGAATGCCTCGAGATAGGCGGGCCTCACACCGGCCAGCACGATGCCGTCGAAACCGCCGGCGGCGTCGCTGATGCGCATGCTGATCGGGATGGTCGGCCGGTGGTTGATGCGCGCGACGAGCGGGGCCGACACGTGCAAATCCAACGACGCGTGGCTGCGCTGCCAGTCGAAGTAGTCGCGATCGGCCACGTTCTCATCCGGGCCCGGCGGCGCGTGGGTGGTGAGCACGCGATTGCCGTTCTTGTCGATGATAGCGAGGCCGTAGAGGAACGGCAGGATGTGAGCCGTGCGGGTGAGGACCTCGCGCACCAGTGCCGGATCCCGCGGCAGCACGATCCCCGACGGGCTGCTCTGCGTGTCGAGCTGGCGCAGGGCCAAAGCCGCGGATGAGAACGTCGCGTCCGCGAATTCGCGCAGGATGATCGTGCGCGTGCGGCTGCGGTCGAGCACCGCCGCCACCAGGCGGTCATATTCCTGGGCGATGTCGCGGACGACGAACAGCCATCCCACCGCGACCAGCGCCACCGCGCCGAATCCGATGATCCACAGCCGAACTTTCTGGGGCATTGGCGCGGGAGACAGCCGAGTCGTTTTCCCAAGCGTACCCTAAAGCCGCTCCGGGCGCTAAGCGGCTGACAGCCCCTCCCACGGCTGCTAGAACCAAGCCTTCACACCGCCGTCCACGGAGACGCCCATGGCCGCCAAGCCCCAGATCATCGCGCTCGAAGAGCATTACCTCGATCCCGACGTCAAAGCCCGGTTCAGCGAAGCGGACGGCACCAAGGCGCCCCCGATCGCGCAGCGGCTCGACGACGTGGGCGAGCTTCGCCTGCGCGAAATGGACGAAGCGGGCATCGACATGCAGGTGCTGTCGCACGGCGCCCCGTCGGTGCAGAAGATGGACGCCGAATCCGCCGTGCGCCTCGCCCGCCAGGCCAACGACCGGCTGCACGCCCTCGTGCGCGCGCATCCGACCCGCTTTGCCGCATTCGCCGCCATCCCCACTCCGGACCCCAAGGCCGCCGCGGACGAGCTCGAGCGCTGCGTCACCAAGCTGGGATTCAAGGGCGCGATGGTGCACGGCCTGACCAACGGCCTGTTTTTCGACGACAAGCGCTTCTGGCCGGTGTTCGAACGTGCCCAGGCGCTCGACGTACCGCTCTACATGCACCCGGCGCTGCCGCACCAGGCGGTCATCGACGCGTACTACAAGGACTACGCCAAGGAATTCCCGATGCTGCTGCGGGCCGCCTGGGGGTTCACGGTCGAGACCGCGACCCAGGGCATCCGCCTCGTGCTGAGCGGCGTGTTCGATGCCTATCCGCGCACGAAGATCATCCTCGGCCATCTCGGCGAATCGCTGCCCTTCATGGTGCATCGCATCGACGAGGCGCTCGGCCGCGGCAAGACCGGGCGCAAGGGCTTCCGCGAATATTTCTGCGAGCATTTCTGGATCACGACCAGCGGCTTCTTCTCGACGCCGGCACTCCAGTGCTGCGTCATGGAGATGGGTGTCGACCGCATCATGTTCTCGGTCGACTATCCGTTCGTCGACAACCCGCCCGGCGTGCGCTGGATGGAGAAGGTGCCGCTGTGCGCCGAGGACAAGGCGAAGATCCTGAGCGGCAACGTGAAGCGGCTCCTGAAGATGTAGAGCGGAGATCCTGAATGCGCGCGGTCGTCGTCCTCTTGATGGTTGCCGCGGCCTGCGGCTGGATCGATCCGGCGACGGCGGAGGATCATCCGCTGTGGGCGGTGTACGAGCAGAATTTCGCCCGCGCGAAATACGTCGACCTCACGCACACGATCGCACCGGGCATCCCGGTGTGGGCCGGCTTCGGGCCATCGAAATTCGCGCCCGCCATCGACCCCAAGACCGGCCAAGCCTACACTTACGCGCATGACGGGTTCGAGGCGACGCATTACGACCTGTCGACCGACCAGCTGGGCACGCAGCTCGATCCGCCGGCGCATTGGGCGCCCGAATACCCGTCGATCGACGAGCTGCCGGCGACCTACACCCTGCGGCCGCTCGTCGTCATCTCGATCGTGCCGCAGGTCAGGAAGGATCCCGGCTACCAGATGAAGGTCGCCGACATCCTGGCCTGGGAGAAGAAGCACGGCCGCATCCCGGCGGGCTCGGTGGTGTTCATCCGCTCCGACTGGTCGAAGGACTGGCCGGATCCCGCACTCGCGACGCGCGCGCAGTTTCCCGGCGTCGCCTTGGATGCGCTCAAGTTCCTGCACCTCAAACGGCATATCCTCTTCCACGGTCACGAGGCGCTCGACACCGACACGACGCCGACGCTCGAGGGCGAAGCCTGGCTCATGCACCACGGCTACACGCAGGCCGAAGGCGTGGCCCATCTCGACCAGGTGCCGGAGGCGGGCGCGCTCGTCGCCATCGGCTATCCGAAGCTCAAGGGCGGCACCGGCGGCTATGCCCGCTACGTGGCGATCTGCCCGCCCGACTGGCCGCACGGCGTGCGTCCCGGTCCGGCCGACGCACCGCTGCCGAAATCCGACCGCGTGCTGCACTGGGACGACAAAGCGGGAAGCCGCGTGCGGTGATCGTTACGACGCCTCGCATGACGAGCGCATCAAAACTGCGGTGATGATGAGAAACGAGCGCACTCCCCCATTATCGGGCGCTGGCGTGGCCAAGTACCGCCCTCGCCGCCGCGATAAGTGAACACCGCACGGCGCGGAACCGCGAGCGGTTGGCGGCGTTGTGCGGTTATTCGCTCCGGTACGCCCGTAGAGGAGGGCCAGGGGCGGTTTTCGCGCGAAAAGAGGCTACCTATGCAACCATTCGTGACGGACGTGAAGAAGATCCGGGAGCGGGCCCGCACCGCGATGGACCAAGGGGCGGTGACGCCAGGCTACAAGGCAGATCGCAACCAGGTGATCAAGGTGCTGAACGAAGTCCTGGCCACCGAGCTCGTGTGCACCCTGCGCTACAAACGCCACTACTACATGGCCGACGGCCTGAACTCGGAATCGGTGAAGTCCGAATTCCTCGAGCACGCCAAGGAGGAAGAGGAGCACACGGACTGGATCGCCGAGCGCATCACCCAGCTCAACGGCGAGCCCGATTTCAATCCGGCCGGGCTTGCCGAGCGCGCGCATGCCGATTACGCCGAGGGCACGGACCTCACCTCGATGATCGAGGAGGACCTGGTCGCCGAGCGCATCGCGATCCAGACCTATTCCGAGATCATCCACTGGCTGGGCGACAACGATCCCACGACGCGGCGCCTGATGGAGCGCATCCTCGAAAAAGAGGAAGAGCACGCCGAGGACCTCGTCACCCTCATCTCGCGGATCAAGACCCAGGCCGCGCACTAGGACCAGGCGCTCCCGCGCCCCGGGGTTCCCGAGGCGCGGGGTGCACCCATATGTCCGACCCGATCATCCCCCCATCGCCGCCGGAGACCCCGCCCGGCCGGACGCCGGAGATCGTCCCCGACGACCCGACGGAGACTCCGCCGCCGCCGGTGCGCGAGCCGCCGGGCGTGCCGCCGCCCGCCCCGCCCGACATTCCACCGCCGCAACCCACGCAAGCGCCTAATCGATAGGCACGGATGCGCCGGCGCTGGTATGGTGCGCGCCATGTCGAACACGAATTCGGTCCGGAGCCAACCGGACGGCAGCACGCCCGCGCTCTCAGCAGCCTCGTCCAGCCGGCCTTGGGTTTTCGTTGCGGCGGTCGCCGCCATCTTCATGGCGGCCATCGAAGGCACGATCGTCGCCACGGCCATGCCGACCATCGTCGGTGAGCTCGGCGGCTTCGAGCTGTTCAGCTGGGTGTTCACCGCCTACCTGCTGACGCAGGCGATCACGATTCCGATCTACGGGCGTCTGGCCGACCTCTACGGCCGCAAGCGCATCCTCCTGGCCGGGATCGGGATCTTCTTCGCGGGCTCGCTGCTGTCCGGCTTCGCCTGGAACATGGAGACGTTGATCGCGTTCCGGGTCGTGCAAGGTATCGGCACCGGCGCTCTGGTGCCCGTGGCCATGACGATCATCGGCGATCTCTACACGCCGGCCGAGCGGGCCCGCATGCAGGGCTATCTCTCCAGCGTCTGGTCGATGGCGGCGATCACCGGCCCGATGCTCGGCGCGTTCCTTGTCGCCCATGTCGCGTGGCCTTGGGTGTTCTGGATCAACGCGCCCATCGCCGTCGTGGCGGCGATCCTTCTCGTCGTCGGGCTCCACGAGCACGTCCAGCCGCGGCGGCACCGCATGAACTATCTCGGCACGGCCCTGCTCGGGGCCGGCATCGCGGTGTTCATGTTCGCGCTCATCCAAGCCTCGACCCTGTCCGCGGGTACAGTGGCGGCACTGATCGCGGGGTCGGTTGCGATCCTCGGCATCCTTATCGTGCACGAGCGCAACGCGCCCGAGCCGATCCTGCCGCTGAAATTGTGGCGCCATCCCATCGTGGCCGCGAGTGCGGTCTCGAGCTTCTGCGTGGGCGCCTTGATCATGGGCGGCTCGGTGTTCCTGTCGCTCTACGTCCAGAACGTCATGGGCCGCAGCGCCGTGGTCGCCGGATGGGTGCTCACGGCCATGTCGTTCAGCTGGATGTTCGGCAGCATCGGCGGCGGCCGGGTCATGCTGTGGGCCTCCTACCGCGCCGCCGTGTGGACAGGCGGCGCATGGATGGTCCCGTCGGCCATCCTCCTTATCCTCCTCGACCCCTCGCACGGGCCGCTATGGGCGGCTGCGGCCGGATTCATGCTGGGGGTCGGCCTCGGCTTCGCCAACAACACCTACACGGTCGCAGTACAGGCGACGGTCGACTACAGCCAGCGCGGCGTCGCCACGTCGAGCACCATCTTCATGCGCATCATCGGCCAGTCGGTCGGGACGGCCCTCTACGGCGGCATCCTCAATGCGGGGGTGGCCGCGCACGTGCCCGGCGGGGCCGACATCATTCACCGTCTGATGGACCCGGCCCTGCGGGAGAGCCTGCCGGACTCGGCCATCGCCCCCCTGGTCGCCGCGATGGCGGCCGCCCTGCACAACGTCTACGTCATCCAGGGCCTGATGGTGCTGGTGCTGCTCGCCACGGGCTTCTGCCTGCCATCGGGCCTGAACCCGCTGAAGAAGCCGCACGCGGAGCGCTGACAGACTCTACCGGCAGCCCGCGAGCTTGCTGTCCTTGTTGATCACCTCGAAGGGCGGCAGCCGCTTCGCCGCGTAATCGGCGTAGCTCGTGTCGATCAGACGCTCGGGCGGCTCCTTCTGATTGATCATCTTCTCCTTCAGGTACCAGTCCTGCACGTCGAGCACGCTCGCCATGTTGAAGCGGCCGTTGGGGTCGCGCGCCTGCCAGGGCATCGTATGCAGGAGGGCGCGGTCGTTCACCGCCTTGTACTTCCACAGGATGTCTTCGACCTCCGGCCGGTTCGGCCCGTTGTGATAGGCCTGGCAGTAGTCGCGCCCGCCCTTCACGAGGGCGAGGAAGAACCGGCGCGCAAGCTCGGGGTTCTTCGCGGTCCAGTCGGTGTTGGCCATATAGGCGATGAACGAGGTCGGCTGCGGGGTGATGTAGTCATCGGGGTCGATCCACTTGGCCCCAAGCTTCTCGGCGAGGATGACCGAGCCGAACGGCGGCACCTCGTCCGCGACGTCGATCGCCTTGTTGGCGAAGGCCACACCCATCTGCGGGAAGGGCATGTATTTGATCTCGATGTCCTTGAGGGTGAGCCCGGCCGTCTCCAGGACCTTGCCGACCTCGTAGACGGCACTGGAGCCGGGGGCGACGATCGCGACCGTGCGGCCCTTGAGGTCGGCGATCGTCTTGATCTGGTCGGCCAGGTCCGGGCGGACGAGCAGATCGTGATAGACCGGGCTCGACCCGCGCTCGAGCGCCATGATGACCGGCAGCTTCTGGGCGAGCGCGTTCCAGTAGCCGGCGGCGAGGCCGCCTTCGACCACCTGCATGCGGCCGCTGGCCAGGAGCGCCATCGCGTTGCTCGCCGAATCGATCTTCTCCAGCTCGACGTCGATGCCGGCCTCGCGGAAATAGCCCTTCTCGATGGCGATCCACGTGGCCCCGGCCGGCACGCTCGGCACGATGCCGATCGTCACCGTGTCCGCGGCGTCCGCCGGTACGGCCTGCATACAAAGCAGCGCTGACAAGGCCAGCAAAGCGGTGCGACGCACGTCTCCTCCCACGATCTTTCCCTGGACTATATCATCGCCGGCGACGGTCACCGAAATGTTACGGGCGCAGGCGGCCGAAGCCGGAAGCGATCAGGTGCCCGCGCGATCACCGCTTGATCACTTCCCACGCCGCAACGCCGGGGCGAATGTCACGTCTGCGGCCTCGGGACTCTCAAGACGTCCACGGCCGAGGTGGAGGAGAAGTGACATGCGCTCGGAGTCCATTGAGAACAACGTGACAAGGGCCCGGCGGCAGTTCCTGGCCAGGTGTGGGAAATTTGCAGTGGCAACACCGCCGGCGATCAGCTTGCTGCTTGCGGCCTCGCGCTCCAACTACGCCGTCGCCAGTTCGGGCGGCGGCGGTGGCGGTGGCGCGGGCGGCAACGGCGGCAACTCGCCGTCGCTCGATCCGTCGATGGGAAGCGGCGGCGACGGCGGCAGCGGCGGCCCCATCATCAACGCCGCGGACACGACCAACGCGACGGGCGGGCAGGCCGCCGGCCGGTCGTGCGGCAACACCTTCCAGGCGTTGGCGAACAACGACAAGTGCTTCCGCTGACGGACACGGCAACGGCGGCCGATCGTGACGCTCGGCACTAGAGGCTCGCGGTCGTAATAAACGCCGGCGATGGGCGTGCGTGAGACGAGGCGCGCACGCCCATATGCCACTTTGGGGCCCGGCCGGGTCCTGGTGTAGGCTCACGCCATAATCGCCAATCATGAGGGAGGCGTTATGGCGACGTCCCGCATTCGTACGCAATCAGGGTCCGCCAAAGCCGCGGCAGGCCGCCATGTGGTGCGCCCCTCACGATGATTCCGCTGCTCACCGGGACGCGGATCCTGGACCTGACCACGGTCGTGCTCGGCCCCTACGCGACGCAGATGCTGGGCGACCTCGGCGCCGAGGTGATCAAGATCGAGCCGCCGGAGGGCGAGATCTGCCGCCACGTGGGGCACGCGAAGCACCCGGACATGGCGCCGCTGTATTTGAACCTCAACCGCAACAAGAAGAGCGTGGTGCTCGACCTGAAGCAGGAGCAGGGTCGTGCCGCTCTGTTCGACCTCGCCGAACGCTCGGACGTGTTCGTCCACAACATGCGGCCCTCGGCGGTCGAGCGGCTCGGGGTCGGGTACGAGGCGCTGGCAGCGCGCAATCCGCGGCTGATCTACTGCGCCGCGTGGGGATTCGGCGCCGACGGACCCTACGGCGACCTTCCGGCCTATGACGACGTCGTCCAGGCGGCGTCAGGCCTCGCGGCCCTCAACCAGGCGGACGGCGTGCCGCGCTACATGCCGACCATCCTCGCCGACAAGGTGACGGGCTTGTTCGTCGCCAATACGATCCTCGCCGCCCTGATGCGCCGCGAGCGCACCGGCCAGGGCCAGTTCATCGAAGTGCCCATGCTCGAATGCCTGGTCTCGTTCATCATGACCGAGCATCTCGCCGGCGCCACCTACGAGCCGCCGCTGACGAAGCCGGGTTATGAGCGCGTGCTCGGCTCCGGCCGCCGGCTGTTCAAGGCCAAAGACGGCTATATCGCGATCCTGCCTTACATGACCGCTCACTGGGTGCGCTTTTTGAAGCACATCGGCCGGCACGACCTCGCCGAAAGCCCGACCGTGCTCGATACGCAGAAGCGCAGCCACGCGGTGGAGATGCTGTACGGCGTCATCGCCGCGGCCACGCCGGCCAAGACGCGGGAGCAGTGGTTCGCCGAGCTCAAGGCGCTCGAGATCCCGTGCATGCCGGTGAACGGCATCGACGAGCTGTTCGACAACGAACACCTGCGCGCCGTCGGCACGTTCCGTACGATCGAGCATCCGACCGAGGGGCGCCTGCGCAGCGTCGCGTTCCCGGCGCGCTTCTCCGGTGCCGCCGAGGTCCCGGACCGCCCCGCGCCGAGCCTCGGCCAGGACACCGACGACGTGCTCGGCCGGACCCGGTCGCGCTGATGGATTTCGCGTTCTCGCCCGAGCAAGAGCAGATCCGCGAACAGGTCGGCAAGCTGTGCGCCGGCTTCGACGAGAGCTACTGGCTCGAGCGCGACCGCAGCGCCAAATTCCCGGAGGAATTCTACACGGCGATGGCCGAGGGCGGATGGCTCGGGATCGCCATGCCCGAGGCCTATGGCGGATCGGGCCTCGGCATCACCGAGGCGGCGCTGATGATGCAGGCGGTCGCGGAATCGGGTGCTGCGATGACCGGCGCCTCGGCCGTGCACATGAACATCTTCGGCCTCAACCCTGTCGTCGTGTTCGGCACCGACGAGCAGAAGCGGCGCATGCTGCCGCCCTTGATCGAGGGCCGCGAGAAGGCGTGCTTCGCCGTGACCGAGCCCGATGCCGGCCTGAACACCACCGAGATCAGCACGCGCGCCGAGCGACGCGGCGAGGACTATCTCGTCAGCGGCCGCAAGATCTGGATCTCGACCGCGCAGGTGGCGCACAAGGTGCTGCTGCTGGCGCGGACCACCCCGCTCGACCGCGTGCAGCGCAAGACCGAGGGATTAAGCCTCTTCTACACCGACCTCGACCGCAGCCGCGCCGAGATCCGCGAGATTCCGAAGATGGGGAGGCATGCGGTGGACTCGAACCTGATCTTCATGGACCAGATGCCGGTGCGCGGGCATGACCGCATCGGCGCCGAGGGCGACGGCTTCCGCACCATCCTGCACGGGCTCAACCCCGAGCGCATCCTGGTCGCCGCGGAGGCGGTCGGCATCGGCCGCGCCGCGCTCGCGCGCGCCGCGCGCTATGCCAAGGAGCGCGTGGTGTTCGGCCGCGCCATCGGCCAGAACCAGGGCATCCAGCATCCGCTGGCGAAGGCCTGGGCGGCGCTCGAAGCGGCCGACCTCATGACGTTCAAGGCGGCTTCGCTCTACGATGCAGGAAAGGACTGCGGGGTGGAGGCGAACGCGGCCAAGTACCTGGCCGGTGAAGCCGCGTTCACGGCGTGCGAGCAGTCGGTGCTGACCCTGGGCGGCATGGGCTATGCCGAGGAATATCACCTCGAGCGCTACTGGCGCGAAAGCTGGATCCCGCGCATAGCACCCGTGACGCCGCACCTGATCCTGAACTACATCGCCGAGCGCGCGTTGGGCCTGCCGAAATCGTACTGAAGGTCGGCTACAGCCATCCGATGTGAAGCAACAGCCCCCAGACGAGCACCGCCATGCCAACCAGAAAGACCGCCCAGTTTAGAAATCTGTGGACGCCTTCAAGACAGCGCTTCAAGAGCGTCAACATTTTCGAACGATAACATAGCGCCAATGGAACGCGAACCCGGCCTAGAGCAGATTGCGACCTGGCGCAGCGCCAATTCCCCTCTCCCGCGGGGAGAGGGTGGCGCGAAGCGCCGGGTGAGGGGCGGCGCTTGCTGCACGAGTGGCGCCCGTACCCGAAGCACCGCCCCTCACCCGCTCGCTGCCGCTCGCGACCTCTCCCCCCGGGAGAGGTGAGTTGGCAGCGCTGGCGCTCGTCAGCCGACGACGAGGGCGCCGTGCTGGCTCTGGCCCTCGGTCATGCCGCGCGCCTTCATCCATTCGTAGGCGCGCGTGAACAGGGTGGGATCGTAATAGTCGACGTGCTTGTAGCGCACGAAGGCGCGCAGGAGCTCGTTCGGCTTCAATGCCCCCTTGGCGTGCGCCGCCACGTGGTGCGCGTATTTGTAGAAATCGGCATTGATGAGGTCGACCGCCTGGTTCTCGGCGTCGTAATACGCCTTGCGCTGCTCGGGCGTGAGATCGGGGGCGACCACCTCGCCGCCGCGATAGAAGGAGGCCGCGACGATATGCGCGCCTTCCTTCAGGCCGAGGCTGATGAACGGCTCCATGACCGTGACCGCGCGATGGTGCCGGCTCTTCAAGCCCGCATAGCGCATCTGCGGCAAGCCGCCGTTCTCGATCTTCACGTGCTCGCGTCCCACCGCACTCTCGAGCATCTGCAGGGTCGTGTAGTGCGAGCCCGTCAGCTCCTGCACGACGACCGGAACGTCGGCCATGTCGCGCGGAGTCTGCAGGTTATCGTCGAAGGTCAGGATCGCCTGGGCGGCCACGGCCGCGCGCAGGGCGGCGATGTTGCCGCCGCGCTGCCCGCGCTCGAGTCGGTCGATGCTCGCCCATTCGCAGACGTTGTAGCTGTCGGCCGAGCCGCATTCGAACTGCTGCTCCTTCAATCTTGCGAGAAACGGCGTGGCCGCGTTGTCCTTCTCGCGGTCGGCATAGGTCGCGGAGAAGCTGACATCGAGCCCGGCCTTGGCGAACAGGCCTTCCTCGATGCCGACGATCACGGGCAGGTCGAACACCGGGTTGTTGGGCGCGATCCTGACGACGGTATTGGCCATGGCGTTCCTCGCGTTCATTGGATCGCCCATTATAAGCCTATTCGTCGAGCTCCGGGTAGCGGCGGAAGATGCCGTCCTCGTTGAATGGGATGCGGCGGTCCGAGCGCAGGTAGGCGGCGATCCTGGGCCGCGCCGCGACCGTCTCGTGCACCGCCGTAACCCGTTTGAACTTCTTCTCGATCCGCCGCATGGCGTTGGGAAAGGCATAGCGCAGCCCGGCGACGACCTGGAACAACGACAGGTCCGGATAGGTCAGCCGGTTCCCGATCAGGTGCCGGCCCTTTCCGGCCTTGTTGCGCGCCAGCACGGTGTCGAAATAGCCGAGATACTTCGGCACGCGGTTTTCGAGGAAGTCTCCTGTCCGCCGCCTGGCCTCCGGCTTCTGGTCCGCGTAATAGAGGCTGCTGGCGATCGGGTGGTGCGTGTCGTGCACCTCCACCACGAAATCGGCGATGGTCAGCTGCAACTGGTGCGCCCACAGCCGGCCGGCATCGGCTGCTGGCGCCAACCCGTGGCGGGCCCCGAGATAGAGAAGGATGTTGGCGGTCTGGCCGATCATCTGCCTGCCGGCCTTGAGGAACGGCGGTGCGAACGGCGGACGCTCGACGCTGCGCCCGTCCATCAGATCCATCATCGCGGACGTGCCCGAGCCTTCGCGGGCGACGTCCTCGTAGGACGCACCGGCCTCCTCGAGCGCCAGGCGCACGAACTCGCCGCGGCCCTGGATGCTTGGCCAATAGTAGAGCTCATAACGCATGATTGAATCTCCGCGGGGTGACGGCTTTGCTTCAGCCGGCTAAAGTAGCGAAAAACCGGGCCGCACGGCAGCCCGCGAGAGGCAGGGAGGAGCGATGACACTTCGAATGCATATGGCGAGGCTCGGCGGGCTGGCGCTGGTTGCAGCGGCGCTCGGCGCTCACGGGGCCTACGCGGCCAACGGCCTCAGCGTCACGGAGTACGGCGTGGCCGCGACCTCGCTGCCGTGGGGCGTGGCGCGCGATCAGGACCTGTTCAAGAAGAACGGCCTCGATTTCGACGGCATCATCAGCAGCCACGGCGGCGGCACGGCGGTGCGCAACATGACCGCGAGCGGCCTGCCGTTTGGCGAGATCGCCACGTCGGCGGCGATCGCCGCGGCGCAGGCCGGCCTCAACATCGTGTTCGTGTACAGCGCCAACAACAACGGTGGCGACATGGCCTGGATGGTCCTGCCGTCCTCGCCGGTGAAGACGCTGGCCGATCTCAAAGGCCGCAAGGTGGGCTTCACCAATCCGCATTCGACCACCGAGATGTTCCTCCGCATCGTGCTGAACAAGGCAGGCCTCGACAAGGACGTGACCGCGCTGCCGACGGGCGGCGTGGCGGCCGGCCTGACGATGGTTGCCCAGGGTGCGATCGATTCAGCCGCCGCGGACGAACCCGCGTTCCTGCCCCAGGGCAAGTACCGGCAGCTGTTCTATGTCCGCGACCACATCCCGAACATCACCTGGACCGTCGGCATCACCACCCGCGAGTTCGCAGGCACGCATCCGGACATGATCCGCAAGCTCGTGCTCGCCCGGCGCCAGGCAGTCGATTTCATCGCCGCCCATCCGGACGAGGCCGCCAAGACCTACGCCAAGGACTGGCAGATCGCACCCGACGTCGCCACGACCATCCTCAAGCAGCTGGTCGCAACGAACTACTTCTCGCGCGGCGACTTCAACATGCCGGCACTCAAGACCGCCCTCGCCGGCCTCGACATGATGGGCGTGCTCGACAAGCCGGTCGATCTCGACAAGCTCGTCGACAAGGAATTCCTGCCGGAGGATTTGCGGTGACGCCGCACGGGCCCGGACCAGCGACCGCACTGACCGCGGATGCCGTCGGGCACGTGTTCGGGCAGGCGGCCGGGGCCGCGGGCGTGCGGGCCCTGGACCGGGTGAGCCTCGAGCTCGATACGGGGGAATTCTTCAGCGTCATCGGGCCGTCGGGCTGCGGGAAGTCGACCTTGCTCGACATCGTGGCCGGACTGCTCGCGCCGACCGAGGGCCGCGTCAGCTTCGAAGGCCGAGCGGTTGCGGGCGAGGTGCCCGAGGGCATCGGCATCGTGTTCCAGGAGGACGCGAGCTTCCCCTGGCTCACGGTGTGGGACAACGTGGCGTTCGGGCTCAGGCGGCAAGGCATGGAGGCGATGGAGGTCGCACGGCGCGTCGACTACGCCGTGGGTTTCATGGGGCTGGGCGGGTTCGCCCGGCACTACCCGGCGCAGCTCTCGGGCGGGATGCGCCAGCGCGTCTGCATCGCGCGCACGCTGGTCCTGCAGCCGCGCCTCATCCTGCTCGACGAGCCGTTCGGCGCCTTGGACCAGCAGACGCGGCTGCTCATGGGCGAAGAGCTGCTGCGGCTGTGGCGGGAGACGCACGCGACCGTGATGCTGATCACCCACTCGCTCGACGAGGCGGCGATGCTGTCCGACCGCGTGGGCGTCATGTCGGCGCGACCAGGACGGTTCATCAGCACCTTGGCCACCGGCTGGGGACGCGACCGGGATTCCGAGGTGATCAAGGACCGGCGCTTCGGCGAGCTCACGGCCGAGATGTGGGGCTATCTGCGCGCCGAATCCATGCGCGCCCTCAAGTCGCCCGCATGACCAGCCTGCCCCGGAGATTCATCGGGCCCATCCGCGTCGCGGTCGTGATCGCGATGATCGGCGCCGTGGAAATCCTGTGCCGCACGGGCGTCATCGATCCGTTCACCATGATCGCCCCCAGTGCCATGGTCGTGGCCCTCGTTCGCATCCTCGAGACCGGCCACATCGGGCCCGATGCCGCGTTCACGCTCACCAACACCCTGGCGGCCATCGCCGTGTCGGTCGTCCTCGGCTTCGTCCTGGGCGCCATCGTGCACGGCCTGCCGCGCCTGCGGCGCGTGATCACGCCGCTGCTGGCGGCGTATTACGCGGTGCCGACCTTCGTCTTCTATCCGGTGCTGATCGTGCTGTTCGGGCTCAACCGCCTGCCGCTGATCGCGATCGGCGCCGCCCTCGGCGTCGTGGGCATGATGGTGAGCACCTTGGACGGCCTCGACCGGGTGCCGCGCGTGCTGCTGAAGACGGCGACCGCCTACCGCATGACGCCCTTTTCCGTGGCGCTGCGCATCAAGCTGCCGGCCGCGGCCCCGCAGCTCTTCACCGGCGTCAAGCTGGCGGTCACCTATTCGATCATCGGCACCTTGGCCGGCGAGTTCATCCTCTCGGTGGCGGGGCTCGGCCGGCGCCTCGCCATCGCCTACAACGACCTCGACAATCCGACGATGTACGGACTGTTGCTGCTCGTGCTGACCACGGTCGTGGTCCTGAATGCGATCGTCTTCCACTGCGAGCGGCGCGTGTACAGGCGCTGGCAGCGCACATGACCCAGCCTCCGCTAAAGCTCCGGCGGGCAAGCCTCGTGCGCCGAAGCTCCGGCAGGGGCGAAGGCGGATGACGACGGTGCCGCCCTTCCGGCTGCCGGGCCCGCGCTGGGACGCGCTGTGGTTCGCCATCGCCGTACTCCTGGTGTGGCAGGGGCTTGCCGCCTGGGTCGGCACGGAGGGTCTGTCGTCGCCGGAGGTCACCGCGGCGCGGCTCGGCAACATGATGGCGGCCCCCGATTTCTGGATGCATGCCGCGGCCACGGCGCGGGCGATGCTATGGTCGATCCTCTACACGATCGTGGGCGGTCTCCTGATCGGCCTCAGCCTCGGGCTGTGGCGCATGGCGGGCGAGATCGCCGAGCCGATCCTCAACTCGCTCTATGCCATCCCGAAGATCACGCTCTACCCGGTCATCCTGCTGTTCTTCGGCCTCGGCATTCCGGCCAAGGTCGCCTTCGGGGTAGCGCACGGCATCTTCCCGGTGGTCCTGCTGACGATCAGCGGCGTGCGGGCGACCCGGCCGGTGATCGTGCGCACCGCGCGCGCGATGCGGCTCTCGCCCGTGCAGACGATCCTCCATGTGCTGGTGCCCGCCGCCCTGCCGGAGATCTTCACGGGGCTGCGGATCGGCATCGTGCTGGCGATGTTCGGCACCTTGATCGGCGAGCTGTTCGCGTCCGAGCGCGGGCTCGGGTTCCTCTTGATGCAGGGCGTGGACCGCGGCGACGTGCCCACGATCATGGCGCTGGCGGTGCTCCTGTTCGCGGTCGCGGTCGCGACCGGCCTGGTGCTGCTCGCCATCGACCGCAAGCTCCGGCATGCGGGCTAGCCTGCAGGACCCCGGCTTCAACATCGTCGCCCGCATCGAGCGGCTGCCGGTCTCGCGCTGGCATCACTGGATGCGCAGCATCGTAGGGACGGCGATGTTCTTCGATGCATTCGACGCCATCGCGATCGCCTATGTCCTGCCGGTGCTCATCCCGCTGTGGAAGCTCGGCCCGCAGGAGATCGGTGGGATGATCTCGGTCGGCTACGCGGGCCAGGTCGTGGGCTCGCTGCTCTTCGGCTGGCTCGGCGAGCGCATCGGCCGCATCCCGACCGCGATCATCACCATCGCCCTCTTCTCGCTCGCGAGCCTCGCCTGCGTGTTCGCCGACAGCTACCAGACGCTCCTGTGGCTGCGCCTGGTGCAGGGTGTTGGGCTCGGAGGAGAAACTCCGCCGATGCACGCCTACATCAACGAGTTCGCGAAAGCCGAGCAGCGCGCGCGGTTCACCCTCGTGTTCCAGCTCGGATTTGCGTTCGGCATCCTGGGGGCATCGCTCGCCGGCGCGTGGGTCGTGCCGACCCTCGGCTGGCGCTGGATGTTCATCCTCGGCACCGTGCCGGCCTTCCTTACGGTGCCGCTGCGCTGGATGCTGCCGGAATCGCCGCGCTGGCTGGCGAGCCGCGGCCGTTTTGCAGAGGCCGACCGGGTTCTCAGCCGCATCGAGCAGACCATCGCGCGCCAGCATGGCCGTGCGTTGCCGCCCGTCGCTGCCGATGCCCCCGCGGCCCCGTACGCCGAAACGCGGCTCGGCGATCTGTTCCGCGGGATCTACCTGCGCCGGACCCTGTCGGTCTGGGGGCTGTGGTTCTGCACGTACTTCGTCGGCTACGGCATGACCGGGTGGCTGCCGTCGCTCTATCGCACGCAGTTCCATTTGAGCGTGCAGGACGCGCTCAATTTCAGCCTCATCGCCCAGGCGGTGAGCATCTGCGGCTCGATCGCGGTCGCGTTCCTCGTCGACCGCACGGGACGAAAGGCCTGGTTCACGGCCGCGTTGCTGCTGGCCTCGCTGCCGCTGTTTGCGCTGTGGAACGCGCCGCAGATGAGCGTCGTGACCGTGCTGATCCTGGTTTGCGGCTGCCTGCCCGCGATCGCCTCGGTGTCGATCTCGCTCGGCATGTTCACGGCCGAGAACTATCCGACCCACCTGCGCGCCTTGGGCGGCGGCATCGCCGGCGCCTGGCTGCGCGCCGCCTCTGTCCTCGGGCCTTACCTGGTCGGCCTGATCCTGCCGATGGCCGGGCTCGGAGCGGTGTTCGTCATGTTCGGGATCGCCGCCGTCATCGGCGGCGCGATCTGCGCGCTGTTCGCCACGGAAACCGGCGGCAAGGTGCTGGAGCGCGTGTCGCCGGCGGCGTGACGCGCGCTGGCGCTCAGGGCGCCAACACGGCCAGGAATTCGGGTTGGGCCGCCGCGCCCGATTCCGCGGCCTGGCAGACCCGATCGGCGGCCACGGTCGTCCCGGGCGGAATGACGATGCAGAGGTTCTCGGCCAGCTGCCGCCACTCGGCGGCTCCGGCGGTGACGTTCCAACCGAGGGCCACGGCCAAGCTCAGCCCGCAGCACATCGCCATGAAATCCGAAACCCAGTTCTCCGGCATGATGAACTCCATTCATGTGCCGGCCTGCTGGTTCCTGGGCATCCCGTCCTCCCGTAACGTGATGCAATCCGCTTGCCAGCGCCGCCATCTCAGCCTGGAGCGGTTTTAACCTAAAAAATTTAAGAAAATGTTGCGCCGCAGCGGTATTTCGGGGCTTGCGGCCACGAAATCTCAGGCCGCAGGGGGGCCGTCGTCGCTTACCGGTGCCGTAACCACAATGAAGGTCAGCGCCCCCAGCCCGGTGTTGTAGAGGGCGTGCTCGACCCCCGGCGGGATGAAGATCACGTCGTGCCGCCGCACCACCTGCTTCTGCCCCGCGATCTCCATCAGCCCTTCGCCCTCGAGCACGTGATAGACCTGCTCCTGCACCGTGTGCGTATGCGGGGCCACGTACGCCTTGGGCTGATAGGTCGAGATCCGGTGGTCGACCTGCCGCGAGCCGGTCGTTTCCGGATGCACCAACAGCTTCGAGAGCGCGCCGCCGTGGTGGCCCGGCAGCTCGTCCCACGGCACCTCCGCAATGTTGCGGATCACGGGCTTCCGGTCGCCCGCAGGCTTCGCCTTGGTCATGGCCCCTCTCCTACACCGGCTGGTAGCGGCCGCCGATGGCGGGCTTGCCGTGGCCGAGCCCGGGCAGCTCCCACACCCCGGCGCCGCCGGGGTTCTTGTCGGCGCTGATCATGGCGTCGATAAGGTATGGTTTGTTGCTGGCGACCGCCGCCTTGATCGCATCGCCGAGATCCGCCGCCCGGTCAATGGTGACGCCCTCCACGCCCGCGGACCGCGCCATGGCGGCGAAGTCCGGGTTGTAGGGAGCGCCGGTCTTCGGATGGTGGAAGTCGGTCGCGAGCTCGCGGCCGTCGAGATAGCCGCGCTGCAACCCGCGGATCGAGGCGTAGGCGAAGTTGTTCCACACCACCCAGACGACCGGCAGGTCGTACTCGACCGCGGTGCCGAGCACGTTCGCGTGCATGAAGAAGGCGCCGTCGCCGCACACCGACACGCACGGCCGGTCCGGCGCTGCGAACTTGGCGCCGAGCACGCCGGCCACGCCGAAGCCCATCGGGCCGAATCCCATGGAGCCCACGAGCGACTCAGGCCGCTTCGGCTTGCAGAACAGGTTCAGCCAGTTGTGATGCACGCCGATGTCGCTGACCAGGATCGCATCGTCCGGCAGTGCGTTGTCGATCTCGGCCGCGGCGCGCTGCGGGTGGATCGGCGTCGCGTTGTCGACGAAGCCGGGGGCGATGAACGCGTCCCACTCCTTGCGATAGCCATCGAGGGCGGCCAGCCATTTGCGGCGCGCCGCCGCCTTCGCATCCACGTCCTTGCGCGCGGCGATCTCGGCGAGCAACTGGCGCAGAAACGTCCGCACGTCGGCCATGAGGCCCAATGTTACCGGATAGTTGCGGCCGATCTCCTCCGGGTCGATGTCGACGTGGATGAGCTTGGTCGGCGGGATCGTGAACGAATAGCCGGGGATCCACGAGCTCGAGGTGCGGTCGTCGAAGCGCACGCCCAGCGCCAGCAACACGTCGGCCTGGCGGCATCCGTGGTTCGCCTGATACGTCCCGCTGCGCGACACAAGGCCGAGCGACAGCGGATGCGAGGCGTCGATGGCGCCGAGACCGGACGCGGAGCTCGCGACCGCGATCTGCAGACGCTCGGCGAGCGCCTTCAGGTCATCCGCCGCTCCGCCGTATTTCACCCCTTGGCCCACGATGATGACCGGCCGCTCGGCCGCGAGCAGCAGGTCGACGGTCTTCTTCACACCCTCGGGGTCGGCCCCGCAGCGCGAGGAGATATTGGCGCTCCACTCCTCGGGATTGGGCGTCTCCGCCGCCGCGGCCTCCTCGAACACGTCGAACGGGACGTCGAGCACCACGGGGCCGGGCCGGCCGGTCACCATCGTCTTCCACGCCTGGCGGATGGCGAGCGGCACCATCTCGCCGCGCGTCGGCTGGAACACGCGCTTGCAATAGGAGCGCACGGTCGAGGGGAAATCGGCCTGGTAATGGCGGTACAGCTCCTGGAAGGCGCCGCGGTTGAACTGGCTGGTCGGCACATTGCCGGTGATGGCGAGGAACGGGACCGAATCGAGAAACGAATTGGCAAGCGCGATCGGCAGGTTCGCCGAGCCGGGTCCGCACGACGTGAAGGTCGCGGTCGGCCGGCCGGACACCCGGTAGTACACGTCCGCCATGAAGCCGGCGACGGTCTCGTGATGCACGGAGATCGTCTTGATGTCGCTCTTGCGCTCGAACAGCGCGTCGATCAGCTGGATGTTGCCGTGTCCGCACAACCCGAAGACGTAAGGGACCTTCTCGCGGACCAGGTAGTCGACGATCACCTGGCCGCCGTCGAGCATGTTCTTTGTCATTTCTAAGCCTCCCCGGCTTCCTGCTGCTTACCCCATCCAGCCCTGTGCGTAAACGCACAGAACCGCCTTCCCTACGATCGTATAAGGGGATCGGACACGTAACCCCTTCCGCGGACTGCGATCATGGCCACGGCCGCCTCCACGTCCCCGCTCCCCTCCAAGGCAGAGACCGTGCCGCTCTCGGCGCTTCCCGTCGCGGACCTGCCGGTATCGGCACCGGCGGATGAGCCGACCTGGCGGGAGCGCCTCTGGCAGCGAAGCCAGCCGGCCGTCGCCTACGGCACGCTGTTTCTCATGGGTATGTCCGGCGGCCTTGGGGTCGCGACCACCGCGAGCCTCACGATCCGCATCCTCAACGGCGGCCCGGACAAGCAGGTCGCGGCAGTCCGCCTTGCCGTGCCGCGGCCGGAGCCCGAACCGCTCGACGTGGAGATCCAAAAGGCGAAGGCCGAGCTCGACGCGGCGGTCGCGCAGCACGGCTCTTAGGCAGCAAAAGGGGCGGCGCACGCGCCGCCCCTCTTTTTGAGGCCCCAGTCTTTACCGGATTTGAGGCCCAGTCTTTACCGAACGATCGGCGACGTGGTCGGCGGATATGCCGTGGCCGGTGCCGGCGGCACCGTCGTCGTCGGAGAGGCGCACTCGTAGGTCGCCACGCCGTTCTGCACGGACACGAGGCGGGGCGGCACCATCTGGTTGCGGCAGTAATCGGCCGCGCGCTGATTGGCCTCGGCGAGATTGCTGCCCGTCACGTTGTACGACACCATGGCCGGGGTGGAACTCACGCGTTCGGGCCCGCCGCACCCGGTGAGCGCGCTGACAGCCAGCAACGCGCCAAGCAGGAGGGGGAAAGACAGGATCAGGGACTTGCGCGCTGACTGACGCATCGGCAGTTCTCCGTATTGCACAAGGGGTATCAGGGCCCGAGGTCCGCAGCCTGGCTATCAGGTTGCCCGATACTGACCGGGCAAAACTCGACGGGCCCTGTAGTTCCCAGCCACATGTATCCGTCGTGGGAACTTTCGTACCGCCCCTATCGTTGCCTAGCGACATAGACCCTGGGAGACTCGCATGTCGATCATCGGATGGATCGTGCTCGGGCTGATCGCCGGATTCATCGCGAGCAAGATCGTCAACAAACAAGGCGAAGGCTTCTTCCTCGACATTGTGCTGGGGATCATCGGCGCGCTGGTCGGCGGGTTCATCTTCAGTGCAGCTGGCGCCAGCCCGGTGACGGGCTTCAATGCCTATAGCCTGCTCGTTGCGGTGATCGGCGCCATCATCGTGTTGTTCCTTTATCACGCGCTGTTCGGCCGCCGCACGACCTGACCCATCGCGGGCCTCCCCGGCCCGATTGCACCCTGCCGTCTGGGTCGAAAGTAGAACGCCTCACCCCTCCAATCGGCGGCAATTGCCGCCCGGTTTTCATTGTGCAAAGCTGTCCACCGAGGCATCAGCGGGGTGGACGGCCCGGAACGGGTCGAATCGCCCCCTACGGGGAGGCAAGCGATGGCAGATCAACCGGTCATTCAAGTCTCGCGTCTGCTGGACGAGCGCGGGCTGAGCTCGTTCCAGATCCGATTGCTCGCGTGGTCGTTCCTCATCGTCCTCATCGACGGCTACGACATCGGGGCGATCGCGTTCGCCGCACCCCACCTGATCGGCGAGTGGCACGTGGCGCCGAAGGCGCTGGGTGCGGTGTTCAGCGCCAGCCTCGTCGGTATCCTGCTCGGCTCGGCCCTGTTCGGCTGGGTCGGCGACCGCGCCGGCCGGAAGGTGGCGCTCGCCAGCGCAAACCTCCTTTTCGGCATTTTCACCCTGGCCGCCGCCTACTCGACGAATCTCGACCAGATGTTCTGGCTGCGCCTGTTGGCCGGCATCGGCATCGGCGGCGTCATCCCCAACGTGGTGGCGATCAACGTCGAATCGGCCCCGCACAATCTGCGCGCGACCCTGGCCCTCATCGCCGTCGGGTGCGTGCCGCTCGGCGGCGCCATCCCCGGCTTCATCACCGCGTTGTTCGTCGCGAAATACGGCTGGCAGATCCTGTTCGTGGTCGGCGGCATCGTGCCGATCCTGATCGGCCTGTTCGCATTCGGCGCCCTGCCCGAGTCGATCAAGTTCATGGCGCTGCACGAGAGCCAGCGCCGGCACATGGAGAAGATGATCGCCGAGATCCGGCCCGACATCGTCGTGCCGCCGAACGCGCGCTTCGTGATCGAGGACGAACGGCAGTACCCGGGCTTCAACCCGGCCTATCTGTTCCGCGACGGCATGGCGTTGATCACCCCGCTCCTCTGGCTGCTGTTCGCGCTCAACCTCATGGGCTATTTCTTCCTCGCGAGCTGGACGCCGACCTTGATGGCAGCGGCGAAGCTGCCGCCTGAGACGGGCGCCCTGGCCGGCGCCTTGCTGCAGGTCGGCGGCACGGTGGGGGCCCTGGTCTTGTGCCGGTGGCTGGAACGCCACCGTTTTTTCGCAATCGCGATCATGTTCGTGCTCGCGGTCCCGGTGGTCGGCTATATCGGCTTTGCCGGCCTGACGTCGCAGACGACGCTGCTGGTCACGACGTTCTTCGCCGGCTTCCTGGTGCTCGGCATCCAGTCGGGCATCAACGTCGCGGGAGCGATGGTCTATCCGACCTCGCTGCGCGCCAACGGCTCGGGCTGGGAGCTCGGCCTCGGGCGCATCGGCTCGATCGTCGGCCCCCTGGTCGGCGCCCTGTTCGTGGGAATGCCGGTCCAGAACCTGTACATGTGGTCGGCGCTGCCCTTCGCGGCGGGTGCGATCGTCTGCTATGCGATCCACCGGCTCAACACGGCGCGGCTGGCGGAGCGGTCGGGCCTCGCCGAACAGCCAGCGGCGGCGGAATAGTCAGAACGGCTCGTAGCCGCGCAAAGCCGGGATCACTTGTTCGCCGAACAGGCGGATCGACCGCAGGAGCTCGCGCTCCGGCAGGTCGGCGAAGTTGAACTCGCCCATGAAGACGTTGAATACGCCGGCCTCGGCCGCGGCGCGGATCTTCCCGGCCACGGTGCGCGGCGAGCCGATGAACACCAGCTCGTTCTTCAGGATGTAATCCGGGTCGAACAGGTTGGCCATGATCTCGGAGGCGCCGGGCTCGCCACGGCCGATGAATTTCTTCGCGTGCGCCTGGGCCCGCTGCTCGAACGTCTCGCCGGGCTTGGGCGGTGCGAGGAATCCCTCGTAGGCGCGGCTGGCGCGGAGCCGGGCGGTCTCGATCGCCTTCTCGTCCGTCTCGTCCACGTAGATGACGGTGCAATAGGCGATCTTCGGCTTCCTCGGGTGGCCGGCCTTGGCCCAGTCGGCGAGGAACTTGCGATAGCGCGGGGCCGCGTCGGCGCGCGGGTAGACGAGGAAATAACCGGGATTGATGCCTTTCTCGGCGCAGAACTCGAGCGTCTGCGGATCGCGGCTCATCATCCATAGGGGCGGATGCGGCCGCTGCACCGGCGGGACCGAGATCTGCGCGCGCTCGGTGTGGAAGTCGTGGCCCTGGAAGGAGAACGGCTGGTCCGGCCCGAAGGCCGCGCGCAGATAGTCGACGAACTCGAGGGTCGGCGATTTCCTCTGGCTGTAGTCGAGCCCGAACGGGCGGAAATAGTCGGCGTTGATTCCGGGAACCAGGCCCAGCTCCATGCGGCCGGCCAGCATCTGGTCGACGATCGCGATCTCCTCGGCGAGGCGCAGCGGATGATAGAGCGGCACGATGTACCCCATCGGGCCGATGCGCATCCGGCGCGTGCGCGCCCCCGCCCCCACCGCATAGAGGCTGGGCGAGGACATCCAGCTCTCGTCCGGGCGGAAATGGTGCTCGACGCAGAACGAGTAGTCGAATCCCAGCTCATCGCAGAGCTGAAGCTCGCGCCACAGCTCCTCGTAGCGCTGGTGCGGCGTCATTCCCGGCTTGCGCCAGATATGCGAGAAATGGGCGAACTCCATCGGCACTGCTCCTCGAGACTCCGGAGAGATCATGCTCCCCTCGCGCGACCGTCTGACGATCTGCTTTGCCCATGTGGCTTATCAGCTTCAGGACCACTTCGCCAGACGGCGCAGCGGCCTCAAGTCGGTCGAGGCGCGAAGCCGCGAGGCGCTCGAGGCAGCACTCCCCGATGCCGACGTCCTCGTCGTCTCGGGGCTGTGGCACAACGCGCTTCTGGACCGGGCGCCCAAGCTGCGCTTCATCCAGTCGATCGGCGCCGGGGTCGATCAGTTCCCGCAGGACCGGCTGAAAGAGCGTGGCATCCGCCTCGCGAGCGCCCGCGGCGTCAACGAGCGCGCGGTCGCGGAGCACGCGCTGGCCTTGATCCTGGCGCTGGCGCGGCGGCTGCCGGAGGCCCGCGACAACCAGAAGAAACATTTCTGGCGGCAGATGATCAGCGCCGTCGACCAGCGCGAGGATGAGCTTGCGGGCAAGACCTTACTGATCATCGGCATCGGCGGCATCGGCGGCCGCCTCGCGCGGCTTGCCAAGGCGCTCGACATGCGGGTGGTCGGGATCCGCCGGGATGCAGGCGCCGGTGCCAACGGGGCCGACGTGGTCCACACCCTGGCCGACCTCGACCGCCTGCTGCCGGAGGCCGATATCGTGGCCCTGACCTGTCCCCTGACGCCGGAGACCGCCGGGGTGATCGGCACCCGGGCGCTGGCGTCGATGAAGAAAACGGCGGTGCTGATCAACGTCGCGCGCGGCCGCTGCGTCGACGAGGCGGCCCTCGTCAGCGCCTTGACCGAACGCCGCATCGCCGCCGCCGGGCTCGACTGCTTCGCCGAAGAGCCGCTGGCTTCAGCCTCGCCCCTGTGGGACTTCGAGAACGTCCTCATCACGCCGCATACGGCGGGCGAGACGCAGCGCTACGAGGAGAACGTGCTCGACGTGATGCTCGAGAACCTGGACCGCCTGTGGCGCGGCGAGGTGATGCTCAAGAACCAGGTGGTTTAAGCGCCGGCGACGTTGCGTGCCGGGCGAGGGATCTCGCTCACCTGGGCCTCGGCGGCGGCCGCCGGTGCCACAGGCGGCTTCGGCACGTCCTCGGCGCTCGCCGGAACGGTGACCGTCTGGATCATCACGTTCGAGCTCGCGAACTCGATGCCCTTCTCGCGGAAGCGCTGGGTGATGCGCTTCAGCGCCTCGCGCTGAAGCAAGGTCGGCTGTCCCGGCCGGGCGGTGAACTTCAGGCGCACGACGAGGCCTAGCGGGTCGATTTCGGACACGCCCTGCATCTTCAGCGGCTGGAGCAGCTCGGAGGCGAATTCGGGATCCTGCATCATCTCCGCGCCGATCTGCTTGACCGTCTTGCGGACCTTGTCGATGTCGGTGTTGATCTGCAGGCGGAGATTGAACTTCACCGTGGTCCAGTCGCGGCTGAAATTGGTCACCTGCTGGATCTGGCCGAACGGGATCACGTGGATCTGGCCGTTCTGGTGGCGCAGGCGCAGCGAGCGCACGGACATGCTCTCGACCGTGCCCTTGGCCTTGCCGGTGTCGATGTATTCGCCGATGCGGAACGCATCGTCGGCCATGAAGAAGATTCCCGAGACGATGTCGTGCACCAGCGACTGCGACCCGAAGCTGATGGCAAGGCCGAAGATCGAGGCGCCGGCGATCAGCGAGGTCGTGTTCACGCCGAGATCCGACAGCGCGATGAGCGCTGCCACCGTGGCGATCGACACGAGCACGAAAATCCGCAAGACGGGCAGCATGGTCTGCAGGCGGGTGGCGATGGGCGGGATGCCGCCGTTCTCGTCGGATTGCAGCGGACCCGACGCCAGAGGTGTGGTCTCCGTGTGGATCGAGACCACGTGCCACAGCACGTAGGCGACGTACATCGTCGCGGCGGCACTCGCCACCGGCCGGCGGAGCGCCTCCCACTCGGTCACCGGCAGGACCTGGGACAGCGGTTCGATCCAGATCTCGGCGATCAGGACCGCGGCGGCCAGCCACAGCAGCACGCCGAAGCAATGCCGGATCAGACGATGCCAGCGGGCCGTCCGGCTCGTCTCGGCAGGAGCGGCAGCGCCTCCTGCCGAACGCAGCAGCGATGCCTTGAGGATCGAGTGGAGAACCAGGGCCCCAAGCACCACGCCGCCCGTGCTCACCAGCGCCCAGGTGAGCGACAGATCCACGACGATGACGCCCCAGAGCCAGGCCAGGGTGACCGCCAGCACGTAAACGAGTGCGACCGGATACCAGAGGTGCCCCGCGACCGACCTTTGGGAGAGCTCCGCGGCCGCCGCGGTGGTGGGTGTGGCGCGCAAGGTGCGGTGCAGGCGTCCGACGAGGTAGAAGGCCAGACCGCCGTCGATGATGCCGACGCCGAGCGCCATGAACTGCACCGCCGGAAGCGGCATGTTCGCGCGCAAAAATGCGCGGAGGAGCGCGCGCGAGAACGCGAAGAACGCCAGTAGCCATGCTGCCAGACGGTGCATCTCGGCGGCATGGATGTCGCCAGCCTCGACCAGGCGCGCGCCGGGCTGGCGATGGCGCAGCAGGACGTCGACCGGCAGCATCGTGAGGCGCCAGTGAACGAAGCCGGCGAGAAGCGAGACGGTCAACGCCGCGCGGGCAGAGTCGTCGACGAACCACAATGTCTTGGCCGCGCTGAAGATGGCGATCTGTACGGCGACGCCGCACAGATCTCCGATCAAGGTGCTGACCATCTGCGGGCCTTGCCGGCCCGATCGCGAGAAGAAGCCGCGGCAAACCCGTTCGACCCATGCCGGCACCAGCAGGAACGCCGCGAGTGCCGCCGCGAGTGCCATCAGCGATTGCCAGATCCATGGTCCGGCCGGGCCTTGGGCCGGGTCGGCGATCTGGTTCATGAACCGGCGGAGATCGGAACCGAGTGCCGGGGCTTCGGCCAGGATCGGCCTCAGACGGTCCATGATATCGATGGCCGTCGCTGCCACGGCCTCGGCGGGACCAGATGAGAAAACCTGGCGGGCCGCCCCGGAGCGGCCCGAATCGGTCGCCGCCAGGGCGGAAGGTGCCTGGCAGATCAGGAGGGCTGCGAGCGGCAGGAGCCGCGCGAGCCGCAGCGGAGATCCGATGCGCCTGAGAGTCACTCTGAAGATCCTGCGTTCACGGTGACCTCATTCTACGCCTTCTACGCCGGACGCCGCGACAGCATCCACAGCCCGCCGCCGATCAGGGTGAGGCCGGACAGCCGCGCCAGCAGCTTGGTGCGCGAGGGCTTCAGGAACCACAGCCGGCCGGCGCCGGCGACCAGCGCCCAGGCGGAATCGCTGACCGCCGCGAGCGCCACAGATGCGGCGCACATGACCGCGAGTTGCCGCCCGACCGGCAGGGTCGGATCCACGAACTGCGGCAGGAACGCGGTGAAGAAGGCGAACGTCTTCGGGTTCGACAGGGCGACGAGCAGCCCGCGCAGGAAATGCACGTGGCCACCTTGTGGCGACAGGTCGGCGGGCGCACCGCCGCCGCGCCACGCCTGCACGCCGAGCCAGATCAAGTACGCAGCACCGCCCCAGCGCAGGACCTCGAACAGGTACACGGCGTTGCTCAGGATCCAGCTCAAGCCAAGCGCGATCGCCGTCAGGAGAACGGCCGTGCCCGACGATGTCCCCGCGACGGTGGCAAGGCCCGCCCGGGGCCCCCGGCTGGCACTCGTCGCGATGACCAGGGTGACGATCGGCCCGGGGGCCAGGATCAAGACCACCGTGAAGACCAAAAAGGTCGTGAAGAGCTGCCAGTTCATCGCTTGCTCCGCCGCGTCTGCCGCATTTCGCGGTCCAAAATACCGCGTTTTGCGGGAGCGAACAGGTCGGTGTTGCGTTTACCAGGAGGCGAGAGGCTGATCGCACCGTAGTACCACCCATGGCCGAACCGACACTCCGCGAATGCCCGGATTGCGGGCTTTGGGCGACGTTGGAGCCGCACGAGCGCGGCTTCGAACTGCGCTGTCCGCGCTGCGACGGCGTGGTGCGCGGTGTGTCTCGGCCGCAATTCGATACGCCGCTCGCCACGGCATTGGCCGGCCTGGTCTTTTATGCGGTCACGATCAGCACGCCCTTTCTCAGCGCCATGCTGTACGGCCCCTGGCAGGCGAGCGACCTGTTGACCGGCTCCTTGGTCCTGCGGGCGCAGGGCTGGTGGGAGCTGAGCGGCCTGGTCTTCCTGACCACCGTGATCCTGCCCGCCGCCAACCTCCTTGGCGTCGTGGTCGTCCTCATCGGCATTCGCCGAGGCGCTTCGCGCGAGCTCATGGCGCAGATCTTCCGCTGGGTCCGGACCTTGCGGCCGTGGGCGATGATCGAGGTGTTCCTTCTCGGCTTCGTGGTCGCTTACACGCGGCTGACCGCCGTCGCCTGGGTGACGATCGAGGACGGAACATTGGCACTCGCGGCTCTGGTGCTGACGACGCTCCTGGTGGACGTGACGCTCGATCTGGATTCGGTGTGGGATGCGCTCGAGCCGCCGCACGCCCCGTCTGTCGCTCCACCGGCGGCCCCGGCGCTGGCCTGCCATCTGTGCCAGAAGACGAACTTCGCGCAACCGGGTCAGCATTGCGCGCGCTGCGGCGCACGTCTTGCCGAGCGCAAACCGGACAGCCTGGCCCGCACCTGGGCCCTGATCGGTGCCGCGGCCATCCTGTACGTGCCGGCGAACATTTTCCCGGTGATGACCATCAACTCGGCCTACCCGCAGGCGGCCAGCACCTTCATGTACGTGCGGACCGGCTCGTTCACGATCCTGGGCGGGGTTCGCGAGCTCGCCGATGCCGGCTACTGGCCGACGGCCCTTCTGGTGCTCGCCGCCAGCATCATCGTGCCGGCGTTCAAAGTGCTGAGCCTCGCGGTGATGCTGAGCCTCACCCACCGAGGGTCATCGGCATTGCTGCGCACCCGCACCAGGTTGTGGAGCGTGATCGATTTCATCGGGCGCTGGTCGATGATCGACGTGTGCATGATCTCGATCGTGGTGGCGCTGATGCGCTTCGGGCAGCTGGCGCAAGGAGGAACCGGCGTCGGCATGGTGTGCTTCGCGGCCGTCGTCGTCCTGACCATGCTGGCCACCGAGGCGTTCGACACCCGGCTGATGTGGGACGCGGCCGAGCGCCCGTGGGCGCCCGGCTGGGCCGCAGCACCAGACGGCGCATGAGCGATCCCCACATCCCCACGCGCGGGCCCGTGCCGCCCACGGCCTCTCCGCGGCGGCCGCGCATCCCGCTCGTATGGCTGGTGCCGGTCGTGGCGCTCGCGATCGCCGGATTCCTTGCCTGGCGCAGCTTCTCCGAGGAAGGCAAGCTCGTCACCCTGACCTTCGAGACCGCAAACGGCCTCACCGCGGGCGTGACCCAGGTCCGGCATAAATCGGTGGCGCTCGGGACCGTGCGCGACATCAGACTCAGCCAGGACATGTCGCACGTGATCGTGCATGTCCGCATGGCGCGCGATGCAACGCCGATCCTCACCGACCACGCGCAGTTCTGGGTCGTACGCCCACGCCTCTCGGCGGGCTACGTGCAAGGCCTCGAGACGCTCGTGTCGGGAGCGTATATCGACGTCGATCCGGGGCCGCCCGGCGGCAAGGCGCAGACGAGCTTCAAAGGTCTCGAGGCGCCGCCCTCGATACGGTCCGATGAGCCCGGCCATACCTACATCCTGACGGCGGACCGCGTCGGCGGCATCGGGCCGGGCTCGCCGGTGCTTTATCGCGACGTGAACGTCGGGGAGGTCCTGAGCTATGACGTGGACGGCGACGACAAGCCGGCCGTCCTGCACGTCTTCGTGCGTGCGCCGTTCGATCAGTACGTGCACACCAACAGCCGCTTCTGGAAGGCGGCCGGGGTGACGATCAATTACGGCGCCCAAGGGCTGCACCTCGAGCTTGAGTCGCTGCAGGCCGCTCTGTCCGGCGGGCTCACGTTCGACACGCCGCGCGAGGCGTTGAGTGCGCCCGCCGCCGGCGACAACGCGACGTTCACGCTCTTCGCCGATCACGAGCAGGCGATCGAGTCCGGCTACCGGCTGCGCGTCCCGCTCCTCGCCTATTTCCAGAGCTCGGTCGCGGGGCTCGGCCCGGGCAGTCCGGTCGACCTGTTCGGCCTCGACATCGGCCGGGTCACGGCGGTGACGCCGCAGATCGCACCCGACCGGCCGCAAGTGCAGGTCGCAATCGAGATCGAGCCGGAGCGCGCGTTCCCGGACGCAGCAACCTCGTGGCGCGATCCGGTCCAGGTCCTGCAGCGTCTGGTGGCGGGCGGCCTGCGGGCCGAGCTGTCGACGCGCAATTTCATCACCGGCCAGGAGGCGGTGTCGCTCGAGTTCGTGCCCGGAGCCGCGGCGGCCACGATCGGTCGTGAGGGCGATGCGATCATCGTGCCGAGCCAGCCCGGCGGCGCCGCCGGCCTGGTCGATGCGGTGAGTGCGGTGGCCGCCCAGCTGAGCCAGGTGCCGTTCGGCCAGATCGCCGGGAACCTCAACCAGCTGCTGGCCAATGCGAACCAGACGCTCGGCAGCCCGGACATGCGGACGGCGATCCGCTCCCTGTCCGCGACCTTGCAGGACCTGCAGAAGCTGGTGCGCCAGACCAATTCTGGCCTCACCCCGGCCCTCAACCGGCTGCCCGCGATCTCCGAGCAGCTGCAGCAGGCGATGACGCATGCGAACAATCTCCTGGCCGGGGCTGGCAGCAGCTACGGCACGAACTCCGACTTCCACCGCGATCTCGAGCAGCTGATGGAGCAGGCGAGCGACGCCGCACGCTCGGTCCGCATGCTCGCCGACTTCCTCAACCGCCATCCCGAAGCGCTGGTTCGCGGCCGCGCCAGCGAGAGCCGGCCGTGAGCCGCGGACTGTTTCTTCTGATGCTGCTGGCGGGGTTGTGCGGCTGCGCCTCGCCGGAGCCTGCCTATTATACCCTGGCGCCCGTGCCGGGCCCGGTGCTGGCCGGCGGCCCGCCGACGATCGAGGTGCGGCGGCCGGGCCTCGCGGCCTACCTCGATCGCACGGACATCGTACGCCGCGGCGAGGACTACCGGCTCGTGATCGCGAGCAGCGACCAATGGGGCGAACCCCTCGACACCCTCATCGGCCGCGTGCTGGCCGAGGACCTGACCGACCGCCTGCCCGGGAGCACGGTCTTTTCCGACGACGCCGTGTCGCCGCACGAAGCGCTGGTCAACGTCGATATCGGGCGCTTCGACGCCGACGCCAAGGGAACGGTGACCCTGCTCGCCCAGATCGCGGTTCAGCGCGGCCCCAACCAGCCGCAGGCCACGCGCGCCCTGCGCCTGACCGCGCCGACGCGCTCGTCCTCCACCTCGGACATGGTCGCAGCGATGAGCCAGCTGCTCGGCCAGCTGGCGGATGCGATTGCAGGGATGCTGCGGCCGGGCTGAGCCGCTACCCGCTCTTGCGGCCGCTCACGGTCGCGGCCCACCACGGACACGAATCGGCGGCGACGTCGTGGTTACCGTTGAGCACCTGCACCGGCACGCGCCCTCCGGCCTCGGCGACCTTGATGCGCATCGCGCGCGCATCGGCGCGCGCCTCGGCCAGGAGCCACTGCCGGTCATGGCCCCACAGGCTCGGTCCCTCGGTTCGCTCGTGCGGCGTCCAGTTGGCGGGATCGACCGTGCGGCCACCCCATCCGTACTCGACCAGGAACTTGCTCGGGGACCAGGAGTAGAACGACGTGACGTAGTCGTTCACGTGGCGGCCCAAGGTGGTGCCGATCATCTCGGGCTGGCCGAGTGCGAGGTCGTAGGCCTGGCCCACGTCATCGAGATAGCAGAGCTCCAGCATCAGATGATGGATGCCGTTCTTTCCGGTGTCGATGAAGGCGAGGCTGTGGTGGCGCGGATTGATGTGGAAGAAATACGCCTTGAAGGGCTTGAGGATGTAGTCCGTCGGCCGGAAACCGAGCACGTCGCGGTAGAACGCGATCAGCTCGTCGATGCGCTCGGCGGTCAGCACCGCATGGCCCATGCCGAGGGGCCCGGTGCGGAAGCCCGAGATCGAACGGCCTGGTGAAAACGGATCGGTCGTGCTCTCGGCCCCATGGCACACCTCGACCCGGTTGCCCGCCGGATCGGCGAACACGATCAGGTCTTTGACCCGCCGCTCGTCGGCGAGCGCCCGCGAGCCACGCGCCACCTGGATGCGGGCGCGCTCGAGGTCGCTTGCGACCTGCTCGAGTGCCGCGGCGTTGGCCGTCTCCCAGCCATAGAAGGCCGGCCCCTCGCCGTCGCCCTCCTGCACGATCACGCGCTGCTTGCGGTCGTCCATGCGGAACGCAAGGGCGGCGCGGGTTTTATCGGTGAGCTGCAGCCCGAGGAACCGCGTCGCGAAGCCCGTCCATTCATCGAGCTTGTGCGTGTTGACGCCGACATAGGCGAGCGCTTGCAGAGTCATGAATGGGTCTCCGGCTAGATCTCTACGACCAGCTTACCACGCACGCGGTTGGTGACGGAGCGGGCAAACGCCTCGCGGACCTGTTCCAGCCGGTAGACGTGCTCGATCGACATGCGGATTCTGCCCTCGGCCACGAACGCGGTCGTGGCACCCAGCATGGCATTGTCCGGCTTGATCATCGACCAGAAGTAGCCGCGCCCATACTTCGAGCGCTGCTCCTCCGCCTTGGTCTGGCGCTGCGCGTTCACCTTGACGATCCCCGCCTCCCAGCCGAGCTCGTCGGTGACCGGGATGACCGGATGGACGATCGACACGAAATTGGCGCCGCCGTCCGTGCGGAGAACGCTCAATGCCCGCTCCTCGTCGCCCCCGACGGTGTCGTAGACGAGGTCGACGTCGTGCAGCACGCGCGCGTAGTCCTGTGACCCGTAGTCGATCACGACATCCGCACCCAGGCCGGCGACGAAGCCGGTATTGGCGGCACTGCAGGTTGCGGCCACGCGCGCCCCCCACAATTTGAGAAGCTGGACCGCGAAGCTGCCGGTGCCGCCGGCACCACCGAGGACCAGGGCCGTCTTACCGCCAAGACTTCCGGGCTTGATGCCGACTTCGTTGACGAAGGCGGACCAGGTCGTGAGCCCGGCATAGGGGTAGGTGGCCGTGGCCTGCCAGGACAGCACGGCGGGCTTCTTGACCAGGAGGTCGGCGCGAACCGCGACCAGCTCGGCGAGGGCGCCGGGCTCGCTCGACACGACGAGACCCACGACCTCGTCACCCGGCGCGAACCGGTCGACGCCTGGCCCGACTCGCTCAACGACGCCAGCCACGTCGCGCCCCAGGATCATCGGCAGGCCGATGCCGAGCGATGTCAGGCGCGCCCGCGCATAGCCCCCCGACATGCGCACGTCGATCGGGTTGACCGAGCTTGCCTTCATGCGGACCAGGACCTGCCCGGGCCCGATCGCCGGATCGGGGTAATCAGGCTCGATCCGCAAGGTGCTCCCCGCCGCACCGTACTTCCGCAAGACCGCCGCGCGCATCGTCCTCCCCCTGCCGTCCTGTCGTTGAAGCGATTATAGTCTGGGATCGAAGGCCCGGGGAAACACCGGCCAAACCACAGGGAGGACGCCATGAAGCTCGGGAAGCTGATTGCCGCGATTGCGCTCGTGCTCGCGCTCGGACCGGCGCTCGCGCGAGCCGAGCCGGTGAAAATCCGTGCCGGCTGGATCAACGTGCCGGCGTCCCTGATCCCGATCCTGTTCGTGAAACCGGGCGTCGCGCGCCACCAAGGCGTCACCTATACGTGGGAGCCGATCTACTTCTCGGCGTCGGGCAAGCAGATCCAGGCGATCGCCACCGGCGAGCTCGACATCGCCCCGCTCGGCTTCTCGACCGTCAGCATCGCCGTGCAGAACGCGGGCCTGAACGACCTGCGCATCGTCGCCGACGAAACCCGCGACGGGGTCGAGGGCTACAACACCGTCGAATACCGGGTGCTGCGCGACGGGCCGGTCAAGACTGTCGCCGACCTCAAGGGCAAGGTGGTGGCGACCAACGGGATCGGCGCCGGCGTGGACATCGGGATGCGCGCCTTCCTCGCGAAGAACGGCTTGCTCGACAAGCGCGACTACACGGTGATCGAAGCGCCGTTCCCGACCATGGCGGCGATCCTCGCCGACCACAAGGCCGACCTCGTCACCGCCACCTCACCGTTCAAGTACCGGCCGGATTTCGAGCAGCTCGCCCGCACCCTATTCACCCTGCGCGACGCGCTCGGCCCCTCGGAGCTGTCGTTCTGGACGATGCGGGCTGGCTTCCTCAAGGAACACCGGGCCGCGGTCGTCGACCTCCTCGAGGACTATATCCGCGTGCTCCACTGGTTCAACGACCCTGCCAACCACGCCGAGGCGGTCGACATCGTGGCCAAGTTCACGAAGCAGCACCGCGAGGTGCTCGACGGCTGGGCCTTCACCCACAAGGACTACTACCGCGACCTGACCGCTCAGCCGGACATGAAGGCGCTTCAGAACAACATCGACGTGCAGGTGAAGCTCGGCTTCATCAAGTCCGAATTCGACGTGAACAAATACGCCGATCTCAGCCTGGTGAAAGAGGCGGCCGCGCGGGTGAAATAAGATCGTCCGGTCACATCCGTCATTGCGAGCGTCAGCGACGAAGCAATCCAGAGCGACAAAGACTGGATTGCTTCGTGGAGCCCGTCCTCGGGCCGGCCTTCGGCCGGACCCGTGGGCTCGCAATGACCGAATTGGCTACCGGTACTTCTGGGCCGCGGCGAGAAGCGCGTCGTAGTCGGCCTTGACCTTGGGATTGGCGGACAGGATCGGCGGCATCACCGAGGTGACGTCGGCGAGATACTGCTTCGCCTGGTCGGGCGCCATGGTGATCACCTCTCCGCCCTTCTGCTGCCAGGTGTCGGCGGCGCGCTTGGCGTCGTCCACGCCCCAGGTCGAATACAGGCTTTCGGCCTTGGCCGATTCCTCGCGCACGACCTTCTCGAGATCCGGCCCGAGCGATTTCATCCAGCCGCGGTTGACGATGCCGGCCGCGAGCAGGTAGGTGCCGGGCAGGTAGGTCATCGGCTTGGCGATGTCGTAGTACTTGAACGCCACGAGGACCGCGATCGCCGCCACAGCACCGTCGATCGTGTGGTTCTGCAGCGCTGGCAGCACCTCGCCCAGCGGGATGGACAGAGGCGAGGCACCGAGCTTGCGGAACGGCTCCACGTACAAGGGGGCCGCACCCGGCACGCGGATCTTGAGGCTGCGGAAATCGGCCGCACCGTGGATCGCCGTGTGCGACACGACCATCTGCGGGCCGTTGATGAAGACGGTCAGCGGCTCGATGCCCTTGTCGGCGCCGAACTCGGAGTAGCGCTTGCGGATGTCGGGGTCCGTCAGGACCTTCTCGCCGTGGACCACGCTGTCGAAGAGGCCGGGCGCGTCGAACACCTGGAACCGCGGCTCGAGGCCGATCAGGAATCCGACCGCCGGGATGCTCATCTCGATCGTGCCCATGGCGACGCCGTCGACCGTGGCCGGGATCTGGCCGAGCTGGCTCGCCGGGTAGTACTCCACCTTGATCTTGCCGTTCGAGCGCGCCTCGACCCCGGCCTTGAACGCCTTGGCCCATTCGCCGGTCACGTCGTTCACGGTGGGCGACGAGATCTTCATGGTGAATTGCTGCGCCTGCGCGGTTGCCGTCGCGAACAGCGCCGCGGCCGCGATCGCCAGCCATCCGAGCCTTGTGTTCATGGTGGTCCCCTCCCCTGTCGGTTCGCCCGGTTCAGCCGAGCAGCAGATGCATGCCGCCGAGCGAGATCACCGGTATATACGTGATCAGGACCAGCGCGGCCAGATAGATGATCACGAACGGGATGATCCCGCGATAGATCGTCCCGAGCTCGAGCCCGAGCACCGACTGCGCCACGAAGATGTTGATGCCGAACGGCGGGTGGAACAGCCCGATGGCGAGGTTCACGGTGACCACGATGCCGAAATGCACGGTATCGATGCCAAGCGCCTTGACCATCGGCACCAACAACGGGCTCAGGAGCAGGATGGCCGACAGCGGATCGATGAAGCAGCCGACCAGCAGCAGGAGCACGTTGATCGCCAGCAGCAGCTGCCAGGCCGAGACGTGGAAGGCGTTCAGCCACGCGACCATGGCCGCCGGCACCTGGTTGACGGTCAGGAGCCAGGCGAACACGCCGGCACAGGCGACGATGATCAGCACCTGTCCGGTGAACAGTACGGTGGTCGCGGACGCTTCCACGATGTCGCGCCACAGGAGCTCGCGAAACACAAAGCGCGTTACGAGGGCCGCGTAGACGCACGCCACCGCCGCCGCCTCCGTGGGCGAGAACACGCCGCCGTAAATGCCGCCCAGGATGATCACCGGTGCCCCCAGCGCCCACGCGCCGCGGCCGGTCGCGCGCAGGAAGTGCCGCCATTCGAACGGATCGCCCGCGCCGAAATTCTCCTTCCGCGCGCGCCACATCACGTAAGTCGCGAGCATCAGCGCGATCAGCAGCCCCGGTACCACCCCTGCCGCATAGAGGCGCGGCACCGATTCCTCGGCGGCGGCCCCGTAGACGATCATCGGGATCGAGGGCGGGATGATGATGTCGATGGCCCCCACGGCCGTGATGAGGCCCGCGGCGAAGGTCGCGGGGTAGCCGGCGCGGATCATCGCCGGGTGCATCACCTTGCCGATCGTCGCCACGGTTGCCGCGCTGACGCCCGAAATGGCGCCGAAGATCGCCGAGGTGCCAACCGTGGTGACGCCGAGGCTGCCGCGCACCGAGCCCACGCCCGCCTGCACGAAATCGACCAGCCGCTGCGCCACGCTGCCGCGACTCATCAGCTCGCCCGCGTAGATGAAGAAGGGGACTGCGAGCAGCGCGAACTGGTTGATCGAGCCGAACAGGTTCTGGTGCAGGGCTGCGAGCGGCACGTGCATGTAGAACACGAGTGCCGTGCTCACCGAGGCCAGGAGCACGATGAAGATCGGAAATCCGAGCAGCAGCAGGACGACCGGGACGACCCCGAGGGCGAAGGTCATGATGGAGGGGCCTCCCGCGCGCCGCTCTCAAGCCTGTCCTGGACGCCCCGATGGCGGAGCACGGCCACGACGCCGCGCCAGACGGCGATAAGGGTGATCAGGCCGAAGCCGAGTGCTGCCGCCCCGTGCGGGATCCACATCGGCACGTCGGCCGTGTCGCTGAGCCGGCCAAGACGGAACATCTGATAGGCGTACGTGGCGGATTCATAGAAGACGAAGCCGCACAGCACCGCCATCAGGGCGAGATCAATCCAGCGCAACAGCGCCTGCACCGGTGCCGGGCACAGGCGCGCAATGACGTCCATGCGCAGATGCTGCTCGCGCCAGGTGACGACGACCGCGCCCAGGAACGTCATGCCGACCATGATGAAGATCTGCACCTCGTCGGAGCCCAGGATCGTCCAGCCAAGCAGGTACCGGCCGACCACGTTGACGAAGTTGAGCGCCACGGCAGCGATGAACGCCAGCGCCAGCAGCAGCTCGATGGCGCGCGTTGCGCGCGCAAACAACCGGTCGATCATGCGTGCGGGCGCCTAGACTATGACCCTCTCCCGTCGGGAGAGGGTGGCGAGCGAGAGCGAGCCGGGTGAGGGGTAGCGCCCGCCAGGATTGGACTGGCCCCTCACCCGCTCGCTGCCGCTCGCGACCTCTCCCCCCGGGAGAGGTGATGGGGTGCTCAGCATCATGGAACCACGACGAAGTTGTTGAAGCCGCGGCTGGCGGCGTCGTGCAGCGAGGAGAGCGCCTCGTTGACGTCCTTGAGCGGGATGCGTCGATGCTCGAACGCGGACAGGTTGAGGGTTCCGGTGCGCGCCATCTCGGCCAGCTCCTGACCCTCGCCTGTCGAGAACCAGCAATTGCCGATCAGCTGGATGTTCATGCCCATGAGCCAGTGCACGGAAAGCAGCAGCGTCTCGGCGACGCCGCCGACATTCACCGCCCGGCCGCCGCGCCGAAGCCCGCGCAACGCATCCATCATGGCACTCGAGGGTGCCCCGGGCGGCAAGGCGTCGACCATCGCGTCCACTCCGTCGCCGTCGGTCAACTCCATCATCCATTCGGCGACCGGGCGTTGGCCTGCCGCCAGCACCTCGATGCGCGCGGGTGCCAGCGCCTTCACGCGGTCGAGAAGCGCCTGGGTGCGCCCGGTGCCGAGGATGCGCGACACGCCTGTCGCGAGCCCGACGAGGGCCGCGCACAGCCCCAAGGTGCCGCCGATGCCGTTGACGAGAAGCGTGCGCCCCGGCCCCGCACCGGATTTCTTGATCGCGGCGTAGGCCGTGCCGAGATAGCCGAAGCGCGCCGCCTGCTCGAAGGTCACGTTCTCGGGCAGCTTGACCAGCGCCACTGCGGGCGCGGTCACGAATTCGCAGAGGCCGCCATACGGATAGGCCTCGAACACCGGCTGCGATGCCGGCCCGCGGCCGAAATATCCGGCGAAGGTGAAGCCGCGGCAGTTGACGATCTCCCCGCCCCGGCAATGGCGGCACGAGCCGCAGCCGCGCGCCGGGTTGACGTAGACGCGGTCGCCCGGCCGCACCGACTGCACCTGGCTTCCGACCTTGGCGACCACGCCCGCGGGGTCGAGGCCGAAGATCGCCGGCAGCTTGGGCAGCGGCAGGTAGGGAAACCACTCCGGCCACTTGGTCAGCACGTTCTTGAGGTTCGGCACGACGCCGCACGCCTTGACCTCAACCAGGACGTCGGTCGGCCGCGGCTCGGGTACCGGAATGTCCTCGATCAGCAGCGGTCCGCCCACCTTGTGCAGGCGCGCCGCGCGCATCGTCGCCATGACCTGCGCTCCTCCCAAGCGTTTGCTTGGGAGACACACTAACGCGTGTTTGGCGGCGATCTAGGAGTTTTTTAAGACGCGCTGGCGGCTGGCGCGTCGGCGCGCGCCCGGCCGATCTCATCCATCTTGCGCTTCAGCGCGAGACCGTCGAGCTTGTCGACCGGCAGGCTGACGAAGAGCTTGATCCGCGTCTCGAGCGCCCGGAAGGCGGCATAGAACGCGCGGCGGCGCTCGGCCTCGCTGCCCTCGGTCGCCAGCGGGTCGTGGACGCCCCAATGCGCGGTCATGGGCGCACCCGGCCACGCCGGGCACGGCTCGGCGGCCACTTGGTCGCAGACGGTGAACACGAAGTCCATCACGGGTGCGCCATGATCGGTGAACTCGTGCCAATCCTTGCTGTGCAGGCCCGCCGTAGGGAGCTTCGCCGACTGCAGCATCTCGATGGTCATCGGATGCACGCTGCCGCGCGGCGCGCTCCCGGCGCTGAACGCGCGGAAGCGGCCCTTGCCCCAATGGGTGAGCAGACTCTCGGCCATGATGCTGCGCGCCGAATTACCGGAGCACAGGAACAACACGTTGTAGACGCGGGTCATCGGGCACTCCTCGTGAGAGACCGCACCGGCTGGCAACCCTGAGCGTCGGCAACATTTATATTGTCGTCTTTTGTCTGACCCCTGACATCGGGAGCGGCGCGGCCCTGAACTCCCAGTCAGCCGCGATTTTCCTGGCTTCCTGTTACAGGAGAATGACCGGGAGCCAAGCCCTTCAGGCGTTTGACTCTATCGCCCGGGCCAGGCAGCGCCGCGGCGCTCGGCACCACGCCACAGGAGGGTCCCGGGAACCAGCGGCCGCCCCGCGGTCGCGCGCTCGGTGGGCGGCATGACGTCGCGGCTCGGCCACAGGCCCGAGATCAGCCCCCAGGCGTAGCCCTCGGGCAGGCCGCGGGCGCGCATCTTGGCCACGGCCTGCGCCTGATCGTATTCGAGCGGCTGATGCTCGATCAGGATGCCCTCGGCCGTCGGCGTCAGCACGCTGAACCACACGCGCGGCGTGCCGTCGTCGGCCGGCATGCCGATGACTCCCGGGTTGTGCCACAGCCTCCCTGCGACCTCGCGCGTGAATGGCACGCCGCAATGCCCGCCGATCACGCCGTCGCCTCCGGCCGCGGCCAGTTCCTCGCCGATCGCCGTCCCCATCGAGGCGAACACGAAGCGGTCGATCTTGCCGACCCCGCCGTGGACGACCGCAAGGCGCCGGCCGCCGATCTCGACGTCGAGGCGGCGCGGCAGGGCGCCCATCCAGGCGCGGCTCGCGGCATCGACGTGGCTATCGGCGTACGCATACCACTCGGCTGCGAGAACGGCGCACGCGGTGCCGTCGGCAAACCCGCAGCCGCAATCGGCGGCGCGGCTGGCCAGCGCTTCCTCGCAATTGCCCATGACCACGCGGATCCCGCTGTCGCGGATGCGGTCGATGACCGCTTGCGGGTCGGCACAATACGCCGCGAGATCGCCGGTGCAGATGACGTGGCTGGCGGGAATGCCGCGCCGCTTCACCTCCGCGAACAGCGCCTCGGTCGCCTCGAGATTGCTGTAAGGCCCGCCAAACAGCAGGACCGGCCCGTCGAGCCTGATGGGATCCGAAGACATGCCGCAACTATACGCATTTCCGGCAAGGCTGCGCGATATTGACTCTCCCTGGGGCGGGGTCTCTACTTTCGCAAAAGTGCCGACGAGGACTCGCCCGATGCCGCAAACGCTGTTCGACAAGATCTGGGACGCCCATGTCGTGGCGCGGCGGAGCGACGGGCGCGACCTCGTCTACATGGACCGCCATGTGCTGCACGAGCTGCACGCGCCGCACGCGTTCATGCGCCTGGACGAGACCAAGCGCGCGGTGCGGCGGCCGGACCTCACCTTCGCCGTCCAGGACCATACGGTCGCGAGCCGCCCCGGTCGCGACGACACGACCAATCCCGAGGGGGCGCCCTTCATCCGGGCGATGCGCGCGGGCACGCAATCGCGCAACATCCGCCTCTTCGACATCGGCGATCCCGAGCAAGGGATCTCGCACGTCGTCGGGCCAGAGCTCGGCATCGTGCTGCCCGGCACGACCTACGCCTGCCCGGACAGCCATGCGTGCACGGTGGGCGGGCTTGGGGCTTTGGCGTTCGGCTGCGGGACGACCGAGCTCGAGCACGTGCTGGCGACGCAGGTGATCGCGCTGAAGAGGCCCAAGCGCATGCGCGTGCGGCTCGACGGAAAACTCGGCCGCGGTATCACGGCCAAGGACGTGGCGCTGCGCATCCTGGCCGAGATCGGCGTCGACGGCGGACGCGGCCATGCGATCGAATTCGCAGGCAGCGTCGCACAGGCGCTGTCGGTCGAAGGCCGCCTCACCTTGTGCAACCTGACGATCGAGATGGGGGCGCGCAGCGGGTTCGTGGCACCGGATGAGACGGCGTTCGACTGGCTCGCCGGCCGGCCGTGGGCGCCCAAGGGTGCGGCGTGGGATGCTGCTCTCAAGTCATGGCGCACGCTGCACAGCGACGACGGCGCCATATTCGACCGCGAAGTCGTGATCGACTGCGGCTCGCTCGAGCCGCAGATCACCTGGGGCATCGATCCGAGCCAGGTGATCTCCGTGTCCGGCCGCGTGCCCGATCCCGCGGGCGCCGACCCGCGGCATCAGCCGGCGATGAAGCGGGCGCTCGACTATATGGGGCTGTCGCCCGGCCTCGCGCTTGAGGGGCTGCCGGTCAACCGCGTGTTCATCGGGTCGTGCACCAACAGCCGCATGCCCGACCTCGAAGAAGCGGCGGCGATCGTGCGCGGGCGCAAGGTCGCCCAGGGTGTGGCGGCCCTGGTCGTGCCCGGTTCCTCCACGGTCAAGCGCGAGGCCGAGGCGCGCGGCCTCGACCGCGTCTTCCGCGACGCCGGCTTCGCCTGGGGCGAGGCCGGCTGCTCGATGTGCGCCGGCGGCAACGGCGACAAGGGCAAGTCCGGCGAGCGCTGCGTGTCGACCACGAACCGCAACTTCGAAGGCCGCCAGGGCCAGGGCGTGCGCACGCACCTCGTCAGCCCCGCGATGGCCGCCGCCGCCGCGATCACAGGCAAGATCACCGACGTCCGGAAGCTGGCCTGATGGAACCGTTCATCTCCTTGACCGGCGTCGCAGCACCCATGCTGGCCGACGACATCAACACCGACCAGATCACGCCGGTGTATCGCGACCTGCACCCCGATTACGCGAAGCTTTTGTTCGCGCGCAAGCGCAAGCGGCCGGACGGCAGCGACGATCCGGACTTCGTGCTCAACAAGCCGCAGTTCAAGGACGCGAAGATCCTGGTCGCAGGCCAGAACTTCGGCTGCGGCAGCTCGCGCGAATCCGCGGTGTGGGCGTTCGTCGCGGTCGGCATCCGCTGCATCATCGCGCGCAGCTTCGCCGACATCTATCGCGACAATTGCCTCAAGAACGGCGTGTTGCCGGTCGTCCTGCCCGCGGGCGACGCCGAGGCGTTCGAGAAACTCGTCGTCGAGACGGACGGCACGGCACCGTTCAGCGCGGATCTGCGGACACAGACCGTCACCGCCCCGGGCGGCCGGCAGTTCAAGTTCGACATCGCACCCGAGGACCGCACCATCCTGCTCGAAGGGCTGGACGACATCGGGCTCACGCTCAAGCACGCGCCCGACATCGCGGCGTGGGAGCAGCGGATGCAGCGCGAACGGCCGTGGCTGCAGAGCCTCAGCCGCACCTGATACGGGATACAGAGGAGAGCGCCATGAACCTTCGCAAAAAGCTGCGCGAGCTGATCGCGCGTCCGGGCCTGCTCCTCATGCCCGGCGCCTACGACGCGCTGTCGGCGCGCATCATCGAACGCGAAGGCTTCGAGGCGATCGTCGCCGGCGGCTACGCGGCGGTCGGCAGCATGTTGGCCGCCCCGGACATGGGCCAGAGCAACATGCGCGACTACGACACCCACTACGAGCGCATCTGCGAAGCGGTGCAGATCCCGGTCTATGTCGATTCCGACACGGGCTTCGGCGGCGTCAACAACGTGTGGCAGATGACGCGCAAGTTCGAGAACGCGGGCGTGGCCGGCTTCTTCGTCAGCGACCAAGTATTCCCCAACCGCTGCGGCTACCTGCCCGGCAAGCAGATCGTGCCGGTGGAGCAGATGCTGGCGAAGATCAAGGCGGCGGTGGATGCGCGGCGCGATGCCGACATGCTGATCGTGGCCCGCACCGACGCGGTCGCGGTCGACGGACTCAATGCCGCGATCGAGCGCTGCCAGATGTTCATCGAGGCCGGCGCCGACCTGGCCAAGCCGCAAGGGGCGGACACGATCGAGGACATCAAGCGCGTCATCCGCGAGGTTCCCGGCGCGCATATGGCGACCCTGTCGCAAGCCGCCGGCAAGGCCAAGGTCACCTTGGCCGATCTCGAGAAGGCCGGTGTGGCGGCGGTGAGCTTCCCGTCGGCAGCGCTGTTTGCCGCGGCCGCGGCGGTCAAGAAGGTCATGGGCGCGCTGAAGCGCGACGGATCGCTCGACGGCGTGACGGGCGATCTCGTACCGCTCAACGATTACTACGACCTCGTGGGCCTCAAGGATATGCTGACGCGCGAAGAGAGCTACGACGTGGCCGCGCGCAAGATCGCGCAACGGCGCGCCGCGGCGGATTGATGACCCTTAGCTTCCTCGTCACCTCGCTGATCGTCGTGATCTCGCCGGGCACCGGCGTGCTCTACACGCTCGCGGCCGGGCTGTCGCGCGGCGGGCGCGCCAGCGTCATCGCCGCGTTCGGCTGCACGCTCGGCATCGTGCCGCACATGGCAGCCGCCATCCTGGGGCTCGCAGCCCTGCTGCATGCGAGTGCGGTCGCCTTCCAGACCTTCAAATATGTGGGCGTCGCCTATCTCCTCTATATGGCCTGGATGGCGCTCAAGGAGCATGGGACGTTGCGCGTCGAAACGAAAGTGGACGCGCGCTCGGCGGTCCGCGTGATCGTGCACGCGATCCTGATCAACCTGCTCAATCCGAAGCTCTCGATCTTCTTCTTCGCCTTCCTGCCGCAGTTCGTGGATGCGAGCGACCCCGAACCGCTGCCGCGCATGCTCGAGCTCAGTCTCGTGTTCATGCTTCTGACCTTCGTCGTCTTCGTGGGCTACGGGCTGTTCGCCGCGGCGATCCGCAGCCACGTGCTATCACGCCCGCGCGTGCTCACCTGGATGCGCCGCACCTTCGCGGCCGCCTTTGTGGCTCTGGGAGCTAAGCTGGCCTTCGCCGACAGATGAGCGAGAAGACGTCGGGGCTCGACGCGCGGTGAACCGCGCGGTCACGAGTCTGTGAGCCGCACGAGCTGCCCGCGGTTTTTGGAAAATTTGACGAGAGTCGACGCGGAGTGCGCGCGCCGCATGCCGCTGCGCGCCTCAAGCGGTCAGCGCGCGAGCACGCGTCTGCACGTTGATTACGCATCTCGGTTTTTTCACACATTTTGATTTAACGCCTTTGTTCATTTAATAATTTTGACTTCGCTTCGCGGTTGCGTTTTGCAGTGCGGCATAATTTATTTGGCGCATGATTCTGGGCGCCCTGTTCATCGTCGCTGTCGCCGTCGAGCTGTTCCTGTTCCTGGGCAAGGACTATCTGCTCGACACACGGAGGCGCGCGGCACTCGAGGCGTCGCTGCGGCAAAGCTACATCGACCTGCAGGAAGCGAAGAGGCGCATCGAGGTGGAGCGGGCCGGCCTGATCGCCGCGATCGACGAGGCCGACCGGCAGCGCGCGGCTCTGTCCGAGGCCGATGCGGCGTTCGCGCGATCGCAGAAGATCATGCCGGACCTGATCCATACGCTGGGCGAGCGGAACAGCGGCATCCGCTTCCGCGCACCGCTGACGAAACAGCTTCCGGCAACCCCGGAGGCGTCGCAGAAGCTCATGTGGAGCTGCCGGAATTTCCTCGACGTGTGGGCGAGCGATGCGAACGCGGCGCGGCAGACCGCCGAGAAGCAGTTCCAGGCCAAGCAGGACTATGAGATCGGCGAGTTCGCGGCCATGCCGTCTGCGCCCGTGTTCGAGCCCGAGGAAGCGCAAGAGAAGGCGGCTTGACCGCGCTCGTCGACATCGTGCTCTACGGCAGCTTCGGGCTGTGGCTGTTCGCGGCCCTCGGCCGCTTGCAGGCGGCCTGGGAGGTCAGCCAGCAGCGGACGGGCGAGCTGCGCTACGCCTTGGCGGCGGCGGGGAAAAAACTGCTGCGCGACGTGGAGACCATTCAGAAGCTCAAGGACGAGGTCGAGCGCGTGAAGGAGAACGTCGCCGCCGAGCTGCGCGAGCAGAAAGAGCGGCACGCGACCTTGGCGGCCACCACACCCCCGCCCCCGCCCGAGATCCATGTGACCTCGGAATATCCGCCCTCGCGGCGCGACGCGGCATGGATCGTCGAGTTCGTTCGCGACTCTCCGCTTCCGCGGCAGCCCTGGGAGCGCGAGCCCGCCACGTCGCTGCTGTGGGCGCCCTCGCAATCCGCAGCGCTCGACCGCGGGCGGCAATTGACCCGCGAATGCCGGACCTACGTCGTCGCGGGCGTGCGGCCGCTGGCCTAGCCGGATCGCCGCCGACGGCGCCCTCGCGGTCCCGTCATATCTTCGTCATGTGATACTGTTATCCGAGGCGGATAACGGTCCGGCGGATCTTTGAGACTCCGGCCGGCCGCTGATGGTGGGGACAGGCGGGGTATCGTGATCATTCTCGACCGCGTGAGCAAGCACTGGGCCGCGGCCCGCGCCGTCGACCAGGTGAGCTTCGAGGCCGAGCGCGGCGCGTTCGTTGTCCTGCTCGGGCCGTCGGGCTGCGGCAAGTCGACGACCCTGCGGCTGATCGCGGGGCTGGAGACGGTTGATGCCGGCCGCATCCTGATCGATGGCCGCGACGTGACGGCAGCACCGCCCGCCGAGCGCCGGCTCGCCATGGTCTTCCAGTCCTACGCGCTGTTCCCGCACCTGACGGTCGCGGAGAACATCCTGTTCGGGCTCACGGTGCGCGGCGTTCCCGCGGCCGAGCGGACGGCCCGGCTGGCACGCGTGGCAGAGCTGCTGGGCCTGGCGGCCCTCCTCGACCGCAAGCCGAGCCAGCTCTCGGGCGGCCAGCAGCAGCGCACCGCCCTCGGCCGGGCCATCATCGCCGAACAGCCGGTGTGCCTGATGGACGAGCCGCTGTCGAATCTCGACGCGCAGCTGCGCCAGGAGATGCGGCGCGAAATCCGGGCGCTGCAGCAATCCCTAGGCATGACGATGGTCTATGTCACGCACGACCAGGCCGAGGCGATGAGCATGGCCGACCGGGTGGTGCTCATGCAGGCCGGCCGCGTCGAGCAGGACGCGACACCGTCCGAGCTCTACGACCGGCCGGCGAGCCTGTTCGCGGCGCGTTTCATCGGCACGCCGCCGATGAACATCCTGCCGCTCGCCGACGGGCCGAGCGGTGCGGTGATCAAGGGGAGCACCGGCCCGACCCTCTTCGCCGGCCCCGGCGCCGGGCTGGCGCTCGGCCTCAGACCCGAGGACGTGACCTTGATGGGCAACGCCGACTGGGGCCTCGCGATGCCGGGCCGCGTCACCGCGGTCGAATACCTGGGTGCCGACGCGGTCGTCAGCGCCGCCGTGGGCGATGCCACCATCGCGGTGCGGAGTCCCGGCACCTTGCGCGTCCACACGGGCGAGACCGTGCGCCTCACCTGGCGCGCGACCGCCCAGCACCTGTTCGACCTCGCGACGGGCCGCCGGGTCGAGCCCGCGCGAAGCGGCAGGACCGCCGAGCGCGCCCGCGCATGAATTCCAAACAGAGGGGGAGAGAATGACTCTGAGACACGGACTGGCCGCGGCACTGCTCGCGGGCTGCCTTGCGATCGCGGCCGGTACGGCGCGGGCCGAGACCAATCTGCAGTTCTACTATCCGATCGCGGTCGGCGGTCCGATCCCCAAGCTCATCGACGGCATGGTCGCCGATTTCGAGAAGGACCACCCGGACATCAAGGTGAAGCCGGTCTATGCGGGCTCCTACCAGGACACGATCGCCAAGGTGTTGACCGCGGTCAAAGGCGGCGACGCGCCGCAGCTGGCGGTCCTGCTGTCGACGGACATGTACACCCTGATCGACGAGGACGCGGTTGTGCCGTTCGACAGCATCGGCACCACGCTCGCCGACAAGGCCTGGCTCGACAGCTTCTATCCGGCGTTCATGGAGAACAGCCGCACCGGCGGCAAGACCTGGGGCGTGCCGTTCCAGCGTTCGACCGTCGTCATGTTCTGGAACAAGGAGGCGTTCAAGGACGCTGGGCTCAATCCCGACCAGCCGCCCAAGACCTGGGATGAGCTCGCCGCGTTCGGCCAGAAGCTCACCAAGCGCGACGCCGCCGGCAACGTCACGCAATGGGGTGTCGAGATCCCCTCCTCCGGCTTTCCCTACTGGCTGTTCCAGGGCCTGACCACCGAGAACGACGTACGCCTGATGAACGCCGCGGGCACGCAGACCTCGTTCGACGATCCGAAAGTCGTCGAGGCCCTGCAATACTGGGTCGACCTCAGCCACAAGTGGAAGGTCCAGCCGCCCGGCATCATCGAGTGGGGTACCACGCCGCAGGACTTCTTCGAGCGCAAGACCGCGATCATGTGGACCACGACGGGGAACCTCACGAACGTGCGCAACAACGCCAAGTTCCCGTTCGGCGTCGCCATGCTGCCGGCCAAGGGCCGCCCTGGAACCCCGACCGGCGGCGGCAATTTCTACGTCTTCAAGAAGTCGTCGCCCGCCGAGCAGGCCGCGGCCCTCACCTTCATCAAGTGGATGACTTCGCCCGAGCGTGCGGCGCAATGGGGCATCGGCACCGGCTACGTGGCGGTGAGCCCGGCGGCATGGGAGACGCCGACGATGCAGGCCTACCTCAAGGACTTCCCGCCCGCGGGTGTCGCGCGCGATCAGCTCAAATTCGCCGTCGCCGAGCTGTCGACGCACGACAACCAGCGCGTCACCAAGGCGCTCAACGACGGCCTGCAGGCCGCCCTGACCGGCAGCAAGACGCCGGAACAGGCGATGAAGGCCGCCCAGGCCGAGGCCGAGCGCATCCTCAAGCCGTACCGGTGATGATGAGGCTACGTTCCTGTTCCGTCATGCCCGGACTCGTTCCGGGCATCCACGTCGGGCCGCAGTCGCAGCTGTTTGCCCGCTGCACGCCGACGTGGATCGCCGGGACAAGCCCGGCGATGACGGACTAGGCGTCCTCGCGATGCGTCGGCAGGCGCTGCAGCTCTACGGCTGGCTCATGGTGCTGCCGGCCTGCGCGCTCCTGGCGGCGTTCACGCATTATCCGGCGGTCGCGACGTTCCTGCACAGCTTCTATTCCACGCCGCGCGGCAGCCGGCCGGCGCGGTTCGTCGGGCTCGACAACTACCAGACCCTCCTGCAGGACCCGGTCTTCTGGCGCAGCCTGACGAACAACGCCATCTACGCGGCCGGCACCATCCCCGTGTCGGTGGCGCTGGCGCTCCTGATGGCGGTGTGGGTCAACGGCCGTGTGCGCGGGCGCGGCCTGTTGCGCCTCGCCTTCTTCACGCCGACCGTCCTGCCGATGATCGCGGTTGCGAACATCTGGCTCTTCTTCTACACGCCCGAGTATGGGCTCGTGGACCAGTTCGCACATCTCCTGGGGGCCGGCTCGCACAACTGGCTCGGCAGTCCCGCGACCGTGCTCGGCTCTCTGATCGTGGTGGCGATCTGGAAAGAGGCCGGGTTCTTCATGATCTTCTATCTCGCCGCCCTGCAGCAGATCCCGCCCAACCTCGCCGAAGCCGCGGCGATCGAGGGAGCCGGCCGCTGGTACTTCTTCCGCCGCATCACCTTCCCGCTCCTCATGCCGACCACGCTGTTCGTGCTGGTCAATGCGGTGATCAACGCCTTCCGCATGGTCGACCACGTCGTGGTCATGACGCGCGGCGGACCCGACAACGCGAGCGAGCTTCTCCTCTTCTACGTCTACGAGATCGCGTTCAAATACTGGGATACGGCGTATGCGGCCACGCTCACCATGGTGCTCCTCGCGATCCTCGCGGCGGTGGCGTTGGGGCAGTTCTTCTATCTCGACCGCCGGGTGCACTATCGATGAAGGGACGTATCTGGCATGGCCTCGAGCAGCTCGCGGCGTGGCTCCTCGGCTTCCTGTGGGCGCTGCCCGTCCTGTTCGCGGCATGGACCGCCTTCCACGGCCGCGAATATGCGACGCATCTCGATTTCGCCGCCCCCCTCACACTGCAGAATTTCGCGCGGGCCTGGAGTGCCGCCCCGTTCGCCCGCTACTTCTTCAACAGCGTGGTCCTGGTGACCTCGATCCTGGCCGCACAGCTCGTGCTCTGCACCTTGGCCGCCTTCGCCTTCGCGCGGATCCCGTTCCGCGGCTCGCAGGTGCTGTTCGCGCTGGTGCTCGTCCAGCTCATGATCATGCCCGACGTGCTGATCGTGGAGAACTACGCGACCATCCACGGGATGGGCCTCGTCGACACCATCCCCGCGATCGGCCTGCCCTACGTGGCCTCGGCGTTCGGCATCTTCCTGCTGCGCCAGACCTTCAAGACCGTGCCGCGCGAGCTCGACGAGGCGGCGCGCGTCGAGGGCTGCAGCCTTCTCCAGTTGCTGTGGAAGGTGTACGTGCCGCTCGGCAAACCCGTGTACATCGCCTACGGCCTCGTCTCGGTCAGCTACCACTGGAACAACTTCCTGTGGCCGCTGATCGTCACGAACTCGGTCGCGACGCGGCCGGTCACGGTCGGCCTGTCGGTGTTTGCGTCGACGGACCAGGGCATCGACTGGTCGGTGATCGCGGCGGCGACCCTGATCACCTCGGGGCCGCTTCTGGTCGCGTTCCTGTTGTTCCAGCGCCAGTTCGTGCAGAGTTTCATGCGCGCCGGAATCCGCTAGTCTAGCGATCCTTTCCCTCGTTGTTTTCCGCGGAGGACATCATGGCCAAGGCATTTCAAGTGTCGTTCGCACCGGAGAAGCTGTGGCAGGCGATCAACCCATGGGTGTTCAATCTGCCAGGCGCGCAATTCGGCCTCGTCAACGTCGAACTCGGACAGACGGCGCAGCCCGAGGTCGAGCGGACCATCCTCGACGAGGTGGGCAGCTACGGCCGCCAGCTCGGTCGCATCGGCGACGCGCTCGAAGTCTTGCTCGATCACGTGAAGCTCGACGGCCTCACTCAGGCCGAGACGGATGCGCTCGCCATGCTGCGCGGACAGCTCGCCGCAGTGCGTCAGGTCAAGCAGCGCGCCGCACCCGCGACGCCGCCCCAGGCGCGGACGCTCAGGTCGGCGGCAGGCTAGACCTGCTCGTGGGCGGCGGCGAGCGCGTGGTCGAGGGCGAGGAACCAGCGTTCTTCCGGAATCTCCTCGGCGAACCGGCCGACATATCTCATCACGAGAATCTCCCGCATCTTGAGGGCATCGGATTTGGTGGCCTGGGGCCCCATCTGGTCCATCAGCCGGTCGAGATTCATCGTCGGTGAGATAAGGAGCATCGCGCGGCGTCCTGTGTTCGTCGATGAGCGGGGCGATTTCTGAAATCGGGGCATGGACTCTAGCAATCCGGCCGGGCGCTGTCGCTCGGTCACCGTCTGTGAATCCTGTGGATTTCGGGGACGGTTTCCGCCCCTCAGGCGAGCTTCCAGGCGCGCATCGGCTCGCTGTAGCCCTTGACGGCCACACCCGGCATCAGGGTCGCATCCTTCGGCGCGTCGGCGCCAAGGGCCGTCATCACCGCATCCGACACCAAGAGGCGCGTGCCGAACTCCTTGTTCATCTGTTCGAGGCGAGAGGCGAGGTTCACCGTATCGCCGATCGCCGTGAACTCCTTGCGCCGCGGCGAGCCGATCGTGCCGGTCACGGCCGGCCCGCAATGCAGGCCGATGCCGATGCGCAGCGGCCACTCGGCACCCTCCAGCCCGTGCCGGTCGATCTCGGCCAGGATGTCGCGCGCCGCCAGGACCGCGTTGCGCACGGCGTCGCGGTCCGGAAGCGGCGCTCCGAACACCGCCATGAAGCCGTCGCCGAGGAACTTGTTGATGATTCCGTGATGGCGGTCGACCGCTTCGATCATGAACGCGAAGTTGTCGTTCAGGAAGTCGACCACCTCCGTCGGCGCGCGCGCGCGCGACTGGGCGGTGAAATTGCGGATGTCGAGGAACATCACGCAGACCTCGCGCGTTTCGCCGCCGATCTCGGTCGGCTGGTCGAGCAGCTGGTCGACGACCTCGGGCGACACGTGCTGGCCGAACAGGTTGGTGACGCGCTCGCGGGCGAAGGTTTCCTCGGCGGCGCGTATGAACTTTCGGCGCAGCTGGACCGCAACCAGGCCCGCCACGATGCCGCACAGGACCATCACCAGCGCTTTCGACAGGTGAAAATAGGGCGACATCAGCGGCGTTGCGGAACCGCTCGCGATCGGCAGCTCGGCGAGCGCGAGCCCGAAATATTCGGTTCCGGCCACGAGGCCGGTGAAGGTCGGCAGGACGAAGTCGAGGCGCAGGGTGGAGGCCACGATGAACACGAAATAGAGCAACGCCGACCACGAGCTGAACGCTGTCTCGGGACCCGCGTAGCGGTTGATGAACCACAGGATGACCGTGGGCAGGCTGGTCTCGATGATGGCATTCGCAAACCGTGCCACGACAGGCATGCCGAGCCCGCGTTTGCGGCGATACGTGAGGAGCGCCAGAGCGGCCAGCTCGTAGGCGAGGAACGGTCCGATCACCACGAGGGGCAGCCACCACGCGATGAACGGCGCGTGGACGACGGCCAGCAAGGCGGCCGGCGGCCGGGCGAACAGCACCATGTCGGCCGCCAGTACGACGGCGAGGGCCGCGGCCAGAACGGCAATGCGCAGCCACTCGCTCTCCGCGATCTCGGCCCGGAGCGCCTTTTCGAATTCGAGTGGGACGGCCCCCGCCATTATGATCAATTATACCAGAGGTCGGGTTACTTCCGCTCGCGCGAATGTTTAGAGATTCGCCGTTGCGCGCAAGCGGCCCACGCGCCACGCTCCCGGTCCGTGGCATAGTCGTGCCACGACACACCCTGCCCGTCGGTCACGAGGTTTCGCATGTCCGAGCAACGTCGATTGCGCCTGACCGCGTTCATGCGGCCGGTGAGCCTGCACACCGGCGCCTGGCGCTATCCGGGTGCGGCACCCGATGCCAATTTCAACTTCCAGCTCATCGTGCGCATGGCGCAGACCCTCGAGCGCGGCTGTTTCGACGGCTTCTTCATGGCCGACCACCTGGCCGTGCTCAACATGCCCGTGGACGCGCTCAAGCGCAGCGCCACCGTCACCTCGTTCGAGCCGTTCACCCTGCTGTCCGCATTGGCGATGGTGACCGAGCGCCTGGGGCTCCTCGCCACCGGTTCGACCACCTTCGACGCGCCCTATCACGTGGCGCGGCGCTTCGCCTCGCTCGACCACATCAGCGGCGGACGCGCCGGCTGGAACATCGTCACCACCTCCAACCCGGACGCCGCCCTGAATTTCGGGCTCGACGAGCACGTGGAGCACGACGAGCGTTACCGCCGCGCGCGCGAGTTCTACGACGTGGTGACCGGCCTGTGGGACAGCTGGGCGGAAGACGCCTTCGTCCGCGACGTCGAGGGCGGCATCTATTCGGATCCCAGCCGGATGCACGTGCTGAACCACAAGGGCAAGTACTACTCGGTGCGCGGCCCGCTCAACATCGCCCGGCCGATCCAGGGCTGGCCGGTGATCGTCCAGGCGGGCGCGTCCGAGGCCGGACGACAGCTTGCGGCGGAGACCGCCGAAGCCGTGTTCACCGCACAGAGCGATCTCGCCACCGGCCAGCGCTTCTACAAGGACGTGAAGAGCCGGATGGAGAAGCTCGGCCGCAACCCCGAGCATATGAAGATCCTGCCGGGCTGCTTCGTCATCGTCGGGGATTCCGTGGAGGAGGCGAAGGAGAAGCGCCTGAAGCTCGACAGTCTCGTCAACTACGACAGCGCGATCGCGTCTCTGTCGATCGCGCTCGGCCACGACGCGTCGAAATTCGACCCCGACGCCCCCCTGCCCGAGATCCCCGAGAGTAACGCGAGCCAGAGCGGGCGCGAGCGCGCCATCGCACTCGGCAAGCGCGACAATCTCACCGTGCGCCAGCTCGCGCAGCGGCTGGGCGGATTCTCCGGCCTTGCGATGGTCGGAACGCCGAAGACCATCGCCGACCAGATGGAGGAGTGGCTGACCTCACGGGGCTCGGACGGCTTCACCATCCAGTTCCCGTATTTACCCGCGGGGGTCGACGACTTCGTCGGACGCGTAGTCCCGGAGCTGCAGCGGCGCGGGCTGTTCCGGCGCGAATACGAGGGCCGCACCTTGCGCGAGAATTTGGGCCTGCCGCGACCCAAGAACAGGTTTTTCGACTGATCCGTACGGGCGGGCGCCACATCAGCCACGCCGGCGCGCGGCGGCCTGGAGGGCGGCGCGCACGCGCGCCTCGAGCTCGTTGCGCTTCACGGGCTTGACGATGTAGCCCTCGGCGCCGAGCTGTGCTGCATGCTGGACGATCGCCGTCTCGGTGTGGACCGTCGTGAAGATGACCGGGATCACCGCCGCCGGAACCCAGGGATGCCGGCGCAGCTCGTCCAGGAATGCGAGCCCGTCCATCGGCTTCATGTTGATGTCGCAGATGATCAAGCCAGGACTCGCCGCATCGAGCTGCTGCAAGGCTTCCGTGCCGTCGCCCGCCTGGAAGATCGTCTCGAATCCGATGTCGCGCAGCATGGCGGTGAGGATCTCGCGCGTGAAGTCGCTGTCGTCGACCACGAGGACATGGGTCGCCTTCAGGTCAATCGTCATGCTCTCTCCGGATCAGTTCGCCGGCCGCAGCTGGTCCACGACGTCTTTCACGCGAGCGAATGCCGGGGCAAGCCGCGCCTGTACCGCCTGCGCATCGTCCCACGCCCCGGAGCGGACGGCCGCCTGAAGCTCGCTCAGGAGGCTGGCGAGCTGCTCCGCGCCCGCGGTGCGCGAGGCACCCAGCGCCGAATGGGTGGCGTCGCGCAGCGCGTCGATCCTGCGGCCCGCGCAGGCGCGCTCGATGTCGGCGATGAGCGGCGCCGTGCCTTCGACATAGCGCCGCAGCAGGATCACGGCCGTGGCGTTGATGCTCCCGAGGTTCTGGCGCATCTGGTCGAGATTGAGGATCTCGGCCGCGTCTGCGGGGGGGACGTCGCTTGAGCGCGGCGGAATCCCCGGAACGGACGGCCGTCCGGCCGCGGGCAGCCAGCGGCTCAAGATGTCGCGGACGGCGGCAAGCGAGGCCGGCTTGCGGATCTGATCGTCCACGCCCGCCGTACGGTACCGCTCGCTGTCCCGGATCAGCACGTCCGCCGTGAATGTCACGATCGGGACCCGGCGGCGCCCCTCGCGGCACTCGATCTCGCGGATCGCGGCGGCCAACGCCAGCCCGTCCATATCGGGCATGTGAATGTCGGTGATCACGAGACCGTACCGGGTATGCCGGAACCGCTCGAGCGCCTGCCGTCCGTTGTCGACCAGATCGGCCGCGTGTCCCAGCTGTGCAAGCTGCCGTGCCAGCACCATCCGGTTGGTCGAGTTGTCCTCGGCCACCAGGATCAGCTCGCCCGCGGCGAGTGCCGTGTCCCGGTCTGGCGGAGCAGCGGAAGCGGCGGCGGCAGACGGGGAGGCATTGCCGGCCGGCGTGGAACTCGGCGCGACCGCGACGCTGAACCAGAACGTCGAGCCCCGTCCGGGCGTGCTGTCCACCCCGATCTCCCCGCCCATCCGCTCGACCAGCTGCCTGGAAATCGACAGGCCGAGACCCGTGCCGCCGAAGCGGCGGGTCGTCGAACCATCGGCCTGGACGAAGGGCTGGAACAGGCGCGCGCGGACATCGGGTGCGATACCGATACCGGTGTCGCGGACCTCGATGCGCAGCATGAGACCGCCCGCCGCACCGGCCGCGCAAGACACCGCCACGCCGACGTCGCCGCGCTCGGTGAACTTGATCGCGTTGCCGACCAGGTTGAACAGGATCTGCCGCAGGCGCACGGGATCGGAATCGACGAAGGGCGGCACCGCCGGATCGACGGTGGTCGTGAGACGCAGACCTTTGCCGTGGGCCTGTGCCGCCAGGGCATCCGCAACCCCTTCGACGAGTGCTGCCGGCGATACGGGCACGCACTCGAGCTCGATCCGCCCGGCCTCGAGCTTCGAGAAATTCAGGACGTCATCGATGATCTTGAGGAGCGACGAAGCGGACTCCCGCGCGAATTTCGTCAGCTCGCGTTGTTCGTCGTCGAGCCGGGTGCGCTGCAGGATTTCGAGCAACCCCAGCACGCCGTTCATCGGCGTGCGGATCTCGTGGCTCATGGTGGCGAGGAAACTCGACTTCGCCTGTGCGGCGGCCTCCGCCGCCTCCTTGGCGATGCGCAGATCGGCGATCAGGCGGGCGTGGCCGAGTGCGACCACCGCCTGGTCGGCGAAATTCATCAGCATCGACACTTCCTGGTCGGAGAAGCGACCGGGAGGGACCCGATGCACGGCGATCACGCCGATCGGCTCGTTCTCGCGCATCATGGGGACCGCGACGAGCGCCCGGACACCGACGATTTCGGTGATGTGCGAGAAGTCGTAGCCGGGCTCGGCGAGCAGGTCGGGAACGTTGATCACCGCCCGGTCGAGGACGGCGCGGCTGGCGAGCGAACCCCGATGCGGGACCAGCGGAAACGTGCGCTCCATCTCCTCCCGCGCCGCGGCCGGGTAGCTGTTGTTCGCCACCAGATGGAGCCGCTCGCCGTCGAACAGGAACATGGCACCCACGGTGGCTTTGCAGAGAGCCACGGCACTTTCAAGAATCTCACCGAACACCGGTCGCGTGTCGGCGGGTGATGCAACGATCGCGCGCAGGATGGCTCCCGTGGCCGTCTGCTGCGCAAGTGCCGTTGACAGATCCTGCGTCCGCTCGCGGAACAGCGCACGGCTTCGCCTGACCCTCACGACCGCGACGATGAGCATCGCGCCAATGGCGACACCCACAAGCAGCGTCGCCATCATCAGCGGGTAACCGGCCACGCCCCCTCGGCCCTCGTTTCCGCGCCTTGGCGGCGCATCTGCCCGACGGCATGATGCGCGAGAATCAGGGCCTGTTTCTACGGCTTTTTCAGCGCGGCCGCCCGCAATTCTGCGGCCGCATATCGGCGTGGGCTCAGCCGATCTCGCTCTCGCGCACGACGCGCTTACGGCCGTCGAAGAGAGATTCGACCTGGTACTGGTTTTCCGTCGCGGTCGGCGGCAGGAGCCGCTCGATCTTCACCTCGCCCGACATCTGCATGCGGCCAAAGGCACCCGCCGGCTTGTAATGCACCTGCTGTCCGATCTGATACTTGTGCTGCTTGATCATCGCGCTCCTGCTCCTGAAACCATCGCCCGGCGAACCGCGAATTCCGCGAAAGCTGCAAACCGCTCCGGGCGCCGCGGCGCCGGAAGATCAAGTGACGGTCTGGAGGAATGCGGGGCCGGACGTGCTGCCGGGCCGAGCCGACCCGAAGGGTGAGACTTGATGCCAACACTATAGGCCGATGGTGCGGAAATGCAACGGACGGCGGGACGGCCGTTAACCTTGGTTAAGCGGCCGGAACGCGCTCAACCCTTTGTGTTGTAGGGGAATTTCGCGGTATCGGCGAGCCGGCGTGGCCGGCTCGCCCGCGTCCCGGGTCAGATCGAACGCCCAGGCTTAAATCGAATGCCAGGTGCCGTTGACACACTGCAATGTGGTGCCGGGGAGCTCCGGCGGGTTGATCGCCGACCCCGACACGTAGCTGCGCGAGGTGTAGACGCACGAGTGCTGCGGCGGCACAACGGCCACGGCCGGCGGCGGCACTGTCGGCGCCGGTGCCGCGTACATGGCGGTCGGCGACGTCGTCACCGGGCTGGTGGCGGCAGGGGTTTCATAGGTCGGCTCGCAGGCTGCGAGCAGCAACAAACCGGACGCTCCGCATAGTGCGGCGCACAAGGGTTTCATGAGCTGGCCTCCAACTCAATTTGTGCCACCTCAACGCCGCCCGGATGGGGCGGTTCCCGGCTGCGCCCGTGACCTTATCTGGATGGGACCGCGAGGCGGTCGGCGCGCTGTGGCGCCAGCGCCAGCACGGCCACGACCAGCAGCGGCAGACATACGAGGTTCACCGCCGGCCAGCCGAATGACGCCATGACGGCGCCGGCGGAGAACGAGGCCAGCAGATTGGCGCTGTAGACGAACAGCGAGTTGAGCCCCTGCGCGCGGGTCTTGCCTGATACCGGATAGGTGCTGGCCAGCAGCAGCGTGCCGCCGTTGAAGAGGAAGTTCCATCCGAGGCCCGACAGGCCGAGCTCGAGGATGTAGGCGCCGAGCGTCTGCTCGGCGAGCGCGGTAAGCAGGCATCCGGCGCCGCTGGCCACCACACCGCATGCCACCAGGCCGCGCAATCCCATCCGTGACACGAGCAGCGGGTTGAAAAACGACGGCAGGTACATGAGCGCGAAATGCACCTGCAGCACGGTCGCCGATGCGGCGAGCGAAAACCCGCAATCGTGCAGCGACAAGGGAGCTGCGTTCATCGTCAAGGTCATGACGGCGAACCCGACGGCGCAGATGGCGCTTGCTTTCACGAACCCGGCATTGAGCGTGAATTCCGGCGCCGTCGTGGACGCCTCCGCGCGCGATCCGTCACGTCCGAGGTCTGCTGACAAGAAGGTCTGCGATGCCGCGAGGCAGATGCACACCACGACCAGGGCGGCAAACGCCCCGGCATAGGGGACAGGGCCCAGCACGTCTGCGTGACTGGCAAGGAACGGTCCGGCGATGCCGCCCATGACTCCGGCGCCGGTGACGATCGCGACCGCGGAGGTGCGCTCGTGCGGCGTCCTGGCGGCATCGATGGCGGCGAACCGGTAGTACTGACCGAAGGCGCTGAAGAGCCCGAGGAGAAACGTGCCGGCGATCAGGAGCGTGAAGCTCCCGGCCATCAGCGCCACAAGGCAGACGCCCCCGCCCACGGCACCGATCCCGGCCTTGAACAGGAAGCCGCCGCGCCGGCCCAGGCGCCCCATGAGGGACGACGCGGGATAGATCATCAGGAGCGTGCCGAGCACCGTGGCCGTCACCGGCAAGGTGCTTAGCGCCGGCGACGGCGCCAGAAACGCTCCCGACAGGCTGGATACGGCGGTCAGGAGCGAGGTCACGCTCCCCGTCAGCGCCTGGCCTGCGGCCAGGACGACGATGTCTCGCGAAGGCATGGCTCCGATGCTCCCTGAAGGTCCGTGCCGCAACTCTGGGGCTGACGCGGGCTTGGCAGCTATGACATTATCCCCTCGTTTTCTGCCAACAGGAGCGTCCCATGGACCGACGTCAGGGCCGCCGTGTGGTCATCGTCGCCTTCGATGCCGCCCAGCTCCTCGATATCGCCGGGCCGTTGCAAACCTTCGCCACGACCTGCGAGCTGGTGGCACGCGATGCCGGTGGCACGCGACCGTACGACATCGTCCTCGTGTCGCGCGCCGGCGGCCCCGTGCGCACGACCTCGGGCCTTGTCGTCGAGACCAAGCCGCTCTCGGCGGTCGCGCGCCAGCCGATCGATACGATCATCGCGGTCGGCGGACGCGGCGTGCATGTCGCGGCGCGCGACCCGAGGCTCGTGCAGTGGTTCACCCGCTCCGCGGCGCGGGCGCGCCGGGTCTGCTCGGTGTGCACCGGCGCCTTCCTCCTGGCGGAAACCGGGCTCCTCGCCGGCCGGCGGGCGACCACGCACTGGGAGTTCTGCGCCGCCCTCCAGGACCGCCATCCGGACGTCCGAGTCGAGGCCGACCCGATCTACATCCGCGACGGACGGGTCTGGACCTCGGCAGGCATCACGGCCGGCATCGACCTGGCGCTGGCACTCGTCGAAGACGACCTCGGGCGGGCGGTCGCCTTGCAGACGGCCCGGCACCTGGTGGTTTTTCTCAAGCGGCCGGGCGGCCAGGCGCAGTTCAGCGAGCCGCTGAAGGCCCAGGCCGCGGCCGGCGCCGACGGGCAGTTCGCGGCGCTGCATGCCTGGATGACCGACAATCTCGCGAGCGATCTCAGCGTCGAGCGACTGGCGGCCCAGGCCGGCATGAGCCCGCGCCATTTCGCACGCCTCTACGCGGCCAGGCACGGCACGACGCCGGCCAAGGCGGTCGAGGTCCTGCGCGTCGAGGCGGCCCGGCGGGCCCTCGAGGAGACGCCCGCACCGATCAAGCGGGTCGCCGCGATCTGCGGGTTCGGCGACGAGGAGCGGATGCGGCGGAGCTTCCTGCGGCACCTCGGCTCAAGCCCGCTCGACTACCGGCGGCGCTTCGCGGCCCCGGCACGCGGCCGAGGGGCGCTCGAGGCCGCCGATTAGGCTCTGGTGCTGCGCGCCCCGAGCGGCGACAATCGGACGTTGGGGAGGAATGCGATGCGTCAGATCGTCTGCACCGCCGCCGCGGTGATCGCCGGCCTCTGCGCCGCCGCCGCCCAACCCGTCCAGCAACAAATACCCGGAGCACCCCGCATGACCACCGCTTCGCCCGAAGTCCTGAAAGACCTGGCACCCACCGGGAAGATCCGGTTCGCGATCAATCTCGGCAACATCGTGCTGGCGCAAAAGGATCCGGCCACCGGCGCTCCGAAGGGCGTGACCGTGGACCTGGCGCGCGAGCTCGGCCGCCGCCTCGACCGTCCGATCGAGCTCGTGCCGTTCGACGCGGCGGGCAAGTCGTTCGAGGCGCTCAAGGCCGGACAGGTGGACGTCGTGTTCCTGGCGATCGAGCCGGTGCGCGCGAACGAGATCGCTTTCACCGCCCCCTACGTGCTGATCGAAGGCGTCTACATGGTGCCGAAGGATTCGCCGCTAAAGACGGTCGCCGACGTCGACCGGCCCGGCATCCGGGTCGGCGTCAACAAGGCGTCCGCGTACGACCTGTTCCTGACGCGGACCTTGAAGCATGCCGAGCTCATCCGCAGCGACAATGGCGTCGAGCTGTTCGTGCAGCAGAAGCTCGATGCGGCCGGCGGCGTGAAGCAGCCGCTGGTCGCCTATGCGCGCGAGCATCCGGAGGTGCGGATCATGGATGGCCGCTTCATGGAGATCCAGCAGGCGATGGGCACGGCCAAGGGACGCGAAGCCGGGGCGCGCTATCTGCGTGCGTTCGTCGAGGAGATGAAGAAGAGCGGCTTCGTCGCCGAGGGACTCAAGCGCAGCCAGCAATTCGACGCAGCCGTGGCCCCGCCGGCCGGCAGCTGAGCCGTCACGGCGTCGCAGCCGGCAATTGCGACGGCTCGCTGCTGGCGCCCTGCTTGCCCGAGTGGATGAATCCCTTGAAGTCCTTGTCCGTGGCCGGGGAGCCCCGATCCTCGCACAGCTTGCGGTCCTTGCGGACCGTCCCCTCGATGACCCGGCAGTCCTTCCCGGTCACCGCATCGGCGCCGTCCTCGGCCAATCCCTTGCCGTTCACGGCGCGGGGTGCCACCTCGGTCACCACAAAGAAGCCCGGGGCCGCACATCCCGCCAGCCAAGCAAAGGCCAAGCCCGCCGTGCATGCCGCCTTGATGCGGCGCGCCCTGGCCACGCCGGGGGCAAAGTCGTGACATCGGCTATCTCGACAGGGACGCACGCCCAAACAACGGTCCTGATGCCGAAATGCTCCACCTGTCCCGGCATCGGCTGCTAGTCTGGGCGCAAGAAAAGACCTGGGAGGACACGACCATGCTTCGCATTGCCGCGGCCATCACGCTCGTCGCCATCCTGTTCTCCGTTCCGGCGGCCCACGCCGCGGAGCCGTGGCGGCACGGCGTGTTCGAGGCCAAGAGCGATGCGGGCATCCTGTTCATGGTCACGCAGGGCTTCGCACAGAAACAGGGGCTCGACGTCGAGCTCGTGCAGTTCAAAAGCGACGCCGTCGCACTCAAAGCCCTGCTTGCCGGCGATCTCGACAGCTACGACGGCATCCTGGTCGGCACGGTGGTTGCTTCCTCGCACGGCGCCGACGTGAAGCTGCTCGGCTGCCATTGGCCGGGCCTGCCGCACGGCATCTTCGCGCGCAAGGCGATCAAGGATGTGGCCGATCTCAAGGGCAAGACCTTCGCCATCTCCACGCCGTTCACCCTCCCCGACGTGCTCGCCGATGCGCTGCTCCGCAAATACGGGATGCAGGCGACCGACATGCGGATGGTCCCGCTCGGCGGCGACGTCGAGCGCTACAAGGCACTGGTGGCCGGGATCGCGGATGTGACCGTCGTGTCGGCCGAGTACGCGCCGATCGCCGATCGCGACGGGCTCAGGCTGCTGATGGCGGGCCGGGACGTGCTGCCGGACTACATGCGGCTGTGCATGTTCAGCACGGGCGCCACGCTCAAGCGGCGGCCGGATGACGCGGTGCGCTTCCTCGCGGCCGAGATGACGGCGCTGCGCTATGCGGTCACGCATCGCGACGCGTCGCTCAAGCTGACCCGCGAGATCACCGGCATCAAGGCCGACGATCCGCGGCCGGAATACATCTACGACGACACGGTGCGCACGCACGGCGTCGATCCGGAGATCGCCATCCCGATGGACAAGGTCGACTGGGGCATCCAGCTGATGGTCAAGGCCGGGCGCGTGCCGCCCAGCTTCGATCCGAAACAGATCATCGACGCCGGCGTGCGCGAGAAGGCGCTCGCGCGCGTCGCGGGCGAACAGCAGCGCTAGGCCCGTCCGGATTCCGGCCAGCGCTCCACAACGCGGTTGAGGATCGTCAGGAGCTCGTGCTGGTCGATCGGCTTGCGCAGCACGCCGACGGCGCCCAGGCGGACCATCGCCTCGATGCACGGATTGTCCACGCCGTCCGACCTGGCACCCGTCACCCCGATCACCGGAAGCCCGGGAAACTGGCGCCGGGTGTTGATCACGACCTCGATGCCGTCGACCTCGGGCATGAAGAGGTCGGTCACCACCGCGTCGAACCGCTCGGCGGCGAGGATGTCGAGAAGGCCGGCGCCGTCGGGCAGGCCGCGCACCTCGAACCCGGCGCGCTGCAAGAGCATCGTCAGGTACTGACGGAACAGATCATCGTTGTCGATCACCAGAATCTTGGACATGGCTCACTTGGCTCGCTGCTTGATAGCGAACTAAGTAATGCCCGGCGGCCGGAAATCGGCTCCGATGAAAGTATGAAGACAGCGCGCCGTGGTATGGGAACCCCATACCAACGGTCAGGTCGCGCCTCGGACCGCCGGGCGGACTGCCGCCGATATGTCCATCAGGGAGCGGATGCAGGCGGCGAGCTCCTCGGCCGAGACGGGCTTCACGAAATAGGCATCGATCCCGGCAGCCCGAGCCGTCTGTTCCGTCGTGCTGCTGCTGAACCCGGTGCACAGGATGAAGCGAAGCTGCGGGCTGATCTGGCGAAGGCGGTGATGCAGCGCCACGCCGCGCATCTGCGGCATGACCTCGTCGCTGATCACGACATCCCAGGCATCCGGAGCCTCGGCGACTGCCCCGTAGGCCACTTCCGGATCGCCGATTGCGACCACCTCGTAGCCGAGCCGGTCGAGCCCGACCGAGAGCATGTCGCGGATATCGGCTTCGTCGTCGACCACCAGCACCCGCTCCCGCCCGCGGAGATTCGACTGCGCCGCCGGAGATCCGACCGGGACCGGCGCGGTCGCGGCACCCGACAGCGGCAGATAGACCGTGAACGTGCTGCCATGAGCGGGGCGGCTGGACACGGCCATCGCACCGCCGCACCCCGAGACCACGCCCTGCACGACCGCAAGTCCGAGACCTGTGCCGCGGCCGCGCTCCTTGGTCGTGAAGAAGGGATCGAAGATGTTGTTGAGCAGCGCCGGCTCCATCCCGACGCCCGTGTCGGTGATCGACAACCGGGCGTAAGCGCGGCCGGGATCGAGGGCTCCTATGAAGATCTCCCCGCTCTCGCCGCTCCGGACTCGCGGATGCGCCGCATCTCCGGGCCGCAGATGCGTAAGCGCCAGGGAGATCGTCCCGGGCTCGCCCGCCAGGGCGTCGTTGGCGTTGATGACGAGGTTCAACAGGATCTGGCTGACCTGTGCCGGGTTGACGTCGGCGATGAACTCGCCGGGATCGCGGCGAATCTCGAGCCGCGAGGACTTCGACACCGACGCACGCAGCAGGTCCTCGGTCTCGTGCAGAAGCCGGCCGAGGTCGTGCGGCTCGCGCCTGATCTCGACCCGCCGCGAGAAGGCCAGGATCTGATGAACGAGATCGCGCGCCCGCTCGCCCGCCTTGACGATCCGCTCGGCGAACCCGTGCTCGGGACTGGCCTTGGGCAGGTCCTGCACGAGGAAGCCGGCAAATCCGAGAATGGCGCCGAGGATATTGTTGAAGTCGTGCGCGATCCCGCCGGCCAGCCGGCCGATTGCCTCGGTCTTCTGCGCCTGCAGCAGCTGCTCTTCCAGACGCTGGTTGTCCGTGACGTCGAACCAGTTGACGATGATCCCGTTTACTCCCGGAATCTGGATCGCGTTGCGCATCGACCAGGCGATGTGGTGCCAGGATCCATCCTTGTGCCGCAGCCGGCTGCGGCCCGTGGCATGCCGTCCCGCCGCGGCAGCAACCTCGGTCAATGCCGTCCGGACCGCAGCCACGTCGTCGGGATGGACGAGCGAGAACACGGAGCGACCGGTGACTTCGTCCCGGTACCCGAGCCCCTCGGCCGTGGTCGGGCTGCGATAGGTGATGGTCCCGTCGGACAGAAGCACGGTGACGATATCGTTCGAGTTTTCGATCAGCGCGCGGAAGCGCTCCTCGCTTTCGCGCAGCGTCTCCTCTGCCTGCTTGCGATCGGTGATGTCGAGGATGAAACCTGCCAGGCCCACGATCTCGCCGCCGGTGTCGCGGATCGGAAATTTCATGGTCAGCAGGTGCTTGCCTTTAGGCAATGAATAGACGGGACCGCGCTCGAACCGCTTCTCGTGCCCGAATTTCAGGACATCGACATCGCTCTCGAGGTGGAGGCGCGCCAAGTCGGGCGGATATATTTCGGCGTCGTTGCGGCCGAGAACCTGCGCCGCCCGCATGCCATACCAGCTTTCGTAGCAGCGGTTGACCAGGCGGTAGCGGCCGAGGCGATCCTTGAAGAAGATGGCCATGGGCGCGTTGTCGAGGATGGCACGCAGTTCGCGCTCGCGGTCGCGCAGCGCCGCGCCGAGAGCCTGGCTCCGGTCAAAATGGCAGATGATCGCGCCGAAAAACGTGATCGCGAGAGGCGATCCCACCAGCCAGATGGGCAGCGTGTCGCGCAGTACCTGATCGACCGCGGGGTCTTGGGGAAACAAGCCGATCCCGCCGAGGACGAACGCCACGGCGATATTCCCAAGGCTGGTCAACAGACCGAGCCACGCCAGGTTCGGAACCGTGACCTCGCGTGCCGTGCGGCGGAGATAGACGACGTCAGCGGCGCTCACCACGAAGGCCGTCGCCAGCGCCACAATCCCGCCCAGCGTGCCCGGGCCGCCCAACGCAAGACGGGACAGCGCCGTCACCGCCGCGGCAAGCGCGCCGGCAGGCACTCCGCCGAACACGGTCGCGACCGCGATGACGGCGTTGCGCAGGTCAAGGCGGACCATACCCCCCACATCGACCGCGGCAATTACGGATAGAATTCCGAGAGCGCCGAACACGACCCCGTACAGTGCGAGATCGAGACCGCGCGAGGCGAGCTTCTGCTGAATCCACGGCCGGATGCTGCAATAGCCGATGACGCCCAGTGCCAGAAGCGCTCCGTTTTGGACCAGCCGGAGCGCGACCGTCAGGTAGTCCCCGGCACTCATGTGGCGGTCCGGCGCATTACGGCGACCCTGGACCGTAGCCGAGGCGCGCCGCCGCGTTCGTCGCCTCGACCCGGTTGCGCACGCCGAGCTTGCGGAAGACGTTTCGCACGTGGAGCTTTACCGTGATCTCCTGGAGGTTGAGCTCGCGGCCGATCTCCTTATTGGATTTGCCGGTGACGAGCCGGCGCAGGACGTCCACTTCGCGCGGCGTCAGCGCGCCGCCTGGCGGTTCGGCGGCGGCTGGCGATGCCAGTGACGGCTGCGCGTAGTCCGCTGGAACGTAGGTGCCGCCCGACAGCACGAGCCTCAGGGCCGCGGCCAGAACCTCCGCCGGCAGGGTTTTGGGCAGGAACCCGCGGGCGCCAAGCTCGATCGCGCGGGCGACATCCGCGCCGCGCGCAAGGCCCGAGATGACGACCACCGGCGTCCCGGGAAACCGTTGCAAGGTCCGCTCGAGGCCGTCAAAGCCGCTGCTGCCGGGCATGTGCAGGTCGAGGATGGCCAAGTCGAAGGGCGCCCGCGCGAGGGCTTCTTGGGCCGCCGCGATGTCCCCGGCCACCTGGAGTTCGGCGGCCGGAAACTCGCGCGCGACGAGTGTCCGCAACGCATCGGCAAACAGCGGATGATCGTCCGCCAGAAGAAGGCGCATGCCCTCGCCCCCGCAAGGCCCGTTCGGCCCGCCAGTCTATCACGGCACGGCCGAGGGCCTGGTTAACGCCGGGGCTGCTAGGGCGGCGGCAGCGGCGTCTGATCGACCGCGCGCCCGCGGGGAGTGATTGTAATCACCGTCCCATCGACAGGGGCGCGCGGGAATGACGAGGGCAGAACCGCCGGGGGTTCGGGTGGCGGCGGCTCCGCGGGCTGGGCTGCCTGCTCAGTGTCGCGCGCCCGCAGTGGATTGACCCAGAACTCGACTTGCGTGCTGCCGGGGCTCGCCTGGCGCGTCACGATCGTCGCGAGCCGGCTGCCCATCTGGTAGGCCAGCACGCTGGTGTCGGACCGCGTGACCGCCAGCTCGGTCCAGCCATAGCGCGGCATTTCGCGGCGGTAGAATTCGATCGTCTGGTCGACCGGCATCGGTGCCGCGAAGAATACGCGCCCGAGCCAGTCGGTGTCTCCGCCGACCGTCACGGTGCGGTCGACGTCGAGTACGTTGTTGGGCGGCATCGGGATGCCGACGAAACGGCGGATGACGCGCGGCGCGGGCGCACTGACCGGAACCGCTGCCCCGGGCGACATCGCGCCCGGCGGCGGCACTGACGCAAGCGGTTGGGGATTGCCGCAGCCATACAAGGCGAGCGACGTCAGCGTACTCAAGGCCGCGCTGCGCGCCCAAGTGAGCGAACCCATGACCTCTCCCCTTGCGGTGCCGGGACCTGGACCCGGCACCCGCGTTTGAGCGCATTGGACGCGGCTCCGGGAACGGCGCGTAGAGTCGAAAATATGTCAGGGAGGCGCGTGGCCTAAAGCTCGCCGCGCGCCTGGTATTCATTGCATTGGGCCACCGGCGACCTGGCTGGCGCCCAGAGGCGATCCTCCACGTGGGACTGGTAGAACCGAGTGGCGGCATAGGGCAGATCGCCCATACGGTAGCCGCGCGCGAGACATGCCTGGTACGCCTCGTTGTCGGCGGTGCGCTGCGGCGGCTCGGCACAGCCGGCGAGCAACAGCACGACCAGGGCGAACATGCCACGCACGTCCGTAAAAACTCGCCAGGGCATCCGGCGCTCCTCGTCTTCGCGAGAAATCGCGGGCGTGTTACCAGCCTTGCGGTGAAGGCCCGGTTAACGCGCCTGTGACCTCTGAGGCGCGATCGTGCCGCGGTGCGCTGGTGTGCGGACCCTGCGAGCTTGCCGTTCTAGGCGGCCCTGATCTTGGCGAGGAAGTCGTTGACCTGGGTGCGCAGGCGTTCGGCCTGGGTGCCGAGCGCCTCGGCCGCGGACTTGACACCGTGCGCCGCCTGCCCGGTCGCCGCGGCCCCCTCGCTCACCCCCGCGATATGC
>DATJPD010000069.1:0-98152 GCA_035506575.1 Alphaproteobacteria bacterium
ACCAGCCCGCGGGTGATCCCGCACCAGGACGGCTCGGGCGTGATCGACAAGCTCGGGGCCGGCGTCGCCGGCCGGCGGGTGGGGGAGCGCGTGTGGCTCTACATGTGCCAGCGTGGCAAGCCGTTCGGCAGTGCTGCGGAATATACGGTCGTGCCGGCCGAGCGCGCCGTGTCCCTGCCGGATCACGTGAGCTTCGAGGAAGGGGCGTGCCTCGGCATCCCGGCCATGACCGCGCATCGCGCCCTGCATCAGGACGGCGACATCAAGGGGCAGGCGGTCCTGGTCCAGGGCGGGGCAGGGGGCGTCGGGTTCTACGCGGTGCAGCTTGCGAAGCTGGCCGGCGCCAAAGTAGTCATCGCGACCGTGAGCCGCGACGAGCAGGCCGCCCAGGCCCGGCGCGCGGGCGCCGACCACATCGTGAACTACAAGACCGAGCGCGTGGCCGAGCGGGTCGCGGCCCTCGTCGGCCAGAAGCCGCCGCTCGACCGAATCGTCGAGGTGGCGCTGGGCGCCAATATCGATGCGGACGTCGAGATGCTGCGGCCCAACGGCGTGATCGCGGCCTATTCCAGCGACGCCGTGCCCGAGCCAAAGCTCCCGTTCGTCCACATGCTGGTGAAGGACCTCACGGTCCATACGCTCATCATCTACGAGGTGCCGCAGGCGGCCCGCGATGCCGCGGCGCGCGACATCAACAAGGCGTTGAACGATCGCAAGCTCGTGCACCAGATCGCCGAGGTGTATCCGTTCGAGAGGATGGCGGCGGCGCACGACCGCATGGAAGAGGGCCGCGCCATCGGCAAGCTCCTGATCCGCGTCGCCGCCGGCTGATCACGTTTCCGTTAACTGTAACCAATCCATGGGCTGGGGCGAACCTTGAAACGTGGCGAGTGAGTTCGCCGCGACAACGGGAAACTTTAGGGAGCCCAGATCATGATCATCGCCAATCGCGCCTTGCTTGCCCTGTCCGCTGCGACCATCGCCCTCGGCCTCGCGGCCAGCCCGGCCGCCTTCGCCCAGACCAGCCAGGGCACGATGTCGAAGGATTCGATGTCGAAAGATTCCATGGGAAAAGACACCATGAAGAAGGACACGATGTCGAAAGATTCGATGGGGAAGGACACGATGAAGAAGGATTCGATGTCCAAGGATTCCATGGGGAAAGACTCCATGGGCAAGGATTCGATGAAGAAGTAAGCGGCGAACCTCGGGCTGGCCAGACAGCGGTCCGAGGTTCTCTCCTCCGGACGGATATTCTCATGAGAGAGACAACGCGACGCGAGGCGATCGTGGGCGGAGCCGCCCTGGCGCTTGCCGCCACCGCTGTGGGCCGCGGCGCCGCCGCGGCGTCGGCCCCGGTGGTGGTCGAGCTCTTCACCTCGCAGGGCTGCAATTCGTGCCCGCCGGCGGATTCCTATCTGGCCGAGCTCGCGCGCCAGCCGCAGGTTCTGGCGCTCGCCTATCACATCGACTACTGGGACCAGCTCGGCTGGCGCGACCCGTTCTCGAGCCCGGCGGCGACGGCCCGCCAGCGCGCCTATGCCGAGACGCTCGGCCTGCGCACGATCTACACCCCGCAGATGGTGATCGGCGGGCGCATCGACGCCGTCGGCTCGGACCGCGCGCAGGTCGCAGCCGCGATCGCCGCGGCAGCCGGTCCTGCGGTGCCGGTGGCGCTCAGCGGAGACCAGGACGCGCTCGCGATCCGGGTCGGTGCGGGAGCGGGCCGGGGCCGCATCTGGCTCATGGACTACGATCTCGAGCACGAGACCCACATCCGCGCCGGCGAGAACCGCGGCCGGACGCTGGTCAACGTCAATATCGTCCGCCGCATCGAGGAGCTCGGCGCTTGGGCCGGCTCACCTGTCGCCTTCACGCGGCCACGTCCGGCCCCCGGCGCTGGCAGCGCGGTGCTCGTGCAGTCCGAGAGCGGCGCCATCCTCGGCGCCGCCTCCATCACGGCATGAACATCACTGCATGAACCAGCCGTGGCTGACCACGAGCGACTGGCCGGTCAGCGCATTCGATTCGAATCCGGCGAGGAAGAGCGCGCAGGCGGCCACGTCCTGAACGGTCGTGAATTCGCCGTCGACCGTCTCCTTCAGCATGACGTTCTTGACCACGTCGGCTTCCGAGATGCCGAGCTCCTTCGCCTGCTCGGGGATCTGCTTGTCGACCAAGGGCGTGCGCACGAAGCCCGGGCAGATGACGTTGGCGCGCACCCCGTGCTTCGCCCCTTCCTTGGCCACGACCTTGGCGAGGCCGATCAGCCCGTGCTTGGCGGTCACGTAGGGGGCCTTGAGCGGCGAGGCCTCCTTCGAGTGCACCGAGCCCATATAGATGATGCTGCCGCCGCCGCCCTGCTTGTACATCTGGCGCAGGGCCGCGCGCGTGGTCAGGAACGCCCCGTCCAAATGGATGGCGATCAGCTTCTTCCAGTCCGCGAACGCGAACTGGTCGAGGGGGGCTACCGTCTGGATGCCGGCGTTGCTGATGAGGACGTCGATACGGCCGAACGCCTCGACCGCCGCACTCATGCCCGTCTCGACCTGGCCCTCGTTCGTCACGTCCATGGCGACGCCGACGGCGCGCTTCTGGCCGGCGTTCAGCTCGTCCGCGGCACTCTTAGCACCCGACAGGTTGAGGTCGGCGATGACCACCTTGGCGCCGGCGTTGACGAACTCGCGGGCGATCTCCTTGCCGATGCCGCTTGCGGCACCCGTGACGACGGCGACCTTGTCCTTGAGGCTCATGTTTTGTCTCCTTGGTGAGTGCGGTCGGTGACAACGCGATTCATTCGCGGCCGTCTTGGGCCAGGTCGAACGTGAACACGCCGGCGAGGTTGTTGGGACGCTCGAGCACCTCGGGATGACGCAGGGTGCGCACGGTGTCTTGATAGCCGGCGCGCCAATGGTCCTCCATGCTGAGCCGGGAGAACTCGTAGTCCTTCGAATCGCCCTCGTATTCCTTGGACCGGTAGATCAGCTGGATGATGTTGTAGACCTTGCGGTCGACGCGCGGGCTGAGCGTCTTGTATTCAGGGCTGTCCTTCAGATCCTCCGGCAGCTTGTCCAGAAGACTCGCCAGCGTACAGCGCAGCCGTTGCATCTGCTTGAAACGGTCCGAGTTGGCGCGCGTGCGGCTGGAATATTGGATCTCCTTCTGCCGCGTCGACACCTCGGCGATGTTGCGCGGGAAGGCGCCGCGTGCGCTCCACAGATCGACCTGGAAGGCGAGCGTGTCCAGCCGCGGCTCGTTCTCCAGCACCCATGTCAGTGGCGTGTTGGACACGAGACCGCCGTCCCAGTAGTACTCGCCCTCGATCTCGACCGGCGGGAATCCCGGCGGCAGCGCGCCGCTGGCGATGACGTGCTTCGCCCCGATATGGTGGGTCTCGTTGTCGAAATAGACGAAGTTGCCGGTGCACACGTTGACCGAGCCGATGCTGAAGCGCATCTCACCGGAGTTGATCCGGTCGAAGTCGACCAAGCGCTCGAGCGTGGCATGGAGGGGTGCCGTGTCGTAATAGCTGGTCGCTTCGACCGATCCGGCCGGCTGCAGCCACGGCGGCGGCAGGCGCGGCGCGAAAAACGCCGGGGCACCCCGCATCAGCGCCAGGCTGGCATTCATCCAATTGGCGACGCCGCGCGCCACGTCGCCTTTGACCAGAAAAGAGCCGAGCTCGGAAGGATGAAACGGCAGCCTCGGCCCGCCAAGTTTGTCCCAGCCGAGCTTGTCCCAGAGCTCGTGCAGCCAGGTCTTGTCCCAGATGTCGTGCGGCCGGTTGGGCTGCGCCGGCAGCGGCTTGTTCGACACCATCGACAGGCTCATGGCACCCAGCGAGGCGGCGGCCGCCGCGGCCTGGTCGAGCAGGCGCTGCAAGGGCTCGGGGGCCGATTCCGATTTCGGCGAGGGTTCGCCCATCCCGTCCCACAACGGCGGCATGGTCACCGCCTCCCAGAACTCGCGCAGCCGCTGGACCCGCTTCTCCGCCGGGTTGCCGGCGATCAGTGCGGAGTTGATGGCGCCGATCGAGATGCCGGCGACCCAATCCGGCTGCAGATGCGCCTCGGAGAGGGCTTCGTACACGCCGGCCTGATACGCCCCGAGCGCACCGCCGCCTTGCAGCAGCAGGGCGATGCACTCGAACGGAGGGCGTTGTTGCGCTTTATGCGTCTTGCGTTGCGACTTCCTGGCGCCATTGGTCTGCGCGGACATGCCAACATCTCCCATCAGGCAACACAGAGCCGGCCGCGGAGCAGCCGCCCCGACGTGCCCCTCACGACCTGGGTCGCTTCCCCCGTTTCAGGACTATTGTCTATTCGGATTGGGCGGACGATTTATGACGGCCGCCGAGTCAACCAATACGCCGGCCGGGGCGCAGCGTAAAGCCTGGAGCCGGAGCTCCTTCCGAGGAACCCCCTTCTTCGGAACTGGGGGGCGCGGTCGGCAGTTGACCCGGCGTGGATCTGGTCACCGGCATAGGCTCGCTCGCGGCCGTCGCGTCGACGACCAGCTTCGCCCCCCAAGCCTGGAAGATCATCCGCTCACGCCGGACCCGCGACGTCTCCGCGGGCATGTACGCGCTCACGGTCTGCGGCTTCGCGCTGTGGACCGCCTATGGCGCGCTGCTCGTGCAATGGCCGCTGATCGCAACCAACGCGATCTGCCTCGCACTCTCGGGCTTCATCCTGACGATGAAGCTGCTGCCGCGCCGCAAGCGGGAGGCGGTGGCGGAAAGCTTGACGCCGCCCGCACGCTGACCGTTGCTCAGCCGGCCCGGCGCCTGCGCTTTGCCGCGGACTTCGTCCGCGACACTTTGGCCCGGGTGCCGCGGCTGGCTGTCCGGCGCTTGGCGGCCCGGCTTTTGCGAGGCAAGCGCTTCGTGCGGCGGCGCTGGGGCGGCGCTTCGGATTCGAGCGCGGCGATGATCCATTGACGGTGGCGATGCTCGTCCATCTGGCCGCGCTCGAGCACGCGCCGGATCGTTTCGGTGACGGCCTTGTGCTTCACCGCGCGGTCGTACGCCGTCACGGTGTCGTCCTCGTTCGTGCGCATCGCCCGCAGGATCGCTTTGTCGCCCAGAAATCCGCCAAGCACGACCTTGCCGGTGGTCAGGATCTGTTTCAGGGCGCCTTCGCGCGGCGGTTTTTCGCCGAGCTCGCGCAGGCATTCCCCCAGCTCGCGGGTATGGCGGAGGTGGTCGGCCTTGAACGTGCGCATCGCCGCCTTGAACCCGGCGGTCTCGAGCCGGGCGATTGCCGCCTGATAGGCGGCGGCCGCGTCGTAGTCCAGGCGGATGAGATCCTCGAGCAGATGTTCGAGATGCCGTTCGTTCCCGACCGTCGTCGCCATTCGCGCCTCCTTTTACTCGACGCGAATAAAACTGAGCGGTGCCTGGATCGGTTCCGTGTCCGCCGCCAAAAAAACCGGCACGAGCCGGGATCAGCCGAGGTCCTGGGCCTCTTTGGCGAAGTCGCCGTGCGCGGTCTTCGAAAAGTTGGCGAGGCCGGGATAGGTCTCCAGCATCACCTTCATGAGCAGGTCCGTCGGCACGTCGGCGTAGGTACCGCGCTGGCGCACGTATTCCATGTGCTGCCGTCCGGAGCGGTCGTACGGATGCAAGGTGGCGTCGCGGCGCCCGTCGAACTCGAGCGGGTGGATGTGGAATTTGTCGCACAGGGTGCGGTTGAAGGTCGGCGTCGCCTTCACCCAGCGCCCGTCCAGCCACAGCTCGGTCACGCCGTGATAGATGAACAGGTCCGTGCCGACGAGGGCCAACAGCCGCGGCGTGGCGAGATGGTTGCGCACGTCGGCGAAGCTCACGCGCGAGGGGATGCCGATGGCCCGCGCCGCGGCGGCGAGGAGGGCGGCCTTGCCGACGCAATAGCCGCGGCCTTCCGCCAGCACGGCCGAGGCGCGGTACGTGGCGGGGTCGTCGAACGGGCGATACGGGTCGTAGAGGATGCCGTCGCGCACCGCGTAGTACAGCCGGATCGCGGCGTCGACGGGGGCGGCGTTGGCGGCGGTGTCGCGCGCGAACGCGGCGACAGCGGGATGGCCGCTGTCGACGAACTGGCCCGCGGCCAGGTACGGCGCCATGTCCGAAGGTGCAGAGGCGGCATCCATAGGCCGGGGTATAGGCCACATCTCCGTGGGCCGGGCAAGCGGAAACGCCCCCGGTCTGAAACGCCTGGGCGACCGTAGCCCGGAACTACAAGCGATCTCGCGAGTTGTCCGGGAATATCACGGTCCGCCGTTCACGATTCGACGCTCCGGCGACGGGATCGGTCGAGGGGACCGAAGGAGGCGTCTCATGTCGTCGACCGGCGAAACCATCAAGGAACAGGCAGCCCACGTCATCGAGCCCGCGACGGACAAGGTCCGGCACCTGGCCGAAGAGCAGAAGACGGCGGGAGCCGACCGGCTGGATGCCGTGGCGCGCGCCGTCCACGATGCGGCGGACCGGCTGGAACCCGAACTGCCGCGGCAGGCGTCGGGCTATATCCACGAGGCGGCGGGCGGCATCGAGCGCGCATCCGCGGCCATTCGCGAGCGCAGCATCGACGATCTGCTGCAGATTGCGACCAACTTCGCGCGTCGGCAGCCGGTGGCGTTCTTGGCCGGTGCCGTGCTGACGGGCTTCGCGCTCACGCGGTTTCTAAAAAGCTCGGCCAGCACGGACCGCGGGCCCGGCGAACAGAGCGGTGGCCGGGAGAGCGAGAGGGTGTACGACCCCGGCGCCACCGGCGGCACGGCCTACGGAATTCCACAGGGCGGCAGCTCCACCGGCGGGGTGAATCCCGGAATGGCCGGGCCTGGAATGCCGAAATAACGGAAGAGGAGGCGCGCGTGGCCACCATCCCCAGTCGAGGCGTTTCCGACGTCATCGTCGACCTGCTGAAGGAATTTTCGAACCTCATGCGCAGCGAGGTACGCCTCGCGCGCGCTGAGGTGTCGGCGAAGATCACCATGGCGGGCATGGGGCTGGCGCTGATCGTGTTCGGCGCCGTGTTGGCGATTGCGGCGCTCGTGATCCTGCTCGAGGCGGGCGTCGACGCGATGGTCAACCAGGCGGGCTTTACCCCCTGGCAGGCCGCCGTCATCCTCGGCGGGGCGGCGCTGATCGTCTCGATCGTCCTGTTCGTGATCGGCGCCGTCCGGCTGAAAGCGCAGAATCTCGCGCCGACGAAAACCGTGGACCAGCTGCAACGCGACGCCGCCGTCGCCAAATACCAGGTCTCGCCCCGATGACATCTCTCGATCATCTCGAGCGTGAAAGCGAGAGCACGCGCACGCGGGTTGCCGAGCTTCTCGACGAACTGCGCGACCGCGTCTCGCCGGGCGAGCTCGTCGACCAGATGGTCGACGTGGTAGGAGCCGGGGCTGCGGGCGATTTCGCGCGCAATTTCGGCCGCCAGATCCGCGACAACCCGCTGGCCTGCGCCTTGGTCGGCGCGGGGATCGCGTGGCTCATCATCGGCGAGCGGAACGGAGGGAGCGGGTCCATGTCGGCCTCGGGCCTCTCCAATGCAGCGGCGCGCGCCACGAGTGCCGTTTCGGATGCCGCGCAGCGCGTCGCCTCGCGCGTCCGTGGGGCCGCGCAAGATCCCGGGGATGCCGCCGCCGGCACGGGCTACCGCGGATCAGCCAGCCCCGGGCGCACGACCGCAGGCGCGGCCCGGAGCGTCCGCTCGGCCCTGGGCGATACAGCGCAGCGCGCCAGCGATATGGCACATCAGGCCGGTGATGCCGTGACCGGGGCCCTCGCCGGCGCCAGATCGTCCGTGTCCGACACCGCATATCGCGCGACCGATGCGGCGTATCGCGCCGGCGATGCCATGGGGGACGCGGTGGCTGGCGCCGGTTCCACGATCGCCGAGCGCGGCTACGGCGTTGCTCAACAGATGACATCAGGAGTGCAGGCCATGGCGGAAGTCACTGCGGATATGGCAAGGACCGTCGCGGGTGCGACATCCGACACCCTTCACGGCGCAGCACAGGGGCTGGAGCGGGGCGTTCGCGGGCTTAGCCGTTCGGCGAGCGACGTCGGCCGGCGCACCGGCAGCGGCCTCTCGCAGCTGGCGCAGTTCATTCAGGACCAGCCGCTGATCGCGGCCGGTCTCGGTTTGGCCATCGGGGCGGCACTCGGTGCGGCGCTGCCGGAGACGGAGATGGAGAACCGCGCGCTCGGCGAACGTGCCGATGAGGTCAAGGCACGCGCCCGCGAGGCCGCGGCCGAGCAGGTCGAAAAGGCGAAGCACGTCGCAGAGCGGACCTATGAGGCGGCGAAGGAAGAGGCGGGCCATGTCGTGGACGAGGCCACCCGCGCCGCCGACGAAGAAGGCTTTCCGACCGGGACGCTCCGCGCCGCGCACGAGCAGGACCAGACCGTCCGGCCGGGCGTCAAATAACGCCCGCGCATGGGGTTTCCCGGCGCCCGCGACGATCTTGAGCCGCATCTGCGGAGCGCCGCGCGCCATGGCCCGCCGCCTTGGCTGTCGACCGGCATTACGGCGGCGTTGCTGTTGTCGGGTGTTGTCCGCAAGCGCGCACGGTCGCGCCGCGGGCTGGCGCCCGGGCTGACGGAGTTTCGGGCGCGCGGCCGGTTTGCCGATGGGCCGTCCGAGATTCCCTACCTGGGCTGGCGCGATATTTCGATCCGGGTCTACAAGAGCCTCGGCGAGAACCGGATCATTTCGCTGGCGGCCGGTGTCACGTTCTACGCCATCCTCGCGATTTTTCCGGGGCTGGCCGCCCTGGTCTCAATCTACGGTCTGTTTGCCGACCCCAGCGTGATCGCCGACGACGTGAACAATCTCAGGGCGATCCTGCCGCCCGACGTGCTCAATATCATGGGCGAGGAGATGCAGACGCTGATCGGCCACGGCCAGGCGACCCTTGGTGTGACCCTCGCCCTGAGCCTCCTCATCTCCCTGTGGAGCGCCAATTCGGGCATGAAGGCGCTGCTGGATGCGCTCAACATCGTCTATCACGAGACTGAGAAGCGCGGGTTCGTCAGGCTGAACGCGATCGCGCTCGCCTTCACCACCGGGATGCTCGCCTCCGGCCTCCTGGCGCTCGCGGCGGTCGCCGTGCTGCCGGTGGCTCTCTCCTATCTCCACCTGGATGCGGCGACTACGCAGCTCCTGGACAATCTGCGTTGGCCGATCCTCCTCGTGTTCATCGCGCTCGGGGTCGCGGTCATTTACCGGTACGGGCCCAGCCGCGAGGATGCCCGATGGCGATGGGTGAGCTGGGGCAGCATCGTCGCCTCGGTGCTATGGATCGCCGCCTCGATGCTGTTCTCCTGGTACACGACATCGTTCGGCAACTACGACAAGACCTACGGTTCGCTGGGCGCCGCCATCGTGTTCATGACGTGGATCTGGATCTCCAACATCGTGGTGCTGCTCGGCGCCGAGCTCGATGCGGAGATGGAGCACCAGACGATGCGCGACACCACGACCGGGCGGCCACGTCCGCTCGGCCAGCGCGGCGCCTACATGGCCGACACGGTCGGAGCACCGCAGGACTGACGGCTCAGGCCCCTCTCATTCAGCGGGGGCGAGCTCCCACGACAGCGCGTCCGCGCCGGGCGTGTAGGACATGTTCGTCTGATCGGGGTTGCGGTTCACGAGCGGGCGCCGGTAGAGCGGGTTGCGGACACTGCGTACCTCGTGCTCCAGCACGAACAGCGTGCGCCGCTGTGCCAGGTCCGTGATGTCCGTAAAGCGATATTGGTGCTCGTTGCTGATCTCGGTCACGAGACCGAGCTTGTCCAGACGATCGTGCGTGGCGGCATAGTTCGCGACGTAGATCTGGATGTGGTGATTGTCATAAGGCGGGGGCGGCGCGTCGGTCTCCCGGAACTGGAGATACTGGTCTTTGCCGACGACGACGCGGGCCAGGCGCCCGCCCTTGCCGTCCCGGACCTCTGCGGGCGTTTCGAAGATCTCGCGATAGAAGCGCACGATGGCATCGGCGGAGTCCGGCGGGACCTCAAGCTCGACATACGGTATGCCGAGGCGGATCGGCCCGAATTCCGGCGCCGGCTCGTAACAGCGCAGACGGTTGCCCCAGGGCGAGACGGCCTCGACGTAGTCCTCGTGCTCGCGCACGGCGAACCGTGTGTCGGCGAGGGTGCCCCGTACCTTCGCCAGGCGCTGCAGGAGGCCCTCGCGGCTCGGCAGCACCAGCCCGACATGGCCGCGCAGCACCTGCGGCTGACCGGTCGGCATGTGGAACTGGCTGCGCCCCACATTCACCCACATGTTGTCGATGCCGGTCATGAGGTAGGGATCGCGCGTCAGACCGAGACCCGAGACGTAGAAAATGGTCGCGATGCGCTGGTCGGGAATGCGGACGTTGACGTGTTCGAGATGCACGATCTTGCCGATGTCCATGGGCCTGCTCCGGATGCTCGCTCCGATGTGTGGGCGGCCTGGAGTTTAGCCCGCCCGACGGGCCGCCGCGAGCCCCCGGGGCTCAGGTCCCCAGCGGCGGCGCGAAGAAGCAGCGCACGTCGCCGCCGGCCGGCCAGCACGCCCAGAAGTCGTCGTCACTGGAGGGAAGCGTCATGCCGAAGGGGATCGTGGTCGAGCGCCCCTCGAAGCTCACCGTGTAACCCGCGGCGGTGATGTCGACGGCCCTCTTGGGGAGCCGGTGGCAGTCGCTGACGCCGCAACAGAGCACGCCCGAGCTCGGCGAGCGGAACCAGTTCTGGCGGATCCAGTCGGCATCGCCGTGCGGCCACGCCGAAGGCGCCGGCGCCAGGACGGTGAGGCACAAGACGCAAATAGCGGCGATATAGGTGCGGCCAGCCATTGCACGACCCTTTCATCGTGCCCCGGAGGCCAACGCGGAACACCGGCAGTCGTTCCGTCAACCGCCGAAGCAAGCGCGTCTAGCCGGGTCCGCCGTGGAGCACCAGACTGCCGATGCTGAGCAGAAGTTCGAGCGCGATCAAGCCGATGATGTACCATTCGAGGCGCACGCTGCGCTGGTTCTGAACCAGGTCCAGGAGCGTATCGACGGTCTTGCTGATCAGCGCCAGCTTGCGCTCCATGGCGCGGCTGCGCTCGGCCAGCTCGTATTCGTCCTCCAGCCGGGCGTAGAGGCGTTCGAGCTCCGGGTGGTCCCAAAGAACGTCGGGCTTCTCCTCGACCTCGACCCGGCCCACCATCCGGTGCTGCGTCAGCAGCACGCGCCCGATGTGCTGCAGGAGCTGCCGCGCCTGCGACCCCGTGCCGCCGGTGCGCTGCAGACGGTCGGCGAGCGGCTCGATCTGGTCGAACGCATCGGCGATGCGGGCCTCGTAATGCGACAGCACGATGCTCTTGGAGAGGACGTTCGCGACGATCTGCAGGCGCTCCGGCGACCCCTGGCGCAGGATCACCGCACCCGACGGATCCACCTGGTCCTCACGGTCCGGCTTGACCAGGATCTGCACCAGGTCGGTTTCCGGCGGGTCGAGCGGGCCGCTGAGCCGCGGCCGCAGCGAGCGGACGACGTCGTCCTCCTCCAGCGCCGACAGCCCGGCGAATACGGCCACGCCGTAGCGGAAGAGAAACGCGACACCGCCCGCGCGGCCGACCCGCAAGGTGAGCGGCATGGTTGCGATCGTGTCGTCGCGTTCGAGACCGCGCGTGTCGAGGCGCTCGGCCAGCAGCAGGGCGCGGATCGCAAACGACGACGCGGTTTCGAGCAGCGGGGCGGGAGCTTCGATGACATCCATGGCGGCGCTTTCGGAAACGTCCATTGGAGCGCCGGCAGACGCGCCCCGCAAGTGACGGTTCCGCGGCGCCACGGCTCACAGCCATGCGCTGGCTGCAGATGTCACGTAGGGCGTCAGGACGTGGCCGGCAGGTCCGCGGTATCCTGAGGTGCCGGGCCCTTGTTGTACGCCTCGTCGAACGCCGCATCGAGGTGCGGACTGAGGCCACGGCTGCGGGCGACCACCTCGTGCGCCCATTGGAAATAGTCGCGCTGCCGTTCGAGCGACCAATCGGCCGGCGGGCTTTGCCGCAAGGCGCGCAGATTGCTCGTAAGGTCTGCGATCCGCAGCATCCGGGCGCGCGGCGACTTGTGGGCCGCGTGCAGGATGTGGGTGCGGGTGCGCTCCTCCTCGGACAGGTTCTTGTCCGTGGTCACTTCGAGCACGAGGGCGGCCACGGCGACGCCGAACCGGCGCGCGATGTCGTCGGCGCCGACGCCTTGGTCCTCGATCAGATCGTGCAGCAGGCCGGCGATCACCAGCTCGGGATCGCGTCCGTCGGTCGCCGCCGACAACAGCGCCGCAACCTCAAGCAGATGGTTGATGTAAGGCTCGCGCGCCGCACCGCGCCGGCGCTGCGCCTTGTGGCGGTCAGCCGCGAATTGAGCCGCGCGCATCACCAGCGGCAAGGCCGGCAACGACTCGACGGTGCGTGCCGGCGGCTCATCGGCAGAGGGTTCGGTGCGCCGAACGCGCGGCGCGGGGTCTTTCGGCGCCGCCGCCGCGGGCTCACAACGCCCGTCCATGCGGATGTCGTCGCGGATGCCGTCGAACCTGCGTCGGTCCTCTGCCGGGGGCGTCTGCGGCCTGGCATCGGGCTTCACTGCGGCTTCGGCGTCGCGATGTTCGGCGCGTGCGGCGGGCGCCGTGGCCGGCTTCGGGGCGCTGCCTTTGAAGATCGGCTCGACCTTGCCCGTGCCGGTCGCCCCGTTCTTTTCGGCCCCGTTCTTTTCGGCCAGGCGCCGGTGCAGCTGCTCGGCGAATTCGCGGTCGTGCGCCGCGCGCAGTTCGGCCGAGATGGGCGGCACCATGCCTTTGTGCGCCGCCGCTCCGTTTGCCTTTCGCCGTTTGAAGAGTCCGAACATGTGGCTCATGAGCATTTAGAACCGGTTGAGGCGGGGCGCAATCGTTCTGGCGCGTTACCAAGGTATGTGCCTGTCCGCCGTGACATGAACGACACGGACAACGCGCAAGGCAGGCGCTTTCTTCTGAGCGGGAAATAAGGCCGTATTTAGGCCGCGACGCCGCGGACGCGGATGCCCGTGCGCACGAGCGCGATCAGCGCCTTCGAGAACAGCACCATGTCGATCGGCATGTCGCGCCGCCACACATCGAGCAGGAGCACGCTGCGCAGCTCGCGGCTGTCGTTCCACACCTCGTGCGGGAACGTGTCGTCCCACAGCAGGCAATCTCCGTCGCCGATCCGGTATTCGGTGTCCGCGATCCTCAGCACGGCCGCCGGCCGGCCGTCGTCGGTGCGCGGAACCGACAGGCCGAGATAAAAGCGCAGCACGCCGCGAAACGGGCCCCGATGCGCGGGCACGTGCTTTCCCGGGGCAAGAAACGAAATCGATGCGGACAGCACGTCGGGCGAGTCCTCGACCAGCCGTGCCAGCGCTGGACACGCCGACATGTTGTTCGGCACCTCGCTGCCGTAAGCCTTGAGAACGAACATGCGCCAGTCGCGGCCGTCGTTGGCGGAGATCGATGCCTGTTCGCGCATGATGTCGTGGAAGCGGGGAACCTGATGAAGGCGCCTGGCGACGTCGTGTGCCTCGTCGCGGATGCTGCGCCACGCGCTGGCGAACGCAGCGCCGCGGGGAAAATACGCATCCATGTCGAGGACGGGCGGCCCGTCGATCCGGCCGTCGTAGATGAGCCGTACGAGGTCGGCGGCGCGGTCGTAGAACATATGCGGTATAACGGGCAAGCTATGGACCCGTTCCAATACGGCCCGGCCGCGGCGCCCCCGCGCAACCCAGGCATGTTCGTTCAGGCTGTGCAAAAAGCGCTGTTTCGGCTGTAAATTGGCCCCGATGTCCCCGCCCGATTCCACCGCAGCCGCGCCGCCGGCCGAGGCGACGCTGCCGCGTTTTTCGCATCGCGAGACCGTCACGGTGCTCGTCGGGCTGATGCTGGGCTTTTTCCTCGCGGCTCTCGACCAGACGATCGTCGCGACGGCGCTGCCGCGCATGGCGGCGGACCTGCACGGCGTGGCGCATTTGTCGTGGGTCGTGTCGTCGTATCTGCTGACGTCGACGGCGGCGACGCCGATCTACGGGAAGCTGTCGGACCTGTACGGTCGCCGGATCATGTTGCAGATCGCGATCACGATCTTCCTGCTGACGTCGATCCTGTGCGCGGTGGCGACGACCATGCCGCAGCTCATCCTCTTCCGCGCCCTGCAGGGCCTGGGCGGCGGGGGGCTGATCTCGATGGGCCACGCGGTGATCGCCGACATCATCTCGCCGCGCGAGCGCGGCCGCTATCAGGCCTACATCGCGTCGTCGTTCGCGATCGCCGCCGTGATCGGCCCGGTCGTCGGCGGCCTGTTCGCCGATCACCTGTCCTGGCGCTGGGTGTTCTGGATCAACCTGCCGATCGGCATCGGCGCGCTCTACATGGCTCAGCGCACGTTGAAGCGCCTGGTCACCCGCCGCATCCGGCACCGCATCGATTATCCCGGTGCCATGCTGATCGTGGCCTCCGTGTGCTGCATCCTCCTGGTCACGACCATGGGCGGCAACGAATACCCCTGGGCGTCGACCGAGATCGAGCTCCTGGCCGTGGCGGCCGTGGTGCTGCTGGGGCTTGCGGTCCTGCAGGAGTGCTTCGCCAGCGAGCCCATCCTGCCGCCGCGCCTGTTCTACAATCATGCCTTCGTGCTCGGCAACATGATCAATCTCCTGGCGGCGCTCCTCATGTTCGGCGCCATCATCCTGATCCCCCTGTTCCTGCAGATGGTGTTCGAGCTCCAGGCAGCCGATTCCGGCCTGGTGCTGATCCCGCTCACCTGTGCGATGTCGATCTGCGCGATCGCGACGGGCCGGCTCGTGGCGCGTACCGGCCGCTACAAGATATATCCGGCGATCGGCGTCGCGTTGACCGCGGTGTCGCTGCTGCTGCTCTCGACCGTGACGCCGTCGAGTTCGCTCATCTATGCGGCTGCCGTGATCGCGCTCTGCGGCGGGGGTCTTGGCCTCGTCGGGCCGGTGATGATGGTGGTGATCCAGAACGAGGTCGATTTCCGCGACATCGGCACGGCGACCGCGTCGATCTCGTTCTTCCGCTCGCTTGGCGGATCGTTCGGCGTGGCGCTGTTCACTGCGGTCCTGATCGCACGTCTGAACGCGCTGCTGGTCACCGTCGGCGGGCACGAGGCGCTGGGCAAGGACGCGAGCGTGCAGCTCCTGCGCGCCGGCACGCAAGCGCTGGCTCAGGTGCCGCCGCAGCTTCGCGATGCCGTCGAGGACGCGATGACCAACGCCTTCCACGACGTGTTCCGCGTCGGCGCCGCCATCGCCGTCGTGACGGTCATCGTCGTCATGATGTTGCGCGAAACGCCGCTCAAGACCGCGCAGCCCGGGGCGCCCGGCACCTCCGCCGGCGGCGACGAGTTCTAGCGCGGTTACCCGGCCTGACGGCGTCGTGACCGTGCCGAGCCGACGATCCCGCGGGCCAGGATGTCCCAGTCTCGGCGCCCGCCGGACGCGGGTCCCTTGAAATTAATCAGTACACGGAGCATTCTGGCCGCCGGCAGCAGGAGGATCCCATGGCCAGGCTAGACACCCTTGTCGTCGGGGGCGGTATCGGCGGACTTACGACGGCGCTGGCGCTCGCCCTGCACAAGCGGCGCGTCCACGTGGTCGAGAAGGCGCCCGAATTCGGCGAGATCGGCGCCGGGCTCCAGCTGGCTCCGAACGCGATGCAAGTGCTCGATCGCATCGGCGTGCTGCCCGAGATCGCCAAGCATGCCGTCTATCCGAGCCGGCTCGTGTGGATGGATGCGCTCAGCGGGACGCGCATCACGGCGGTCGATCTCGGCGAAGCGTTCCAGAAGCGCTACGGTCATCCCTATATCGTCATGCACCGCAGCGATCTCCTGTCCGTCCTGCTGGAGGCCTGCAAGGCGAATAAGCTGATCACCTTGGAGGCCAGCCGCACGCTCGCCTCGGTCGAGGATCTCGGCGACGCGGCGCGGGCGCGCTTCAGCGACGGGACGGTGTACGAGACCGAGCTTCTGATCGGCGCGGATGGGCTGTGGTCGACGGTGCGCGGCGCCATCGTCAAGGACGAGCCGGTCTGCATGGGGTACGTGGCCTATCGCGGGACCTTGCCGATCGAGCAGATGTCGCGGCACGCGGGCCTCGACAACGTGGTGATGTGGATCGGTCCGGACATGCACTTCGTCCAGTATCCGATCCGCCGGGGCGAGCTCTACAACCAGGTCGCCGTGTTCCGCAGCAAGCGTTACGTGCCTGGGTCAGACCAGTGGGGGCTGGTCGAGGAACTCGACGCGCATTACGCGCAGACCTGCGAGTACGTCCAGGGCTGCATCAAGGTGATGTGGCGCGACAAACGATGGCCGATGCACGACCGGCTGCCCGTACTGACCTGGACCAAAAACCGCATCGGGCTCCTGGGCGATGCGGCGCATCCGATGTTCCAGTACATCGCCCAAGGCGCCTGCCAGGCGATCGAGGACGGGCTATGCCTGGCCCGGCACGTGGGCGGGGGGACGGAGCCCGCGAAGGCGCTCGTGGCCTACGAGGCGGAGCGGCGGTTGCGCACCGCGCGCGTGCAGCTCACCGCGCGCGCCATGGGTGCCTTCTTCCACCTCGAGGGCATCCCGGCCATGGTCCGCAACGACATGATGCTGCGGCGCGCGCACGACGATTATTCGATGCTGGATTGGCTCTACGGCCACAAAGTGTGACGCTCAGCCCAGCCGCGGCTTCGTCACCCCGATCATGCAGTCGCGCGAGACGATCGCCGCGAGCTTCGCCTCGTCCCATCCTTCCGTGCCCTTTGGCCGCTCCGGCAGGACAAGGTAGCGCATATCCGCGGTCGAATCGTGGACGCGCATCTCCACGTCATCGGGGATGTCGGTGCCGAACTCGCGCAGCACCGCCCGCGGCTCGCGGACCACGCGGCTGCGATACTCCCGGCTCTTGTACCAGTCGGGCGGGAGTCCCAGGATCGGCCTTGGATAACAGGAGCACAACGTGCAGACGACGACGTTGTGCAGCTTCGCCGTGTTCTCGACGACGATGAGCTTCACCTCGCTCGAATCGATGCCGAGCTCCTGCGCCGCGGCCGATCCGTCCGCCAGCAGGCGCGCCTTGTACGCGGGATCGGTCCACGCGCGGGCCACCATCCTGGCGCCCATGGCCGGCGTGCGCGAGTCGATCACCTCCAGCGCCTGGCGGATCTCGTCGGCGGTGACGATGCCCTTCTCGATGAGGAGCTCCCGCACCGCGATCTCCATGATCTGGTAATAGCCGAGCGGCTGATCCTCGAGGTCGGGCTGCTTGGGGTGCGGATGGGTCTTGTGGTCGTGCCCGTGTGCGTGATCGTGATGGTGCGGATGGGCTTCGTTGGCCATGGCGGCTCCTATCGCACCGGCTCGAGCCAGTGCTGAAAGATCTCGATCTCGATCGTGTCGTGCGCCGGTCCGCGATAATCCGGCCAGACCTGCGCTTGCGGGAAGCGCACGCGATAGAGCGGCTGCGCCGGCAGGCCGGGGCGGTGGAATGCGAGCTCCTCGGGATTGGGGAACGCGCCGCAGAGGCGCTCGACGGTTCCGGTGTGGCCGCGGATGTACCAGGGCGTGCGGATATGGCCGGGCGGATCGGCAGAGCGCACGGCAACGCGGTCGCCGGGTTTGAAGCGGGCGGGGACGGCGGTGTCGGCGGCGGGCGCGCTCATCGCGCCGTCTCGCGGGCGCGAACCTCGTCCATCTTGCGGCCGAGCTCGTCCGAGGTGATGACGCCACGCTCGAGCAACAGCTGTGCCGTGGCCGCCATCCAGCGCTCGTAGTAGCTCATGCGGTCGTAGGCATCCGGCGGCAGCGCTTCGATGGCGCGCCGCGCTTCATCGACGCGCCGCAGCTTCTTTTGCGAGAGCAGGCGCGCCAGCGCGTCGACGCGCTTCTCCCACGCCTGTTTCACGTGCTCGTCGCGGTCGACCGGGCCCGCCGGCAGACCGCCCATATCGTGATGGCCGCGCATGTGCTCCTCCGTTGCCGGGAAGCTTAGTGCGCGCCCAGGTCTGCCACAAGGAGGCGGGCCGCGACAAAGCGGCGGGACTTCCTTCAGGAACCTGGATCAGCGGGACCGCGGATCAGGGGATCTAGATGAGACGATCAGACCTGGCGCCGCCGCCGCTGGGGGCCGTCGAGCTTGCGGCGCACGGCTTCGGTGAAGCCTTGCGTCCATTTCTCGCGCTCGAGGTCGGCGGTGCAGGGATTGAGCTTGTCAGCGCGGGCGAGGACGGCCGCGATCGGTCCATCGACCTCGCAGGCCATCCCGGCCTTCCAGCCCTGGGCGTAGAGCCGGCTCAGCTGAAACGGCGTCGGAATCATCGGCGCCGCCATTGCTGGCGCGGCTGACCGGCCGGTGCGGCGCGTTCGTCACGGTGGCGGAACGTGATGCGGCTCTTCGACAGATCGTACGGCGTCATCTCGAGCATCACGCGGTCGCCCGCGATGATGCGGATGCGATTCTTTTTCACCCGCCCGGCGACGTAAGCCATCGTCTCGTGGCCGTTGTCGAGTTTCACGCGATAACGCGAATCCGGGAGGACTTCGACGACCGTACCGTCGAATTCGATCAGGGCTTCCTTGGTCATGAACACTCCGGACAGGTCGCCCCCGTTTGGCACGGGAAAGGCAGCCCGTCGATAGATACTGCGGCCGTCACGCGAGGGCGGGACGGATCGGGCAACAGCGGCGCCCGATGGCTTTTTACATAAGCATTAAAGCGAAAAATACAAGACATTCCGGTGCCTCCACAGGGCCCAGCCGGTCTATTGCGGCTTGGTTTTGGCCGTTGTTTTGGCCTTGGCGCCTGCCTTTTTCGCGTCAGTCTGGGCGCGCTTGCTGGCCCGCTTGGCCTTCTGCGGCGTCTGCTGGGCGGGCTTGCCGGTCGCCGGTGCGTCAACCGCCAGGGCAGGTGCCGCAACGGCCAGACCGGCGCCGAGCGCCAGCGACGTGAGCAGGATCTTCATAGGGGCTTCTCCCGAGGGGGGGGGCCAAGGCGCGGTAATATCCTGCCCCGCGGTACAAAAGAAATCGGGGGGACTCCCGACAAGGCGGCCGGAGAATACCGAGATTCGGCCGGGACGGGCCGGGGCCCTTGCCTCGCCGAGGCAGTCCTCTAGACTCGGCTGCATGAGCAAGGCCTTCACCAAGGAAACCGACGGCGACGACGACGGCCCGGATGACGTGGCCGAGCAGCCTGCGGGTGTGGCGAACTACATCACGCCGGCTGGCTTCCGGCGCCTGCAAGACGAGCTTCGCCAGTTGCTGCGCGTCGAGCGCCCGAAGGTGGTCGAGGTCGTATCCTGGGCCGCGGGCAACGGTGACCGTTCCGAGAACGGCGACTACATCTACGGCAAGCGGCGGCTGCGCGAGATCGACCGCCGGATCCGCTTTCTGTCGAAGCGGCTCGAGATCGCGCAGGTCGTCGATCCGGCGCAGCAGAAGAACGTCGACCAGGTGTTCTTCGGTGCCACCGTGACCTACGCCGATGAAGCCGGTGCGGAACGCACGGTCAGGATCGTGGGCATCGACGAGGCGGACCTCGCCCAGGGATGCGTCAGCTGGATTTCGCCGATCGCGCGCGCCTTGCTGAAGGCGAGCGTCGGCGACGTGGTGGACCTGCGCACACCGGGCGGGCGCGAGCAGATCGAGGTGCTCGCCATTTCGTACGAGAAATCGGCGGCGGCCGGATGAACGTTTTGGGGCTGCCGCTGGCCGCGCTTGCGTGGCTCGGACGACAAGGAACCCGCGCCGTTGCCGCGATCGTCTTCGTCGCCATCGCCGCACCGCCGGTGGACGCGGTTCTCAAGCCGTTCGTCAGCGAGGCGATCTTCATCCTTCTGGCGATCGCGTTCATGCGCGTGGACACGACCGCGCTGCGCCGCTATGTGGGGCAGCCCTGGCTCGTCCTCGCCACCACCGGCTGGACCATGCTGGCGGTGCCGGCGGCATTCGGCGCTGCCGCCTTCGCCGCGGGCCTCGACAAGCAGTCGCCCGATCTCTTCCTCGGCTTCATGCTCCAGGGTGCGGCACCGCCGATGATGGCTGCCCCGGCGTTCGCGGCCCTGATGGGGTTCGATGCGACGTTGGTGCTCGTGACGCTCGTCGCCGGCACGGCCCTGACGCCGCTCACGGCCCCTCTGTTCAGCTACCTGTTCGTCGGACCAGCGCTCGCGATGTCGCCCCTCGCACTCGGCGTGCGCCTGTTCGCGATCCTCGCCGGCTCGGGCCTGCTGGCATTCGTGATCCGCAGCACCGCGGGCACCGCCCGGATCGTGCGCTGGAAGAGCGAGCTCGACGGCCTCAACATCCTGATCGCCTACGTGTTCGTCGCCGCCGTGATGGAGAACGTCGCCGGCCGCTTCGCGGCTGCGCCGGTGGCGATGATCGGCCTCGCGGCACTCGCGTTCGTGGTGTCGTTCGTGCTGTTCGTGGTCACGGCGGCGCTGTTCGCGCGAGCTGGACGCGAGCACGCGTTCACGATCGCGTTCATGACGACCCAGCGGAACATGGGGTTGATGCTGGCCGCGGCCGGAGGGGTGCTGCCGGAGCTCGCGTGGATCTACTTCGCGCTCTGCCAGTTCCCGATCTACCTGCTGCCGCAGCTCTTGAAGCCTCTGGCGCGGCGTTTGACGCGAGCCGAGAAGGCGGCCGCCGCCTAGCGCTCGGCGGCCGGCTTCCAGCCCGTGACCTGCATCAGGATGTTGACCGCCTGACGGAACGGCGGCGAGCCGACCGGGATGAGGGCGGCCTCGAGAGCTTCGAGGATCTCCATCTCGGTGCAGCCGAGCCGCAGTGCGCGCTCCATGTGCGCCTTCACGCCCCACATGCGCGCCTGGCCGATCATGGCGCCGATCGCCACCAGCTCGCGGTATTTCGCCGGCAGCGCCTTGCCCTCCTTCGGCACGCCGTCGTGCAGAAGTCCGAGCCCGGACAGCCGGTTGTACGCCTCGAGGAACACCGGGTCGCGCTCGGCCAGGTACTCCCATTCGGGATAGCTGTAGCCGCGCGCGGCGGCGAGTCGGGCGGCGGTCTGGTCGGGTTTCTCGGCCACGGGTCCTCCTGCGATGTTCGAGTCCGCCGAGCATAGTTGCAAAACCGCCGCGGGCGAAGGAGCATAGAGGCATGCTTTCCGCTGAGAAGAACCAGCTTCTGACTCGCATCGGCCCGGGCACGCCGATGGGCGACGTGCTGCGCCGATATTGGCAGCCGATCGCCGGCGAAAGCGAGTTCGATTCGCTTTCGATCAAGCCCATCCGCCTCTTCGGAGAGGACCTCGTCCTCTACAAGGACCGTGGCGGCCGGTTCGGCCTCGTCGACCGCCAGTGCTGCCACCGACGCGCCGATCTTTCGTATGGCTGGGTCGAGGCCTGTGGCATCCGCTGCAACTATCACGGCTGGCTCTACGACGCGGCGGGGCGCTGCCTCGAGCAGCCCTACGAAGACACGGCCAATCCCGCCGCGCGCCTGAAGGACCAAGTGCGGCTCAAGGCCTATCCGGTCAGGCTGCTGGGCGGAATGGTTTGGGCCTATATGGGGCCGCTGCCGGTGCCCGAGCTGCCCAACTGGGCGCCGTTCAACTGGCCCGACGGCTTCACCGAGATCGTCCTCTCCGAGGTGCCATGCAACTGGCTGCAGTGCCAGGAGAACTCGATCGATCCGGTGCATTTCGAGTGGATGCACGACCACTGGAGCCGCCAGCAACGCGGCGGCAACGGCCCGCGCCCGGCGGCACACCTGAAGGTCGATTTCGCGGAGTTCGACTACGGCTTCGTCTACAAGCGCATCCGCGAGGGCCAAAAGGATGCCGATCCGCTGTGGACGGTCGGGCGCGTGTGCCTCTGGCCCAACGGCTTCTATCTCGGCGAGCATTTCGAGTGGCGCGTGCCGATCGACGACGAGAACACGCTGAGCGTCGGCTGGTTCTGGACGCGCGTGCCCAAGGGCCGAGAGCCCTACGTGCAGAACAGCATCCCGACCTGGCACGGGCCGGTGAAGGACGAGCACGGTCGGTGGATCACGAGCCACGTCATGAACCAGGACTTCGTCGCCTGGGTGGGGCAGGGAACCATCGCCGATCGTACGCGCGAGTTCCTGGGGAGCAGCGACGGCGGCATCGCGATGATCCGCCGCCAGCTGTTCAAGGACCTGGACGCCGTTGCCGCGGGCCGCGATCCCAAGGCGGTGATCCGCGACCCCGAGGTGGCGCGGCTGGTCAAGCTGCCCAACGTCAATGAGGCGATCAGCCGCGACGGCCTCAGCTTGGCGGAGTGGGAGAAGCATCCGCTCTATCGTCAGCGGATGACGGACTTTCGCTGGCAAGCGGGCCAGCCTACCGAGGTGTGGAACGCCTATGCCGCGGCCATGGGATTCCCGCCGCGCTCCGGCTGACCAGCGGGGGCATCGGCCCGCACGTCAGCGGGCGAAATTAACCGAATTCATCTTGAATTCGCCGCTGCATTCGCCGAATTTCGGCCATCGTGCCTTGACTCAGCGATGAGGTCATCGGCGTAGCTATGGCTAAGGAAGACGCAGGCGCAGCCGCCGATGCCGCGGCAGCCGCCGAGGCCGAAGCTCGCAACCGGGCAGCCCAGCAGCAGTTCTGGCAGGTGGCGCGCGCGCGCAAGAAGCGGCGCGCCCGGATGCGGCTCGTCATCGTCGTGGGCGGCATCGCGCTCGGGGCCGGCATCGCCGGCGGGACCACGGTGTACGCGCCCGGGCTGTTCGGCCTTGCGCCGCCGCGGGTGACCGCGGCCGCAACTGCATCGCCCGCTGCACCGGTGCTGCCCGCCAAGCCGCAAGGGCCTCAGCCGCTCACTGGTCCCGCCCAGGCGATCGATGGTGCCACCTTGACCGTGGGCGGTCAGACCATCCGCCTCCAAGGGGTTCAGGCACCGCCAGCGTCGCTCGTGTGCCGCACCAATGTGATGGAAATCCGCTGTGGCGACATCGCGCGGCGCGTGCTGGACAGCTTTGCCGGCGGTGCGCCGGTCGCCTGCTTGCCGGCCACGGGAGCCGCTCAGGCGCCGGGCACGGTGGCTGTCTGCCGCAACCGGCGGGGCTGGGATCTCGCGGCGATGCAGGTGGAGGCGGGCTGGGCGATCGTCCAGGGCGCCTTGGATTCGTCGCCCTACCGCGCCGAGCAGGTGCGCGCGCAGGCGAACGGCGCGGGCTTATGGCCCGGCTTCGTCAAGCCCGAGCAATGGGCCCAAGCATCGCGCTGACGCAGGTATTGCGGCGATCTGAAAGAGACCGTCGATCAGGAGCGCAGCCGGCGCGCGCGCTCGGCCGTGTGCCCGGCGAGCTTCTCGTATTGATGGGCCAGCAGCAGGAACTGCGCCTTCGCATCCTCGACCGTCGATGCTGCCGCAAGTGCGAGGAGCCGCTGCACCTCCTTGCGGTAGAACTCGACCTTTTCCGCGATGGCGGCCTCCTCGATGGCCTCGACGCGCGACATGTCGGAAACGACATACCGCGGCGGATCAGAGGTCCCGGGACCCTCCGATCGGCCTGCTCCGGATGATCGATGCGGTGGACGGACACCCATGCTCAACATCCCAATCAGGGCCTGACCGAATTGTTCCGGATCGTCTGCGCGGTCCGACATCCGTCGCAGCAAAGGGGGGAGGGCGCCTCATGTTGCGCAAAACGCGAGCGGGGCGGGTGTGTCAATTTCGCGAACGCCACGGCAACGCGCGGTGCTGTGGAACCGAACCTGCGCCCGGCAGTTTATCGGCGTATGGTTGCGATCATCGACCCGCAGATGCGCGAGACGGCGCTGACGCGCTTCCGCGACGAATACCGGCGCGTCAAGGCCCGGCTGGCGGCGAGGCCGGCTGCGCCACCGAACGAGCTGCGGGGCTTGCGCATCCGGCTGCGGATCTTTCTCGACGAGCACCGGCTGGCGCTCGCGCGCGATGAAGCCGCGGCGGTTCGCGCGCTCATCGACGAGGTGGATCACATAATTGCGGGCCTCTAGGGGCGCCGGGCTTTAGCGGCAGGGCCGCCTCGCGTGGGGACTGTCCCACGCAGCACCGCCTTGACGTTCGCGCATCGCCTCGGCCACGTTGGCGCATCTCCAGGGAGAGGGCGCCACAATGTTCAAAGCTTCCGCCAACGTCATGCTGCCGACATCCATCATCGGGTCGCTGCCGCGGCCGGCCTGGTACACGGCCGTGCTGGGGACCAAGAGCTTCCTCGATGCGATGGTCAATTCGCGCTATCGCGAGCAGTACGAAGACGCCGTGTCCGTCCATCTGCGGGCGCAGGAGACGGCGGGGCTCGACATCTGCACCGACGGCGACGCGCATTACGACGAGGAAGTCGGCGGCATGAGCTGGCAGAGCTACGCGCCGGCGCACATGGCGGGGTTCGACAAGGACCCGCAGCCGGCGACCTACAAAGTGGGCGCCGTCGCGTTCCCGCGCGGCCACATCCTGCACGACTATCTCGAGGCCAAGGTGACGCAAAAGGTCGTGGGTCCTCTCGGCCCCGGCAACCTGCAATACGCCGCGATGTGGAAAGTGGCGCAGCGCCTGACGCGGAAGCCGGTCAAGTTCGGCACCATCCTGCCCGAGCTGCTCGCCGCCGGCGTCGTCGACGAGTACTACAAGGACCCGGTCGAGCTCACCATGGCGATGAGTGCCGCGCTCAACAAGGAGCTGAACGCGCTCGCCGATGCCGGCTGTCCGGTGATCCAGATGGAGGAGCCGCAGATCCACATGGTGCCGGCGCGCGGGCCGACCTTCGGCAAGCTCGGCGTGAAGGAGCTGGTGAACGTTTTCAACGCGACGGTGAAAGGACTGCGCGCCAAGACCGAGGTGTGGTGCCACACCTGCTGGGGAAATCCGTCGCAGCAGCGCGTCTTCAAGGAAACGCAAAGCTATCAGCCGACCTTGGAAGCGCTCGCCCAGGTGGATGCGGATGCGCTGACGTTCGAGACCTGCTCCTCGGGCCCCGGCGATCTCGAGGCGATCGGCAGGATCGTCAAGGACAAGAAGGTGGTGGTCGGCGTCATCGACCACCACACCTTGCAGGTGGAGCGGCCGGAGGATATCGCCGCGCTCATCCGCACGGCGCTCAAGCATGTCCCGGCCGAGCGCCTGATCATCTCCTCGGATTGCGGCATGGGCCGCGAAGGGATGAGCCGCCGCCACGCCGTCTACAAGATGGTGGCGATGGTGCTCGGCACGAACATCGTCCGCAAGGAGCTCGGCCTGCCCGAGGCCGAATGCCTGGCCGCGGATCCGCGCTACTCGCTGACCCTCACCCGCGCCTAGCTCGAGAGCAAAACATTTTTGGGAACGGCCGCGACACGGCCGTGTTCCCACATGTTGACCTCGCCGTGGTGCCCGGGGGGCATTGCGGGCCAACAGGCGCGCGGCCGGTCGAGCTCTCACGTCCCAAGCCAGGAGGCCATGATGAAGCTGTCCGCCGCCCAGATCGCGCACACCGCGGATGAAATCGGAGCCCAGCCGGTACCCGAGGATCATCCGATCGTCACGCAGCTCGCCCGCATCTATGGCGACCACACGTTTTTCCTGGATGGCCAGGGACTTGAGATCGTCGAGGCCACGCGGCCCGACGGCGCCGACAATGCCGGGTGCGTGGTGAAGCTTGCCAGCTGGACCGACGACGACCGGACCCGGCTGGCCCCGCACGAGCCGCAGACGACCGATTTGGTCGTGATGCTTGCACCCGAGGAGGACTGACCGGCGGCAGGCGCCGGGCATGCCCGGCGCCTTTCCGCCTCAGGGCTACTTCGCCGCGGTGGGTGTCGCGGGCAGCGGCAGGGGGGTCGAGAGCGTGGGTGCCGGGCGCCGCCAACGGGCGACCCAGCGGGCGAAGACGCCGGCTTCCGCCGGCTCGGTCGCCATCGCGGTGTGTTGCGGCTGTTCGGCGGTCGCGGCCAGTTCGCCGTAGTCCGCGGCGATCATCGCGAACAGGTCCGATTGCATCTGGTGCTCTTCGGCCGTCGCCAGCGACCGATAGTGCCGGGCCATGTCGCTGAAATAGGCCGGATTGTCATCGGCCGGCTCAGCCTTGGCGGTCCCCATCCAAGTCCTCCTGGGCGTCTGCGAAAAATGCGTCGCGTCACCGGACACTTATCGTGCCTCGGCCGCGGCTGAAAATTACTGTCGGTGTCGAGTGTCAATTAACAGCCACGCCGGAGCATGATCCGGAACAGCCCTGGCATCGAGTGACCAAATGGGGGCAAAGGTGCCCGTTACGGGCCTCGGCTCAGGACCGGCCGGTCCGTCGCTGGATGCGGCTCGCCATGATCGGGATCGAGAGCGAGACCAGCAGGTAGCGGGCGATCTGGTGGGCGGCGACAAACACCGGGTCCATGTGGAGGGCGAGGGCCAGCACCATCATCGTGTCCTGGGCACCCGGCGCAAACGCGATCACGATGTTGGCCGGCTGCACGGATACGACCGCCGCCACCATGGCCATGAAGACCACGGCGATCGCCCCGGAGACGGCGAACGAGCCCAGGCCGGCGCCGACCAGACGCACCAGCAGGCGAGGGCTCGTGTTCGCGAACCGGGCGCCGGTGACCGTGCCGAGCACGATCACGGCGGCATCGTAGATCCACCAGGGCAAGGTGCCGTGGATGAAGCCGCCGCCGTGCAGGACACCCGATCCGAGCATCGCGCCGAACAGCCAGCCGCCCTGGAAGCCCACCCGGTACAGGATGAAGGCGGGGATCAGGGCTGCCGGCAGCAGGATCGCGAAGTCGACCAGCGAGGCTGCGGCCCTGACCGGCCCGCCCGGCGGCAGCTCGAACCCGACCAGGGCGAGGCCCATCGGAATGCCGACCGTGAGCATGACCACGCGGATCGTCTGCACGATGACGATGGCGCGCAGATCGGCCCCGACTTCTGCGGACATCGCCATCGCCTGGGCCAGCGCCCCGGGGCTGGCGCCGAACAGCGCCGACAGCGGATCCCAACGATGCACCTTGCGCAGGTAGAAGCTGGTGGCCGCGATCATGCAGAAGGTCGAAGTGGCGAGGATCGCCATGCTCAGCGGATAAGCCGTGAGACCGTGCAGCGTCTCGGGGCTGACGATGGCGCCCAGTGCGATGCCCACGAGCACGAACACGGCGCGGGCCAACGGCACGGGAACCGTGAGGGGCCGGCCGGCGATGGCGGCGATCGCGACGGCGACGACGGAGCCTGAGATCAACCCGGCCGGCATGCCGGTCGAATTGACCGCGATGCCGCCGGCAGCTCCGATCGCGAGGGCTTCGGCGGTGCGACGAACGAGGGTGAGGTCGAACGGGAGGGGCTTGGGTTTCATCGCGACGGTCGGGCCGCCGGATCGCTTCGGTGTGCTCGCGATGACATTCAGGTCCCTGATCCGCCCCCTGATCCAATCCACGGGCCCGCCCCTGGGTCTCGGCGGCCCGGTCCACTATAATGAACGGAGGGAGGAGCGCTAATGAAACACACAATGCGGCTTGTCGCGGCATTGGCGGCGGCAACTTGCCTGGCGTCAACCGCTGTCGCGGAACGCGCTGCGGACTATCCCAGCCGTCCGATCAAGATCATCGTGCCGAATCCGCCGGGCGGGGCCACGGACACGAGCTCGCGCCTGGTCGGCCAACGGCTCTCGGAACTGCTCGGGCAGACGGTGGTGATCGAGAACCGGCCGGGCTCCGGCGGCCAGCTCGCGAGCGAGGTGACCGCCAAGGCCGCACCCGACGGCTATACGATGATGCTCGGCCAGGACTCGCAGCTGGTGATCAATCCCTACCTCTACACGACCTCGACCCTGGATCCGATGAAGGCGTTCGTACCGGTCGCCAGCCTGGTGACGACCGTGATGATCCTGACCGTCAACCCGAAGCTGCCGGTGAAGGACTTCAAGGGCTTCATCGAGTATGCGCGCACCGCCAATCCCCCTCTTCTCTACGGCTCGATCGGCAACGGCAGCCAGCACCATCTGGCGATGGAGATGCTCAAGCGGCGCGCCGGCATCAACCTCGTGCACGTGCCCTACAAGGGCGGCGGGCCGGCCGCACAGGCGCTGGTGGCGAACGAAGTCGCGGCCGAGTTTGGCGGCAACTCGACCGCGACGGTGATCAGCCAGGGGCTGCTGCGAGGGCTCGCGGTGGCGAGCCTCAAGCGATCGCCGGATTATCCCAACCTGCCGACCATCGCGGAGACCTATCCCGGATACGAGGTGACGCCCTGGCTCGGGTTCTTCGCGCCGGCGGGCGTGCCGGGGCCGATCCTCGCCAAGCTGCACGACAACGTGAACAAGGCGCTGGCCGATCCGAAGATCGCCGAACGCCTGCACGGCGGCGGCATGTATCCCTTCATCAGCACGCGCGCCGAGTTCGCCTCGTTCATCAAGGCGGACCACGACAGGTACGGCGAGATCGTCAAAGCCGTCGGCGTGAAGATCGAATGATCGACGCTACTGGACCACGTGCCAGAACCCGTCGTGGCCGCACTCGATGGTGCGCACCTCGGGTGTCACGACGCGCGAACCGGTCGAGTAGGGCACGTTCGCGTAGTAGCAGGTGACCGGAGCCGCCGCGGTGGTCGGCTGCGGTGCAGGGACTTCCCGCTCCGTGTGCGAGTAGTAGCAGCCGCCCAGGACGGCGGCTCCCGACAATGCCGCCAGAGCCGCAAACATATTGAATGGTTTCATAGCTTTGCCCATCCGTTGAGACGCACTACGCCGGTCAACGGGTGGCTGCGGAGGCGGTTCCGCTCCAGGTCGTCTGACGACGAGTGGGGCGTCCGACGGGAAAAGGGCTGTTCTAGGGCCCGATCACGCCGCTTTCGGCGCCGGCCGTCCGGGGCCGGTAAGGCCGAGGCGCCACAGCCGGCGCCGGCGCTCGGGTGTGGCCGCGGCCGGCATCACTTCGAGCTCGAGCATGATCGGCCGGTGGTCGGAAGGGCCGCGCTCGAGCGCATGGGTGCCGTGGCAGGAGAGGCCGCGCACCAGGCAGCGGTCAAGCCGGAACGGCACGACGTTGCTGGCGTGGTGCGTGGGGCGCCGGGGCCCCACGTCGCGGAAGCCGGGCAGGAGGATGGGGCCCACGGCGTTGTAGTCGCCGATCACGGCAGCGGGTCCGTCGAGGGCGTCGACGATCCAGGCCAGCTGCAGCCGATTGAGAATCTGGCCGTGCGACAGGTGAACGTTGGCGAACGTGATGCCGCCGAGACGGACCAGCTGCGCCACGCGCGGCGGCAGGCCGCCCGGCAGCGCCGACACCGGTAGCATCAGCGTCTTCGGCCGCGGCATCTCGTCCGGCGCCCAGGCGGCGAGCCCATGGATGCGGCCCGGCAGGCGGCGGCGATGGATGTGGCCGCCGACCAGCGCCGGCAGACTCTCCATGTCCTTCGTCGCCTCCTGCATGAGCAGGAGATCCGGACGATGCCGCGCGATCAGGGCTGCAACGTCTGCGGCAGCGGCGCCGGTGCGCCGCAGGAGATTCCAACTGATGATTCTCACGTGAGTCAGAGTCCGGTGCGCGATGATTGCCTGAGTGCGGCCGCGATCGCGCGCTGCACGTCGGCCGGAAGATAGGGTTTGGATATGAGGGGGAAGCCGCTCGCGATGGCTTCCGCAGCAGCGCTGCTATAGCCCGTCGTGAGGAGGACTGGCAAGTGCGGATAACGTGCCGCAACGGTGCGGGCGAGTTCCAGGCCGCTGGTGCCGGGCATTCTCACGTCCGAAAAGACGAGGTCGAAGGTGTCGCCCGACTCCAGTACCGCGAGCGCCTCCTCGGCGGAGCCGGCACGGCGAACGGAATACCCGAAATCTTCGAGCAGCATGGAGCAGGCCTCGGAGACCAAAACGTCATCCTCAACTAGCAATATCCGGGCCGGACCCTCTGTCACGCGTAGTCTCGTCGGCGACAGGCTGCGGGGTGGGCTGACGTCCATACGGGACTCCAGCGTGGTAATGACAGCCGGGGGCGAGTCTGGCCGAACGAGGTTAAGGATTGGCTAAAAAGCCGGCGACGCCCTTTGTGATACTGTTTTGGCTCCCGCGGGAGGAGCGATTCCATGCAAAAGACAATCCTGGTCTGGGCGGTGCTGGCCCTGCTGGTCCCGGCGGCCGCCAATGCGGGGCCGGCGGATGACGCCAACGCCCTCTTGGACCGCTGGGTGGCGGCGTTCAACGCCAACGATCCGCGGGCGGTGACGGCGCTCTACACGCCCGATGCGATCCTTCTCGGCACGTCGAGCCCGGTGATTTCGCAAGGGACCGAGCAGATCTTCGAGTACTTCGTGCGCCTGCCCAACAGCGGCAATCAGGTGCGGATCAACGAACGCCACATCCTGGTGCTCAACGACACGGCGGTCCTCGCCGCGGGCTTCTACGATTACGAGCTGGTGCAGGGCGGCCGGGTCGTTCTGGCGCCGGCCCGCTTCACGATGGTCATGGTCAAGCGCGGCGACCAGTGGCTGATCGCGCACGAGCATTCCTCGCAGCGGCCGAGCGCCACGCACCAGAGCGGGGGCTGACCGCGCCCGCCTCCAGGCGCTGCGGCCGGCCCCTACGACTGCTTGGCCGCGGCGTAGGGATAGAGCATCGGGCCCGACTTGAACTTGGGCGGCCACACCAGCACGGTCTTCTTGGGGTCGTTGAACTGGCTGACGTCGTTGCCGTCGATATGCACGAGCTGCGTGAACGTCATCCGCGACTCCTTCCACTCGCCGTCCTTGCCGAACGCGATGCCGTTGCCGGCGACCGTGTCGAAGCTGTGGGTGCGGATGTAGTCGGCGAGCTTGCCCTGGTCGAGGCTGTTGGTCGCGGTCACCGCGTCCGCGAGAATCTGGCCCGCGGCGTAGGTCAGCGGCACGTAGGCGAAGCCGAGCGGGTCGGCGCCGGCGGCGGTGGCGCGCGCGTGATATTTCGCCATCACCTCATCCGTCCCCGTGAACCGGTACGTCGGCGCATTCGGGAAGGATTCGCTGTAGACGATGCCGTTGGCCAGCGGCCCGAGCTTCATCTTGATCGGCGTCGACAGAAGGCCGATCAGGGCGCCGCCGAACAGCTTGGGCGTGAGCTTGATCTCGTTCGCGGCCGAGACGATGCCCACCGTATCGGGTGGATAGGACGCCACGTAGACAATATCCGCGTTCGCCGCCTGCACCGCGCGCATCACCGACATGAAGTCGGTGGTGCTCGGCGGGTACGATTGGTCGTAGATGATCTTGAACCCGAACTCCTTCGCGCTTTCGCGCGCACCCTCGGCCGCGTTCTGGGCGAACTCGGCGTCGGCGGCGATCAGCGCCACGGTCTTGGGCTGCGGATTTTCCGCTTTGGCGAGTTCGAACAGCCCGTCCGAGAACGACCGCTTCGGCTGCGGACCGGTCGGCAGCATCGAGAAATAGCGGTCGTAATGGAAGGCGCTGTTCGCCGCGTTCGCGAACAGGCCGAGCGTCATGAGGTTCTTCTGCATGAGCACTGGAATGGCGGGTGCGACCATGTTGGTCGCGTAGGGGCCGATCAGCAGCTCGACATGGTCCACCTCGGTCAGCTTGGTGTAGATCGGCGGCACGTTGCCGGGATTGCTCTGGTCGTCGTAGTAAACGAGCTGGACCGGCCGGCCGAGCAGGCCGCCCTTGGCGTTGATGTCGTCGCGCCAGATCTCGAGCGCCAGCAGGCACTGCTTGCCGGCCACACCCACGGGGCCGGTGAGCGCCATGCTGAAGCCGATCTTGATCGGCTCGGCGGCGCGGGCTCTGCCCGAGAGCGTGAGGGGTGCTGCAGCCAAGAGGGCGTTGAATGCACGCCGGCTGACGTGACGCATGGTGATCCTCCCTTTGCCGTTTTCCTGGGGCGCTTTCTTGCCGGGATTATACGGCAGAAGGCCCCGTGCGGCGATAAGGGATAAGTCGGGGGTGCCTGTACCGGCGCGGGCTGGCGGGGCCGGCGGAATCGTCGTATCAACGTGGCGCATTGGGTCCTGATAGGGCGGTCGCTCGGGGGCTTGGCGTGGCAGTGCAGACATCGGTGGACAAGCGTGACGTGCTCAGCCGTCACCCGCTGTTCCAGCATCTCCGCGATGCGGAGATGACCTCGCTGCTCGCGCACGCGCGGGTCGACCGGCGGCGCGCCAACGACGTGGTGTTCCGCCAGGGCGACGCGGGCGTCGGCCTCGTCGCCGTCCTCGGCGGCCAGGTGAAGATCACGTCATCCTCCGCCGGCGGCCGCGAGATCGTGCTGAATCTCATCAACCCCGGCGAGGTCTTCGGCGAGATGGCGCTTCTCGACGGCAAGCCGCGGAGTGCCGATGCCGTCACCACGATGGCGACCGAGCTTCTCGTCATCGACCGGCGCGATTTCCTGCCGTTCCTGAGCGCACATCCGGACGTGTGCATCCGGCTGATGGCCGTGCTGTGCGAGCGGCTGCGCCGGACGAGCCAGCAGGTCGAGGATCTGATGTTCCTCGATCTGCCCGCCCATCTCGCCAAGACGCTGCTCCACCTCGCGGAAAGCCAGGGCGACAAACCGGCGCCGGGCCGCGACGTCACCCTCAAGCTGACCCAGCGCGATCTCGGCAACCTGGTCGGACGGTCGCGCGAGGCGGTCAACCGCCAGCTGCGCGACTGGCAGGAGGCCGGCCTCATCCGGCTCACGCCCGGCAAGATCATCCTGCGGGACCTCAAGGCCCTGGCCCTGGACGCGAGCGCGCTGCCGTCCAGCTAAATGCGCCTGCGGGACCGGCGCGCAGGTCGCCGGGGCAAGTCCAAGGCGCGCAATGAAACGGGCAGCGGCCGGCGCGCCGCGGCGGCCTCGAGGATGCGTTCCAGGATCTCGGGGAACGCGATGTCCGCCTGCAGGACGCGTGCGACGGCGCAGCCTCGCGCGCGCATGTCGAGAGCAGACTCAGGGTCGGTGATGACGGCGGCGAGGGCGTCGCTCAGTGCTGCCACGTCGTTCACATCATCGAGGGCCACGCAGCCGTAGCCGTCCGGCAGCCGGTCGTACCCCGGAATCTTGCCAATGATCTCGGCCGAGCCGATGAGGCAGGCGGCGCACAGCAGGACTTCGCGCGCGACGATGGGATCGTGGAAGGCGATCGGGAAGTCCTGCTCCAGGCAGCACACGGCGGCGCAACCGCGCAGGAACTCCGGGATGCGCCAGTGGGGGATGAACGGCAGCTGCAGAACCCGGTCCTCGAGGCCGAGCCGGCCCGCGCAGTCGCGGAACTCGCCCTCGACCGCGCCGGCGCCATGCGCGATCGCGACGAGACCCGCATCGATGCCGCGCCGCTTCAGGCGGTGCATCGCCCGGAGCAAGGCGAGTGATCCCTTGGTGTCGCCGAGCTTGCCGTAAACGCCGAAATAGGGCCGCCCGCGCCGGAAGCCGCCCCACACGAGGTGGCGGAGCGCCGGATCCCGAAGTGCTTCCGCCCGCAGTGCCGCGACGTCGAGCACCCGGCCCGCGGGCCTGAACAGCCGTTCCGGCACGGCAAAGCCGCCGCTGATCGCCAGCCGGCGCGGATCGATCCCGCGCGCCAGCGCGCGCCGGCCCGGCACTGGTCCGGTGATCACGGCGGCCGCCGCGCGCAGCACCTCATCGTAGAGCGGCTCGAGCTGCGGATGATGCCAGAGCCGTCCCGCGTCGCTGCCGGCCATGCGCGCGACATGCGGAATACCGGCGCTCTGCGCCACGATGTGCGCGGCGACGCCGTAGGGCTCCAGGTAGTGCGAATAGACGACGTCGAAGCGCCGCTTCGCATGCAATCGCAACGCAATGCCGGCGAGCTTGGAGACGAAGGGGCTCGCCATCGGGATGTGATACTGCGAGCGGTCGGCCGGCTCGGTCCAGTGCACCGCAACAGAGCCCTTGCCGTACGAGCGGCTGCAGCGGGCCCAATCGGCGGGCCGCATGAGCATCCGGAACGGCGCCTCGGCTTCTTTCGCGTTGGTGACGACGTGCACCTCGTGCCCGCGCGCGGCGAGGCCGTGCGCGGTCCAGTAGGTGCGCATACTGACCCCGCCCTGGATCGGCGGGAACTTGCCGACGACGCAGATCCTCACGGACAGAGATCCACGAGGCCTTCCGCCGCGAGGGCCTCGATGAGCGCCTCTGCGTCCTTCGTGTGGCCGATCCCCGCCCGCGGGTGCGGCGTGTCCAGGGTGGCGAGGAGCTTGAACACGGGCGCCGCCAGCTCGGCCACCGCCGGCTGGATGGCCCCCGGGGGAACCGCGACCGCGAGGAAGGTCGGGCGGCGCGCGATGCGGGCATTGCCACCCTCGAAGACCGGCCGGACGTCGTATCGGCAGCGCACCAGGAGGACGCCGGGGCGGCGGCGGACACGGGTGAGCCGCGCCGCCGCGGGGCGGATCGGCGTCACGTGGTCCTCGGCGAAGCTCCGGGCCTCGGCGAGCGCCAGCTCGCACGCCGCGACGTCGGCAAGATAGGGACGGCGCGCCGACCGCCGCTCCCAGCGGCGGCGCAGGTAATGTTGGAACTGCCGGGCATTGTGGATGCGGCTGATATCGTCGGGAGGACACGCGGCGGCGAAGTCACGCATCACCCGCGACAGGTTCGCCCCCAGCAGGTCGAACGTCTTCGGCAGAATGCCACGGATCTTCTCCATGCGTTTGTCGTGGGAAAACCGCGCTTCGAGATGCAGCCGGCGGCGATCGATGCCGGCCAGCCGCGTATCCACCCGGCCCGGCCCGGCCCCGAAGATCGCCGCCGGGCTCGTCAGGTAGGACAGCAGAGCTTGCTGCCGCTCAAGCAACCGCGGCACGGCGCACCTGTGTGTCTGCGGGGGTCAGTCGCGCGCGGATGCGCGCGACGTCCTCGAGGATCTCGTCGACCGCGTCGAGACGGTCGTCACGCTCCAGGACGATGGCCGACGGCGTCTGCCGGCGCAGCGCGTATGCGAGCAGATCGAGCGTGCCGCCGGACGCCGGCTGTGAATGGGTGTCCGCGAGGAACGGCCTGTCGCGGCTGCGATTCCGCCAGGCCATACCGCCGGCGACGTGCACCTCCTGCACGCTCCCGGCCGGCAGCGCGTCCAGGAAGGCGCGGGGATCCATGCCGTGATTGTGGGCATTCACCCGCAGGTTCTCCACGTCGAGCAGGAGTCCGGCGCCGGTCTCGCGGCAGATCAGCTCCAGGAATTCCGCCTCGCTGAGCGTGGAATCCGGCCACTCGAACACGTTGGCGATGTTCTCAAGGAGGAAGGGCACCGGGACGCGCGACTGCACGGTCCGTACCTTGGCGATGATCGACTTGGCGACGGCCGTGGTGCGCGGCAGCGGCAGCAGGTTCGCGAGGTCGCGGCCCGGCACGCGCGTAAACGCCAGGTGCTCGCTATAGGCGGGCGCCCGCAGGCGCTCGACGATGTCGGCTACGCGGTCCAGGTATTCGAGGTCGAGCGGCGCGTCGGTGCCGATCGACAGGCCGACACCATGCGCGGTCAGCTTGACGCGGCCCACGAGCTTCTCGATGGCCGCCCGCTGGCGGGCGCCGCCGTAGATGCAGTGGTCGACCGTGACCTCGAGCACGTCGAAGCGCCCGAGATTGTCCTCTGTCCACTGGTCGATCGACCACCGGTAGCCGATGCCGACGGCGGGACGGGTCGCCCGCGCTTGCGCGCTCACCGCTTGCGCTTGCGATGCCCCGGCTTGTGATGCGTGAAGCAGCCGCAGCCGCACGCGCACGCATGCGTATGCGCTTTCCAGTGGGGATGGTCGCGGTTCGGATACATGCGCCAGCCGACGACCCAGAGCGGCCCGTGGCGGTCGGATTTCTTCACCTCGCGCACCGCGGCGCTGATCTTTTCCGCCAGCTCACCATTCGCCAGCCGGTCCTTGCGGTGCATGCCGGCCGTCTTCGGCGTCGCCTTCGCGGTCTTGACCCCGGGGAGCGGATGCCGCTTCTTCCCTTTGGCCGTGTCGCGCGCGCCCTTCTGCAAATCTTTCCACGACATCCTTGGTTCGATCAGACCCATTGCCCCCTCCTCGTGAGTGAACGGCGGTGTTCGTCTCGGTCGCCAACGTCTACGAGCCGGCGCGGTGCGGCTCGGGATGGCCCTTCGGGCCCAGATCGGCGATGTGCTGCTTCCAGTGCGCAGCGATCTTGTCCAGCGGCTGGCCGTAGAAGCTGACCCAGCGGCCCGGATCGCCGACGTTTCGGCCCATCGGCACCAGGCGGGTCTGCATGTAGAGCTTGTAGAACTTGTCAGGGCCGCCCAGGTTTTCGATCAAGAACTTCACGAAAGAGCCGGCGATCACGTAGGTCGTCTCGTCCTGGCACCAGGTCTCGCCGATCTTGACGATGAGTTCATTGGGAGTTGGCGTCGCATCGAAGGCGGCCAGGTCGATCTTGTCGAGGCCATGGGGGCCCAGGTCGGGCAACAGGTCGCGGACCGCCTTGTCCAGGTCCTTTCCGAAGTTCGGAAACGCCGGATTGCCCCCGATTTTCTGCTGAAGATAGACGGCCAGACCCTCGGCCAGCAGGCGGTTGCCGTTGGGGAAGAAGACGTGGGTCAGCTCGTGCGTCATATCGGCCATGCCGGCGGCGACCCGATCTTTCGGAAACTCGAGGCGGCCGCGCTGGCCGACGGCCGCCGGCAGCAGCGAGCTCGCGAACGTGAATGTATTCGAGACGTAGACGCGCAGGTCGGTGTCCGGCAGGTTGAACAGCCATGGCGGCGCCACCGATCCGATCGGATCGGGCCGCTTCAGCGGCCCGCTCAGCCAGCCATTGTCCTGGAACCACTGCTCGAGGGTCCCGAGCCGCTGCTGAAAATCGGCCTGGAACTGGCGCTGCGTGTCGGCGGACAACGAGGTCGGGTAGGGGATCCCCTCGATCTTGTCCTCGATGTCGAACTCGACCTTGAGCGGACTTCGTTTCGGTTGAACCAGATCCATCGCCGCGGCCTCTAAAAACGTCGCGGCCTGGCCGGGCAACGCCCGGATTCGCTCGCCACAGCCAATCTTCGTCCCCCGACGCGTGCGGAACTTGATGTCTGCCACGGTCATTATAGATGCTCCCCCGCAATGTGCCAGCATCGACTACGCGATTGCCCGCAGATTTGCGTGACCCTAGACGGCAGCAAGCGCGCCGCGATGTGAAGCGCTTCACACGGGATTGCTTTTTTGTACCCGGTGCGAACTGACCGGAAAGTTAATATTGGTTATTTGAGGCGCCCGACGTTGAACGCCGGCACCGGCTCGCGGAAGCCCTTGAGCGTGATATGGCCGAGCGCCTCGATCTCGGCAAACCCCTCGACCGCCTGTGCCACCCGCCGGTCGATCAGGATCTGTCCGTTGCGGGCTTCGCTGCACAGGCGGGCCGCGAGATTGGCGGCACTGCCGATCGCGGCGTAGCCGAGTCGGCCTTCGAAGCCGATGCAGCCGAGCGTGGCGTCACCGTGCGCGATGCCGACCCCGAACCCGAGCTCCCGGCCCTGACGGCGCCATTTGACCGTCAGCTCGGCGACGCAGTTGCGCATCTCGACCGCCATCCGCACGGCACGGGCGGCCGGATCGGGGCAGGGAACCGGATCGTTGAACAGCACCATCAGGCCGTCCCCGGCGAAATGCTCGACCGTCGCCTCGAATTTGTTGATGAGGGTGCCGAGGCCCTCGTGATATTCGCGCAGGACGGCCATGACGTCCTGTGGCTCGACCGCCTCCGAGAACGCCGTGAACCCCCGCAAATCGCAGAACACGATCGTCACGTCGCGGCGGTGGCTTTCGAGCAGCCGCTCGTTTCCCGACGAGACCACCAGCTCGGCCACCTGTGGCGACAGGAAAAGACGCAGGCGGTTGACGCGCGCGATCTCCTCCACCTGGCGGGCGACCCGGTCCTCCAAGGTCCGGTTCCAGGCCGCGAGGTCAGCGGCCTGCGCCTGCACCTGGTCGTGCAGCGCCTTGATCCGCAGCACCGACCGGACGCGCGCGACCAGGGCCTGATGATCGAACGGTTTGGTCAGATACTCGTCGGCTCCGGCATCCAGTCCTTCGACGACGTCCCTGGTGTCGGAGAGCGAGGTGACGAGGATCACCGGCAGGAAGGGCAGGTCGCGGTCGGCCTTGAGCCGGCGGCAAGTCTCGATCCCGTCGAGCTTCGGCATCATGACGTCGAGCAGCATCAGGTCCGGACGCTGCCGCCGGACCGCCTCCAGGGCCTCTTCGCCATCGCCGGCCTGTACCGTGGCGTAGCCCTGGCTTGCCAGCCGGGCATGCAGGATGTCGCGGTTCGTCTCGTTGTCGTCGACGATCAGGATCAGCGGAGGATCGTGCATGACGACACAGGGGACGGCCTACCGGATCAACCGGTCAGCCCGCAGGCGCACGAGGTCCGGGATGGTCAGCCCGAGCTTGTCGGCAACCTGCAAATTGATCACGGTCCGGAACTGGCGCGGATTTTCGACCGGCAGGTCGGCCGGGGCGGTCCCCTGCAGGATCTTGGCGACATAGGCGCCAGACCGCCGGAAGTTCTCGAGGAAGTTGATGCCGTAGGAGCACAGACAGCCGGCTTCCGCCATCTGCTCGTAGGCGCAGATCAGTGGCAGCTTGCGCGGCGCGGCAGCGGCGACCAGCGCGTTGCGATTGCTGCTGAACGACGCATCGTCTAGCACCAGTACCGCGTCCATCTGTTGCCCCGCTATCGCGGCGAACGCGGAGTCGTATCCGCCGGGCGCGCGCACGTCGAACGGCCGGATGGTCAACCCCAGGGACGCGGCGGCCGGCATGATGCCGCTGACCATGGATGCGTTGGAGGGATTGTCCGGGTTTTCCACCATCGCGATGTGTCGGGCGTCGGGCATGATCTGCTTGATCAGCTCTAGGCGCTTTGCGTTCAGGTCTTCGCTCAGGATCGTGAGGCCGGTGAAGTTGCGGCCCGGGCGCGACAGGCTGTCCACGAACCCGGCCGCGACCGGATCGGCGATTGCCGCAAAGACGATCGGGGTCGTCGACGTTGCCTTTTGGGCGGCCAGGAAGGCCTGCGTCGATGCGGTCACGATCACTTTGGCGCCCGACCGGACGAGGTCTTGTGCCGCCTGCTGAAAGCGGGTCGCGTCCCCTTCGGCGTAGCGGAAATCGAGGGCGATGTTGCGGCCGTCGACAAAGCCGAGCTCGCTCAACCCTTCGGCGAAGGCCTCGCGGAACCGCGCCGAGCCTGCCGCATCGCCCAGGAGGAGATACCCTACATGGGGGACCGGGGTTGTCGTCTGTGCCAAGCCGGCAGCCGGAACCACGCCCAGGCCGAGCAGGACGACCAACCACCGCATGACCGCTGATTTCATCACGCCCCCGGAAAGCCAGCCCGGCGCAGGCCGCCCCCTACGCCGGCAAATACGTGCGTATCTTAGCCAAAAGCTGGCGCGGACTGTACGGCTTTGCGACGTAGGCGTCGCATCCGGCGTTGCGGGCCCGGACCTCCTCGCCGCTGAGGGCGTAGGAAGTGACCACGATGATGGGGATCGCCTTGAGCCGCGGGTCGGATTTGAGGCGCCGCGTGGCTTCGTACCCGTCGAGGACCGGGAGCTGGACGTCCATCAGGATCAGGTCCGGCTGTTCGGCGGCGGCTATGCGCAAGGCGGACTCGCCGTCGCCTGCCTCCAGCATCTCGAAGCCGGCGCTGCCCAGGAGGTCGCGCAGGATCTGCCGATTGTCTTCGTGGTCCTCGACCACGAGGATGCGCTTGCCCATGCTGCCCTCCCTCTCTTGTCAGTCGGCCGCCTGGGCGGCGACGTGAATGGGGATCGCGAACGAGAACACCGAACCGCGGCCGAGCGCCGAATCCACCCAGATACGGCCGCCGTGCATCTCGATGATCCGCTTCGCAATCGCAAGCCCGAGTCCCGTGCCGCCTTTTTTGCGCGTGATCGAGCTGTCGGCCTGGCGGAATTCCTCGAAGATCTGCACCTGGTCGGCGGCGTCGATCCCGGGCCCCGTGTCGTGCACCGCCACGTTGTACCAGGAATCCACCAGTGCGACGCGGATCAGCACCTGCCCGACATCGGTGAATTTGATGGCATTGCCGACGAGATTGAGCAGCACCTGTGTGAGCCGCCGCTCGTCGCCGTGGCCGCGCGGCAGCTCGGCCGGCAGTTCGAGCGCCAAGGTGAGCCGCTTCTCCGCGGCCAGCGGCTCGACCGCGGCGTGCACGCGCCGCACGACCTCGTCGATCGAATATTCGGCGAGCGAGAGCGAGAGCTGCCCGGCCTCGATCTTCGACAGGTCGAGGACATCGTTGATCAGGTCGAGTAGGTGGCGCCCATTGGCCTGCACCCGCTCGAGCACCCGCCGCACATTGTCGGGCATCTCGCCATAGATGCTGTCGAGGATCAGCTCGGTGTAGCCCAGGATCGCGTTCAGGGGCGTGCGCAGCTCATGGCTCATGTTGGCGAGGAACTGCGACTTGTGCTGGCTCGCGATCTCGAGCTCCTGGCGCTTGTCCTCGACCTCGCGGAACAGGCGCGCATTCTGGATGGCGATCACCGACTGGTCGGCGAAGGTCTGCAGGAGGTCGATGATGTGCTTGGGGAACAGGCCGGGCTCGCGCCGGCGGACGATGAGCCCGCCGATGATGCGCTCGCCGCTGAGCAGCGGAATCACGAGGAGTGCCCGGAATCCGGCGGCAAGCACGAGATCGCGCCCCGCCGAGCGCGGCTCCGCCTGCAGGTCCGGGACCTGGATGGGCAGGCGCCGGGCGGCGGCCTGGCCGATCGGCGTTTCGCCCACGAGGATGCGCTGCTTGCGGATCGACGCGACCGTCGCCTCGTCCAGGCCGTACGTCGCGCGCAGCCGGAACTCCTGGCGCGCGCGGTCGAAGACGTAGATGGCGCCGGCGTCGGTGTTCGTGAGCTGCGTCGATTTCGTGACGATCGTGGTCAATACCGTCTCGAGGTCGAGCGTCGAATTGAGCGCCTGGCTGACCTCGCCGAGGACCCGCAGCTCCTTGACGGATTGTGCGAGCTCCCGGGTCCGGTCGGCGATCTTCCGCTCGAGATCGGCGTACGACTCTTGGAGCCGCGACGCCATGTCGTTGAATTGATCGGCCAGGGTCTCGAGCTCGTCGTTGGTGCGCACGCTGATGCGCTGGCCGAGATCGCCGCCGCCGATTCGTGCGGCACCGTCGCGCAGCGCCTGGATGGGCATCATCATCCGTCGGGCAAGCCAGAGCCCGGCGACGGCCGCCAGCGCCAGGCTCGCCGCGAGGAGAAGCAGAGTGCGCGCGATCGAGGCGTAGAGCGGCGCGAAAGCCTCGTCGACGGGGAGTTCGACGAACATGTACCAGCCGAGCGGTGAGATCGGCGCAAACGCCGCCAGCATGGGCTTGCCCTGGATGCCGCGAACGCCACGCAGGGAATCCGGTGAGATCCCGGCCCGCGCGGCACGGACCTGCTCGAGCGAGGATACGTCGGTTTTGCGCAGCACGAGGCTGATGTCGGGGTGCGCGATCAGACGGCCGCCGCCGTCGACCACATAGGCCTTTCCGGCGCGCCCCACCTTGATTTTCGACACCACGTCCCAGATGAACTTGAGGTTGACCTCCGCCGCAACGACACCCGTATCCGGGTCGGCGCCGGAGATTGCGATCGTCATGTAGGGCTCGGACTGCTGGCGGAAGTAGACCGGGCTCAGATACAGGTGACGGGCTCTGGCCTCGGTGAACTTGGGATCGTGGGACAGGTCGGTGTTGCTGCCGACCACGTCCATGGCCAGTCGCGAGGCGCGGAGCTGCTCGTGCCCGCTATCGTCGATCTGGATCAGATCGGTGATCGCCGGCACCTGCCGCATCAGGCGAATGGCGTCGAAGCGCCGCTGGTCGAGGGTGCCCGCGGTCAACGGAAGCTGCACCATCCAGCCGAGCTCCGTCTCGATCCCGCCGACGAACTGCTCGATTTCTCCGGCCGCCGCCTGCGCCTGCTGCTGCTGGATGCGTACCAGCGAGTCCTGGTGTTCTTCGTACGAGAACCAGATCTCCAGCGCGCCGCTGGCGAGCAGCGCCACGCACACGACCGCCACGAACATGGCGACATATTTGCGGAAGAGACGGCCCCGGGCGCGCTGGGGCCGCGCCCCCGATCTCCCATCCGCGAGTGGGCTCCCGTCCCCGAGATCGGAATCGGCGGTCATGGCCTCATGCACTCGTGCTCGGGCCGCGGCGATGGCGCGCCCCGTCGTCCAGGGGTACAGCGTGGCCGCGCCATGGCGGAGAACCGGAGTCGCGTCAGGCACGGCGTTCGCTTCGGTACGATATCGGTGGGCTGATCCAAGTCAAATAGCGGCCTGGTTTTGAACCAATCGGTCGGTGTCGGCCGCCTGGCCAGGTTCGTTGAGTCTAACGAGACGGGCCTCGGACCGGATGTGACCTGCTTCACATCGGAAGGGCGCAATTTTGTGCCATAGAGGCGCCGTTCAGCACCCGTGCGCCGCGAGGACTACGTATGTCCCCCCGTCTGTCGCCTCAACTCCGTGTCACCGACGCCCCGTGGTTCGAGGGCAGCGTGCCCGACATGATCGAGGTGGTTCGCGTCGCACCAAGGTCGGGGCGGGGGCCGGCGTTGGTCGTCTCCCAGCGCAAACTGAGCGGGTCGCTTCTGGCGCAGCTGCGCCGGCTGGCGAATGAGCCGGATGCCGGGTGAGCCGGCAGCGGCCTGACTGCGGGGCTATTTGCCGTCTGAGACCGACATCACCCGGATCGTCCAGAAGTCGCTGGCGAGATCAGGGTTCAGGACATAGGCGTAGGGCATGGTCCCGTACCCGCCTTTGCCCCATTTGGTGCCCCAGGAATTGCGTATCAGGATGTGCCGTTTCGTGTCGTCGTAGCCGACCGCGAGCACGACGTGGCCGCCGAGCTGCTTCTCGTGCGCCTTGGGCAGCGGAATGGCGCCGGTCTTGCCGACCTTCCGCGCCTCGATCCCCTCATAGGCCCAGAAGCCGAAGACGAACGGATAGCCCGAGGCCAGGCAGGCTTTGAAATGTTCGATATCGCGGGCGACCCGGCTGTAGTGCAGTGCCCGGTCTTTCCTGGCGGCTTTGAAGCACAGGTGCCGCGGCCTGCGTTTGAAGCGCTTGATCACGTAGGGCCATTGGTCGGCCAATCTGCCTTCGAAGCAGGCACCGTACCTCGCAACCCCTTTGACAACGTTGCGGACCCGCGTCGGCGCGTTCCAGGCGACCCTGCCTTCGATCGCGCGCGCGTTGTAGTAGATGAACAACCGGGAGGGCGTGACCCTGCCCGACGGCAGGCCCTGCTTGATCCGGTCGTATTGGATCGCGGCGGCAACCGCGTTGGCGGCGCAGCTCTTCAGCTGGCCCTGGTAATAGGCTGCCGGAAATGCATCGCGGAGCGAGAATTTGGCCGGAACCGCGCCGAGCCGTGGGGGCGCGTATCGGTGGTCGCGCGCATCCGCATCGTCGGGTGTCCACCCGTAGTGCTGCCGGCGAGATAGCGTCCGCGCGCGTGGGGAGCGGGCGCCCTTGCGCTTCTGTCGCTTCGGCTTTGGCATGTCGGCCCCCCCTTTCGCTGCCTCGCTGAAGATGCCTGTCTAACACGAGGGTGCAGATTTGCGGTGTGATTCGCTTCACAAGAGCCGCAGCCGTGCCGCGCTACCCTCGAACCGGTCGAATTCGGAGGTGGGCGTGGGGCGCGAAATCGACACGACCTTGACGGTGACGGACATCGAGGACATCGCCCGGGCGGCGATGCAGGATGCCGGCGGCGGTCCGTCCAGGTTCGTGGGCTCGGTCGTGAGCAACTTCATCGAGCTCAAGGGATGCGCCACACCCCCTGCGACGTGGCAGGCCGGCGCACGACATGAGCCGGGCCGTATCTTGCTCAGCTGGCGCAGGCTCATGCCCGTCCTCCCCGAGATCGTGCTCGATTCGGCCGAGGCGAATTCAGCGCATGTGTGGCTGATCGTGTTCATGGCGCTGACGATCTGGAGCAGGCTCGCCGCGGCGGCCCCGGAGGGCGTGGGCGTCGACGATGCGACCACGATGCTGGCGCTCTGGCGCTACCGGAACGCGATCAACGAGATCTCCGAGACCGACGGCTATGCCAGGACGAATGCCGTCCGCGCCGAAATCCGCCTGCCGGCACTCGCCAGGCCCGATTACGCGCAGGTGGTCGATCGTCTGGCACGCCTGGGCTGTGTCAGCCTCGCGACCGGGACGATCCAGCTCCGCGATTCAACGGCACTTGCGGGCGAATAGACCGCCCGAGGGTGGGAGGCGCGGAAGCGGCTAGGGCGAAAGGCTGCTCGCCGTCTGCTGCGCGGGGTTTGCTGCGGCCGGGCGCTCCGGCCCCTTCCACGGCTGCGGCTCGCCCGAGGGGTAGCGCATGAGCACGAAATCGATCGGCGTGCCGTTCTCTTCGGTGCGGAAGGCGACCGGCACGTTGTGGTCGTCCATCCACACGCTCTGGTGCTTGTCGGTGGTGATGTCGAACTCGCGCAGCCGCTCGGTCTTGCCGTCGGCCGTCACGACCATGTCCTTCACGCCGTCGAGATGGGCCTTGAAGACGCGGCCGCTCTTGGTCGACATCACGAGGCCGGCATTGACGAAATTGAGCGACCACGGGTTGCTGGGCCGGATGTCGGCCGGGACGTCGATCGTGCCGGTCGGCGAGGTGATCACGAACGTATTGCCGCGAGCCTCGCCCGCCACCGTCAGCGGCTGGCCGTTGACGGTCGTAACGCTGCGAAAGAGGGTCAGCCGGTCATTCTGCCACAGCTCATGCCGCTCGGCCTCCTCGCGGTGCACCACCATGCCCAGCAGCTTGACCGAGATGTTGAGCTTGGTCTCGACGTCGGCTTCTGCCCCCGACTTGTCAACGATGTTGGTGTAGGTGCCAATGTCGCCATAGAGCGGATGCTCGACGCGATACTCATACACGTCGCCCGCGAAGGCCGGACGGAAACCGGCGCAGACGGTGATCAGGGCGGCAAAGGCCAGGAGCGAAGACAGCCTGCTCATCGGTGGGCCCGGCTCCAAGTGGTCCGCCGGGTTATAGCCGAATCGGTTGCCAAAACATATACTTTCGTCAATTCACTCATTTTGTGAGCAATTTCCGGGCCGAAGGACCGACCGGAAGAAAAAAGGCGGGTCCTTGCGGACCCGCCTGAAGAGGTTCAGCGGTCTGTGGCGCCCCCGTCCTGGGCCGGCTTCGCGCATTTCTGCTCGCCGGTCGTCTCAGCGTCGCATTCGGTTGCTGTCGGATCACCTAGGGCGTGACTCGACGGCACGGCTCATACTCACCTGAGTCGCCCATCCGACCAATGTACCCGCGTACGCGCCGTGCTGAATCTGGCGCGCTGTGGTGGCGACGACACACCCGTTTGTGAGCGTTCTGGGGATCGGGCCAAAGGAAAGGCGGACTCTTGCGAGTCCGCCCCCGGGCCCAACTTGGGCGATTGCCGGTTGTCCGGCACCTGCCAAGGTGGCAGTGACTCCTTAGGGTTTGATGAAAAGACTCGGTTAACTGTGGATAACCCTGACGCAGGGCTGCTACCGCCGCTCGGCGGCGGTTTATCCTTGGCGACGTGCCCAGATATCAGCTGAAATCCGCGGCTCCCTATCTACGCGATCTCGCCATTGCCCCGGGGGCGTCGCTGCCGGACGAATTTCCGTTCAACCTGCCCATCTTGCAGAAGGGCAGACTTCACCTGCGCTTCACGAAGCGAATCACGATCCTTGTCGGTGAGAACGGCAGCGGCAAATCGTCGCTGCTGGAAGCGATCGCGGCACAGGCCGGCTTCAATCTCTCCGGCGGCAGCCGCGACAATTTCTACGGCCGGGAGGTGGAGGAGGGGCAGAGGACGTTTGCCAGGGTCTTGCGCCTGGGCTGGCGGCCACGCATCGGCACCGGGTATTTTCTGCGCGCCGAGAGCTTCTTCAATTTTTCGAGCCATATCGACGAGGTGGCCGAGGTCGATCCCGTCCGGGCGTATGCGGTTTATGGCGGCAAATCGCTGCATCACCGCTCTCACGGCGAATCCTTTCTCGCGTTGTTCGAGGGTCGGTTCGGGTCGGTTGGGCTTTATCTGCTCGATGAGCCCGAGGCGGCTCTGTCGCCCAGCCGGCAGTTCGCGTTTCTGCGTGTCCTGCGTGCCCTCGACCGGGCCGGACGCGCGCAGATCATCATGGCCACGCACTCGCCGATCCTGATGGCCTATCCGGACGCGCAGCTGCTGTATTTCGAGGGTGGATCGATCCGCGAGATCGGTTACGAGGACACCGCCCACTTCAAGGTGATGCGGAGCTTCAGGGCGGATCCGGCGCGCTCGCTCGCCGATCTTTTCGCGGACAACGAAAAAGGCGGGCGCTGATCGCGCCCGCCTTCCGGTCCAACTTGGCGTGACGGCGTAGGCTGCTAAATTCCGGTGTTGTCGTTGGCCCCCGACGACGGCCTGCCGCCGGTGCGGAATGCCTTTCCGAGCCACGGATACAGGGCGCGCAGGCTGTCTTCCTGGCGCTGCACCTCGGCGCCGAACTCGCGCAGGCGCTCGTTCAGCCGGTCCATCTCGGCGCGGAAGAGAAGTCGGACGCCAGTCATGTCGCTCGGCTGCATACCGGTTCTCCTTGCTCGGATGCTTCTTCGGCTTCTCCGAAGAAGGGGCGGGTCGCCCAATTCGAATTGTGCGAGGCGACCCGCCCTAGTTTGACGCCACAGGGGAGGAGAGTGCGGGTGTCACGAGCACCCGCTTGTGGCGCCGCAATCGTTGCACTTCGTGCATGTTCCGTTACGCACCATCTTCATGCTCCCGCATTCGGAGCACGCATCGCCGGTGAACCCCATGATCTTGGCTTTGCGGATCTCGTCCGTCCGCGTGCTGGTGCGGGTCGCGACCGCGACCGTGGTGGTGGTGGCTTCCGCGGTCACGATCGCAAACCCGATCGGCTGACCGTTGTCCGCGTCGGCCGGCGGCGGCGCGAGGGCCACGTCGCCCGCCGCATGGTCGTGCGCGTGCTCGTCTCCGGGCGCGTGCACGTGCAGAGCGGTGTTGCGGGCCTCCTTGGGGCCGCCGCCTTCCAGCACCTTCAGCACGCGCTGGTGAGTGCCGCGCGTGAAGCCGCTGCTGGTCTGCTGCACGACCTTCTTGACCACGTCCATCGCGTTCACGGCCGCACCGGTGCCAGCGGCCGGCAGGGTGCTTTCCTCGTCGCCCTTGCCGACGCTGTCCGGCTCGAGGTCCTCGGCATGGACATGGGCGAGGTCGTCGCGGCCGAGATACGAGATGGCCAGCTCGCGGAAGATGTAGTCGAGGATGGAGGTTGCGTTCTTGATGGTCTCGTTGCCCTGCACGATGCCGTTGGGCTCGAAGCGGGTGAAGGTGAACGCCTCGACATACTCGTCGAGCGGCACGCCGTATTGCAGGCCGATCGACACCGCGATCGCGAAGTTGTTCATCAGCGACCGGAAGGCCGCTCCCTCGCGATGCATGTCGATGAAGATCTCGCCGATCTTGCCGTCCTCGTACTCGCCGGTGCGCAGGTAGACCTTGTGGCCGCCGACGATCGCCTTCTGGGTGTAGCCCTTGCGGCGATTGGGCAGGCGCTGGCGTGCCACCTGCGTCACCCGTTCGACGATGCGCTCGACGATCTTCTCGACCTTGGCAGCACTGGGCGCTGCCGCGATCTCCTCGGCCGCCTGTGCGGCCTCGTCCGCGTCGTCGAGCATCGAGGCCAGCGGCTGCGACAGTTTCGAGCCGTCGCGGTAGAGCGCGTTGGCCTTCAGCCCCAGCCGCCAGGACAGCATGTAGGCGTCCTTGCAGTCCTCGACGGTGGCCGAGTTCGGCATGTTCATGGTCTTGGAGATCGAGCCGGTGATGAACGGCTGGGCCGCCGCGACCATGCGGATGTGGCTTTCGACCGAGAGGCAGCGCTTGCCGTTGCGCCCGCAGGGATTGGCGCAGTCGAACACCGGCAGGTGCTCGGCCTTGAGGTGCGGCGCACCCTCGAGGGTCATCGAGCCGCAGCACCACGTGTTGGCGGCCTCGATCTCGGCCTTCGAGAAGCCGATCGCGGCCAGGAGGTCGAAGCCCGGATCGTCGAGCTTCTCCTTGGCGATGCCAAGGCCCTTGGTGCAGAACTCCTCGCCCAGGGTCCACTTGTTGAACGCGAACTTGATGTCGAAGGCGCTCCTGAGGCCCGCCTCGACCGCATCGATGTGCATGTCGAGGAAGCCCTTGGCCTTCAGCGCCGCGTGGTCGATCGCGGGCGAGCCCGCGAGCGTGCCGTGGCCGACCGCGTAGGCGACGATGTCGTTGATCTGCTTCTGGGTGTAGCCCAGTGTGCGCAGCGCTTCCGGCACCACGCGGTTGATGATCTTGAAGTAGCCGCCGCCGGCCAGCTTCTTGAACTTGACCAGGGCGAAGTCGGGCTCGATGCCGGTCGTGTCGCAATCCATGACCAACGCGATCGTGCCGGTGGGCGCGATCACCGTCGTCTGGGCGTTGCGATAGCCGTGCTTCTCGCCCTTCTCGAGGGCGGCATCCCAGGCGCGCCGGGCTGCCGCGACCATGCTGGCGTCCGGGCAGTCGCCGCCCTGGAGCGGCACCGGCAGAACCGACAGGCCGTCATAGCCTTGCGCCTCGCCATAGGCGGCGCGGCGATGATTGCGGATGACGCGCAGCATCGACTCGCGGCTTTTGGCATAGCCCGGGAACGGCCCGAGCTCTTCTGCCATCTCGGCCGAGGTCTCGTAGCAGATGCCGGTCATGATGGCGGTGAGTGCGGCACAAATCGCGCGGCCTTCCTTGCTGTCGTAGGAGAGGCCCATCGCCATGAGCAGGCCGCCGATATTGGCGTAGCCCAGGCCCAAGGTGCGGAACTCGTAGGACAGCTCGGCGATCCGCCGCGACGGAAACTGCGCCATCAGGACCGAAATCTCGAGCGTGATGGTCCACAGCCGGCAGGCATGCTCGTAGGCCGCGATCTCGAAGGCGCCGGTCGCCGCATCGCGGAAGGCGAGCAGGTTGATCGAGGCGAGGTTGCACGCCGTGTCGTCGAGGAACATGTACTCCGAGCACGGGTTGGACGCGTTGATGCGCCCGCTCTCGGGGCAGGTATGCCACTCGTTGATCGTGGTGTCGTATTGCAGGCCGGGATCGGCGGACTGCCAAGCCGCCTCGCCGATCAGGTCCCACAGTTTGCGGGCCTTGGTGGCCTTGTGGACCTTGCCGTCGATGCGGCGGATGAGGTTCCAGTCGCCGTCGGTTTCGACCGCGTGCAGGAACTCGTTCGTGACGCGCACGGAATTGTTGGAGTTCTGGCCGGAGACGGTCAGATAGGCTTCCGAATCCCAGTCGGTGTTGTATTCGGGGAACTGGATCGACTGATAGCCCTGGCGCGCGAACTCGATGACCCGCTGGATGTAGTTCTCAGGGATCATCGCCCGGCGCGCGGTCGAGATCGCGGCGCGCAGCGCCTTGTTGACCTTGGGGTCGAAGCCGGCCGCACCCGCCTGGCGGTCGCAGGCGGCCATCACGCCGTTCAGGTGCTTGTTGCACAGCTTGGAGCCGGCCACGAGAGCCGCCACCTTCTGCTCCTCGGCCACCTTCCAGTTGATGTACTGCTCGATGTCCGGATGGTCGATGTCGACCGTCACCATCTTGGCCGCACGCCGGGTCGTGCCGCCCGACTTGATGGCGCCCGCCGCGCGGTCGCCGATCTTGAGGAAGCTCATCAGGCCTGACGACTTGCCGCCGCCCGACAGCTTCTCGTTCTCGCCGCGCAGCTTCGAGAAGTTGGAGCCGGAGCCCGAGCCGTATTTGAACAGGCGCGCCTCGCGCACCCACAAATCCATGATGCCGCCCTCGTTCACGAGGTCGTCGGCCACCGACTGGATGAAGCAGGCGTGGGGCTGCGGATGCTCGTAGGCAGAGGCGGAGGCCACGAGCTCGCCGGTCGCGAAGTCGACATAGTGATGGCCCTGCGCCGGCCCGTCGATGCCGTAGGCCCAGTGCAGGCCGGTGTTGAACCATTGCGGAGAGTTCGGGGCGGCGCGCTGCGTCGCCAGGATCACGCGCATCTCGTCGTAATAGGCGCGCGCATCCTCCTCGCTGTCGAAATATCCGCCCTTCCAGCCCCAGTACGTCCACGTGCCGGCGAGGCGATGGAACACCTCTTTCGCCGAGCGCTCGCCGCGCCAGCGCTGGTTTTCGGGAAGCTCGTTGAGCGCCTCGTCATCGGCGGTCATGCGCCACAGCCAGGAGGGGACCGAGTTCTCCTCGACCGGCTTCAGGCGGCTGGGGATGCCGCGCTTGCGGAAATACTTCTGCGCCAGAACGTCGCACGCAACCTGCGACCACGGCTCGGGGACCTCGATGTCTTTGGCTTGAAAAACGACGGACCCGTCGGGATTACGGATCTCGCTGTTGGTCGTCGTGAACTTGATGCCGGCAAACGCATCTTCGCCCGCCCGCGTGAAACGCCGCTCGATACGCATATCGCGAAACTCCCGTCACGGATGCTGTCGTTGACACCCAAGACGCCTCTTCTTCTGAATCGGAAGAGTCATCCCCCGTCCGGGCTCCCGAGGAGATAATGCCCCCACTACATCCTGTGGGTTCGGCCCGGCTCGTTACCATAGGTTGATACCAGGTGAGTCCGCGCCGCAAGGAGTTTGTGGCATTTCTGTAGCATACCACAATATATAGATTAATCAGCCACTTATAGCTTGCTCCGCCATGGGGGCACACAAGATATTGATTTTGTTGGCAAGAAAAAAGTTTTTATCTGGATTATCAATATGTTGGTCGAGGCCGAGTCGTGGACTGTGCAGCGCAGCAATCGCGCCGTTGGCCAGACCAACAATGCAGACTTTCGATTTTAATTTCAGATACTTAGAACGAAGCAAGACAGCGGCGGCTGGCGGATTTCTGCGAAAAAACGCCGACGCGGCGCCGCGCCCGGCCGCGCCTGGGATAAAATGGCGGGCATAAAGAAGAGGACCGCGTCCGTGACACGGTCCTCGTCTCGCGGCGCCCCAGACACGGGCTTCGCCCGTGCCACAACGGATCCAACTTGGACAGCCGTGATATGCGCGTGACCGGGGGCCGCGGTAATGAGGTAAAAGCCCGATTCGGCGGGCGGAAACTACTGAGCTTGCGGCGGCGCCGGGTCAGGCGACGGAGAGCGTGTGCTTCTTGCCGCCGGGGTAGGGGAACCGGAGGGTCACCTCGGTGCCGGCATCCACGGCACTGCGGATGGCGATGCCGCCCCCATGGATCTCGCAGTACGACTTGACCAGCGACAACCCCAGGCCCGCGCCTTCGGTGCTGCGGGTCATCAGGCTGTCGAGCTGGCGGAAGGGCAGGAGTGCGATCGGCACTTCGCTTTCCGCCATGCCGTAGCCCTGGTCGGCGACGATGATTCTGAGCCAGCCCGCATCGCGCGTGACGCGCAAGGCGACGCACGTGTTCGGCTTCGAGAACTTGATCGCATTGTCGAGCAGGTTGACGCAGCACTGGTAGACCATGCGCTCGTCGGCGACGAACTCGTGAACCTCCTCGCCGGGTGCGAGCTCGAGGCGCACCTGCTTGGCGGCGGCCTTGCCGTCGAACAGCCGCATCGCCTTCTCGGCCAGCGCGTTGACGTCGACGCGCTCGGGCATCGGCTCGAGCTTGCCCGCCTCGATACGGCTCAGGTCGAGGATGTCGTTGACGAGGTTCAACAGGTGGATGCCGCTGTAGTGGATGTCACCGCCGTAGGAGACGTAGCGCTTGTTGGCGATCTCCCCGAAGATCTCGCTCTTGATGACCTCCGAGAAGCCGATGATCGCGTTCAACGGCGTGCGCAGCTCGTGGCTGAGATGGGCGAGGAAGCGCGTCTTGGCCTCGTTGGCCGCCTCGGCGAACTCGCGGTGCTTGCGCTCGCTGATGTCGCGGGTGACCTTGGCATAGCCGGTGAACTGCCCGGCTTCGCCGCGGATGGGCGAGATGACGACCTCGGCCGCGAACGCGGTCCCGTCCTTGCGCAGGCGCACGCCCTCTTCGGCACAGCGCCCGTCGCGGCGCGCCGCTTCGAGGGCGCGGAAGGGCCGGCCCTCCTTGCGCTCCGCCTCGCCGTAGAAGATCGAGAAATGCTCGCCCAGCACCTCGGTCGCCGTATAGCCCATGATGCGCTCGGCGCTCGCGTTCCAGCTGGTGACGATGCCGCTCGGGTCGAGGGTGCAGATCGCGTGGTCGGTGATGCTTTCGAGCAGGAGCTGGAAGCGGCTTTCGCTTTCGCGTAGCGCCCGCGCGGCCCGGTGCCGCGAGGTGATGTCGCGCGTGATCGTGGCAAAGGCGACGACCTCGCCGCTCTCGTCGTGGATCGCATCGATCAGCACGTGCGCCGCGAACTGCGAGCCGTCTTTGCGCTGCCGCCAGCCCTCTTCTTCGTAGCGTCCGATCTCGGCCGCGGTCTTGAGGGCGCGGAACGGCTTGCCGCCGCGCCGGTCCTCATCGCCGTAGAAGAGGGAGAAGTGCTGGCCGACCACGTCCTCGGCCTTGTGGCCCTGGATGCGCTCGGCGCCGGGGTTCCAGCTGGTGACGATGCCGTTCCGGTCCAGCATGAAGATCGCGTACTCGGTGAGGCCACCCACCAGGAGCTGGAAGCGCCGTTCGCTGTCGTGCAGCTTCTGCTCGGTCTCGCGCTGCGTCGTGACGTCCCGCATGACCAGCGCATAGCCGATCAGATCGCCCGCGGCGTTGCGCACGCCATACGTGGTCGTGTGCATGGCGAGCGGGTGGCCGTCCTTACGCAGCCGCGGGCCTTCGTCGTCGAACTGGCCGCGCGAACCTGCGACCTGCAGCGCCTCGAGCGGCCGGCCTGCCAGCCGGTCCGCCTTGGTGTAGAGCTGGGAGACATGCAGGCCAACGATCTCGGCCGCTTCATAGCCGAGGAGGGCGGTCGCCCCGGCGTTCCAGCCGCGGACCGCACCGTCGCGATCGGCGTAGACGATCGCCGTGTCGCCGATCTGCTGCAGAACGAGCTGGCAGATCTCGTGGAGATGCTGTGGGGTCTCGGGTGGCGTGCGCAGGGTGTCCATCATGGGCCTTCTGCCCTTCCTTACTGTTGGGCTGCCCCGTGTCCTCTCGCCCCCGCGAGTCTTCTTCTTATGTGCGATCGGTAACGCAGAAAACGCGCTTGGTCAATAAATTGTATTTTAAAATCAGCGACTTATAAGGTTTACGCGACAAATCTCCGGTAAACTTGACCCAACCGCCGCAGATCGGTTGCGGTTTGAATCGTCTGGGGTTTTCGGCGGCCGCGCGAACTGGACGCAAACCCGGGGCCCATGCGATAGTCCGGCCGCTCCGAGTCCTCGGGGCAGCTTCGCGATAAATGTCGAGCTGACATGACGTTGGGAACGCGACTCTATACGTGGCTGCGCGGCGAGCTGGTCGGCACCGACGCGTTCGCAAACCGCTACTACCGGGACAAGACGGGCGCCGTGCGCTACGGCGGACGCGAGAAACGCTGGGTCCTCTACAACGGCTCGCCCGAGGCCTCGAAGGTGCCGCCGGAGTGGCACGCCTGGCTGCACCACGTGACCAAGGACGCGCCGCCGCCGGGCGGCACACCGCCGCGTCCATGGCAGAAGGAGTACGTGCCCAATCTCACGGGGACCGTGGAAGCGTACCGCCCGCCCGGCCACGACTATCAGGGCGGCAAGCGCGCGCATGCCACGGGTGACTACGAACCCTGGGTTCCGTCATGAGCCTGCCCTCATGAGCAATCAGCTCGTCGAGACCCTGATGGGGGCGGTGGTGTTGGTGGTCGCCGCCCTGTTTCTCGCCTTCGCCTATTCCTCGACCAACGTGCGCCCGCTGAACGGCTACGAGATCACGGCCAAGTTCGACCGCGTCGACGGGCTCAACCCGGGCAGCGACGTGAAGATCTCGGGCATCAAGGTCGGCACGGTCATCAACGAGCGGCTCGACCCCGACACGTTCCTCGCCATCGTGACCCTCAGCCTGCAGAACGGCATCAAGCTGCCGACCGACACGGTGGCGCAGGTATCGAGCGAGGGACTGCTGGGCGGCAACTTCCTGGCGCTGGTTCCGGGCAGCGACGACAAGAACATCGCCCCGGGCGGCGAGATCAAGTACACGCAGGCGCCGGTCAATCTGATGCAGTTGCTCGGCAAGTTCATCTTCAACACCGGGCAGGCGGCGGCCCAGGGTGCGCAAGGCCAAGGCTCGCAAGGCCAAGGCGCGCAAGGGCAGGGCAGCGCGCCTGCGCCGGCACCCGGCGGCGCGAAGTAGCTCCGCCGGCACGACCTCGCCCGGCGGCCGCAACAGCATGATCACGGGCAGGGCGGTCATGGCGGCGCCATATTCGATGGCTATTCACGCATCATGAAGTACGCCCTCGCCTGCGGCTGCCTGATCGCGCTCCTGACCGGTGGCGTTGCCGGGGCGCAAACATCTGAAGACGTGCCCGCCCCGGGAACGATACCGGCGCCGGCACCTGAAACGGCACCCGCCCAGCCGGCACCCGGATCCGCAAGCGACGAGCCACACTGGCTGGCGCCGTCGACCATGGCGGTCCTTCAGGGGCTCGACAAGATCACCGGCCACGTGCGCACGATCGAGGCGAAGATCGACCAGTCGGTCCGCTTCGGCACGCTCGATATCCTGGTCCGCACCTGCCGCAAGCGGCCGCCCGAGGAGCCGCCCGAGAGTGCGGCCTATCTGCAGATCACCGAGACCAAGCCCGGCGAGCCGTCGAAATCGCTGTTCAGCGGCTGGATGTTCGCCTCCTCGCCGGCCGTCTCCGCCCTCGAAGACCCCGTCTACGACGTGTGGGTCATCGACTGTAAGGGCGTTTAGGCTCTAACCCTCGACCATCGCGTCGAGGATGGCCTGGCCGTCCGCGTCGAGCTCGCGCGGAAACCGTGCGTCGCTTTCGAGCGCTGTGTCGAGGCGCTTGCGATAGATTCGCCGGCTGATCTCGAGCGCCCCGAAGCGCGCGAGATGTGCGGTGACGAACTGGGTGTCGAGGAGCGTGAAGCCGCCGCGCCTGAGCCGTGCGACCAGATGCACGAGGGCCACTTTGCTCGCATCGGTGACGCGGCTGAACATGCTTTCGCCGAAAAACGCGCCGCCGAGCGCCACGCCATAGAGGCCGCCGGCGAGCGTCGGCGAGCCGCCCTCGTCCAGCCAGCATTCGAGGCTGTGCGCTGCCCCCATGGCGTGCAGGGCGGTGTAGAGCCGGATGATCTCGGTGTTGATCCAGGTCGATTTGCGGCTGGGCGTGCGCTCGGCGCAGCCCTGCAGGACGCCCAGGAAGTCGCGGTCGGCGGTCACCTGGAACCGGCCCTGGCGTACCGTCTTCTTCAGCCGGCGCGGGATGTGGAATCCATCCAGCGGCAGCACGCCGCGGCGCTCGGGATCGACCCAGAACAGCTCCGGATCCTCCGCACTCTCGGCCATCGGGAACAGGCCGGTCGCGTATGCGCGCAGCAGGAGATCTGGCGTGAGCTCGCTCATCGCCCCGATTATGTAGGATCGGGACGGCCGCATGCCAGTGCCCGAAGGCGCGCCGGCAGTCCGGGGGACTCGGGAGCCCGAAGCCGCCGGCAGGGCTGCGCGGAGCGGCGCTGGCCGGGGTCGGGCCGGGATCGGCCGCGCACCCGCGCAACACACGCGCGCTATTTTTCCCCCGCGTGAGAGAACTCTATGGGCGGAATGCGGCCTTCGTTCTTTTTCCGCCTTGCCGCCGCTTGCGCAGCGCCCGTAAAGTTGCCGCCGCACATTGCGAGGCAACGCCCGTGACCGAACGCACCACCGATCGCCGCCTTTGGGTCGCATCCGAGACCGCGGAGAGCGAGCTCGAAGAACGGGCGCTCCTCGGCTCGATCCTGCAATACATCCGTACGCGCGTCACCCTTGCCCGCGATCTCGCGCACGAGATGGAGCGCCGGCGCCCCGCACCGGCCCCCAAACCCGGGCGCGCAACACGATCGGCGCGGCGCGAAAGCCAGTAGGTCCTGCGAAGGCAGCGCCACCTTGCGCATCAGCGGCACCATCGCCGCGGCGATCACGAAGCATACGGCGATTGCGAGAGAAGAGCGTTAGTGGATGGTCTCGAGCGCCAGCGCGATGCCTTGGCCGCCGCCGATGCACAAGGTGACGAGGCCGCGCTTGAGGCCGTCGCGCCGCATCGAGTGGACGAGCCGCGTCGTGAGCACGGCCCCCGTGGCGCCGATCGGATGGCCGTGAGCGACGGCACCGCCCTCGACGTTGACGATGTCCTCGGGCAGGCCGAGCTCGCGCGCCACCACGAGGGCGATCGCCGCGAATGCCTCGTTGATCTCGGCGCGCTCGATCTGCTTGGTCGTCCAGCCGGCGCGGCCCAGCGCCTGCTGCACGGCGGGGATCGGCCCGAGGCCGAACATCTTCGGATCGACGGCAGCGATGCCATGGGAGACGAGCCGGGCGACCGGCTCCAGGCCGCGCTGCGTCGCCCAGGCTTCGTCGGCCACCACCATGGCGGCCGCACCCGTGTTCAGCCCCGGCGCGTTGCCGGCGGTAATGGTTCCCTCAGGACGAAACGCCGGCTTGAGCTTCGCCAGCGCCTCGAGCGTCGTATCCGGACGGTTGTGCTCATCCGCGTCGAACACGGTCGGTCCTTTGCGACCCGGCACCTGGACCGGGATGATCTCGTCCTTGAACTTGCCGGCCGCCTGGGCCTGGCTGAAGCGTTGCTGCGAGCGCAGCGCCCAGCGGTCCTGCGCCTCGCGTCCGACCTGGAATTCGCGCGCGAGATCCTCGGTGTGCCAGCCGGACGGCTGATCCGAGAACGCATCGTTGAGGCCGTCGCGCAGCACGCTGTCGTAAAGCTGTCCGTCGCCGAGCCGGTAGCCCCAGCGGCCGCGCGCGAGGAGGTACGGCGCCTGGTCCATGTTCTCCATGCCGCCGGCGACCGCGACGTCGATCGAGCCGAGCAGAATCTCCTGGGCCGCCGAGACGATCGCCTGCGCGCCCGAGCCGCACACGCGGTTGACGCTCAGCGCGGGCACCGTGACCGGCAGGCCCGCGCGGATGGCGGCTTGGCGCGCCGGGTTCATCTTGTTGCCGGCCTGGACCACGTTGCCCATGACCACGGTGCCGATCTCGTCGGGCTCGAGGCGCGCGTGCCCGATCGCGGCGGCAATGGCGGCGGCGCCGAGATCGGTGGCGGCGACGTCCTTGAGGCTGCCGCCGAAGGTGCCGATGGCGGTGCGGACTGGGGCTACGAGAATGACGGAACGGGCGGAGGCCATGCGGGTTCTCCTGGACGATGTAACTTGTAAAATGATAGTAACTAGATTAAATGTCAATCACTAGCTTTTAAGAACTCATTCGGTTATAAGAGATCCCTCGATGGCAAAGACTTACGGCCAGACCTGCCCGGTGGCGCGCACGCTCGAGATCATCGGCGAGCGCTGGACCCTGCTCATCGTGCGCGACCTCTTCCGTGGGTCCCGGCGTTTCCAGGACCTGCAGGACTCGCTGGTCGGGGTAGCGCCGAACGTGTTGTCGGAGCGCCTCAAGACGCTCGAGGAGCATGGCCTCATCCGGCGCGAGTTCTATTCCGAGCATCCGCCGCGGGCCGCCTACGCGTTGACCCCGCTCGGCCGCGAGTTGCAGCCGGCGCTGCGCGCGTTGGCCGTGTATGGGGCCAAGCATCTCGGCGGCTCGGTCGACGTCCTGCACGCGGCGTGCGACCACCGGATCGAGATGCGGCCCTATTGTCCGCATTGCGACATCGAGGTGCCCGCGGACGAGGTCAGGGTGACGTATCCGGACGACCCGCGCGCGTTGCAGGAAACCAAGGCGCGGCGGCGGGCGCGATGAGCCCCTATAGCGCGGTCCCGGCGCAGGCGGTCGAAAGCCTCGCACCGGCATCGATCCCGTCACCGCCGCGCACCATGGACGGGCGTACGCGGCGGCTGCTCGAAAGCCCGATCTTCGGAATTCTCATCCGGCTCGCGCTGCCGAACGTGGCCGTGATGGTGGCCCAGGCGGCGACCGGACTCATCGAGACCTATTTCATCGGCCGCCTCGGCACCGACGCGCTCGCCGGCGTGTCGATGGTGTTTCCTGCCGTCATGCTGATGCAGATGATGTCGGCGGGTGCGATGGGCGGCGGCATCTCTTCGGCCGTGGCGCGGGCACTCGGAGCCAACCGGCGAGCGGACGCCGACGACCTCGCGCTGCATGCGCTGATCATCAGCGTCGTCTTCGGCATCGCGTTCATGGCGGCACTGCTGCCGGGCGGGCCGTGGCTCTATCGCGCGATGGGCGGCGAGGGCGCATCGCTCGCCGCGGCGCTGACCTACTCCAACGTCGTGTTCGCGGGGGCCGTCCTGATCTGGGTGTTCAACAGCCTGGGCAACGTGCTGCGCGGGACCGGCAACATGATCGTGCCGGCGACCGTCACCTGCGTCGGCGTGGTCGTGCTGGTGCCATTGTCGCCGTGCCTGATCTTCGGCTGGGGACCGTTCCCGCGTCTCGGCGTGGCCGGCGGCGCGTACGCGCTCCTTGCCTATTATGTCGCGGGCTCGGCAGCACTCGCAGCCTATCTGTGGTCCGGCCGCGGCGTGTTGCGGCCGCGGCTCTTCGGCGTGGTGCTGCGCTGGAGCCTCTTCCGCGAGATCCTGCGGGTCGGCATCGTGGCGGCGTTCAGCACGATCCAGACCAACCTGACGGTCGCGATCACGACCGGGTTGATCGGCAGCTTCGGCACCGCGGCGATCGCGGGCTATGGCGTCGGCTCGCGGCTTGAATATCTCCTCGTGCCGCTGGTCTTCGGTCTCGGCGCGCCCCTGGTGGCGCTGGTCGGCACGGCGATCGGGGCGGGGCAGCACGGCCGCGCCCTGCAGGCGGCCTGGGCCGGTGCCGCCGTCGCCTTCGTCCTGACCGAGACGATCGGTGTCGCCGCGGCGATCTGGCCCGCGGCCTGGCTGTCGCTGTTCGGGACGGATCCCGCCATGCTGGCGGCCGGTGCGGCCTATCTGCGCGAGGTCGGCCCGGCCTACGGCCTGTTCGGCCTCGGCATGGCGCTCTATTTCGCCTCGCAGGGTGCAGGGCGTCTGCTATGGCCGGTGCTCGCCGGCACCGTACGCCTGGTCATCGCCACCGCCGGCGGCTATGCCCTGCTGCGTTGGACCGGGCAGCTCGACCACGTGTTCTACTCCCTCGCAGCTGCCCTGGTCGTCTTCGGCGCCATCAACGCCGCAGCCGTGCTCGCCGGGGTGTGGTTCCGCGGCCGGGCCTCAGTGTAAGTATTCGGGCGCGGCCATCGGCTATTGGCCTCCGCACAGCGCGCCTGTTCGGGCGATCAAAGGCAGAAGGCGGACGCCGGACTTGGCCGAGTCGTGGCAAACATTAACGATCCAGGCCCACGAACTTCTCGAGCCAGTGGATGTCGTAGGCGCCGTCGATGAACGCCGGCTCGCGGATCAGGCGCCGGTGGAGCGGCAGGGTGGTCTCGATGCCGCCGATCACGTACTCGTCGAGCGCCCGGCGCAGGCGCATCAGGCACTCATTGCGCGACGTGCCGTGGACCACCAGCTTCGCCACCATGCTGTCGTAGTGCGGCGGCACGGCGTAGCCGGAATAGAGTGCTGAATCCACGCGCACGCCGAGCCCGCCCGGCGCGTGATAGCTCGTGATACGGCCCGGCGACGGCCGGAATGTCTCCGGATCCTCGGCGTTGATGCGGCACTCGATCGCGTGGCCGTGGAAGCGCACATCCTCCTGGCGGAACGGCAGGGTGTTTCCGGCCGCCACCTTGATCTGTTCGCGCACGATATCGATCCCGGTCACCATCTCGGTCACCGGGTGCTCGACCTGAAGGCGCGTGTTCATTTCGATGAAGTAGAACTTTCCGTCTTCGTACAGGAACTCGACCGTGCCGGCGTTGCGGTAGCCGAGCTGGCGCATCGCCTGGCAGACGGTGTTGCCGATCTCGGTGCGCTGTTCGGCGTTGAGGGCGGGCGAGGGGCTTTCCTCGAGTACCTTCTGGTGCTTGCGCTGCAGCGAACAATCGCGCTCGCCGAGATGCACGACGTTGCCGTGGGCGTCGGCAAACACCTGGATCTCGATATGGCGCGGGTGCGCCAGATACTTCTCGAGATAGACCTGATCGTTGCCGAACGCGGCCGCGGCTTCGCTCTTGGCCATGCTCACGGCGCTCGCAAGCTCGGCCTCGGTCTTGGCGACCTTCATGCCGCGGCCGCCGCCGCCGGCCGTCGCCTTGATCAGCACCGGAAAGCCGATGCTGCGCGCGAACGCGAGTGCTGAGGCCGGGTCGCCGACCGGCCCGTCCGATCCCGGTACCACGGGAATCCCGAATTTCGCCGCGGTCTGCTTGGCGATGATCTTGTCGCCCATCATGCGGATGTGGTCGGGCGAGGGTCCGATGAAGACGAACCCGTGCTCCTCGACCATCGCCGCGAAATCCGCGTTCTCCGACAGGAAGCCGTAGCCGGGATGGATCGCATCCGCCCCGGTGATCGTCGCCGCCGACAGGATGGCCGCGGGGTTGAGGTAGCTCTCGCGCGCCGCCGGCGGACCGATGCACACGCTCTCATCGGCGAGGCGGACATGCATGGCCTCGGCGTCGGCGGTCGAGTGCACGGCGACGGTCTGGATGCCGAGCTCCTGGCAGGCGCGGTGAATCCTGAGCGCGATTTCGCCGCGATTGGCGATCAGGACCTTTTCGAACATGGCCCGCTATTCGATGACGAGCAGGGGTTCGCCGTATTCTACCGGCGCGCCGTTGGCGATCAGGATGCGCGTCACCGTGCCGGCGCGGGGTGCGCGGATCGCGTTCATGACCTTCATTGCCTCGATGATGAGGACCGTCTGGCCTTCGCGCACTTTGTCGCCCGGCTTGACGAAGTGCGGTGCATTCGGCTCCGGCGCCAGATAGGCGGTCCCCACCATCGGCGAGGTGAGCGCGCCAGCCGGCGTGTTCGAAGCCGCGGCCGCCGGTGCTGCGGCAGCGGCGATGACCGGTGCCGGCGCCGCCGCGGCGGCGATCATTGGCGCCGTGCCCGGCATGGCGACGCGCACGCGGCGCTCGCCTTCGGCGTATTCGATCTCGCCCAGCCCGGTCTCCTTGAGCAGCTCGGCCAGCCGGCGGATCAGGTCCGGGTCGATCGTGAGTTTGTCCGCCATCAGTCTTCGTCCCCGATGATGCGCGCGAGAGCATCCAGCGCGTAGAGATAGCCGTCGGGACCGAGCCCGCAGATCACGCCGTGCGCCGCGCGGCTGATATAAGAGTGATGCCGGAACTCCTCGCGCCGGTAGATGTTCGAGATGTGCACCTCGATCACCGGCAACTCGCAGATCATCAGCGCATCGAGAAGAGCCACCGAGGTGTGCGTGTAGGCGCCGGCATTGATGACGATCCCGTCGGCCACGTCGCGCGCTTCGTGCAGCCAGGCGACCATCTCGCCCTCGATGTTGCTCTGGCGGAAGTCCAGGGTGAGGCCCAGCGCCCCGGCGCGCTCGCGGCACGCAGCCTCGATGTCGCCGAGCGTCGCCCGGCCGTAGATCTCCGGCTGCCGCACGCCCAGCATGTTGAGGTTCGGCCCGTTGAGGACGAGGATGACGGGAGAGCTCGGCATGGCGCGGTTATACATCATAAAAACTGGGCCCAAACCACGATTTTTGCTTCGATTTCGGCAAATCCGGCGCCGCGGGCGGCCGCCGCGGCCGGCAGCCATGTTTTCGCGGGCTGAAAGGTTCCTTATTCTCTGGGGAGCCGGATTGCGATTCGGCCGGGTGCCGCATCGCAGGGCTGGCGACAGGAGCCGATGCACTTCCATTTTCTGCTGACCAATCACTACCCGTACGGCGTTTACAAGATCGAAGATCATGTGAAGCTGATCGGCGGCGGGCTTTCGGCCCTGGGGCACAAGGTGACCTACGGCTTCGATGAGGACGTGGCGCCGTGGCCGGGCGTCAACCTGCTCGTCGAGTTCTTCAACCGCAGCTCCGTCGTCGACCAGGTGATCGCGCTCAAGGCCGCGCGGACGCGCTATGCCTTCGGCCTCATCTGCCACGAGGATCTCCAGGACGCCGTCATGGACGATCCCGACTTCCCCGACCGGCGGCGGGGCCTGGAGCGGATCCTGCCGCACATGGACTTCGTCTGGACGGTAGTCCCCAGCGACTACACGGGCCTCGCCGGCGGGGAGCGTGTCCGCACCCTCGAATACGGCTACGTTCCCTCGCTGCGGCGTCCGAACGTCCTGACCCGCGACATCGACGTGCTCTTCTACGGCTTCGTCGGGCCGCGGCGGGGGCCCGTGTTCAACGCGCTCGTGCAGCGGGGCCTGCGGGTGTCGATGACGACGGGCATTCTTCCCGGCTACTTCAAGAACGATCTGCTCGACCGCGCGCGCGTCGTCGCCGACGTGCGGCGCTCGGAGGGCGTTCGCTTCCTGGCGCCGTCGCGCCTGGCCACGGTCCTTCACGCCGGCGTGGCGCTGGTCGTCGAACGCTTCGATGCGGGACCTTTGTCCGCGTTCTATCCCTACACCGCCAACGCGCCGATGGCCGAGTTCGTAGATCTGTGCGAGCGCGTGGCCCGCGCGGATCAGTGCCTGGCGCTGGGTGCCGCCGCGCGCGAGGAGTTTGCGGCCCACACCTCGATGGCGGAGAATCTGCGCCGCGTCATGGATCTGCCGGTGTTCGAAGAACTCGCTGTTGCCGTCGCGGATCGGTGAGAGATGCATTTCCACCTCCAGCTGGCGAACCACTATTTCGGCGGGCTGTACCTGATCGAGGACATCGTGATGCCCGTGGTGTGGGGGCTGCGCGCGCGCGGACACCGCGTGACCATGGGCTTCCTGCCGGAATTGCCGCCCTGGCCTTCGGTCGTCCTGGTGATGGAGTATTTCGAGCTCGATCACGTCACGGACGGCTTCCTGCAGTGGCGAAACGATCCCGCCGAGCGGAAATGCGTCGGGGTCCTGTGCACGGAAGACATCAGCGACACGCTGGTGATGGATCATCCCGACTATCCGGGCCGCCGGCGCAATCTGCTGCGCGTCCTGCCGCACTGCGATTTCGTGTGGCCGATCGTGCCCAGCGACTACGCGGCGCATGTCCCGCCCGAGCGGCTGGCGTTCCTCGATTTCGGATATCTCGACGCCTTGCGCCGCGACGGTCTGCCGGCCGCCGAGCGCGACATCGATGTGCTGCTGTATGGCTCCGTGAACGAGCGGCGCAGCCGCATTCTGGAGGAGCTCAGGAAGAAAGGCCTCAAGGTCGCGGCAACCCGCGGATTGTTGCCGGACTACATGCGCGACAATCTGATCGGCCGGGCGAAGGTGGTGCTCGACGTGAAGCGCTCGGACGCCGTGAGGTTCACCTCGCCGTCCCGCATCTGCACCGCGCTCCAGATGGGGGCGACACTGGTGTCCGAGCGATTCGACACCAGCCGGCTTGGCTCGCTCTACCGCTACACGGAGGCCTGCGCATTCGAGGAGGTCGTGGAGCGCTGCTGGGAGCTCGTGCGGGCGCCGGACTGCCTCGAGCGGGGCCTCGCCGCCCGCGAGCAGTTCCGGCACGAGACATCGATGGCCGACAATCTCGGGCGGGCCATGAACCTGCCGGTCTTCGCCGAGCTCGCCGCCGCCACGGCCGTCCGATGATCTTCAATTTCGTCCTCGCCAACCATCACGAGACGTCCCTCAACTCGCTGGGCGACCTTCTCGAGCCGATCTACCAGGGGCTCGAGGCGAATGGCCACCACGTCATCCGCTTCGGCATCGATTTCCACGAAGCGCCCGCGATCAACGTCATGGTCGAATTCTTCAAGGACGACGTCGTCGTCGAGGATCTGCTGCGGTTCAAGCGCGAGCTTGGCGACCGCTTCGTGTTCGGCCTGCTGGGGACCGAGGATCCCGAAGACGACCTGGTCATGGCGCATTATCCCAGGCGCAGGCCCAACCTGCGGCGCCTCGCCGGCGTGGCGGACTTCGTGTGGACCTTGCTTCCGGTGGCACCCTATTACGAGGCGATTTGCGGGCCGGGACGCGTCGCGTGGCTGCGGTACGGCTTCTCCGCGGGCTATGTCGAGCCGGACATGATCGCCGATCCCCGGCTGCGCGACATCGACGTGCTGTTGTACGGCAATCCGCATCCGTACCGCGACCGCATCGTCCAGGCGCTGAATGCCGGCGGGCTCACATGCGTCGGAACGCAGCGCGAGGCCTACCCCGATTTCGTCGCGGCCGACCTCATCCGGCGCGCCAAGATCCTGCTCGATGTCCGCCGCAGCGCCGAGGTCCGGTTCCTGTCGCCGACCCGCATCATGCGCGGCCTGCACAGCGGGACGGCGGTGGTCTCCGAGCGCTACGACGTGAGCCCGCTCGCCTATTTCTACGACTATGTCTCGCCCGCGAGCTACGAGGAGCTGCCCGACCGCTGCCGCGAGATCATCAAGAGTGGCAGCTATGTCGGGATGGCGGACGCCGCCCTGGCGAAATTCCGCGCCGAGACGTCGATGGCCGCCAACGTCACTGCCGCTCTGGCGCTGCCCGTGTTCGAGCGCCTGGCGAATCCCGACAGGGCCGGGGCCTGACGGAGCGGCGCATGATCTTCAACATGTTCCTCGCCAATCATCCAACCGACCGCCTCAAGAGGCTCTACGACCTCGTGCGGCCGATCGAACACGGCCTGGTCGAGAACGGCCACCACGTGATCGGCTACGGTCTCGGGCTGCGGCCGCCCCCGGCGGTCAATCTGCTCGTCGAATTCTTTCCCGATGATTCGTTCGTCGACGAGCTGCTCAGGCTGAAAGCCCATGCCGGCGCCGGGCTGCTGCTCGGGCTGATATGCGCCGACGATGTCGAGGACGACGCGGAGATCGAGACGTCGCGTTATCCGCGCCGGCGCGCGAACCTGGAGCGCCTGCTGGCCAAGATCGAGTTCGCATGGACGCTGCCGCCGCTGCTGCCGTTCTTCGAAGCCATCTGCGGCCGCGGCAACGCCGCGCCCGTCGCGTTCGGATTCAGCGAGCGGCTGCTGAATCGCCGGATCATCGGGCAGACGGAACTGCGCGATCTCGACGTCCTGATCGAGGGAGAGGAATCTCCCCGCTGCCGCGCGGTCTTCAACGGTCTGACGGCGCGCGGCCTCAAATGCTACTTCGCCGGCCCTGTTCCGCTCCCGAGCTTCGCGACCGCCGATCTCGCGCGCCGCGCCAAGCTCGTTCTGGACGTCCGGCGCGGGCCCCGGTCCCGTTTCTCGTCCGTCCCGCGCATCTGCAAGGGGCTGCACAACGGCGTTCTGGTGATGACCGAGCGCGGCCGCGGCGCGCCGGGGCCCCTCGACCGCTTCGCCGTCGGCTGCGATCCCGAAAGGATGGTCGAGGACTGCGTTGCCGCCATCGACTCCAAGAAGACCGTTGACCTCGGCCTGGCCGCGCTTGAAAAGTTCCGGCGGGAGATGTCGATGCGACAGGGACTTCAAGACGCACTGAGGCTGCCGCCTCTGCAGCAACTCCTCGCCTGATCCGCCGGATGCAGTTCAACTTCGTCCTCACGAACCATAGGGCGGCCGAGCTCCAGGCGCTGGACGACATCCTGCGGCCGCTGCTCTTCGGCCTGCGCGCTGCGGGCCATCGCGTCGTTGCCGGTATCCGTCAGCTCAGCGGTCCGCCGGTTGTCAACATCATGGTCGAGGATTTCAGTGATCCGGCCGCGGCGCGGGAGATCGGTGCCGCGCGTGCGGCCTGGGGGGCGGGGTTTCGTCTGGGCGTGCTGTGTCCGCACGACATCGGCGGCTTGCCGCCGGCGCGCGCGGACGGACTGCGCGCGGCGCTGCCGGCGTTTGACTTCGTCTGGAGCCTGGCCCCTCTGGACCGCATCGCGCCCGAGCGCATCGCCATCGTGCAATACGGATTCCATGACAGCCTGCTCGGTCCGCGGCTGATCAGCGATCCCGCGGGCCGCGACCTGGACGTCGTGGTCTACGGACCGAACAGCCCTCGTCTCGACGCACTTGTCGGGAAGCTTGCGGCGGCGCAGCTGCGCCATTTTCCGGTGCGGGCGGGCACCTTTCCGGACTACATCGTCTCCGACCTCCTGAGCCGCGCCAAGACCGTGGCCGTCGTCGGCGGCGTACCGGGCGCGGATGCGGCGCTTGGCCCGCGTGCGCTGAAATCGATCTGCAATGGCGCCTTGACCGTCGCCGAGGAGGGAAGCATCGCGGGTGCCCTGGCAGGTTTGCTCGTACCGTGCCCCTATGACGAAATCCCGGCGGCCTGCCGCCGCATCGCCGCCGAGGGACGCTTCGTCGAGCGGGGCCTCGAGGCGCTCGAGCGGCTTCGTCAAATGCCCGGAATGCGCTCGGGGGTCGAGGCGGCGGCCGGCGTCGCGGCCGTTTCTTCCGCCCCATCCGTGTCATCCGGAGGGGCGTGAGCCGCATGCAGTTCAATTTCTTCCTCGGCAACCACTCCCAGAGCAGCTTCGTCCTGCTCGAGGATCTCGTCCGCCCGATCGTGGTCGGCCTCCAGGACGCGGGCCACCATGTCGTCACCTACGGCACCGAGATGCTGATGGCGCCGTGGGTCAACGTGTTCGTCGAATTTTTCCGCGACGCGCAGTTCGCCGACGCGCTGATCGGCATCAAGCAGCAGATGAAGGATCGGTTCCTGTTCGGCGTCGTGTGCACGGAAGATCTCGACGACCCGCATATCTGGCAGCTCAGCGGGGCCGAGCGCCGGACGAACCTGCTGCGGCTGCTGCCGCACGCGGATTTCCTCTGGACGCTGCTGCCCGCCGGCTCCTACATCAAGCACGTGCCGGGCGACCGCGTGGCCTGGGTCCGCTACGGCTTCGCCGAGAGGCTGCTCGCGCAGTGCCACGTGGCCGACCCGCGCGAGCGCGACATCGACGTTCTCATCTACGGCAGCCCGTACAAGTACCGGATGCCGGTGGCGGAGGCACTCGCGGCGCAAGGCCTCTCCTGCGACTTCACCATCAGCTCGGCGCGCGTCGGCTTCCTCGAAGGCTGGCCGCGCTATCTGGCCGACGAGCTGCTGTCGCGCGCCAAGGTCGTGGTCGATATGCGCCGCGGCCCCGAAGTGCGGCATGTCTCCGTGACCCGTATCGCGGCGGCGCTGCACGGCGGTTGCACGGTCGTGGCCGAGGATTTTGACAGGAGCGAAATGGGCGCTCTCTACCGTTACACGACGCCCGCAGCCTACGACGGCATCGCCGACGCATGCCGCCAGATCATCGCGGCCGGCGACTATGTGGAACGGGGGCAGAGGGCGCTCGAGCAGTTCCGGGCCGAGACGTCGATGCGCGCCAATATGCTGCACGCCACCGATTTGCCGCTGTTTCGGCGGCTCGCCAGCGGCTAAGCTTCGGACCATGCGCAAACCGGCCACCCGATCGCGGTCGAAGGGATCCAGCGCGCGCCGGCGCGTTGCCACGCAACCGCCGCGCGCGTCGAAGCGTCCGGCCGCCGCCGAAAATCCGATGGGCACGGACGGCTTCGAGTTCATCGAATACACCGCACCGGACCCGCGGGCGCTCGGCCGGCTGTTCGAGATGCTCGGCTTCGCGGCCGTGGCACGTCACCGCTCGAAGAACGTGACGCTCTATCGCCAGGGCGAGATCAACTTCGTCGTCAACGCCGAGCCCGACAGTTTCGCCCAGGCCTTTGCCCGCGTGCACGGCCCGTCAGCCTGCGCCATGGCGTTCCGCGTGCGCGACGCGGCCGCCGCCTACGAGCGCGCGATCGAGCTGGGCGGCCGCCCGTTCCACGGCAAGGTCGGCCCGATGGAGCTCAACATCCCGGCGATCCAGGGGATCGGCGGCAGCCTCATCTACCTGGTCGACCGCTACGGCCCTGCCGGGAGCATCTACGACATCGACTTCCGGCCGCTGCCGGGTGCCGCCGCGAAGCCGGCCGGCGACGGTCTCGTCTACATCGACCATCTGACCCACAACGTGCACCGCGGCCGCATGCGCCACTGGGCGCGCTTCTATGAAAAGCTGTTCAACTTCCACGAACAGCACTATTTCGACATCGAGGGCAAGGCGACCGGGCTCAAGTCGAAGGCGATGGTCAGCCCCTGCGGCAAGATCCGCATCCCGATCAACGAATCGGCGGACGCCAAGTCGCAGATCGAGGAATTCCTGCACGCCTATCACGGCGAGGGCATCCAGCACATCGCCCTCGGCTCGAGCGACATCTATCGCACGGTCGAGCGCCTGCGCGGCTCGGGCGTCAAGTTCCTGTCCACCCCCGATACGTATTACGAGCTGATCGGGCGGCGGTTGCCTGGCCACGGCGAGGACGTGGGGCGGCTGCGCAAGGGGCAGATCCTCATCGACGGGGAGACGCGAAAAAACTCTCGCCGGCTGCTCCTGCAGATCTTCACCGAGACCCTGATCGGCCCGATCTTCTTCGAGATCATCCAGCGCAAGGGCGACGAAGGGTTCGGGGAGGGGAATTTCCGCGCGCTCTTCGAGTCGATGGAACTGGACCAGATCCGGCGCGGCACCCTGAAAGCGTGAGATAGCTCACTTTTTCGTACCGAGGCGGATTGCTATCGTACGGCTCCGAATTCGACGGAGCGGTCAGTGAAACTCGCGTCACTCAAGGAGGGCGGCCGGGACGGAACACTCGTGATCGTGTCACGCGACCTCAAGCGGGCCAGCAAGGTGCCCGACATCGCGCGCACCTTGCAGCAGGCGCTCGATAACTGGTCGCGGGTGGAGGGCGACCTCAGGCGCGCCGCCAAGCGCCAGCACGAGATCCAGTTCGACCCGATCGGCGCCGGCCGCTCCCTCGATGTCAGCCCGGACCGCCTCGCGAGCCCCTTGCCGCGCGCCTTCCAGCTGTTCGGCGGGAACGCCTATTTGCGGCACGTGCAGCTCGTCCGTCAGGCGCGCGGGGCGGCCATGCCGCAGGAGTATTACGCGGCCCCGCTGATGTACCAGGGCCGCTCCGACGGCTTTTACGCGCCGACGGAGGACCTCGTCTTTGCCAATGAGACCGGCGGCATCGATTTCGAGGCCGAGATCGCCGTGATCGTGGACGACGTGCCGGCCGGGGTCGACCGCGAGGCGGCGGCCGCGCACATCCGTCTCGTCATGCTGGCCAACGACCTGTCGCTGCGCAACCTCATCCCGGACGAGCTGGCCAAGGGGTACGGTTATCTCCATGGCAAGCCGGGCCTCAGCTTCTCGCCCGTGGCCGTCACACCCGACGAGCTCGGCCCCTATTGGGACGGCGGCAAGATCAACCTGCCGCTGGCCACCTATCTGAACGGGCGGCTGTTCGGCAATCCGAATGCCGGCATCGACATGGATTTCGACTTTCCGGCCTTGATCGCGCATGCTGCCAGGACGCGGCCGCTGGTCGCCGGCACGATCATCGCAAGCGGTGCCGTCTCGAACAAGAATGCGCGGGTCGGCTCCTCCTGCATCGCCGAGCTGCGCACGCTCGAGACGATCCTCGGGGGCCGCGCGTCCACGCCGTTCCTGAAGTTCGGCGATCACGTTCGCATCGAGATGGTGGACGGCGAGGGGCGCTCGATCTTCGGTGCCATCGAGCACCGTATCCGGCGGGCCGGGAACGACGGCTGAGTTGTCTCACGGGGAGCGGATTGTTAGGTTGGGGTGCCGCTCCTCCGAGGACTTCGATCCGCCATGAAGCTCTACGATTTCTGCCGCTCGTCCGCCGCCTTCCGCACGCGCATCGCACTCCACCTCAAGGGCCTGTCCTTCGAGCAGGCGTCGATCCATCTGCGCAAGGCGCAGCAATCGGCCCCCGACTTCCTGAAGCTGAACCCGCAGGGGCTGGTGCCAGCGCTGCAGGACGGTTCGCACCTGCTGACCCAGTCGCTGGCGATCATCGATTATCTGGACGAGACCCACCCCGAGCCGCCGTTCCTGCCCAAGTCTCCGGCCGAACGGGCGCGGGTGCGCGCCCTGGCCCTGGCCGTCGCCTGCGACATCCATCCGCTCAACAATCTGCGCGTCCTCGTCTATCTGAAGAAGGACCTGAAGGTCTCGGACCAGCAGCACGACGCCTGGTACCGGCACTGGATCCACGAGGGCTTCAAGGGGCTCGAAGGGCTGTTGAAGACCCCCGGCACCGGCCGGTTCAGCCACGGCGACCGGCCGGGCCTTGCCGATATCTGCCTCGTGCCGCAGGTGTTCAACGCCAAGCGGTTCTGCAGCGATGCGGATCTCGCCGCCTACCCGACGATCATGCGCGTGTTCGGCGAGTGCATGAAGGTGCCGGCCTTCGAGGCGGCACGGCCCGAGAAGCAGCCGGACTTCGAGCCGCTCTAAGGGGCACGCTCAGCGGGCGCGCGCGAGATAGTGGGCGAGCGCCACCAGGTCGGAGTCCTGCAGGTCATAGACGGTGGTCGGCATGGCCGCGACGCCGCCGCCGCTGCGTGCCCCTGACTTGAAGTCGCGCAGAGCCTTCAGGAGATAATCCTCGCGCTGGCCGGCGAGACGCGCGACCGCCTGCTGACCGGCATAGGTCCCGCCGTGACACGAGTTGCACTGGTGCTGCGGGGCCAACTGCGCGCCCTTGGCGGTGAGCTCCGGCTGCGCGTCGGAGCCGGCGGCCGGCTGCGGTGCGGGCAGTTTTGCGAAATAGGCGCCGAGCTCGCGGACATCCGCGTCGCTCAGCGGTGCTGCGACCTGCTCCATGACGTCGTTCTTGCGGGTGCCGCTGCGGAAATAGACGAGCTGCCACTGCGTGTACTGGTCGGGCTGTGCGGCGAGGGAGGGCACGCCCTCCGTCTGCGACACTCCGCCTTCTCCGTGGCACGCAACGCACGGCTCCGCTTTCGCGGCGGCCGCGGTGCCGTCCGCGGCCGGTGCGGGCGACGTCAGCAACGCCGCCGCACCCGCCGCCAGAACGAGCGGCAGGCTGCTACTTGTGATAGCTGATCTGATAGATCGCTCCTGCCCAGTCATCGGCCACGAGAAGCGATCCGTCCTTCGCCAGCAGCACGTCGGCCGGGCGTCCCGTGTAGCTCTGGTCGCCCTGCAGCCAGCCCGAGGCGAAGACCTCCTGCTTGGCGCTCTTGCCCGCCGGATCGGCGATGATGCGCACGATGCGAGCGCCCTGGAACTTATGGCGGTTCCACGAGCCGTGCTCGGCCAGGAAGATGTTGTTCTTGTATTCCTCGGGGAACTGGCTGCCGGTGTAGAATTTCATGCCCAGCGGCGCCACGTGGTCGCCGAGCTTCAGCACCGGCGGGGTGTACTCCGAGCATTTGTGGCCCATTGCCAGCTTCGGGTCCGGCGTGTCGCCCTGGTGGCAGTGCGGATAGCCGAAATTGGGCGTCGGGTGCGTGATCACGTTCAGCTTGTCGCTCGGCGAGTTGTCGCCGAGCCAGTCGCGCGCGTTCTCGCTGAACCAGTAATACCCGGTGCGCGGGTCGACGTCGCCGCCGACGCTGTTGCGCTGTCCGAGCGCCACGATCTCGGCCGCCCCGGTCTTGGGATCGACGCGCCGGATCTGACCGGTGCTGGTCGGCGGGATGCAGATGTTACAGGGCACGCCGATCGCCATGTAGAACCAGCCCTGCTTGTCGAAGGCCAGATATTTCCAGCCATGCGGAAGGTAGGACGGCATGTCGTCGTAGACGACCTTCGGCTCGGGCATCTTGTCGAGCGAATCCTCGGGATGCTCATAGGCCATGACCTTGCCGATGTCGGCCACGTACAGCGTGCCGTCGCGGAACGCGAGGCCGGTCGGCATCTTGAGTCCCTTGATGATCACCTTGACCTGCTTCTGGCCGCCCTGGCCGGTGATCGCGTAGACGTTGCCGACGCCGAACGCGCCGACGAACAGCGTGCCCTTGTCGCCCCACGCCATCTGGCGCGCGCTGTTCACCCCGGCCGCATAAAGCGCGATCTGGAAGCCCTTCGGCAGCTTGATCTTCTTGAGATTCGCCGTGATCTCGTCGGCCGACAGGCCAGTGGCCGGCCCTTGCACGGGCGCGAGGCCCTTCTGCGCCTGCGTCTCATCGCCGAGAAACCAGTCCGGCGGCGGGTTTTTCCAGAACTGCTCGCTCTGGGACTCGTAGTGCTTGAGTTGCTGTGCCGGTGCGGGTGCGGCCAGCAGCGTGGCTGCCGCCAGCACCAAGCTGGCGGTCAGGGTACGCGAACGGACATTGGGTGCTCTCATGGTCGGGTCCTCCCGTTGCATTGTCGGCGGGCGCGTGGAGACGCCGCCATACGCCTTTGGTCCAGGCCCACCCAGAACGGTTGTCGGCCGGTTTTGGTCCGGTCTATTGCCCCGCCAGATATCGTAGGAAGTTTCGGCTGCCTTTCCAAGCCGGCTTGCATTGTGATCCCCATCACTGCCCGTCGGTGCGGCCGCGCTAGCATGTGGCGGGGTGCTGACAGGGGTAGGGATGCGATGCGGAGATCTTCCGGCGTGGACATCGGGCAATCGTTCGCCGCAAACGGTCACGGCCTCGTGTGGCGCGTCGAACGCCATCTCGCCGATGGCGTCCACGTTGTGATCGTCTGCGAGGACGATCCGAGCCGGAAGAAGACGATCTCGATCTGGGGACTGCTGGATGGCGAGCAGTTCCGGCCGATTGCGGGGTCGCCGAAGTCCTGACCGGTCAGGCAGCAGGCGTTTCCGGCTCGCGCGGGGACGCGCCGCGCGTCTTCGGCGCCACGAGCGTCCAGCTCGTGCCTCCGGCGGGCCGCGGCTTGAGCGACAACGATCCGCCAATCCAGGACATGAGGCGGCGTGCCACGGCAAGTCCGATACTGCCGGGGGACGAGCCCTGGAAACCGCGGCCATCGTCTTCGACCCGGATGGTCACCTCGTTGTCGTTCGGCGGCTCTGCCACGACGTCGATCCGCCCGCCACGCTCGGTGAACGCATGTTCCAGGGCGTTGGCGATCAGCTCGTTGATGACGATCCCGAGTGTCGTGCACGTCTCCACGTCCACGCTCGGCGAGTTCGCCGCGATGTGGCAGACGAGCCCGATCGGCCGCTCGTCCAACCGATAGAATTCGCGCAGCCGTTCGCACAGCGCCTCGACATATCCGTTGATCTCGATGCGGTCGGCAGCATGCGATCCCAGGAGGTGGTCGTACAGGGACGAGAGGCTGAAGATGCGCCGGCCGATTTCCTCGATGCGCCGGCGCGAGTTGTCGGTGGTGGCCTCGCGCGCGTGAAGCTGCACCAGCGCCAGGATCGTCTGAAAATTGTTGCGGACGCGGTGATAGTGCTCGCGCAGCAGCAGCGCGCTCGCGTTGTAGGCGGCCCGCAGCGCGCTCTCGCGCTTCGTGCGTTGCACGCTGTCGGCGATGATCGCCGCGATGGACACGAGCAATGTCGTGTCGAGTACGTCGAAACGGTGCCTGGCCGGGTGGTCGACCTCGAGAACTCCGAAGAACCCGGCGCTACCGATGATCGGGACATTGGCCGTGGAGACGATGTGATGCCGCGGGTAGATCGGCGGCAGGTGATAGTCGCTGCGCGCGCCGACGTCCAAGACCGTGACGGGCTTGCGCGAGCGAAACGATTCGCCGGCGGGATTGCTCGGGTCGTCGCTGGCCCGTGAGTGTCCGACGATCCCGGGCTCCCATCCCCAACCCGCGCGCACCAGGAACACGTGCTCTTCGGCCCGGTGCTCGAGGACTTTCGCGAACCGCGCGTGACATCCCTGGGCGGCGTAGCGGCACGCCTCGGCGAGGACGGAATCGAGGGACGGCTGAACGAGCGCGACCGCGCTCAACTCGGCGATCGCGCGACGCTGGCGGACGACACGACGAAGCGAGACCGATGCCTTGGGGTCAGCCTCGATGCTGCGGAGCAGCGCCAGGGTCGAGCCGGGCTCCGCCGCGATCTCTATGGTGTCGGGGCCCCCGAGGGCCATGCCGAACCTCCCTATGGTGCTTGATATGTGGGCCGCGTCCGGCCAGCGCCATTGGGGTTTCCAACGTCGCGGGTGCGCATTGGTTCTCTGCGCGGTAGCGCGCTGGCTCGTACGCCGGTCAAATTGCGTCAGAAGCGACCAATTGTTATTTGCGCGCTTCGGCGACCAGCTTTTTGAGGTCGGCGAGCTCGACGGCGCCCGGCACGAGCTGATCGCCGACGATGAACCCGGGCGTGCCGTTGATATTAAGGACGTGGGCGAGAGCCATGTTCCGGGAGATCACGGCCTCGATGTCGGGCGACTTCATGTCCGCCTTGAGACGTTGGACATCGAGCCCAGTATCGGCCGCGATCGCGAAAATCGTCGCCTCGTCGAGATGACCGCGTGCGGCCATCAGCGCATCGTGGAATGGCTGGTACTTGTCCTGCTTGCGCGCGGCAAGGGCCGCGTGCGAGGCGATCACCGAATCCGGCCCGAGGATCGGGAATTCCTTGTAGACGAAGCGGAGCTTCTGGTCGTCCTTGCGGAGTTGTGCCAGCGACGGCTCTACCTGTTTGCAATACGGGCAGCGGTAATCGAAGAACTCGACGATCGTCACGTCGCCGTTGGGGTTCCCTGCGACCGGCGAGGTCGGGTCGTGCAGCAGCTCGTCCCGATGCTCGGCCATGGCGGTCTTGGCGGCCGCCTGCGCCTCGTCGTTGCGCTTCTGCTCGAGCTGCTCGACCGCATCGAGGATCACCTGCGGATTGCGCAGCAGGTAGTCATGTACGATCTTTTCGACGGCCTGGACCTGCTCCGGCGACATAGCACCGGTCGCGGGCATGCTCTGCTGGGCCCCGACGACCTGCGGCGAGGCGAGAGCGATCAGCAAGGCCATGGCGGCGGTTACGGCAGGAAGAAGACGCGATCGGGACACGAGGACTCCACTCAGCATGCAATTGAGGATTTTCGGCCAACCGCCGGGCCTGCACAAGCTCACTATCGCGTGAGCGAGATCTCGGCGACGTAGCCGAGCGGGATCGGCCCGGTGGTGCGCGCCAAGGTCGGACGGCCGCCCAGCGAGCCCACGGCGATAAACGTGATCTGGGTGAGGTTCATCCGGTCACGCGGCCAGAACTGCTTGTACAGCTTGGCGAGGTCGAGTGCTTCGAGCTTCCACGCACCTGCCTGGCCGAAACTGTCCTTGCGCAGCTCGTAGGATATGCCCCGGCTGTCCACCGCCGCCATGTGCTGGGTCGAATCCTCCGGGCGTGGCGCGCCGATCCCGCCGAAGGTGATGTCGATGCGGCGGTCGTAGATGGGGTAGCCGGCGGGACCGGTGCCGAACAGGTGGTCGGTGAGCTGCGGCGCCTCGGGCGAGCCGCCGTAGAAGCCGATGGAGAGACGCACCCCGCGGTCGAGCCCGTCGCCGGCACCGCCCCCGAAGATCGCCGGCTCGAGATACCAGGCCCATTCCAGATAGGGCATGGCGAGGAGCGGCACGGCGAGCCGGCGGCCCAGGACCGCGGTCGTCGGCTGGTCCGCGTCGGGGGCTTCGATCTCGAGCGCCGGCGTCCCGTCCAGCTCGGCGACGGAGAAGAGGCTTGGCCCGCGCGGCGGCGAGCGCCACCACGGATCGCCGGCCGCGGCCGGGTTGAATCCGGGATCGGGTCCGAGCACGAGGGCCTTGCCGCCCGTCTCGGCGAGCGGCGCCGGCGGCCGGTCGGCGCAGGCGCCGGTGGCCAGGACCACAGCCAGGAGCAGGGGGAGGGCGCTATTTTTCTTTGTCGGGCGGATTGGCATTCTTGATATCGTCCGCGCGCAGCCAGGCGGCCGAGCCGGGCTTCAGTTGCTTTTGGGCCCGTTCGGCGAAGGTGCGCGCCGCCGCGCGCTGGCCGCGCAGGCTTTCGAGTTCGGCTTGCGACAGGGCAGCGAGGCCGAGCTGCCCGTCGCGGCCATAGGCGATCGCCAGCAGGCGCCAGGCATCGCCGTTCTCGGGCGTCTGTTGCTTCACCTGCTCCAGGTTCTTGATCGCGTCCGGCAGGAGGTCGGCGCGGTCGGTCCCGAGCTGCGCCTGGGCGAGCTCGACGCGGATCAGCGGCTCGTTGGGGCGCAAGCTGACCGCCTGCCCATAGAGCGGCACCGAGTCCGCGACCTTGCCGGAGTCGAACAGGATCTGCGCCTTCTCCTCGAGGTAATAAGGGTCGTTCGGCTGGTCCTGCAGGAGGCCGTCCATCTCCGCCAATCCTTGGGCGAAATGGGTCTGCTGCGCATACGCGATCGCCCGGCCATATTGCGCGGCTCGGGCCACGCTCTTGACGTCGGCGTCGGTGCAGACGGTGAACTTGTTCGATGCGTCGGTGGGATTCACGAGTGCCGTCGGCAGCGAGCACTTGAACGTGCCGGGTTTGTAGGCCTGCAGGGTGCGGCTGGGATCGAGATAGCCCAGGAGCTTCGCCTGCATGCGCCGGTGCATGTCCCACAGCTGCGGCGATACGTCGGCTTTTCCGTGCGCCTGGTGGGCGACGAAATTGCGCACGAAGTCCACGCGTTCGCTGGTGATCGGATGGGTGCGCACGTACGGATCCTGCTGCGAGGGTTCGAGCAGCTCCTCGCCCTCGATCTTCTGCAGGAAGTCGGCGAGGCCGCGCGCCGACAGCCCGGCGCGCTCGAGGAAGTTGCAGCCGGCCTGGTCGGCCTGAGATTCCATCTCGCGGCTGTATTGCAGGAAGGAGCGCACGCCGACCTGCGTGCCGGCGCTCATCACCCCCGCACCGGCCTGGCCGCCGCTGCGCCCGCCCGCCGCCATGATCGCCGCCCCGAGTACCATCGCCACGATCGACTGCTCCATCGCCCCTTGCATGCTGTCGCGGAACCGCGCGAGATGGCCGCCGGCGATATGGCCGGTCTCGTGCGCCATCACGCCGATGACCTGGAGCGGCGAATCCGCCTGGAGCAGGGTGCCCGAGTTGATGTAAAGGTTCAGCCCGTTGGCGACGAAGGCGTTCAGCGAGCGGTCGTTGATGATATGGACGCCGATATCGTTGGCGTTCAGCCCGGCGGCGGTGAATACTGGAGCGGCATACGCGCGGATGGTATTTTCAATTTCGGCGTCGCGGATGAAGGAAATCCGCTGCGCCAGCACCGGCGACGTCAACAGCGACCACGCCAGCACCGCAGAGGCCAAACGGGAGTACATGCGTCTGATCACTCTTCCGTCTCCTTCCGCCCATCCGCCCCGACGGAGAGGCGCCATAAGTAAGCGCCGCACAACACCCCGTCAACCACAGCCGCCCCTCACATGATCAGCCCATTTCGAACCCGCCTCGCCGCAGCACCTCTGATCGCGGCCCTGCTGCTCTCCGGCTGCGGCGGCAGCAAGGAGCAGCCCGGTGTCGTCGGCACGGTCAAAGGGTTCATCGGCGGTGCCGTCGCCGACGAGCCGCACGCGGCCCAGGTCGCACGCGACATCCTCTCTGCGGGCGGGACGTTCGCGGATGCGGCGGTCGGTCTTTACTTTACGCTCGCGGTGACCCTGCCGTCGACCGCGAGTTTGGGCGGCGGCGGCGTGTGCGTCGTCTACGACGCCAAGATCAACCGCGGCCAGGTCCTGGACTTCGCACCCCGCGCACCCGCCGCCGGCGGGCCGGTCGCGGTCCCATCGGCGATTCGCGGCATGTTCGCGCTCTACGCCCAGTACGGCAAGCTGCGGTGGGAGCAGCTTCTGGCGCCGGCGGAGGACCTGGCGCGCTTCGGCCACCCCGTGTCGCGAGCGCTGGCCGCCGACCTGCTCGCCGCCCAGTCGAAGCTCGCCGCCGATCCGGAGCTCGCGCGGCTGTACCTGAAGCCGGACGGCAGCCCCTATAAAGAGGGCGACCGGCTCGTGCAGAGCGATCTGTCGACGGTGCTGAGCGCCATCCGCTCGCGCGGAGCCGGCGAATTCTATACCGGCCCCGTCGCGCGCGAGTTCGTCCGCGGTGCGCAGGCGCACGGCGCCACGATGAGCCTCGAGGACATGCGCACGGCCCCCTTCGGCTGGCGCCCGGCGGTGATCGTCAAATCGGACGACGACACCTTGGTCTATTTCCCCTCGCCGCCCGCGGTCGCCGGGATCCTCGAGGCGCAGATGTGGAGCATGGCCGCACCGCGCTGGAAGGAAGCCTCGGTCAACGAGCGGCCGCATCTCTATGCGCAGACCGAGCTGCGCGCCTGGCTCGACCGGCAGCGCTGGCTGGCGGGCGACTTCAAGGTGAGCCCGCCGCCACCGGAGCTGATCGACAAGACCCGCATCCGCGCCCTCATGGCTTCCTATCAGCCGGGGGCGCGGACCTTGCCGCAGGGTCTTCAGCCGCGCAGCCCCGGGCCTGACGACGCCGCCGCGTCGAGCTTCGTCGTCGTCGATCGCACCGGCAGTGCGGTCGCGTGCAGCGTGACCCCCTATGACCTCTTCGGCGCCGGGCATGTCGCCTCGGGCACGGGCGTGGTCCTGGCGGCAAGCCCTGATGAGGCATCGGGCCGCGGACCTCAATGGCTGGGCCCGATGATCGCGGTGCACGACTTCACCTCGGGCCCGTCCTGGCTGCCCCAGTTCCACAAGGGGACCACGCGCGAGGGAGGCGAGGGCGAGACCGCGGGATCGCAGTTCGTCTTCGGCGGTGCCGCCTCCGGAGGGGCCGCCGCGTCGAGCGCGCTCATCCAGGTGGCGCTGCACACTCTCGTCGAGGGACGCCCGCTCGACGAGGCGAGCGATGCGCAGCGGCTGCATGTCGAGACGGAGCCGACCGATACGGTCTTTGTCGAAACCGGGGTGCAGCCGCGGCCACCGGGGCTGGTCGAGCGTGGCTACAACATCGTCCCGGTGCCGGTGATCGGCCGGGTGAACGCGGCCTCGTGCCCTGATGGCGCCGTCGACAAGCCGCAGACCTGCACGTTCCGCGCCGACCGGCGCGGCTTCGGGCTGGCGGCCGGCGGGTTCTGAGCGAACGGGGTCGTGACCCTCAAGTCCTCGCGCCGCAGCCGCATCCAGCCCTTCATCGTGATGGATGTGCTGCGCGCCGCGAACGCGCGCGACGCGATGGCGAGCACGCCCGACGAGCGCTGCATCCATCTCGAGGTCGGCCAGCCCGCGACATCGGCGCCGCGCGCCGTGATCGAGGCGGCCCGGCGGGCCCTGACGGACGACCGTCTCGGCTATACCGAATCCCTCGGCATCCCCGAGCTGCGGGCGCGGATCGCGCGCCACTATGGCGAGGCGTATGGCGTTGAGGTCCCGGCCGGGCGCGTCGTGGTGACGGCGGGATCGTCGGGGGCGTTCCTGCTGGCGTTTCTCGCCGCGTTCGACGCCGGCGAGCGCGTGGCTCTCGCCGATCCCGGGTATCCCGCCTATCGCAACATGTTGCGCGCCCTCGATCTCGAGCCGGTCGGCGTCGCGGCGGCTCCGGAGGCCAAGTTCCAGCCGACGCCGGCTGCGCTGGACGCACTTGCCGGCCCGGGGCCGCTTGACGGGCTCATCATCGCCAGCCCGGCCAACCCCACCGGCAGCATGCTGAGCACCGCCGAGCTTGCGGCTCTGGCCGCATGGTGCCGCAGCCGCGGCGTGCGCCTCGTCTCGGACGAGATCTATCACGGCATCGTCTACGGCGAGCCGGCGGCGACCGCGCTGCAGTTCGGCGATGACGCGATCGTGGTCAACAGCTTCTCGAAATATTATTCGATGACCGGATGGCGCCTGGGCTGGATGGTGTTGCCGCCCGATCTGGTGCGCGCGGTCGAGGTGCTGGCGCAGAATCTTTTCATCTCGCCGCCGACCCTGCCGCAGCTCGCGGCCCTGGCCGCGTTCGACGCCGCCGAAGAGCTCGACGCGAACGTCGCGCGCTACCGGCGCAACCGCGACATCCTGCTGGCGCGCCTGCCGCAGGCCGGGTTCGAGCGCTTCGCCGCACCCGACGGCGCGTTCTATCTCTACGCCGATGTCGCGCACCTCACCAACGACAGCGAAGTCTTCTGCGAGCGCATGCTCGCCGAGGCCGGCGTCGCGGCGACGCCCGGGACGGATTTCGACCCGTCGCGGGGCCGTGCCTACGTGCGCTTCTCCTTCGCCGGCAGCGAAGCCGAAATGGAGGAAGCCGCCCGGCGGCTCATCGCCTGGCGGCGCTGAGCCCCGGGAACCGCATCAGCTCGTGAGGCGGCGCCACCAGCCCTTGCGCGGCGGGCCCTTCGGCTCGTCCGCGGCGGGCTCGGTTGCCGCCGGCTCCGGTCGCGGGGAGGCCTGCGGCGGCTCCGCGTCGCGCGGCACGCTTTGGCGCGGGGCGCCCTCGGCCCGGGACGACGGCTCGGGTGCGGCCGGCTCCTCGGGGAAGCGCTCGCCGCGCCTGTTCCACGGCCAGTCATGCGCATCGCCGGGGCCTTCGACGCGCATCGGCTCCGTCTGCGCAGGAGCCGGTGCAGCGAACGGCGATTCCGGCGGCAAATCGTGACCGGGGCCGATGATCACCGGCGGCACCGGGCCGCCGCTCGGCGCATCGCCTTCGAACCCGCCGGCTTCGAACCCCGGACCTTCGCCGTGACGATGTCGTCCGCCGCGCCGGCCGCGCCGGCGGCGGCGGCGCCCGCGATGCTCTTCGCCGCCCTGACCCTCAGCGCCGCCAGGGCCTTCGGCGGGCATTCCCTCGTGATGCGGCGCGCCTTCAGCATGCGCCTGATCGGCGGCATGGGCATGCTCGGGTCCGCCTTGCGGCGGGATGAGCGGTGTCGGGCCGGCACCTTCGCCTGGGGGCTCGGCCGGGTATACACCATGTTCTTCGAACGCTTCCGGCCTCGTCTGCGCGCCGGCTTCGCCCGGATGCTCGTGGCGATCGCGTCCGCGGCCACGCCGGCGGCGGCGGCGGCGGCGGCCGCGGCCGCCTTCCTCGCCGTCGCGTCCGCCGTCATGCCCGCCGCGGCCTTCCGCCGCAGCCGCATCGTGCTCGTCGTCGCCCGCGGGCTCGATGGGAAGCGCATAGGTCGGCTCGCCGTGCGGCGTGTCGACCCGGACCGGCGTCGGCGGCAGCGGCCGCCCGGTCTGCGCGGGTGCCGACGCACCTTCGGTGTTCTTGGTGCGGTCGAGGCGGAACGCCGGCGGAATGAGCGCATCGTCGGCGCTGATGGTCACGTGCAGGCCGTAACGGCTCTCGATCCGCTGCAGCGCGTCCCGCTTATGGTTGAGCATGTAGAGCGCGGCGGCCGTGGGCACGGTGAGTGTCGCCTCCGCGGTACGCAGCTTCATGCCTTCTTCTTCGACCGCCCGCAGCACGTGCAGGACGGCCGATTCGGTCGAGCGCACGCGGCCGGTGCCGGCGCAGTGGACGCAGATCTCCGACGACACCTCGGCGAGACTGGGCCGCAGACGTTGTCTCGAGAGTTCGAGAAGCCCGAACGGCGAGATGCGGCCGATCTGGATGCGCGCGCGGTCGCTGCGCATCGCGTCCTTGAGCCGCCGCTCCACCGCGTGCTGGTTGCGGTGCTCCTCCATGTCGATGAAGTCGATGACGATGAGCCCCGCGAGGTCGCGCAGCCGCAGCTGGCGCGCGACTTCCTCGGCCGCCTCGAGATTGGTCTTGAGGGCGGTCTCCTCGATGTGGCGCTCGCGCGTCGCGCGCCCGGAGTTCACGTCGATCGCGACCAGCGCTTCGGTCTGGTTGATGACGATATAGCCGCCCGAGCGCAGCCGCACCGACGGGCTGTGGATGTCGTCGAGCTCGTTCTCCACCTGGAAGCGCTGAAACAGCGGCACGGCCGGGTCGTCGTAGCGCCGTACCCGCTCGACGTGCTCGGGCATGAGCATGGCCATGAACGAGCGCGCGGCGTCATAGCCGGCCTCGCCCTCGACGAGGATCTCCTCGAGATCGCTCGAGTAGAGGTCGCGGATCGCGCGTTTGACGAGGTTGCCTTCCTCGTAGATGAGGCAGGGTGCGACCGAGTGCAGCGTGAGCTCGCGGATGTCGTCCCACAGCCGCATCAGGTATTCGTAATCGCGCTTGATCTCGGCGTTGTTGCGCTCCATGCCGGCGGTCCGGAGGATCACCGCCATGCCATCCGGCACCTGCAGCTCTTCCATGATCTGCTTGAGCCGCTTGCGGTCCTGGGCATTCGTAATGCGCCGGGAAATTCCGCCGCCGCGCGCGGTGTTCGGCATGAGCACGCAATAGCGGCCGGCGAGCGACAGATAGGTGGTCAGGGCCGCACCTTTTGTTCCGCGCTCTTCCTTCACGACCTGCACCAGGAGGATCTGCCGGCGCTTGATGACCTCCTGGATCTTGTAGTGCCGCACCGGCCGCTGACGGCGGCGGCGCTCCACTTCCTCCAGCTCGTCGCCGCCCACGGACTCGACGACGACGGGTTCGGCGGCGACAGCGACAACGCTGCCGTTTCCGGCGTCACCGGGGGCGGGCTCGCCCGCGGGCGGCTCGCCAATGGGGGCGTCGCTTGCGGGTGCGATCTCTCCGGAGGGGGCCGGGGGCTCGAGCGCCGGAGGCTCGAACAGCGAGGACTCGCCGGCCGGGGGCTCGGCCGTCGGCAACTCGGGGCTGGCGTGCTCCGGAGGGGCCGACACCATGGCGACGTTCTCGGCGGAGGCCGGAAGCGGGGCGGTGTCGGACTGGCTGCCGCCTTCGCGGCTGTCGAGCGCGTCGGCCAGGCTCGCCACGTCGCCGCCCGGTGCGGCGGGCAGCGGCGGGGGCGGCTCTGCGTGCGACGCAGGGCCGCTTCGCCGGTCCGAATCCTCGATGTCGTCCTCGATCGCCTGGGCTGCGATCAGGGCCTGCCGGTCGGCGACGGGGATCCGGTAGTAGTCCGGATGGATTTCGCTGAACGCGAGGAAGCCGTGGCGGTTGCCGCCGTATTCGACGAACGCCGCCTGGAGCGACGGTTCGACCCGCGTCACGCGGGCAAGGTAGATGTTTCCCTTGAGCTGCTTCTTGGTCGAAGTCTCAAAATCAAATTCTTCGACTCGGTTCCCATTGACGACGACGACCCGGGTCTCCTCGGGGTGCGTCGCGTCCACAAGCATACGTCTGGACATGCGAATTTAACTCCAATGACGGAGCGAGGCCGGTCGGCGCGACGGTCGTGATCCAGCGCGGCTCCCACCGGGCTGGACCGTTCGACGTGGCGCCACGGCGCTCGGCCGTGAATTCAAAAGCCGTCATCCGGCAGCGCGTGGCCGAGACCAGCCGCCGACGCCCGTGCATACGGGCATCGTGATGTAGGTGCGGACTTTGTCTGGCGTTCGGGCTCATCGCGCGGAGTGCCGGAAAACGGCCCTCTCAAAGATCAGGTAATCGCCCGCGCGCCGGCTCTTTGGAAGAATCCCTGGAGGGGAAGAGTCCCTGGAGGGGCGCGCCCGGCCGCGTCTGATAATCGCGGCCCTTTGGTGGGCGGACCCAACATAGCGTCCGGCCGAGGGCGCGGACAAATGATTTATTGGCCTTCGCGGTAAAAGCCACAGAATTTCCTTGAAGCCATTGAACGAAAAGGGATATATCTCGGGGTTGGGAGGGGCGGCACCCCAACCTATAGTGGCTTTCATGATCTCATGGGTTGCGCGTTGGCTGGTGGTCGTCGGGCTCGCAGCGGGCGCGTGGGCCGGCGTGATTTCGGCCCGTGACGCGCAGGCGGCCGGGCAGACCCCTCCCGGCCAGACTTCCGCGGCCCATAACCCTCAGGTCACCGGCATCGAGGTCCGCGAGCAGGGCGGGGCCACGACCATCTCGATCGACCTCTCGCGCCGGGTCGATTACCGGGTCTTTTTCCTCAATGAGCCGATGCGCGCGATCATCGATCTGCCGCCGGTCGGCTGGGCGCTTCCGGCGACGGTGCCGGCCCCGCGCGGCCTGATCGCGGGCTACCGCTACGGCCTGTTCGACCGCGACACCTCCCGGCTGGTGCTCGACCTCGCGGGTCCCGCGCGCGTGCAGCTCGTGCGGTACGACCTGCTTCCCGGCCGCACCGACCAGCGCCTCGTGATCGCGCTCGAGCACACGACCCAGGCCGCGTTCGAAGATCAGATCCAGCCGTGGACGCAGTCGGTCACCAAGCAAGCGGGCGTGGTGGCACCCGCGCGCGCTGCCGCCGAGGCCGTTCCCGCGCGCGCCACGCCGGCCGTGGACGTGCCCCGCGCGGAGCATCCGCCCCTCGAACGCCCCTCGGTCGAACACCCGGCGGTGTCCCTGCCGACCGCGCCTGCGCCGCGGCCGCCGCCGGCGCTCGCAACCCCGGCACTCGCGGTCCCGACAACGCCGCGCGTCGCCGCCGTCACGCCGCTTGCGCCAGGCGTGCGGCCGTCCCCGCGCAGGCCCGAGCGCGTGCACGTGGTGGCACTCGATGCCGGGCATGGCGGCGTGGACCCGGGCACGATCGGCATGGGCGGGATCTTCGAGAAGAACATCACCCTGCCGACGGTGTTGGAGCTGCGCCGTCAGCTGGAGGCCACGGGGCACTACAAAGTCGTGCTGACGCGCAACCAGGACATCTTCGTCCCCTTGCGCGAGCGTGTGGCCATCGCGCGCGCCGCGAATGCCGAGCTCTTCATCTCCATCCACGCGGATTCGATCCGCAACCGGGACACGCGCGGCGCCAGCGTCTACACGCTGTCGGAGACCGCATCGGACGCCGAGGCGGCAGCGCTCGCCGCAAAGGAGAACCGCGCCGACATCATCGCCGGCGTCAACCTCGCGCACGAGAACAAGGAGGTGACGAGCATCCTCATCGACCTGGCGCAGCGCGAGTCGATGAACCGCTCGGCGACGTTGGCGAGCCTTCTCGTCGACGATCTGGGGCGGCAGATCCACCTGATTCCCGTCAAGCCGCACCGCTTCGCGGGCTTCGCGGTGTTGAAGGCGCCGGACATCCCCTCGGTGCTGATCGAGCTCGGCTACCTCTCGAACCCCGGGGATGAGAAGCTGCTGACCGAGGGGCGGGAGCGCGCCAAGGTGGCCGTTGCCATCCGCCACGCGATCGACCGCTATTTCCAGGGCGAGGCCCCGCCGAGTTGATCGGTCGGTGATGCGGCTGGTTCCCTCAAGGGGAGAGGCGATTTTGCAGCGCGCCAGCTTCTCCCTCTCTCCGCTCCATGGTCTTCAACGCATCGACGATCTGCTGAAAATCCATTACTGTCCGACCTCAGCCGGGGCCGCCCTGGCGCGGAGATGAAGAAGGAAAAACGGCCGATGGACGAGCTTTATCCGCCCGAGATCAGGCCGGAGATGCGAGGCGCCTGGCGCAAATTCCGTGAGCTCGCGGGAAGTCGGGAGATCAAGTTTTTCTCGTACGCGTACGGCAATGGCCGACGGATGCGTGTCGGCGCCTACTTCAACGAAGCCGGGCCAGTGTTCAATCTGGTCGGCGGCCGCATCGAACACCTGCGATTCTCGGCCTGGATCGACCTGTTCAACGATCGGCAGGAAATGGTCGGATGAAGCCGGGCGACTTCACGACCCTGGCCGATGCCTATGCGAAGAACCGGCCGGGATACAGCCGCGACGTCCTGACCGCGCTCCGGGCGTTCGTCCCAACTGGAGCGGTGATTGCTGACGTCGGCGCCGGCACCGGCATCTGGACGCGGATGCTCGCCGAGCTCGAGCCGCGTACGCTGTACGCGATCGAGCCAAATGATGCGATGCGTGCCAAGGGCGCCGAGGCCGGCGGAGCGATCTGGCGCCAGGGCGAAGCCCTGCGCACGGGCCTGGACCCGGCCAGCGTGGATCTGCTGACCATGGCGTCGTCATTCCACTGGGCGAAGCCGGCAGAGGCGGCGCTGGCCGAGTTCAAGCGCGTGCTGAAACCGGGCGGAGTGTTCGTGGCCCTGTGGAACCCCAGGCTCACAGAAAGATCGGCGATCGAGACGGCGATCGACGAGGCGCTGCGCGACCGGTTCGGCATCGGCCCGCGCATCTCGTCCGGCCGCGGCGGCATCACCTTGCGGCTGCCCGATCTGCTGCGCGAGCATTTCGCGCGCTTCCTGTATGTCGAGGCGGAGGACGAAGTGAGCGTGCCGCGCCAGAGGTATATCGGCGCATGGGAGTCGGTGAATGACGTCCGCACACAGCTCGGCGAGGCGAAGTTCCGCGAGTTCATGTCGTTCGTGGCTGATGTGACCGCCAAGGTCGACGCGGTGCCGGTGACCTACCTGACCCGCGCCTGGATCGCCCGGACCTAGCCGGTCTTGCCTGGGGATGAGAAGCTGCTGACCGAGGGGCGCGAGCGCGCCAAGGTGGCCGTTGCCATCCGCCACGCGATCGACCGCTATTTCCAGGGCGAGGCCCCGCCAAGTTGATCGGCGGCCTGACGCGCGGAGTCCTGGTGGCGGCGCTGACGGCGGTTGCCGGTATCAGCGACGCTGCAGACCCCTCTCCGGCGTACCAGGAGGTCTTCTACGCAAGCGGCGGTTTGCGCATTCAAGCCTACCTTTACAAGCCGCCGGGCGAGGGGCCGTTTCCCGTCATCGTCTACAACCACGGCTCGCGCGAGAACCAGGAACGCGAGTCCCGGCCGTTTCCTTATGTCGGCCAAGCCTTCACGAGCGCCGGCTACGTCGTCCTGGTGACCGAGCGCCGCGGCTACGGCCGCTCGGATGGGCCGACGCACCCGGAAGAGATCGGCAACGAGGTCGGCCCGCGCCTGATCGCCCGCTTGAGCGCCGAAGCGGACGACGTCATCGCAGCCCTCGACTTCCTGCGCACGCAGCCGTTCGTCGACACCCGGCGGGCTGCGGTCATGGGATGGTCGCTGGGCGGCATCGTCACCATGCTGACGATCGCGCGTACTCCCGCCTTCAAGGCCGGCGTGGACCAGGCCGGGGGAGCGTTGACGTGGAACCGCAGTGCCGCGGTCCGCCAGGCGCTCGAAGACGCCGCCCGCCGGGCGCAGGCGCCGGTGCTGCTGCTGGATGCCGCCAACGACGCCACCACCGACGCGGTCACCCGGCTCGACCGCGTGCTGAGCGAGCGCAACTGGCCGCACGAGGCGAAGATCTATCCGCCCTTCGTGCCGCAGCGGCGCGGCTGGGTGGGTGCTCCGGGCCACGCGATCTTTGGCCAGGAGGGTGTGGCGATCTGGCGCCCGGACGTGGTCGCGTTCCTCGGCAGATACATCGCCGCCCCTGCCGCAACCCACTGAGCCCGCAGAAATAACCGAGAGGTCACACGGCCGCGGTCGTGAAAGGGCCATAATTGTGATTTAATCCTGGGGCGTGCGCGACGCCCTCTCCGCCCAACGTGGCGCCCCCGCATAACATGTTGATGCTCAAAATATTTTTTCGAACGCTGCTGCTGGTCGTTCTGCTCGTCGTGGTGGCCGGGGGAGGTGCCCTGGTCGCCTTGTGGCATTTCAGCCGCGGCCTGCCGGACTATCAGCAGCTCGAGAATTACCAGCCCCCGGTCCTGACCCGGTTTCACGCCGGCGACGGACGCGTGCTGGCCGAGTTCGCGGTCGAGCGCCGCCTGTTTGTCCCGGTCGATGCGATTCCGAAGCTCGTCATCCACGCCTTCCTCGCGGCCGAGGACAAGAACTTCTACACGCACCCGGGCATCAGCCTCCCGGACATCGCGCGCGCCGGCCTCACGAACCTGGTGCAGAAGGGCACGGGGGCGGGCCGGCGGCCGATCGGTGCCTCGACCATCACCCAGCAGGTCGCGAAGAACTTCCTGCTCACGAACGAAGTCTCCTTCTCGCGCAAGATCCGCGAGGCGATCCTCGCCGTTCGGATCGAGAACGCGATGTCGAAGGACCATATTCTCGAGCTGTACCTGAACGAGATCTATCTCGGCTCGGGGACGTACGGCGTCGCGGCCGCGGCGCTCAACTACTTCAACAAGTCGCTCGACGAGCTCTCGATCCCCGAGGCGGCGTTCATCGCCGGCCTGCCCAAGGCGCCCAACAACTACAATCCGCAGCGCTTCCCGCAGGAGGCGAAGGCGCGCCGCGACTACGTGATCGGCCGCATGGAAGAGGACGGCTGGATCACGCACGCCGAGGCCGACCAGGCGCGGAACACGCCCTTGGTCACGCGCTCGCGCGGCGACGCGGACATCGCGCGCGCCGACTATTTCGTCGAGGACGCGCGGCGCGAGATCGTGCAGCACTACGGCGAGAACGCGCTCTACCGCGGCGGCCTGTCGGTGCGCACCACGATCGACTCCCGGCTGCAGGAGATCGCCGACCGAGCCTTGCGCGACGGCCTGGTCCTCTACGACCAGCGCCACGGCTGGCGCGGCCCGATCGCCAGGCTCGACGTTTCGCTGACCGATTGGCCGGCGCGGCTTGCGGTGATCCCCAGGCCCAACGGCTTCCCGCCGAACTGGTACGGGGCGGTCGTCCTCAAGCTGTCGCCGGACACGGCCGAAATCGGCTTTGCCGACGGCTCGCACGGCACCTTGCCGTTTTCCGAGATGCAATGGGCGCGCAAGCATCTCGAGGACCAGCGCCTCGGGCCGCCCATCCACGAGCCCGGCGATGCGCTAGCGGTGGGCGACGTGGTCGCCGTGCAGCCGGTTCCGGTGCCGGCCGGCGTCAAGCCCGGTGCCCGCCTGTTCGCGCTGCGCCAGATGCCCGACATCGACGGCGCCATCATCGCCCTCGATCCGCATACCGGCCGCGTGCTGGCGATGAGCGGCGGCTGGAGCTACGAGCTCACGCAGTTCAACCGCGCCACGCAGGCGATGCGCCAGCCGGGCTCGTCGTTCAAGCCGTTCGTCTACATGGCCGCCCTCGAGAACGGCTTCACGCCGACGAGCCTGATCCTGGATGCGCCGTTCGTCATCGACCAGGGGCCGGGGCTCGGCAAATGGAAGCCGGCCAATTTCGAGCGCAACTTCCTGGGGCCGAGCACCCTGCGCGTGGGCGTGGAGAAATCGCGGAACCTGATGACCGTGCGCCTCGCCGAGGCCGTCGGCATGGACAAGGTCGTGGCCATGGCCAAGCGCTTCGACGTCGCCGACAATCTGCAGCCGCTGCTGTCGACGGCCCTCGGGGCCGCGGACACGACCTTGCTGCGGCTGACGACGGCCTATGCCGAGATCGTCAACGGTGGCCTCAAGATCACGCCGACGCTGATCGACCGCGTGCAGGACCGCCACGGCAAGACGATCTTCCGCCACGACGACCGCGTCTGCGCGGACTGCCGTGAGCCGTGGACCGACAACGAGCTGCCGCCGACGCTCCCGGAGAACCGCAACCGCGTCATCGACGCACCCACCGCCTATCAGATGGTGTCCATCCTGCAGGGCGTGGTCGAGCGCGGCACCGGCGCCTCCATTCGAGAGCTCAACCGCCCGCTCGCCGGCAAGACCGGCACGTCGAACGAGGCCGAGTCCGTGTGGTTCGTCGGCTTCTCGCCCGACCTCGCGGTCGGCGTGTTCGTGGGCTTCGACCAGCCGCGCACCTTGGGCCCGCGCGAGCAGGGGGCGACGGTCGCGGTGCCGATCTGGAAGGAGTTCATGGCCGACGCGCTCAAGGGCAAGCCGATCATCCCGTTCCGCGTGCCCTCGGGCATCCGGCTCGTGCGCATCAATCACGACACCGGCAAGCTCGCCCAGGCCGGCGACCGCAACGTGATCTGGGAGGCGTTCAAGCCGGGAACGGAGACCTCGGCCGGCGGCTCCGTGCTCGACTTCGGATCGCCGGGTACGGGCTCGACGATGCCGGCGCTCATTCCCGCGACGGATTCGCCGGGGCTGTACTAGGGCGCCGGTTGCTCGACGCGTTCCCGCTGATCGAGCTGTCTCGTTTTCGGTGAATTAGGACATCGCTGTCACGCGCTTTGGTGTCAGCGAAGTGCCCAGCAGGCGACATCCACTCGAACTCGGATGTGATAGCATCCACGGACTCACGTCGAACCAGGGTGCTGCACGTGATGCACCGACCAATCGCCGCCATTATTCGATGTCGCTCGACCACGGGATGCTTCTCGGCCTCTGTTCTTGCCCATAAAGCCAATCGCTGTCTCTCGTGGGCCGGCGCCGTGGTGTGCTGTATCGTCTTGTGCATACCGACACAAAGCACGGCTTGCGAGGCCGAATGGAGTGCCTTTGTTCATCAGCCCTCCACCCAAACGTTCAAGGATCTGAGGTCAAAGATAGGTGAGTGCAGGTCGAGCAGCTTCCATCCAAGCGACCGTGAGGCCCGTATCCTAGAAGCACTGATCACGGCGAAGGATACGAACGCAACAAAAATTGGCTTTTCGTCGGTCGCGTTGTTCGATGGCGGAAACTTGGAAGACATCCTGAAGGCATTAGGCCTCTTGGCAGATTCAGATCCGACAGAACTCCTGCGAAATCTAAAGGCTGGCCGCATTCCAGACCGAGCGTTAGGAACGCTTCTCTGCTCGCCACCCGGTGTTGCCGATGATGCCGAGGTTCAGGCACTCTGGTTACAGACGCGCATTCAAAAGTTATCCACTGTAAAGGACCAAGGGCTCAGCAAAGCAAAAAGGGTAGCACGGCGCCAGCTGATGGCTTGCGTATCCGAAGTTAAGCGACATGCCAAAGATTGACGGACACTTGCGTATGTCTCTGACTGGGCACTTCACAGACATCTGGCCGATCATCAAGTTTGGCTGAAGTTGAGCGACAAGCAGACAGTTGGGCGCAGGTTCGCGCCGGCCAGGTCGTTCGATTACGTCCCAGAATCAAAGCCCCCTGACGAATTTGCCAACTAGGCATCTTCGCGCTTGCGCGTCGGTGCGCGCGGCGTAGGGTTCCGAAATTCATCGTGACGGCGCGTGCCTTTTCGGGCCCGCGCCGTTTTCCATTTGTACGGCCGTCTGGCCGGGGAACCCGACATGAAAACCTGCAAGGTCTGCGGCGCGCGCAAGCGCGCGTCCGCGTTTATGCCGCGTGCGCTCATCTGCCGGATATGCTTCAGAGAGCGCGGGCGGAAGAAGATCGCGGACTCGCGGCGATGGATCGAGGAGTTTGCGCGGCGCTGGCGCCGCTCGGCCGGCCGGACCGTCGACGCGGCGAGGGCCTTTACGGAGGCAAAGAGTCTTCCGCGCCTGAAGCGCGGCGGCCCTCCCAGCTGGCATCATTGGCTGCGCCATGAGGCGATCATGGCGTATGGCGGCTATCGCTGCGCCTGCTGTGGCGAGGGTGAGCCTATGTTCTTGACCCTCGACCACATCAATGGTGGTGGCTCTTGCCATCGCCGCCGGGTTGGCGCCGGCGTGGGCATGTTGCAGTGGCTGCGCAAGCGCGGTTATCCGCGAGGCTTCCGCGTTTTATGCTCGAATTGCAATCTGGGCCGCCATGTGAACGGCGGCACATGTCCCCACAAGAAGCGGCGGAGGGGCGCTCGCTGAAGTCGTCCTGCCTTGGCGCCGGCCCTCCAGGACTTACGTCGTCTCCGGCAGCGGATGGCCGGGCATCAGCTCGTAGGGATGAACCCAGCCCGGGAGCGCTTGGATATCGCCGAGCCACCGCCCGATGTTCGGATAATCGGTCCAGCTGACGCCGAACTCGTCGGCGAAATAGAGGTAACCGCACATCGAGATGTCGGCGATGCTCGGCCGCTCGCCGACCGCGAAGCGCTGACGGCCAAGATGCTTGTCGAGCACGCCGAATGCGCCGGTGATGCGGCCGCGCAGGAACTCGGTGACCGGCGTCTCGCCGGTTTTCATGAAGCGCAGCATGAACCGATACGTGCCGGTGTAGCTGGTGAGCTTGTGGTTGTCGAAAAAGAGCCAGCGCAGAGTTTCGCGCCGCTCGTCCTCGGTCTTCGGCCGGTAGCGGTCGAATTTCCCGCTCAGATAATCCAGGATGACGCCGGACTGGCTCAGCCGCTTGAGCGCGCCGCCCTCCCGGAATTCGAGCACCGGCGCCTCGCCCATCTCGTTGATCTCGCGATAGGCCGCGGTGTGTGTCTCGCCGTTGAAATAGTCGACGTGGCGCGGCGCCCAGTCGGCGCCGCACAGGTTCAGCATCAGCGCCGCCTTGAAGCAATGTCCGGACTGCGCAAAACAGTAGAGCGTGTACTCGGGCAAGGCATGTCTCTCCGGGATGGCGGAGGAAGCTTAGTCGAGGTGCGGCCGGCACGCGATTCGTGTTCGCGTGAATTCGGCTCAGCCGTAGGTTGCGAAAATTCTCACGTGGCGGCGGGGCACCGCCCTTGAGTCCGGCCGCGGACTCGCCGGGACTTTACCGGCGCGCGCCTAGCGCGACAGGCGCTCCAGCTTCGAGCGAAGCGCCAGGATCTCGGACGCCAGTCGCCGCTCCTCGATCTCGCTCTGCTGTTCCTGGGCGACCAGCGCGTCCAGCGCTCCTTTGGCGCTGTACAGCCGGGTTCGCTCGGCGAACATGAACGTCCGCCGCGCCTTCGAGATCTCTTCCTGCAAGTTGCGGCGGAAAATCCGCGTTTTGTTGAGCGCCCGTTCCTGCTCGGCGAGGCTGCGGCGGAGCTCGGCCGGATCGTCGGAGTCGGAGATCGCGGGGGAGGGCGGGACCGCAGGTACGTCCGGGGCCGGCGGCTCGACGAGCTGAGGGACCGGATCCTCGACAGGGGCGGCCGTTGCTGCTGCAAGCTCGGCGGGACGTGCTTCCGGGACCGGCGTCACGGACGGCGCCGCGGGTGGCTGCGGCGGTGCGACCGGCTCAAACAGCAGATCGGGCACCCACGGCTTCGCCGGGCTGGGCTTTCTATCAAGCGGCATCCCACGCATCTTATCAAACCAAAGAGTTAAGAGCGAGCGAGACCGGCGAATCTTCGACCACGGACCTGCCGGGGCTCGAGGGGCGCGGTGGGCAGCCGGCCCGCGATGAAACTTTCATGACGTCGCGCAAAGGTCGTGTAACCCACGGTTGCGGACTCGCGGCATTTCTGCCTAAGGTAGAGCAAAGGCCGCAAAGGCCGGCGGGGGACGATCGACGATGATGCCAGTTCTTTACGAGGCGCCGGTGCCGCTGACGCCCGAGGCGCACGGCACGAAGTCGTTAGGGACGCAGGCCGATTATTTCTTTGCCGCGCAAACGAACTCGGTGCCGCTCAACGGGCCCGAGTTCCCGGCGGCAGCACAGCACTATCCGATCGTCTTCACGGCCGGCGCGCCTCTGGCGGCGGTCGCCGTCGTGGGCCTGAGGCCGAGCGAGAACCTGTTCGTCGACGAGCGCGGGGCCTGGCGAGCGGACACCTATATCCCCGCCTATCTGCGGCGCTATCCCTTCATCTTCATCCAGGGGGCGTCGCCGACCCAGTTCGTGCTGGGTGTGGAGGAGAAGTCTCCGCTGGTCGTCGAAGGCCAGCAGCGTCCGTTCTTCGTCGACGGGAAGCCGACGCCCCTGGTCGACCAGGCGCTGCGCTTCTGTTCGGAATTTCAAAGCCACTACGACGCGACGTCGGAGATGTGCGCGGAGCTCGAACGCCTGGACCTCCTGGTGAACAACCGGGCCGACGCCGTCCTCGCGGGCGGACAACGCACCGTGCTGAGCGGCTTCCGCATCATCGATGAAAACCGGCTGAACAGCCTGCGCGACGAGGACTTTCTCACGTTGCGCCACCGCAAATGGCTGGGATGGATCTATTGCCATCTCGTGAGCCTCGGAAAATGGTCGGTTCTCGGCACGCTCGCCGCGCAATCTGCGGGTGCGAAGCGGGTCAACTGAGGAGAAGCACGCCGAAGAGTACAGGAGTGTCACAGACGTAGCGTGGTTTCTGGCGCGGCTTCAGGGAGCCGCTAGGGGGAGACATGGCTGTCAGAACCGGACGCAAGCGCGCCGCGTGCGCGCGTAACCGCACGTCAGTTGTCGGGCATGGCGTAGGGGGGCATCACACCGGACGGGGGCGCAACGCCGTCAGCCTGGTTCGTCTGCTGAAGAGCGGTCGGCTCCGCGACGGTCTCCTCGCCACGAGCTGTCTCGTTATCGCCTCGGCCGCACTACCCGCAGCGGTATCCGCGCAGTCGCTCCCGCAAGGCGGGGTGGTGGTCGGCGGCAGCGCCACGATCACCCAGACGAGCCCGACACAGCTCACCATCAACCAGTCGACGCTCCGCGCCGTCACGAACTGGAACAGCTTCTCGATCGGCACCGGAAACTCGGTGAAGATCGCTCAGCCCGGCACCAGCTCCGTCTCGGTGAACCAGGTCGTCGGGCCGAGCGCGTCGGCCATTTTCGGGTCTCTTACCTCCAACGGCCAGGTCGTCGTCGCGAACCCGAACGGCGTCTGGTTCGGTCCCGGCTCGCATGTCGACGTCGCCGGCCTCGTGGCCACGACGGCCACGATGTCGCCCGCGAGCGTCAGCGGCTTCATGGCGGGCGGCAAGCTCAACTTCGACACGGCCGGCAGTCCCACCGCCTCGGTGGTGAACGACGGCACGATCACGATCGGGAGCGCCGGCCTGGCGGCCTTCGTCGCCCCCGGCGTCGCCAACAACGGCATCATCCAGGCGCGGCTCGGGAAGGTGCAGCTCGCCTCGGGCAATACGTACACGCTCGATCTCAACGGCGATGGACTCGTGCAACTCGCGGTCTCGGACAAGGTGCTGCAGCAGGCGATGGGCCCCGACGGCAAGCCGCTCAGTGCTGCCGTCGTCAATTCCGGCCAGATCCTCGCCGATGGCGGCAGCGTCTATCTCACCGCCAACGTCGCCAAGAACGTCGTCAACAACGTCATCGACATGTCCGGTGTCATCGAGGCGCGCGCGGCCACGGTGGCCGGCGGCGACATCATCCTGTCCGGGGGCGATGGGGGCCAGGTGGCGGTCAGCGGCACGCTGGATGCCTCGGGTCTCGGTGCGGGCCAGACGGGCGGCACGGTCAAGGTGCTCGGACAGAACGTGGCCCTCAACGCCGGTGCCAGCATCAACGTCTCGGGCGATGCGGGCGGCGGCACGGCGCTGATCGGCGGCAATTTCCACGGCGCGGGCCCGGAGCCCAACGCCCAGACGACCTATGTCGATGCGGCGGCGGCCGTCGCCGCCGACGCCGTGACCTACGGCAACGGCGGCAACGTCGCCGTGTGGGCCGACATCTCCACCGTGTTCAACGGCACGATCACTGCGCGCGGCGGTACCTTCGGCGGCGACGGTGGTTTCGTCGAGACCTCCGGCAAGCAGTTCCTCACGGTCGACACGGGGTTCGTGAACACGCTGGCGCCGCTCGGCCGGGTCGGCACCTGGCTGCTCGATCCGCAGGACATCACCATCGTAGCCACCGGCGGCACGGCAACGCTTGGGGACGTCGGAAGCTTCGGGGCCAACCCCGGCGCCAGCGAGCAGATCAACGCGGGGACGATCATGCTCGCGGCCAGCAACGTGGTTCTGCAGGCCACCGACAACATCACCTTCGGCGCCCTCATTGCCATGCAGAACAACGGCGTGGGCCTCACCGCCCAGGCCGGCAACAACATCGTGGTCAACGCGGGGACGGGCATCACGACGCGCGGCGGCGCGATCACCTTGAGCGCCAACGATCCCGCCAGCGGCGCCCAGACCGGCACCGGATCGATCTCGATCGCGTCCGCCCTCGACGCCACGAACGGCAACACGGCGGCCGGCGCTGCCGTGACCCTGACGACGAACAACGGCGGCAGCATCACGTCGAGCGGTTTCATCTCGAGCGGGGCCGGCGCGGTGGCGATCGCGGGTAACGGCGTGACCCTCGCCGGTGTGACGACCAGCGGCCAGACCATCGGCGTGACGAGCGGCGGCGGCATGGTCTTGAACGGCTTGCTGAGCACGAACGGCAACGGCGGCCTCGGCGGCGCGATCAATCTCACCGCCGGCGGAAACGTCGGGTTGGGTCTCAACGGCAGCACCCTCCGCACGGCGGGTGGAACGGTGACGATCGACGCCGGCTCGGTGACGAGCGTGGCCCCCGGGCTCAATAGCCCCGGCATCAGCACCTCGGTCGTGGGCGTCACCGGCGGGGTGAACGGCGGTGCCGTGACCATCACGACGACCACGGGCGGCGTCTCGATCGGCGGCACGATCAATACGGAAAGCTCGTTCGGCGGCACGGCCGGCAACGTGACGATCGCCGCGGCGGGCGATGTGACGCTGGGCGCCGGGCTGTCCAACCCGACGGCGAACTCGGCGGTGCTGGCGGTCGGCCTTGGCACGTCGGCGGCCGGGCAGGTGGCCGGGAACGGCGGCAACGTGTCGATCAGCGGCGGCAACATTTCGCTGCTCTCCAGCCTCTCGACCTTCGGCGGCGCGGCGACCGCGGCCGGGTCGACGAGCAATGGCGGCAACGCCGGCTCGATCACCCTCAACGGCACGGGCGCGGTCACGATCGGCACGGCAGCCACCGGCAACCTGGTCGGCCTGAACTCGGGCGGCGGCAGCTCGCTGAACGGGGCCGGCGGCAATGCCGGCGCCGTCTCCGTCAGCGGCAACACGATCGCGCTCGACCGCGTCCTGGCCAGCGGCGGCAACACGATCTCGGTCGCCGGCGGCGGCAGCAACGGGGCCGCCGGCAACGGCGCCAACGTCACCCTCGCGGCGACGGCCAGCTCGGGCAACGCGATCACGTTCTACGGCAATGCGGAATCGCCGACGGACACGTCGTCGAACACGGCCACCTCGTTCATCACGGTGAGTGCGCGCAGCGGCCTGCAGGGGAACTCCTCGGCCACCAGCATCGACGGGGTGCTCGGCGGCACGGGCGGCAGTGTCACGATCGGCGGGGCGGGCGGCGGCATGCTGGCCGGCTCGGCGATCATCCGGCTGATGAACGACAGCTCGGCCTCCTCCTTCAACGGCGGAGCCACCGTGCGCATCATCGCCGGCGGTTCTGCCGGCAACCTCAACAACGGGTCGGTCCTCATCAACGGCCCGGTCGAGGCGGCGACGTCGAACGTCGAGAGCCTGCGCCTGCACGCGACCAACGCGAGCCTGACCGTCGCGGGCGATATCGGCGGCCAGACGGCGGTCAACAGCCTTGTGTTCGGCACGGGCCGGGCCACGGTCGGGAGCGAGGGCTCGATTACCCTCGGCGGGCCGGTGACGGCCGGCACGCAAGTGATCGACCTCAGAAGCTCCGGCAGCCTCACCTTCAACGGCTTGGTGACCACGCCGGCCTTCACGCTGACGGCCGGAACCACGGCGGTGGCGATGAACGCCGGCGCCAACTTCACCGGCACGGTGAGCGGGTTGAGCTCGGTCGGCTCGCTAATCTTGGGCGGGACGTTCGGGTTCACGGGGGCCGGGCTAAGCGTCGACCAGACGATCCCGCTGACCTTGTCGGGGCCGACCACCCTCAACACTCCGAACGGCGGGATCACGCTCGCGGCGGTGGACGGCGCAACCACGGCAGGCGAGGCCCTGAGCCTCAACGCCGGCGGAGCGGTGACGCTCAACGGGCCGCTGGGCGGTTCGATCTCGCTGGGCGCCGTGACGGTGAACGGCAACAGCCTGTTCGTCGGCGGCAACGTGACGACGGCCGGTCAGAGCATCGATCTGACCAGCGGCAGCGGCGGCATCATCACGGCCGGCGTTTTGGACACGACGGGCAACGGCACCGCCTCGGGCGGGGCCGTCAATCTGACCGCGAACGCGGGCGGAAACGTCACGACGAGTGCCGGCATCACCGCCGGCAGCGGAACGGTCACGGTCTCCGGCACGGGCGTGACCCTCGACGGCGCCACGACCGCCGGTTCGACGATCGCGCTGACCAGCAGCGGCGGCGGAGTCGTCGTCAACGGGGCGCTGATCACGAATGCCAACAATGCCATGGGCGGTGCGGTCACTCTTACGGCAACCGCCGGGGACAACGTCACCACCAATGCCGGCATCGTCGCGGGAGGACCGGTGACGGTCTCCGGCAACGGCCTGTCGATCAACAGCGTGACGACGTTCGGTCAAGCCATTGACCTGACCAGCGGCAGCGCCGGGATCGTCGTGACCGGGTCGTCCCTGTTTACGAACGGCAACGGCGCCCTGGGCGGCGCGATCAATATCGCGGCGAATGCCGGGGGCAACGTCACGGTCCAGGGCAGCCTGTTCGCCGGCGGACCGGTTGCCATTGCCGGCAACGGCATCACGACCAACGACGTCGTGACGCTTGGTTCGGCGATCTCGATGACCGGCGGCAGCGGCGGGATCGTGGCCGGGCCGCTGATCACGAATGCCAACAGCACGGTGGGTGGTGCCATCAGCCTCACCGCGAACAGCGGGGGCAGCGTCACCCTGAATTCCGACATTATCAGCGGCGCGGGTGCTGTGACCATGTCGGGCAGTGCTGTGAATGTCCGGGGCATCACGACCGCCGGCCAGAACATCGAGCTGACCGGCGGCAGCGGCGGGATCAGCGCCGCCGGCGTGCTGAACACGAC
>DATJPD010000070.1:0-12212 GCA_035506575.1 Alphaproteobacteria bacterium
TTGTTCGGTAGCAGCGGTGCAATCAGCGACCACTCGACGTCCGTCAGATCAAAGCGAGCCATGTTCCAAGCTCCCACCGTTTGGAAGCTTGAATCACATCTCGCCCCTCAAGGGAATCCATTTATGAGTACAGAACCTAGCCGGCGGCGCGCAGCGGCGGTTGCGGCTGCACCACGCGCGAGGCGGGAAAGCGGATGGTGACGGTCGTGCCCGCGCCCGGGGCGCTGTGCACGGCGATCGTGCCGGAGTGCGCCTCGACCATCGCCTTGACGAGCGACAGGCCGAGCCCGGTTCCCTGATATTTGCGGATGAAGCGGTTGTCGATCTGGCGGAACGGCTCGAAGGCCTTGGGGATGTCCTCTGCCTTCATGCCGATGCCGGTGTCGCGCACCTGGATCGCCAGGCCGCCGTCTTCCTCCGCGGCCGCGACGTCGACCTTGCCGCCGGACGGCGTGAACTTGATCGAGTTCGACAGCAGGTTCAGCAGGATCTGGCGCAGGAGCCGTGAATCTCCGCGCAGCAGCGGCAGATCGGGCGCGATCGTGGTCGCGATCTCGAGCCCGCCCGAGCGGGCACGAGGGGCGACGACGCGCAGGGCGGCTGCAATCGACTCCTCGACGTTGACCTCTTCCTCGGACACCTCGAGACGGCCCGCCTCGGCCTTCGAGTGATCGAGGATGTCGTTGATCACGGCCAGCAAATGATGGCCGCTCTCATGGATGGCCCTGAGATAGCCCGTGACCTTCGCCGGCTCGTTCGGGCGGATGGTCTCGTCCATCAGGAACTCGGAGAAGCCGATGATCGCGTTGAGCGGCGTGCGCAGCTCGTGGCTCATGGTGGCGAGGAACTCGGACTTGGCCTTGCTGGCCGCCTCGGCCGCGGTCTTGGCGACCAGGAGCTCCTCGTACGCGGCCTTGTAGTCGTATTGAAGCTGCAGCTTCTCGAAGCAGCGCTCGAGCGCAAGCACGGGCCCGCGCGGGTCGATCTGCTTCAGGATGTAATCGTGGGCGCCGGAGCGCAATGCCTCGATGGCCGAGCTCACGTCCGCATACGCGGTCATCATGATGAAGGTGAGGCCCGGACGTTCGTCCTTGAGCTGGGCGATCAGCCGCGTGCCGCTCATGCCGCGCAGCTGGATGTCGACCAGCGCCACCTTGGCGTCGAACGTCTTCAGGCATTCGCGCGCTTCGGCGGGCGTGCGGGCCGTCGCCAGGACGTAGCCCTGCGGCTCCAGGATGTCGCACAGCGACTCCGCGAAGTCGACGTCGTCGTCGACGATCAGCACCCGGCGCGCCAGCCGGGCGTCCGTCGCGGGTCGAACGCCGCTCTCCATTTATCTCACCGCCGCCAGCCGCTGCAGCTTGTCGATTTCGCCCAGCACGTCGACGGGATCGAAAGGCTTGGTGAGGATGGCCTCGGTCATCGGCTGAAGAAGGTCGATGGCGGCCCCATGCTCCCTGGCGCGGTTCGCCGCGATGATCGTGGGCGTCGGATACCCGGCCCAGCGCAACGCGAGATAGAGATCGAACCCGCTCAGCACCGGCAGGTGCTGATCGAGAATGACGGCGTCCGCCCGCCCCTCCATCGCGCGCTCGAGCGCCTCCTCGCCGCTATAGGCGACGTCGACGTCGTAGCCGCGGCTCGTCAGCGCCGAGCGCAGATCGCCGACCAGCGAGCGCTCCCGGCCCACGCCGATCAGGACGCGCCGGGGCTTCACCTCCTCGATGATCGGCATCATTTCGAGTGCCGCCGTCGAGCGATCGACGACGCGCAGCATGCCGGCCTGCGTCGCGTCGCGCAGGACCTGTTCGGCGCTGAACCCGGTCATCATGATGACCGCCGCCGAGGGATCGATCTTGCGCAGGCCCAGGAACGTCTGGACGCCGTTCATCCCGGGCATCTTCACGTCGACGAAGGCGACGTCGAAATGCTGCTGCCGGAAGCGGGCGATGCCGGCCTCGCCGCTGAAGGCGATGCTCACGAGATGCCCGCGCGCCTCGATCATCTCGGCCAGGCTTTCCGCGAGATCCCGGTCGTCGTCGACGATCAGGACTTGGAGAGCGCGCGTCATGTGCCCTTGCTCCCAGAGGAGCTTCGGCGCACGGGACTCGCCCGCCGTAGCTTCAGCGAAGGCTGGGTCATGCCGCCATGTCCTGCACGCGGAACAGCGGCAGCCACAGGGTCACGGTCGTGCCCTGGCCGACCGAGCTGTCGATCTGGATGTCGCCGCCGTGCTGCTCGATGATCTGCTTGACCGTCGGCAGGCCGAGGCCGATGCCGAAGCCCTTGGTGCTGAACAGCGGCTCGAAGATCTTGGGGAACACCTCGGGCGGAATTCCAGCGCCGGTGTCGGACACCACGACCTGGAAGCGCCCCGCCACGACCTTGGTCCGCACCGTGATCGAGGATTCGCGCGCCGTCCCGGGTGCCGGCATCGAGCGCCCGTCGTTGATCGCATCGCGCGCGTTGTCCAGCAGATTCACGAACACGCGCTGCAGGCGGCCCGAGTCGAAGGTGACCTCGGCGCCGGCGGCGTCGAGCTGCCGGCGCAGGGCGATGCCGGCAGGCACTTCGTAGTCGTTGAGGATCTCGACGAGCCACTCGTCGAACAGGCGCGGCGCCGCGTCGAGCTTGCGGGTGCGCGTGTAGTCGAGGAGCTCGGTGATGATCTCGTTGCAGCGGATCACGTTGCGCTCGATGCGCTTGAGGGAGCGGTCGAAATTGAGGTTGTTGGCCTTCGCCGCCTCGCCGAGCGCGAACACCGTGTTGCGAATGACCGCGAGCGGGTTGCGCAGCTCGTGGCTGACCGTCGCGGTGAGCTTGCCGAGCGTGGCCAGGCGGTTGGCGCGGGCGAGCTCCTCGGTGCGCTGGACGACCCGTTCCTCGAGCGTCACGTTGAGCTGGCGGAGCTCTTCTTCCGCCTTTTTCTGCGCGGCGTGCCGGGCCGCCAGCGCGTCGGCCATGTCGTTGAAGGCAAGGCCCAGGCGCCCGACCTCGGAGGCGGTGTCCCGGAGATTGACGCGGGCGCTTTCGTTGCCGTCGCGCCACTGGTTCGCCACCTGCAGGAGATTGTCGACCGGCCGGCGGATGAACAGGCGTCCGCCCCACCAGGCCGCATACAGCGCCAACACGAAGCCGACCAGGATCAGCCCGATCCCGAGGCGGGTCGCGTTGACGATCGGCTCCAGCGCCTCGGATTTCTCCTGGCCGGCGCTGAGGAAGAAGTCGTAGGGCGGGAGCTGCGCCGGCAGATAGCCGAAGATGCGGGTGAGGCCGTCGACGCCGGCGGCTTCCTCCCAGCCGGTCTTGTTGCCGTCCATGATGCCTTCATGGCTCTTGCGCATGTTCTTGCCGACCAGCTGCTCGGGGTGCGGCAGCCGGGCGATGATGTTGCCCTTGCGGTCGGCGATCAGGATCGATTGCGAGGGCGTCAGGCCGCGCTCCTTGAGGTGCTCCGACAGCCACTCGAGATCCAGCCCGGCAAAGACGATGCCGGCGACCTTGCCGGCGGCGTCGTAGAAGCGGTGCGCGAAATGGATGGATTTCTCGCCGGTCGCAGGGTCGGCCCAGTACAGACCGACGGCAAGCCCGTCCTTCGCCATCGCGCGTTGGAAGAATTCCTGGTCGGCGACCGACATCAGCGAGGTCTTGCCGCTCGTGCAGAACACGTTGCCTTGGGCGTCGGCGGCGCCGAGCAGGCTGTAGTTCGCATACACGGACTTGAGCGAGGACAGCAGCATGCTGCACGAATCGGCGCTCTTCGTGGTGACCTGAGGCAGCTGTGCGACGGCGATCAGGAGCTGGCGCGCGCCCTCGCGCAGCTCGCCCATCTCTTCGCCGAACTGCTTGGTGATCTGCACCACGCGATCGCGGATATCCGCCTCGCGCGACCGGCGCAGATCGAATTCGTTGTAGGCCTGGATGCCCAGCGCCGGCAGGATGGCGATGGTCACCAGGAGGAACAGCCTGACGGTCAGGCTCATCCGCTGCAGTCGCGTGACGATGGCGGTGTTCGCGGAGCCGATATTCGCACGCAGATTCTCTTGCGCCGCCCGGGCTGGCTGCACAGTCATTTTTCTATTCTCCCTCGCGTTCACTCTGAGCGGCGCTTTTGTCCGGCTTGCACAGAGTGGCCCGCGATTCTGAGCAATTCATGAATCGCGACGGTAAAACTATGGAGTGAATTTCCTAAAACTCTTTTAAACGGAATTAACGAATCGCCGCCGCGGCGCCGGCTGCTGTGGATCGTTTTCCCGCGGCCTGCCAATCGGATAGGCAATCGATCCCCCGCCGCCCGGCGCCCGTAACGGTAACCATTCGCTTCGGCCCCCACCGTATTGTCGGGCGGAACGAACCGGGTCCGGCCGTGTCATTCATGACGTGACCAGGAGGTCTCACATGAACGACATGCCCGGATACGATTATGGCTCGCCCCGTGCCGCCCGGTCGCCGATCTCGCCCGACGAGCTGCGGGCCCTGGAGCAGAGCGTCGGTTGGACCGCTCACGACGCGCAGGCGCTGAACATGGCCGGGGACGTGCTCGCCGATCAGGCCGAAGCGCTGGTGGACAGCTGGCGCGCCCAGATCGCCCAGCAGCCTCACCTCGCCCGGTGGTTCTTCGGACCGGACGGAAAGGCCGATGAGGCCTACAAGGCGGCCGTGAAGAAGCGCTTCGTCCGCTGGGTGGTCGACAGCTGCACGCGGCCGCGTGACCAAGCCTGGCTCGATTATCAGGAAGAGATCGGGCTGCGCCACACGCCGGCCAAGAAGAACAAGACCGACGGCGCGCACACGCCCGATGTCGTGCCGCTGCGCTACCTGCTGGCCTTCCTCGGACCGGCGCTTCTCGGCGTGAAGCCGTTCCTTGCCAAAAAGGGCCATGCGGCCGGCGAAATCGAGGCCATGCAGCGCGCCTGGACCAAAAGCGTGCTGCTCCACGTGACCTTGTGGAGCCGCCCCTACGCGCGCGACGGGCTGTGGTGACCCGCCTTCGCTGAAGCTTCGGCGGGCGCCCGCCCCCTTTAGCTTGCGGGGCGGGGGGCCTAAGATACGGGCCTGCACGGGGGCAGGAGCGGTCATGCTGCATGGACGACGCGTCCTTCTGGTCATCGCCGGCGGGATCGCGGCCTATAAGAGCCTGGATCTCATCCGCCGGCTGAAGGAGCGCGGCTGCGCCGTACGCTGCATCCTGACCGAGGGCGGCGCCCAGTTCGTCACAGCGCTCTCCGTTGCGACCCTATCGAAGGACAAGGTGTATCGCGAGCTGTTCTCGCTGACCGATGAAAGCGAGATCGGGCATATCCGGCTCGCGCGCGAGTGCGATCTGGTGGTCGTGGCACCGGCCACCGCCGATGTCCTTGCGAAGATGGCGCACGGCCTGGCCGACGACCTCGCCTCCACCGTGCTGCTGGCGACCGACAAGCCCGTCCTGGTTGCCCCCGCCATGAACCACGTGATGTGGGGCAATGCCGCGACTGGTGCGAATCTCGACACCTTGCGGGCGCGTGGCGTGCGCGTGGTGGGGCCGGAGGCGGGCGAACTCGCCGAAGGCGAGGTCGGCATGGGCCGGATGAGCGAGCCGCTGGCGATCGTCGCGGCGATCGAGGAGTTCTTCGGCCGGCCAGGATTGCTCAAGGGCCGGCGGGCCCTCGTCACCAGCGGCCCGACCTACGAGCCGATCGATCCGGTACGCTTCATCGGCAACCGCTCCTCGGGCAAGCAGGGCCATGCGATCGCGGCCGCATTGGCCGCACTCGGCGCCGAGGCGACCCTGGTGACCGGACCGACCCACATGCCCGATCCGGAAGGGGTCAAGGTGTCGCGCATCGAGACCGCCGAAGAGATGCTCGCGGCTTGCCAATCGGCTCTGCCGGTCGACGTCGCCGTCTGTGCCGCGGCGGTGGCGGACTGGCGCGTGGCCGAGCGGCGCAACCAGAAGCTCAAGAAGAACGGCAAGCTGCCGACCATCGAGCTCGTCGAAAACCCCGACATCCTGGCCACATTGTCGGCCAAAGGCCCGCGCCGGCCGCAGCTCGTCGTCGGCTTCGCCGCCGAGACCGAGAACGTCGTCGCGAACGCCACCGCCAAGCGCAAGAAGAAGGGCTGCGACTGGATCATCGCCAACGACGTGTCGAGCGCGACCGGGACGTTCGGCGGCGATGCCAACACGGTGCACGTGGTGGATGCGCAGGGTACGGAGACCTGGCCGCGGCTGCCGAAGAGCGAGGTGGCAAGCCGCCTCGCGCAACGCATCGCCCAGCATCTGGCGCGCTGACATGGACGCGCCGCATCGTGTCAGCGTGCCGATCACGCGCCTTCCGCACGGCTCCGGGCTCGACCTGCCCGCCTATGCCACGAGTGCCGCAGCCGGGGTCGACCTGCTGGCCGCCGTGACGCAGGACACCGTCCTCGCACCCGGCGCCCGCGCCCTGATCCCGACCGGGATCGCGATCGCCCTGCCGCCGGGCTACGAGGCGCAGGTGCGGCCGCGCTCAGGCCTCGCACTCAAGAACGGCGTCACCGTGCTCAACAGCCCTGGCACCATCGACGCGGATTACCGCGGCGAGATTCGAGTGATCCTGGTCAATCTCGGCCAAGCCGATTTCACGGTGACGCGCGGCCTGCGCGTGGCACAGCTCGTCATCGCACCGGTGACGACGATCGCTTGGCGCGAGACGGCCGTCCTGCCCGACAGCCCGCGCGGCGCCGGCGGCTTCGGCTCGACCGGACATTAGCTCGAACTGGACCCGTCACCCATGGATGCCATCGCCATCTCCGCTTTCGCCGACTACGTCCTGCGCGACGCCACAATCCCCGAGCTGCCGAACCACTATCGCGGCAAGGTGCGGGACAATTACGACCTGCCGGACGGCCGCCGGATTCTCATCACCACCGACCGGCTCAGCGCCTTCGACCAGATCCTGACCGCGATCCCGCTCAAGGGCCAGGTGCTCACGCAGACGGCGCGCTTCTGGTTCGAGCGGACGCGCGACCTCTGCCCGAACCACGTGCTCGAATATCCCGATCCGAACGTGGTCGTGGGCAAGCGGCTCAATATCATGCCGGTCGAGATCGTCGTGCGCGACTACATGGCCGGCACGACGGCCACCTCGATCTGGTCGATGTACAAGGCCGGGCGGCGGGAGATGTACGGGCATCGCTTTGCCGACGGCCTGCGCGAGAACCAGAAGCTGCCGCAGACGATCGTCACGCCGACGACCAAGGCCATGGACGGCGCGCACGATACCCCCCTCACGTCGGCCGAGATCGTGAGCCAGAAGCTGCTCACCGCGGCACAATGGGAGCGCGCCTCGGCGCTCGCCCTGTCGCTGTTCGCGCGCGGCCGCGAGATCGCCCGCCGCAACGGATTGATCCTGGTCGACACCAAATACGAGTTCGGCTTCGACGAGCACGGCAACATCATTCTCGCCGACGAAATCCACACGCCCGACAGCAGCCGCTACTGGTACCTCGAAAGCTACGAGCAGCGCTTTGCGGCCGGGCAGCGGCCGGAGAGCTTCGACAAGGATTTCGTGCGCACCTGGGTGACCGCGCGCTGCGATCCGTACAAGGATCCGATCCCGGTGATCCCGCAGGAGGTGGTCCTCGAGGCCGCCAAGGTCTATGTGGACGTGTTCGAGCGCATCACCGGGACGCGCTTTGCGTTCCCCGATCCGCACGTGCCGCCGCTCGAGCGCATCCGCGGCAATCTGCGGTCCTATTTCTAGCCCCGATGCCGCTCACCGATCCGCAGTTCGAACGCTACGCGCGCCACCTGATCCTCGACGAGGTCGGCGAGGAGGGCCAGGAGAAGCTGATGGCCTCGCGCGTGCTCGTGGTGGGGGCGGGCGGGCTCGGCTCTCCGGTGCTGATGTATCTCGCCGCCGCGGGGATCGGCACGCTCGGCATCATCGACGACGACGCGGTCGATCTCTCGAACCTGCAGCGCCAGATCATCCATTCGACGGCGAATATCGGCACGGCCAAGGTCAAGAGCGCCCTCGAGAGCCTCGGCGCCATCAATCCCGAGGTGCGGGTGACGCCGCATCACCTGCGGCTGACCGCGGCCAACGCGCGCGAGATCGCCGCCGAATACGACCTCGTATGCGACGGCAGCGACAATTTCGCGACGCGCTACCTGCTCAACGACGCGTGCTATCTCGACCGCAAGCCGCTGGTCGCGGCCTCGCTGCTGCGCTTCGAGGGGCAGCTCTCGACCTTCAAGGCCTACGACGGAAAGACGCCGTGCTATCGCTGCCTGTTCCGCGAACCGCCGCCGCCCGATCTCGTGCCGCGCTGCGAGCAAGCCGGGATCCTGGGCTCGGTCGCCGGCGTGCTCGGCACCTTGCAAGCGACCGAGGCGATCAAGGAGCTCCTCGGGCTCGGCCGCTCGCTGGCCGGGCGCCTGCTGATCTATGACGCGCTCGAGGGCACCACGCGCACGATCAAGGTCCCGCGCGACCCGGCCTGCCCCTTGTGCGGCGAGCGGCCGACGATCCGGGATCTATCCGCGCACGCTTGAGCGTGCGGAACGGAGTGCATGCGCTGGATATCGGGAGCAGCCCTCGCGAGTGTGCCGGTGGCCGCGATGCTGTGGGTCGGAAGTGCCGCCGCGCAGACGCGCGCCGAATCCTGGGAGGTCTGCGCCGATGGCGGCGACCCCGACGCGAGCATCCAGGCCTGCACGAAGCTGATCAATTCCGGCAAGGAGGGCCCCGAACAGTTGGCGGGCGCCTATCTGGACCGCGGCCTGTCGTATGCGGCGAAGGATCAGTACGGGCCCGCGATAGCCGATTTCAGCGAAGCGCTGAAGCTGAACCCGGCGCTGATCTATGCCCGTGTCGCCCGCGCCGATGCCTACGGCGAGACGGGGAAGTACGATCTCGCGATGGCCGACTACAGCGAGGCCGTCCAGGAGCAACCCGGGAGTGCCGACGCGTGGAGCGGCCGCTGCTTCTACCGCGCGGTGGCGGGCCAGCTGCCCGAGGCGCTGGCGGACTGCAACGAGGCCCTGCGGCTGCGCCCCGCCTATGCGGAAACGTTCGACAGCCGCGCCTTCGTGTACCTGAAGATGAAGGACTACGACGCCGCGATCGCCGACTACGACGCCTCGCTGCGGATCGACCCCAAGATCGCCTCCTCGTTCTACGGGCGGGGCCTTGCCAAGCGCGGCAAGGGCGACGCGGCCGGCGCCAAGGCCGACATGGACAAGGCCCGGAGCATCGAGCCAGACGTGGCCACGGACTTTCAGCGCTACGGCCTCGATTAGCGGTTTAGTTTTTTTAGGCCTGGTCGTAAGTTTTCGTACTTTGCGGGTCGTCGGATTGCCCCGTAAATCTTTGGCAATGGCCAAGATTTACGTCATCCACGAGAACGACATTTGGGTCGAGCCGCTGCGCGCGGCGTTTGCCGGGCTCGGCCTGCCCTACGAGGAGTGGTTCCTCGACCGCGGCACCCTCGATCTGGGGTCGGTACCGCCCGAGGGCGTGTTCTACAACCGGATGAGCGCCTCCTCGCACACCCGCGACCATCGCTACGCGGCCGAATATACGGGTGCGGTCCTCGCCTGGCTGGAAACACACGGACGGACGGTCATCAACAACGGCAGGGCGCTGCAGCTCGAGATCAGCAAGGTCGCCCAATACGCGGCCCTGGCGAGCTACCGCATCAGGACGCCGCGCACCATCGCGGCGGTGGGCCGCGAGGAGATCGTGGCCGCGGCACGCCGGCTGCTCGAGAGCCAGAACGGCGGCGCCTTCATCACCAAGCACAACCGCGCCGGCAAAGGTCTGGGCGTGAAGCTGTTCCAGGGCATCCCTGCCCTCGAGGAGCACGTCGCGAGCGATGCGTTCGAGCCGTCGGTGGACGGCATCATGCTGCTCCAGCAATACATCCAGGCCCCGCAGCCGTTCATCACCCGGGTCGAGTTCGTGGGCGGCCGGTTCCTCTACGCGGTCCGGGTCGATACGTCGCTCGGCTTCGAGCTATGCCCCGCCGATGTGTGCCAGATCGGCGATGCGTTCTGCCCGGTGGGCGAAACCGCGCCGCAAGCCCCGCCCCCGGCGCGCTTCCAGATCATCAGGGATTTCGAGCACCCGATCCTCGAGCGCTACCGGCGCTTCCTCGCCGGCAACGGGATCGGCATCGCCGGCATCGAATTCATCGTCGACCGCGCGGGCGAGCTCTACACCTACGACGTCAACACCAACACCAACTACAACAGCGCGGCCGAAGCCGAAGCCGGACTCTACGGCATGCGCGCGATCGCGGCCTATCTCGGCGACGAGCTGGCGAAGCTGCGGGCCCGCGCGGCTTAGGGCGTCCGCGCTCAGAACATCGTGGTGATGACCCGGTCGGGCGGGTTGTGCCCGTCGATGAAGGTCTTGATGTTGACGATGACCTTCTCCCCCATCGCAATGCGGCCTTCGGTCGTGGCCGAGCCGATATGCGGCAGGAGCACGACGTTGTCGAGCTCGAGGAGCTTGGGGTCGACTTCCGGCTCGCGCGCGTAGACGTCGAGGCCGGCGCCGGCCAGCTCGCGCGCGTAGAGGGCGCGGATCAGCGCCTGCTGGTCGATCACCTCGCCGCGCGAGGTGTTGACGACGATCGCATGCGGCTTCAGGCGGCGCAGCCGGCGCGCCGAGATCAGGTGGTAGGTCGCCGGCGTGTGCGGGCAGTTCACCGACACCACGTCCATGTGGCCCAGCATCTGGTCGAGGCTCTCCCAATACGTCGCCTCGAGCTCGGCCTCGAGGGCGACGTCGGCGCGGCGGCGATTGTGATAGTGGATCGACAGGCCGAACGCGCGCGCGCGGCGCGCCACCGCCGTGCCGATCCGGCCCATGCCGACGATCCCGAGACGCTTGCCCGAGAGCCGCACGCCCAGCATCGAGGTCGGGCTCCAGCCCGTCCAGCGGCCGGACCGCACCAGCCGCTCGCCCTCGCCCAGCCGGCGGGCCACGGCGAGGATCAAGGCCATGGTCATGTCGGCCGTGTCCTCGGTCAGCACGCCCGGCGTGTTGGTCACCGTGAGGCCGCGGGCCTTGGCCGCGGCGATATCGATGTGGTCGACCCCGGTGCCGAACGAGGCGATGAGCTTGAGGTTGGGGCCGGCCGCCGAGAGGGCCGAATCGTCCAGCCGGTCGGTCACGGTCGGCACGAGGACATGCGCCTCGGCCAGGGCCGCCGTCAGCTGTGCGGCCGTAAAGGGCACGTCATCGAGGTTGAGGCGCGCGTCGAACAGCTCCATCAGGCGTGTCTCGATGACATCCGGGAGCTTGCGGGTGACGATGACGAGAGGGCGCTTGAGCGACATATTTCAACCATTTAACTATATATTGCCGCCGGTTTTCTATCACCGGGTGCCTCTTCTATAATCGCCCCGATGCATCGAGTCTGGCTGTCCTTGTTCCGCCCACGAACCCTGCTGATCGCCGTTGCGGCCGTTCTCTCGATGGCGGCACCGGCCGGCGCCCAGACCTCCGCGCAAAAAGCCTCGCCGCAAAAAGCGGCCGCGGTCGGCGGTGCCGCGTCGAGCACTGGCCTCGCCGTGCCGCGTTATGTGAGTCTGCGCTCGGATGAAGTCAATCTGCGCACGGGACCAGGCGTCCGCTACCCCGTCGACTGGGTGCTGCAGCGCCGGCACATGCCGGTCGAAATCCTGGCCGAGTTCGAGAACTGGCGCAAAATTCGCGACTTCCAGGGCACCGAGGGCTGGGTGCATGAAAGCATGCTGTCGGGGCGGCGCTACGCGATCGTGACCGGAGCGGTCCGCAGTCTGCACCGCGAGCCCAATCCCGCCGCCCCGGCGGTGGCCCGCCTCGAGCCGGGCGTGGTGGCGGAAATCCTCGACTGCCAGAAGGACTGGTGCCGGCTGGATTCCGACGGCTTCAAGGGCTGGCTGACGCGGGCGGAATTCTGGGGTGTCTATCCCAACGAGACCGTGAAATAGGGCTGGCCCCACCCCGCCGCCGGGCCTAAATACAGGCCATGACCGACACTCACAAACATACCGACTGGAAGCACGACGGCGTGCGCGTCATTCCAGCCGGCCAGCTCGACTCCAACACGCCGCAGACACCCGGCATGTCGCGCGCCGCGGCCATCAACTTCGCCCGCGTGGGCGCGCAGAAGATCTGGGCCGGCACGGTGACGATCGATGCCAATGCCAAGACCGGCGCGCATCATCACGGAGCGCTCGAAAGCGTGATCTA
>DATJPD010000071.1:0-3991 GCA_035506575.1 Alphaproteobacteria bacterium
GAAGAAGGTCCGGCCGCGCAAGCCGCCCGGCATCGGCGAACACAGCGACCAGATCCTGCGCGAGGCGGGCTATGACGACGCTGCGATCGCGAACCTGCGCGCCTCCGGCGCGGTGGGTTGACGGCGCTCGGGACGGCTCACAAGCCGACCCAGGCCCAGGAGCCGACGACGATGGCTACGATGATGACCGCGAACAGGATCGCCCAGGTGCTGACGCGGATGTCGCCGGTGACCCGGCGCATCTCTTCATTCTGCGCAATCACCCGGTTGCGTTGCTTGTTGCGGTCGGCATCGCCCATGGCCCGAACTCCGACGCGAATGCGGTGCAGTCGGAGGAAAACTCCAGCCCATCGTGCTAGTGGTTCATCACAGTGGTTTTGACTCTTTGGCGGCAACTGGATAGGCGCGGCCGAGTTTGGCGCGGGCTTTGTCGGTTGTGAACATCCATTTGATGCGGTCTCGCGCTTTGTTTCGCTGCCGTTGCCATGCGGCGATCTCTTTTCGGAGCCTTTTGGAATCGTCGATGCGGCGGCCGAGACACTGGCGCTGCAGCACGCTGATCTCGCACTCGACCATGTTGAGCCAACTGGCGTGTTTCGGGGTGTAGTGGAATTCGAGGCGGCGCAGGATGCGACGGGCCTCGGCAGGCGCAAATGCTTGATACAGTGCGCCGGCGGTATGTATCGACAGATTGTCCTGCACGACACGGATGCAGGGGGCATCTGGATAATGGACGTCGACGAGCTCGCGCATGCAGTGCGCGTAGTCCACGGCGGCGCGGTGGTCTGTAACCTTGACGTTGCGCCAGCCGCGATGCGGATCGAAGGTGACGAAGAGATTGACGGTGCCGTTGCGGCGATATTCGTAATCGTAGCGCTCGCGCTGTCCCGGTTGGGCCGGGATCGGCTGACGCACCTCGCCGATGAGCTGGACGGGGGTCTCGTCGAAGCAGACCAGCGGCCGCTTGGGGTCCGGCGCCTCGGCGTAGAGATCGAGCACATCCTCCATGCGGGCGACGTATTCGCCGTCGACACGGGGAATGCACCACATGTCCCTGCGCCACGGCTTGAGGTCGTTCTCGGCCAGCCGGCGGCGCACGGTCTCGCCCGACAGGCTGTCGTGATCGGTGAGCTTGACCATCGCGTCGGCCAGCAGCGTCAGCGTCCAGCGTTTGCGGCCGGCGGGCGGCTTAGCGCATGCCGTCGCCACCAGCAGGGCCTCTTCCTTGCCTGTCAGCTTGCGTTCCGCGCCCGGACGCGGCTCCTCGCTCAAGGCCCGCTCCAGATTGCCTTCCACGAAGCGCCGCTTGGTCCGGCCGACGGTGGAAAGGCTGACCCGGACGGTTCGGACGATCTCCGCGTCGCAGCTGCCGGCATCGGCCGCCAGCAAAATCTGCGCCCGCTTGAGTTTGCGGGCGGCATGCTTGCCGCCGCCGAGCATCGCCGTCAGTTCGTCCCGCTCGGCTTGGCTCAATTCGACCCGATAACGTACATTCATGCTTCGCCTCCTTGTCGGAGGCCGGGACGAATCCAGCGATGAGTCAAAAATCAGGCGCGCACTTGACCGAGAAGCAGGGTCACTATCTCGCTTTCATCCATACCTATTCGTACATGTTCGGACAGCCGCCCGCCGAGGCCGACATCCAGCGCCATTTTCGCGTCAGCCCGCCGTCGGTCCACCAAATGATCGTCACCCTCGAACGCAACGGCTTCATTCGTCGCAAGCCCGGCGTAGCACGAAGCATCGAGATCCTCCTGCCACCCGAAAACTTGCCCATCCTCGAATGGCTCGGTATCAAAACGTCAAAATCACTGTGATGAACCACTAGCTGCGGGCTAACGAAGCAGGGCGCCCACGAGGGTCGCCCCTACGAAATCGACAGGGCGTAGGGCCGCCCCTCGTGGGCGCCCGGTTTGAATAGCCGGCTTGTTTCTTTAGATCGCGGCACGCAGCGGCCGGAAAAACGCCTGAACGTCCGCGGCCAATGCCGCCGGCTGCTCCATCGCGGCGAAGTGGCCGCCCTTCGTCATCTCGGTCCAGCGCTGGATGTCGGTGTAGGTCTTCGCCGCGATCGAGCGCGGCGGCACGATGATTTCCCGAGGGAACGCCGCGTAGCCGGTGGGCACCGTGACCGGATGCTGCGGCGAGATCGGCAGGCCCGTGTGCAGCCGGCCGTAATAGGGCCAGAACGAGGAGCCGATCGCGGCCGTGAACCAATACAGCGAGATGTTCGCCAGCATGCGGTCGCGGCTGATGGCGCTGTCGGGCGTGCCGTGATTGTCGGACCAGGAGCGGAATTTCTCCATGATCCAGGCGGCGAGCCCCGCGGGCGAATCGGACAGTCCGAACGCCAGCGTCTGCGGCTTGGTGCCCTGGATCAGCTGGTAGCCGGTCTCTTCCTTGAGAAAATGGGCAACGCGCTCGTTGAAGCGGGCTTCCTCGTCCGAGGACGCCGCCACGCGCTCGCGCGGCACGTAGAGCAGGTTGAGGTGGATGCCGAGCAGCGACGATGGATAGGTTTGCCCCAGCACCGAGGCGACGCCGGCGCCCCAATCGCCGCCCTGGGCGGCGAAGACGCGATGGCCGAGCACTCCAGTCATCAGGTCGTGCAGGCAGGCCGCGATGTCCTGGATGACGAACCGCTTTTGTCCCGGCTTGAACGACAGCCCGTAGCCCGGCAGCGACGGCGCGATCACGGTGAAGGCGTCCTTGGGGTCGCCGCCGAAGCGCGCCGGATCGGTCAGGCGCGGAATGATATCGACGAATTCGAACACCGAGCCCGGCCAGCCGTGCATCAGGAGCAGCGGCGTGGGGTTGGGGCCGACGCCTTGCACGTGCAGATAATGCAGGTCGATGCCGTGCAGCGGCACCTTGAACTGCGGGAATGCATTCAGCGCGGCTTCCTGCGCGCGCCAGTCGAAACGGTCCCTCCAATAGGCCACGAGGTCGCGCATGTAATCGACGCTGGCCCCAAACGCCCACGGCTCGCCGGGGGCGGCGTCAGGGAAACGCGTGAGGCCGAGCCGGGCCTTCAGGTCGGCGATGGCGGCGTCGGAGACCTCGAGTGAAAATGCTTCCGCTGTCATGTCACGCTCATCCTCGTCTCACGTCGCGGCCTTTGCGCCGCCCACCACGACGCCCGCGGCCTGTTCGATCGGCCGGATCGCGGATGTGAAGTCGGACTCCGCGCCCATCTCGCGGATCACGACTTCCCAGAGCCGCCCGACCGCTTCGGCGACCTCCATCGACAGCCCGAGCGAGCGCATCTCCTCCAGGCACAGCCTGACGTCCTTGACCATCAGTCCGGTGGCGAAGCCGAAATCGAAGCTGCGCGGCAGCACCGAACGCGGAAACTTGTCGCGGCTCGCGGTGTTCATGCCGGAGCCCGCATTGATGACGTCGATCATGATGGCGGGATCGAGCCCCGCCTTGACGCCCATCACCACCGCCTCGGAGGTCGCGACCATCGCGGTCGCCGACAGGAAATTGTTGGCGAGCTTCATGGTCTGCGCCGAACCGGGCTTCTCGCCGATGAAGAACACCTTGCCGATAATGTCGAGCACCGGCTTGATGGCCGCGAACTCCGCTTGCGGACCCGAGACCATCACCGCAAGCGTGCCCTTCTCGGCGCCGCCGACGCCGCCGGACACCGGGCTGTCGATCTGCACGATGCCGCGTTCGGCGAGCAGGCCGTGAATCCGCGCCGCCATCTGCGCGCCGACGGTGGAGAGATCGATGAAGCGTTTCGCCCGCGCACCCTCGATCACGCCGCCCGCGCCGGTCGCGACCGCAAGCGAGGCGGCGAGCGAGGGCAGGCTCGCCATCACGGTCTCGACGCGGTCGGCGACCTCCTTTGGCGCGGCGGCAGCTTGCGCGCCCATCGCCACCAGCCGCTCGACGGCCTCGGGCCGGGTGTCGCACACCACGAGCCGGTGCCCCGCCTCGACCAGGCGCCGCGCCATGGGGAAGCCCATCTTGCCGAGACCGATGA
>DATJPD010000072.1:0-40725 GCA_035506575.1 Alphaproteobacteria bacterium
CACGACATCCAGCTCGGTCTCGAGGCTCTTGGCCTCCTCGACCGTGATCACGCCTTCCTTGCCGACCTTGTCCATCGCCTTGGCGATCATGTCGCCGATCTCGCGGTCGCCGTTGGCCGAGATCGTGCCGACCTGGGCCACCTCGGCCGAGGTGGCAACCTTCTTGGACCGCTTGACGAGGTCCTCGACCACGGCCGCCACGGCTTTGTCGACGCCGCGTTTCAAATCCATCGGGTTCATGCCCGCGGCCACCGCCTTCGCACCCTCGCGAACGATCGCCTGGGCGAGAACGGTCGCCGTGGTGGTGCCGTCGCCGGCCGTGTCGCTGGTCTTGACCGCGACCTCGCGCACCATCTGCGCACCCATGTTCTCGAACTTGTCCGAAAGCTCGATCTCCTTGGCGACGGTGACACCGTCCTTGGTGATGCGCGGAGCGCCGAACGACTTGTCGAGCACGACGTTGCGGCCCTTGGGGCCCAGGGTCACCTTGACCGCGTCGGCCAGGATGTCGACGCCGCGCAGCATGCGCTGACGGGCATCGGCGCTGAACCGGACTTCTTTGGCTGCCATGTTATCTATCCTTAGGTTTGAGTTTTTGGCCTCAGGCGGCCTTCTTCTTCGCGGCGGCACCTTCGAGGATGCCGAGGATGTCGGACTCCTTCATGATCAGGAGCTCCTCGCCGTCGATCTTCACTTCGGTGCCGGACCACTTGCCGAACAGGATGCGGTCGCCGGCCTTGACGTCGAGGGCAACGAGCTCGCCCTTTTCGTTGCGGGCGCCCGGGCCCGCGGCGACGATCTCGCCCTGCTGCGGCTTTTCCTTGGCGGTGTCCGGGATGATGATCCCGCTGGCGGTCTTCGCATCTTCCTCGACGCGGCGGACCACGACGCGGTCGTGCAATGGCTTGAATTTCATTTTTTTATCCTGGGATTTGGAATAGAGCGCATCTGCCAGAGGCAGCAGCACTGGGCCTGTGTGCACGCCGACGGCGCCCACCTCGCCAAGCTCTTACATAAGCGTCGGCGAGGGGGGACTCAAGTCCAAACAAATGATTCAGCGAGAAATTCGAATGAATTTTTCGATTAAAATATTTTGTGGATACAAATAATCAGAGATCATGTATTATGTTTCTTTCCATTTATAAAAAGATCGCGGCCCGCGGAAAGTATAAATGCCGCGGCGCTGAGCCGACCATCGTCAGATGGCGCGGAATCGATCCAGGAGAGAGCTGATGACCAAGCATCGCAACCCGGCGAGGCACGTGGAGCTGGGCGACTTCAAGACTTCTCCCGAGGCTCTCTCCGGCGACCGTAATGGGCCTCAGAAAAAGAGGATTCGCGAAGGGTCTGAACAGGCCGAGACGCCGCGGATGAAAGCTTGGCCGTCGCCCATTCCGCGGAACTGAGGAGCGGCCTCGATCAGCCGGACTTGGCAGCCTTTACCGGCATGTCGACCAACGTCTGAGAGCGAGTGTCCGGCGTGAGATCCCGGTCAGGCTGACACGGGGCCGAATTTCACCCCGACGCCGAACGGCATGCGACACGGCCCCTCCAGAACATGGACATCGCGCACGCCGTCAACCGGCCGGTTCGGCCGCAGCCCGAGCTTGGCCAGCGCTTCGCGCGACCCCTGGACTTCGATCTTGAGACGCCGGTCGACGCAGCGGGCATTCAGAAAATCGACGAACACGGGTCCCGCAATCGCAGCCGTGGCGCCGAACTGATCTTCCGGTACGAACTCCCAGGTCATCGCCTGGCCGCCCAGCGCGCCGCGGATGCATTCGGTCAGATTACGGCTTGCCATGCGGACTCCGGAGCAGCGCGGTTGGCGGAGTATACACGATGCTCCGGCGTATCCAGTCACTCATCGCGAATCGCCGGATCGACGCGCGTCCCAGCTGATCTAGAGCCGCCGCTCGGGCCGGCGGGATCAGCCGGCTTTGCGCGCAGCGGCCGCCGCACGGCGGGTCGGGCGGGGAGACGTCATCGCGGCCCATTCCTCGTCGAACAGCTCGGCCAGCTTCTCGGTCATGGTGCCGCCGAGCTGCTCGGCGTCGACGATGGTGACGGCGCGCCGGTAATAGCGCGTGACGTCGTGGCCGATGCCGATCGCCAGGAGCTCCACCGGCGAGCGCGTCTCGATGTAGTCGATCACGTCGCGCAGGTGGCGCTCGAGATAGTTGCCGGGGTTCACGGACAAGGTCGAATCGTCGACCGGCGCTCCGTCCGAGATGACCATCAGGATCTTGCGCTGCTCGGGCCGCGCGACGAGGCGGTTGTGCGCCCACAGGAGCGCCTCGCCGTCGATGTTCTCCTTCAGCAGGCCCTCGCGCAGCATCAGGCCCAGCGACTTGCGCGCGCGCCGCCAAGGCGCGTCCGCCGATTTGTAGATGATGTGCCGCAAGTCGTTGAGGCGGCCCGGGCCCGGCGGCTTGCCGGCCGACAGCCATTTCTCACGGCTCTGGCCGCCCTTCCAGGCGCGGGTGGTGAAGCCGAGGATCTCGACCTTGACGCTGCAGCGCTCGAGCGTGCGGGCGAGGATGTCGGCGCTCATGGCCGCCACCGTGATCGGCCGGCCGCGCATCGAGCCCGAGTTGTCGATCAGCAAGGTCACCACGGTGTCGCGGAACTTGGTGTCCTTCTCGCGCTTGTAGGAGAGCGGATAGACGGGATTGGTGACGACGCGCGACAGCCGGGCGGCGTCGAGCATCCCCTCCTCGAGGTCGAACTCCCAGGCGCGGTTCTGGCGGGCCATGAGGCGGCGCTGCAGCCGGTTGGCAAGCCGCCCGATCACGCCCTGCAGATGGCCGAGCTGCTGGTCGAGATGCAGGCGCAGCCGGGTCAGCTCGTCCGCATCGCACAGCTGGTCCGCCTCGACGATCTCGTCGAACGCGGTCGTGAACGCGCGATAGGCCGGCTCATTGGGCTCGTTCGTGAACGGCCCATGCGGCCGCCAGCGCCGGCCCGGGCGCTCCGGCCCGTCCTCGCCCATGCCGAGCTCCTGGTCGCCATCGGCTTCCTCGGCCGATGCGTCGGCACCCTCGGCGCCCTCGGTTTCGCGTGATTCGCCGGTCGCCAGCGATTCCGCGGTGGACTCCGCACCTTCGGCGCCCTCGCCCTGCTCCTGTCCGGAATCCTGCTGGTCGCCCTCGGTCTCGTTCGCGTCGCTCTCGGTCGCTTCCGCCTCGTCCTCGCCCAGGTCGAGGTCGGTGATCAGCTTGCGGGCCGCCTCGGCGAACGCGTCCTGGTTCTCCAGAAGGCGCTCCAGCGCCGACAGGTCGTGGCCGGCGCGCGCCTCGATCCACGGACGCCACAGATCGACCATGCGCCGCGCGGCATCGGGCATGATGGTCCCGCTCATCGCCTCGCGCGCCAGCAGCGCCACGACTTCCGGCAGCGGTGCCGATTCGCGATCGGCGATGCGGGCAAATCCCTGCGCGCGGCATTTTTCATCGAGGGCCGCGGCGAGGTTGGATTTGACGCCGGACATCGTGCGCGCCCCCAGCGCCTCGCACCGCGCCTGCTCGACCGCTTCGAAGATCGCCCGCGACATGGCCCCGCTGGGCGCCCGGCGCGCGTGGATGTCGGCGTCGTGGTGGCGCAGCCGCAGCGCCATCGCATCGGCTTCGCCGCGCAACACCGAAACTTCGTGCGCCGGCAGATCGCGCGCAGGCATCGGCAGCCGTGCCTCCGTGCCGCGAAGGCTGGCACCCTCGGGCGCGAACGCGACCTGGACGTTCGGATCGTGCGAGACCGCGCGCATGGCGGCCGCCGTCACCTGGCGGAACGCCTCGACTGGTCCCTCGTTGGGCTTGGGCATCGGTTCAGCAGGTCACTGCGTTCAGGCGCGGCCCGCCGCCCGGACCATGCCGACATTGAGCTCGATGCCGAAGCAGCGCTGGTAATACTCCGCGACCGTCGGCCGCTCGACCTCGTCGCACTTGTTGAGGAAGGTGAGCTTGAAGGCGAATGCGATGTCGTTGAAGATCCGCGCGTTCTCCGCCCACGTGATCACCGTGCGCGGCGACATCACGGTCGAGATGTCGCCGGCCATGAAGCCGGCGCGCGTGAGGTCGGCGAGCGCCACCATGGCCGAGATCGTCTCGCGGCCTTCCTTGGTGTCGTAGGACGGCGACTTCGCGAGCACGATCTTGAGCTCCTCGTCGTGCGGCAGGTAGTTCAGCACCGAGACGATGTTCCAACGGTCCATCTGTCCCTGGTTGATCTGCTGCGTCCCGTGATAGAGGCCGCTGGTGTCGCCGAGCCCGACGGTATTGGCCGTCGCAAAAAGCCGGAACGACGGATGCGGCCGCAGCACGCGGTTCTGATCGAGCAAGGTCAGCTTGCCGTCGACTTCGAGCACGCGCTGGATGACGAACATCACATCGGCCCGCCCGGCGTCGTATTCGTCGAACACGAGGGCACAGGCGCGCTGGATCGCCCACGGCAGCAAGCCCTCGCGGAACTCGGTCACCTGCTTGCCGTCGCGCAGCACGATCGCATCGCGGCCCACCAAGTCGATGCGGCTGATATGGCTGTCGAGGTTGATGCGGATGCACGGCCAGTTCAGCCGTGCGGCCACCTGTTCGATGTGGGTCGACTTTCCGGTGCCGTGATAGCCCTGGATGATGACGCGGCGGTTGAATGCGAACCCGGCGCAGATGGCCAGCGTCGTCTCGCGGTCGAAGCAGTAGGATTCGTCGAGATCCGGGACGTGCTCGCTCGTCTGCGAGAAGGCGGGCACCTCGAGATCGCTGTCGATCCCGAAGGTCTGGCGCACCTTCACCTTGATGTCGGGGATAGTCGGTTCAAACGCGGCAGTAGCGACCATGATCGAAGGGGCTCCAATAACGGATCAAAAAACGTGGACGGCGGGACGGCACTCAATCGGCGGCGTGCTTCACCGCCTGGGCACGAATCGATTTCAGGAATGTATATGCCTGATTGATCGACTTCAGGCGATCCTCGGCGGCCCTGTCGCCGCCATTCGCATCGGGATGGTGCAGTTTCACCAGCACCTTATAGCGCGCCTTGATCTCGGCGGCCGTGGCATGCGCGTCGAGCTCCAGCACCGCCAGCGCCTCTTCTTCCGGCGTGGGCGGGCGGCGGGGACGCACCGGGGCTTCCGCGTCGGCCGTGAAAAACCGCCGCAAGGCCTCGCGCAGATTGTCGTCGTCGAGGCCGAAATAGCGCGGGCCGCGGGCACCCAGCGGCCAGCTCGGCCGGCCCCCCACGATGTCGGCGCGGCGCGAGGCCTCGACCTCGGCCTCGCTCATGCCCCGGTAGAAATCCCACGACGCGTTGTAGGCGCGCACGTGCTCCAGGCAGAACCAGTAATACTCGTTCAGCAGCGCGCGCGACCGCGGCGCGCGGAACTCACCGAGCTCGCTGCAGCCGGGGTGGTCGCAAATCCTGGGTTGGGCGCCGGGGGGATATTGCGGACGATCGTACGTACGTGCACGCGGACGAGACATGACACCTAAGACTATGGGGCTGCCCCCGCGCTGGCAAGCAAAGCTCTCGTGAAGCCGACTTCGTATTTGGGATTTTTGACCTAAATTTCAAGGCATTGGCCAAAATTAATCGGCCAGGCTGGCGGTCGCCTCCATCGCCAGTTCGCCCGCAGGCCCGGTCGCCCACAGCTTGACCGTCCCGCCCGCCTCGGGCCGGCCGTTGACCGTGAACGGCGCGGTATCGAAGAGCGGCGCCATGGCACGAAACGCATATCTGGCCAGGCGCCGGTTCGGGTGCGAATGGCGCAGCAGCTCGAGCAACAGGGTCGAGGTCAGCGGGCCGTGCACGATGAGGCTGGGATAGCCCTCGACCTTGGTGACATACGGATGGTCGTAGTGGATGCGGTGGCCGTTGTGAGTCAGTGCCGAATAGCGGAACAGCAGAACCGGGTCGGGCTTGATGGTCTTGGTCCACGTCGCCCCGGTCGGAGCGACCTGCGGCTTCGCCGCGGCGGCGCCGGGTGCCGGCGGCGAGCGGTAGACGATGTCGTGCTCTTCTTCGAGCGCCAGGCCGCTGCGGCCGGAAATTCTGTGCTTCACCGTGACGAAGACGAGATCGCCGCTGCGCCCGGTCTTGGGTTCGACCTTCAGGATCTCGGAATGGCGCTTGGCGGGCTCGCCGACCTTGAGCGCGCCGGGGAACGTGAGCCGCCCGCCGGCCCACATGCGGCGCGGCAGGGGGACGGGCGGAAGAAAGCCGCCGCGCTGCGCATGCCCATCCTCGCCGATCTTGCCCGGCCGCACGAAGCCGTTGAAGAACAGCCAGTGCCAGCCGGGCGGCAGCGGATCCCCGGCCTTGGGTGCGGTCTCGAGGTCGAGGGTCGCCGCCATGTTGGCGACGCGCTCCACCCAGATGGTCTCTTCCACATCCTGCGTGCGGCCGACCCAGTCCTTGAGATGTGCGAAATCGTCGGGCATAAGCTGTCTCCTTGCCGCTGAATTTATCGGGATCGGCCCCCGGCCGTCACCCTCGAACTGACGGCCGGCTCGATCAGGGGACACGCGCATGTCGACGATGACGTCAGGATGCCGTCGCGCGGCGCTGGCCCTTTCGCTCGTGACGGCTGTCGCGCCCCTGGCGCGCGCCGGCGAGCCGGTTCCATTTCTCGGTCCCGACGGACAGAAGGACTACGAGCGCTTCCAGGTCGAGGGATTCCATCGTGCCTTCGCGATCAGCGAAGGCGGCGGGTTCGGCCAGGGCAACGCACGCCCAAGCATCGAGAACGCGACCAAAGGCGCCATCGAGAACTGCCAAAAGCGCGACCCGCACGGCAAATGCGCCATCTATGCAATCGACGGCTATGTCGTGTGGGGCGAGGATCTGGCCACGCTGCCCCGCTATGCGTCGGCCCCGAAGCTCGGGCGCTTCATCCCGAGCGACTACACGCCAGTCCTCGGCCCGGAGAAGGCGGCCGGGATCATTATCTGGAGCCATGGCTATCTGCCAGGCGTCGATGCGACACAAGGGCCTCCGCAAGGCTACGTCGCGCGTTTCGAGGCGCTGGGCTGGGACGTCTATCGCTTCAACCGCGAATACATCCCGCAGATCCACACCGAGATCCAGATCATGATGGACTCCATCAATGCGGTGCGGGCCGCGGGCTATCGCAAGGTCGTGCTCGCCGGCCAGTCGCACGGGGCGTGGATCTCGCTCGAAGCGCTGGCACACGACGCGCCGATCGACGGCGTCATCTCGATTTCGCCCGCGCATCATGGAACGCCACCCACGTCGGCGGCGCGATCCGATTTCCGCCAGCTCCTGCACGAGATCCGCAGCCGCAACGCCGCCGACATCCCGCTGGTGATCGCGCTCTTCCAGAACGACAGCTACGATCCGGGCGGCCGCTTCGCGGACGTTCCCGATATTCTCGGCGGCTCGGCCGTTCCCTTTTATCTGATCGACCGCCCGGCTGAATTGACCGGCCATGGTGCCGGAAACGGCTTCGTCTTCAACCGCCGGTTCGGGCCCTGTATCCTCCGGTTCGTGCTCGAAAGCCCTCATTCCCCCGGACCATGTGAGTGACACGATGAACCAGAGCAAAGCCGCCCCTCGCGAAGCCAAAGCGACCGACGTGATCCGCAACATGCTGCCGCTCGCCGGCAAGCGCGTGCTCGACGTCGGCTGCGGCGATGGCGGCCTGACGCGCGCCATGGCCCGCGCCGGTGCGCTCGCCACCGGCGTGGACATCAGCGAGACCAGGCTGGCCGAGGCGCGCGCGAAGGAGGCCGTGCCCGGCGCCGACTATCGCGAGGGCCGCGGCGAGAAGCTGCCGTTCCCCGATGCCTCCGTTGATGCGGTGCTCTATCACAACGCGTTGCACCACGTTCCCGTGGACCTGCAATCCGCGGCCCTCGTCGAGGCGGCGCGCGTCCTCAAGCCCGGCGGACATGTCCTGATCATCGAGCCGCTCGCCGAAGGTCCGTATTTCGAGCTGGTGCGGCAGATCGAGGACGAGACCGAAGTGCGCCGCGCCGCGTACGAAGCGTTGCGTGGCGCGTCAGCGCTCAAGCACGAACGCGAGGAGGTCTACGACGCCCCGGTGCGCCACGAGAGTTTTGCCGCTTATGAGGCGCGCTCGGTCGGCATCCATCCCGCGCGCAAGGAGAAGTTCGCAAAGCTGCGCCCGCAGATGACGCAGGACTTCGAGCGGCTCGGGCGCAAGGGCCCGGACGGGTACCATTTCTCGCAGCCGACGCGGGTCAATCTGCTCGTGAAGCCGGGCTGAACCGCCGGCGCGATGCAAGACCGGCCCGCAGGTCTGCTCGGCTAAATTGCTAGAGATTCGGTGAAGTTCAACGACCGCTCGGACCCTGTATCCGCCGCTTTGTCACCGAATCGCCGCATCTCCCGCGACCATGCTCATAAAAAGATGCGGCCGGGGAATTCCGCAGGCTCCCGAATTGCGTTATCCTGCGCAGGGAATAAGTTGAATTTTATTCAACTCCAGGGGGCACCATGGAACGGAGAGTGGCGCATCTTGCGCGACGCTGGCTGCTGGCTGCCACGCTCGTAGGGGCGCTGACGGCCGGCGGCTGCGAGCAGCCCGGCCAAAATCGATACGGCGCCGACGAAGTCGGACACTCCACGGTCGTAAAGTTCGGCACTGTTGTTGCCGCTCGCACGATCGACATTACGGGAAAGAACACTGGCGCGGGGGCCCTCGTAGGCGCAGCGGGCGGCGGAATCGCCGGCTCGACCGTCGGCCACGGCGGCGGAAACGCAGCGGCGATTCTGGGCGGTGTCGTGGTTGGCGCAGTCGCCGGAGCTGTCGCCGAACAGGCGATGGCTGATCGGACGGGGCTCGAATACACGATCGTGCTCGAGAACGGGAAGACGATCACGATCGCGCAAGAGCAGAATAAGACCGATCGAGTGTTTGCTGCGGGTGACCGTGTCATGGTCCAGGCAAGCGGCACGTATCAGCGTGTCCTGCCGACCGACAGCCTTCCGGCCGAAGTCGCCCGGCCTCAGGGCATCAAGATCAAAGACTGATAAGCCGTACGAGGGCCAGTAACGGAGGAATTGGCAAATGCGGCTGGTTGGTGTGGTCCTGGCGACCGGACTTCTGGGGGGATGCGCGTTCACCGAGGGCCAGATCCCGGTTCACTATGTCGCCCCGCCGAATCTCGAGGTGACCGACGGCGCCAACACGGTCAGCGTCACGGTGAAAGCGCATGACGGGCGGGTTTCCAATCGCGACCGCATCGGCACAAAGAAGAACGGTTACGGCATGGAGGCGGCGCGCATCACCGCCAAGAACGACATCGTGGAGCTGGTTCGCGGCGCGGTCGAGCAGGAACTCGAATCGCTCGGCTTCAAGGTCGGACCCGGCGGACTGACGGTCAACGTCGAGCTTGAGGTCTTCTACAACGACTTCAAAGCGTCCCTCTTCCACCTGGACGCCGTCGCCGAAGTCGCATTCTCGGTGACCGCGCTCAATCCAGACGGAAGCATCGCTTATTCGAAGAGCTACCGCGCGGTCGGCACCAACCAGGACATCTTCATGGCGACCCCCGAGAGCGCGGAGCCGGCGCTGGAGCAGGCGCTGACGCATGCGATGGCGGGCCTTGTCCAGGACGACAATCTGCAGAAGTCGCTGGTCACGGCCGGCCACAAGCTGGCCGGCGCTCCTGAGCTGCCCCATCCTGCGACAACCGTGTCGCCGGCCATTGCTGCCGCCGTGCCGCCGCCCTCAGCGTCCCGCAAGCACGGGGCAAGAGGCCCGCTGCCGAGCAGCGTCGAATTCGAAGCGCCGTCGGTCGGCACCCGGATCTATACGGACAGAGGTGGCCAATACGAGATCACGTCGGTTGAGGGCACGGTCGTCAAAACGATGAATGCAGCGTCGCATTCCGCGACCTGGGTCGGCGGCTTCTTTTCGCCCGGGTCCGAGTCGGAGATGTTCAATTGGCGGGACGTCGAAGGCATCTGGCCACTCGAAGTAGGAAAAACCGTTCCCTTTGAGTTGTCAGGGTCGTTGGGTGCCTGGCATGTCACCATGAAGGTGTTGCGGCAGGAAGAAATCACGACCGAGGCCGGCCGCTTCCAGACCGTAGTGGTCGAGACGCGCGAGAGATCGGTGACTGGCGCTTCCGAAATCGTGCACACGCAATGGTACGCGCCGGAGGTCGGGTTCATCGTCAAATACAGCCGCGAGACTGTGCGCGGAGCATCTCGCCCGGAGGCCTGGACGGTCAGACGTGTCACCCGTCCCGATTCTCATGCCGTGGCCGACGCGGCGCGGCGTCCAGCAGCGGTCGACTTCAAAGCACCGCCGATCGGCACACGCGTCTATCTCGACACGGGCGGCTATCTCCAAGTCGCCGCAGTTGACGGCAAGACAATCCACACTGTGAACGCCGACTCGCGTGAGGCGGATTACGTCGGCTCGCTTTACAGCCCCGGCAATGCGGCAAACCGCTTCGACCGGTCGCTGGTGGAGAGTATCTGGCCTCTCGAAATCGGAAAATCCGTGCGCTTTGAGATTTCAAGGACCGACCCGGACGGAAGGAAACGGGCGTGGGAGGAAACGATCACGGTGCTTCGCGAAGAGCACATTACGACCGAAGCGGGACCGTTCCGGACTGTGGTTGTCGAATTGCGGCAGCGGTCGCTGACCGGGGTTTTCGAATCCATCACAACGCGCTGGTACGCTCCGGACATTGGCTTCATCGTCAAGTATCGCCACACCATCGAGAAGGGGTCGGGAACCGCAGGAGCCTGGAGCGCGGCAAAGATCGAGAAACCCGGCTCATGACCTCACTGCCGGCTCACCCGTAATTCAAAAACAGCAGCCAGTAGTTCGACCGCACCACGTTGATCGCGGCGGCGATCGCGAGCCCCGAGGCGTGCTGGCCGAGGCCCTTCTGCAGGGCCTGGATGCTGTCGAGATTCTGCTGGATCAGCGCCTTGAGCTTGCCGTCGCCGGCCCAGGGCTGAGGGATCGCACCCTCGAGCGCTACGGCCGCGGCCGCGCACACAGCCGTCGTCTGCTCGACTTCGGCGCGGCGCGCATCGTCGAATGCAGCCCCCTGGCGTTGTTCGGCGAACGTCACGAGACTTGACAGGTGATCGACGGCGGCCTGATAGCGGCGCACGGCGTCGGAGAATCCCGACATGCCGGCGCGTCGGCGCGCGGCGGCCAACCGGTCGCCGATCTGCGCCAGGTCGGCCTCCGTGGCTTGGCCGTCGTTGCGGTCCGCGGCGTCGGATGCGGCGTCGATCAGCTTCGACACGTTGGCCAGAGTCTGCGGCCAATCCGGGTCTTTCTGATAGAGCGACGGGCGCTCATTCGCCGGCAGGTCCGCGACCGCCTGCCAGGTCGTGCGCAACGTATCGATCTCGATCGCGGTGATGTTGGGGTCGCGCAGATGGCTGTACCAGCTGGCGGCCCGCCAATGCGTCATGGCTTGTTCATAGACTTGGTCGGGCGACCGCTTGGTCTGTGCCGCAAGCGGTCCCGCTAGGCTCGCCACCGCGAAGGCCGCGACCAGGATACGCGCGATCCGCATCAGCCGCCTGCCGAGCGGCGCACAAGATCGGCGTGCAGGTCGTCCGAGATGGAGATTCCCTGCTCCCGCGCCTTGGCCCGCGCGGCCAGCCGCCGGTCGCCCGGTAGTCGTGCCCCCGGCTGCGCCAGGATGGCCGCGACGAGATCGCCGACGCGGCTCGCGAACATCTCACCCGCGAACCGCGCCGGATCGAGCACCAGGAAGAACTGCCCGACCCGTGGCGGCCCGCCCTTCGCGTCGAAGAACGAGCTCGCCTCGTAGCCGAAATGTGCTGCCGACAGCGCCGCCGAGAGCAGCTCGACCATCAGCACGAGGGCTGTCCCCTTGGCATCGCCCATTGCCACCATCGCACCGCCAAGCGCCGCCTTGGCATCGGTGGTCGGCTTGCCGTCGGCATCGAGCGCCCAGCCTTCCGGGATCGGCTCGCCCTTCTGCGCCGCGACCATGATCTTGCCGCGCGCCACCTTGCTGAGGCTCAAATCGATCACGAGCGGCTCGCGGCCGGGACACGGGCAGGCGAACGCGATCGGGTTGGTGCCGAAGATCGGCTTGGTGCCGCCCCAGGGTGCGATCGCCGACGGCGAGTTGCCGAAGGCGAGCGCCACGAGCCCTTTGTCGGCGAGCGGCTCGATATGATAAGCGGCGACGCCGAAATGATGCGAGTTCCCGACCGACACCGCGACCGTGCCGCTGCGCCCGGCCATCTCCGCCGCGCGCGCGAGGCCGGCTGCGATCGCCGGAAACGCGAAGCCGCATTTCGCGTCCACCCTGAGAGCGCCGGGTGCGGTTTCGGTCAAGGCGGCAACGGCGTTTCCGATGACTTTCCCGGCCTTCACCTGGTCCGCATAGGCCGGCAGGCGCGAGAGGCCGTGACTCGCCAGCCCATCGGCCTCGGCCGCGACCAGGGCGCGTGCCACGGATTCGGCGTTCTCGGTCGCAGTCCCCGCGGCCTGCAGCACGCGGCGGGCGATCTCGCGCGCCGCCATCAATGACAACGTCGTCATGTCGGTGACAGTGCCTTCAGCGCTTTCTTCACGTTCGCCACCACCATCGACGACACGCGCACGTTGGATTCGACCGTGTTGCCGGCCACGTGCGGGGTGAGGATTAGGTTGGGGACGCCGCGGAAGATGGAGTTCGCGGCGGGCGGTTCCTTCTCGAGCACGTCGAGGATCGCTCCGCCCAGGCGCTTGGCCTTGAGGGCGGCCACCAGCGCCTCTTCGTTCACGATGCCGCCCCGCGCGGTGTTGATCAGGACCGCGTCCGGCTTCATCAGCGCCAGCGCCGTCCCGTCGATGAGATTGCGGGTCGACGGGATCAGGGGCGTATGAATGCTCACCACGTCGCTGCCGCCGAGCAAGGTCGGAAGGTCGACATGCGCGGCGCCCAGACTGGTCCACACCGGGTCGCCGGGCAGCACGTTGGGATCGTACGCCGCGATCCGCATGCCGAGTGCCTTCGCGCGCTGCGCCACCTCGCGCGCGATGCTGCCGAAGCCGATCAGCCCCAGGCGCTTTCCATGCACCTCGCGGAAGATCAGGGTGGTGCGGTCGAACCAGCCGCCGGCCATCTTGTCGGTAACGCCCCAGATGTTGCGCAAGCCGATCAAGATCGCGGCGGTCACGTACTCGGCGACGGCCAGAGCGTTGGCGCCGGTCGCCGGGAAGACCTGGATGTGCCGCGCCCGGCATGCGTCCATGTCGATGTTGTCGAGGCCGACGCCGAGGCGGCCCAGGATGCGCAGGTTCCGGCAGGCGGCCAGCAGGTCGCCGCGGACCTGCGTCATGTTGCGCACGATCATCGCCGGGGCCTCGGCCGCGAGCAGCTTGACGTCCTCGGGCCTGTTCACGAGATCCGGGTCGTAGACCACGGAGTATTCGCGCGAGAGGTCTGCAAGCGCGGTTTCGTCGATGAATTCCGTGACGACGACGTCAGGCATGGGTTTCCTTGACCGGTCAGAACCGCACGGGATGTAACACACCTACTCGGCGGCGTCGCGGATCAGGCTTTCCCCGGGCCGCACGCGGGTGAACGCGACCGGCTGCGAGCAGACGTCGATCGCAGAACCGCGGAGACGGACTTGAGTGTAGCGCGAGGTGTCGAGCGCCGACGGTTGGGGGAAATCGGCCCGCCAATGGGCGCCGCGCGAATCTTCGCGGGCCGTCGCTGCGGCCGCGATGGCACGGCTGACCAGGACGAGGTTCTTCAGGTTCAACCAGTCATGCCAGGTCAGATTGAACGCGAGATCGTCCGCCGCCACCCCGACCGCGTCCAGCCTCCTGTCGAGATCGGCGAGCACATCGGCGCCGCGCGCGAGCGAAGCGGCATCGCGCACGATCCCCACGTCTTCCCACATCGCGTCATAAAGCGCGGACCGGATGGGCTCGAGGCTGCCGGCGGGCCGCTGCAGCGGCTGGCTCGCGAACGCGACCGCCGCGTCGATGTCGCCGACGTCCGGCTCGCGCCAGGCCCCGTTCTCCTTCACCCAGGCCGCCACCGCATCGCCCGCCAGCCCGCCAAACACCGTCGAGTTGGCGACGCCATTGCCGCCGAGGCGGTTGGCGCCGTGCACGCCGCCCGTATCCTCGCCCGCGGCGAACAGGCCGGGCAGGGCTGTCGCTCCGTCGGGCGCGAACTCGACGCCGCCCATCATGTAGTGCGCGGTCGGCACCACCTCGACCAGGCCCGAGACCAGATCGAAGCCGACGTCGCGGCAGCGTTCGACCATGCCCTTGAACTCGCGCCGGACCAGGGCGGGATCGAGGTGGCGCATGGTGAAGAACACCCCGCCGTTCGGGCCGGTCTTGCCGTTGCGCATCTGGTCGAACATGGCGCGGCTCACGATGTCTCGCGTGGCCCGCTCCGCGCGCTTGTCGTAACGCGGCATGAAGCGCTCGCCGGCCCCGTCGAGCAGGTGCCCGCCCGCCCCGCGCAATCCCTCTTCGATGATCGTGCCGGTGAGCCGCGTGTCGATGCCGGCCAGGAGCCCGGTGGGATGGAACTGGACCATCTCCATGTCGCGCAAAGAAAGGCCGGCGCGGAGGACCATCGCCATGCCGTCGCACGACTTGTCGCCCGAGGGCGTGTGATAGCGGTACATGGTCGGCCCGCCGCCGGTCGCGAGCACCACGGCCTTCGCCTGCACGAACACGAAGTCTCCGGTGCGCATGTCGATCAGCACGACGCCCGCGATCGCCTCGCCGCGTCCGCTCTTCACCAGGGCGATCGCCCGATGCTCCTCGAGGCGGCCGATGTTGCGGGCCCACACCTGTTCGGCCAGGCGGTTGACGATCTCGATCCCGGTCAAATCGCCCTTGTGCACCGTGCGGTCGAAGGTCTGCCCCGCGAACGCCTTCTGATGGATGGTGCCGTCCGGGTTGCGGTCGAAGAAGCAGCCGAGCTCGTTCTCGAGCTCGCGGATGCGCCGCGGCGCCTCGGTCACCAGGGTCCACACCAGATCCTGGTTATTGAGCCATCCGCCGCCCTCGACCGTGTCCATGAAATGGCGCTCCGGCGAATCGCCCGGGGCCAGCGCCACGTTGTAGCCGCCCTGCACCATGCGCGTGCAGCCGCATTTGCCGAGCAGTCCCTTGACCGCGACGGTGATGCGCAAGGTCGGATCGATGGTGTGGGCGTGCAGTGCTGCGAAGAGTCCGGCCCCGCCCGAGCCTAGGATCAGGATGTCGGTCTGGAGACGCCTCAAGCTTTGACGCCCATCGCGGCCAGGGCGGCGGCGCGCCGCGATTCGGCGGTCTTGGCCACCTGCGCATAGGCGCTGCCGCCGTGTGAATCCATGGTCACCAGGAGCGGCCCGAATCCCTTGACGGCAAAGCGCCACAGGCATTCGGGGATGAGATCCTCGAGATCGACCTCCTCGATGGCCTCGATCCACGTCGTCTCCAGGGCCGCGGCCCCGCCGATCACCGCGAGATAGACCCCGCCCAGATCCTGAAACGCCTGGAGCGAGTCCTCGCCGAGCCCGCCTTTGCCGATGACGATGCGCACGCCGTACTCCTGCATCAGCGGACGCGTGAAGCGCTCCATGCGGGCGCTCGTCGTGGTGCCGACGCAGACCGACGCATAGCCGGTGGGGTGCTCGTTCGACTTGGGCACCTGACGCACGTTGGGGGCGGTATGCAGCACGGCATGGCCACGCAGGTCGAAGCGCGTCTTGCGCCCGCGGTCGAACATGTGGATCTGCGTCGCATCGCGGATGCCGAACAGGGCGCCGTTCAAGGTCACCGTGTCGCCGACCTTGAGGCTCCGCACCTGCGTTTCGCTCACCGGCATATGGAAGTCGTGGTGCGCCATCAGAACCCGATCTCCACACCGGTCGGCGTGAACGTGGCCGTGGCCCGCCGCGCCGAGTGGCATTGGATGTTCACCGCCACCGGATTCATGGTGATGTGCGTGGCCGCGGTCTCGACATGGACCGCGAACGACGTCGAGTCTCCGCCGAGGCCCTGCGGGCCGATGCCGAGCGAGTTCACCGCCTTGGACAGCATCGCCTCGAGCTCGGCTCCTTCCGGATCGGCGCAGGTCGAGCCCAGCGGACGCGTCGCCGCGATCTTGGCGAGGTGCATGCAGAGGTCGGAGGTGCCGCCGACACCCACGCCGACGATGGTCGGCGGGCACACCTTGCCGCCCGCCTCCATGACGCGGTCGATGACGAAGTGCTTGATCGCGTCCACCCCGTCGGCCGGGATGAACATGCGCAGGAACGAGCCGTTCTCCGAGCCCGACCCTTTCGGGATCATCTCGAGGCGCAGGGTGCGGGGCGTGGCGTCAAAATCGATGTTGATGACGGGCACGAACCGCCCGCACGAGGTCTGCTCGTTGACCCGCGTGATCGGGTGCACGATCGAGGAGCGCAAGGGGTGCTCGCGGGTCGCGCGCTCGACACCGCGGCGGATCGCCTCCTTGAGCGCCACCCCGTCGACCTCGACGTCGCGGCCGATGGTGACGTTGTAGATCGGGATGCCGGTGTCCTGGCACAGGAGGTTGTCCGTGCGCTCGGCGACCGCGATGTTCTCGATCATGGTGGCGAGGATGGTCTTGGCGGTGCCGTCGCCTTCGCCGGCATCCAGCCGCCTGAATCCCTGCTTGATGTCGTCGGGCAGCACTTTGAGGGCGCGGATATAGAGGAGCTTCGCCGCCTCCTCGACCGCCGGGATGTCGACGTGAAGCTTGCTCATCGCTGCATGCCCCATTTGCGGACGGTGTGGGTCTCGACCGTGCGGAAGATCACGCTTTCGACGAGAAGCCCGATGATGATGACGGTGGTGAGCCCGGCGAACACGTAGTCGGTTTCCAGCTCGTTGCGGTTCTCGAAGATGAACCAGCCAAGACCGCCCGAGCGCGAGGACACGCCGAACACCAGCTCGGCCGCGATCAGGGTGCGCCAGGCGAAGGCCCAGCCGATCTTGAGGCCGGCGAGGATCGAGGGGAAGGCGGCCGGGATCAGGATGTTCATGACGTAGCGAACGCCGCGCAGGCCGTAATTCTGGCCCGCCATGCGCTGGGTCTCCGAAACCGCGAGAAACCCGCTATGCGTGTTGAGCGCCACCGCCCATAGGACCGAGTGCACGATCACGAACACGAGGCTGGGAATGCCGAGGCCGAACCACAAGAGAGCGAGCGGCAAGAGGGCGATCGCCGGCAGCGGATTGAACATCGCGGTCAAGGTAGACAGGAGGTCCGTCCCGACCCGGGTGGAAACCGCGACGGTGGTGAACACCGCGGCAAGCGCAATTCCCGCCGCATAGCCCAGGAGCAGCACCTCGATCGAGGTGAGCGTGCGGTCGATCAGGGGTCCGCGGACCGTCGAATCCCACAGGGCCGCGGTCATCTGGCTGAATGACGGGAACATCAGCGGATTGTTCAGCCAGCGCGCATACACCTCCCAGATCGCCGCCAGCACGACCAGGATCACGATCCGCCGCACGAAGGTGTTGTTGCTGAGCCGCTCCCACGCCGAGAGCGGGCGCGCGGCATCGCCGGTCTGCGCGGCGGCGCGCGGCCCTGCCTCGAATTCCGGGCGGACCGGCGGCATCGCGGCCGGGCGCGCGGTCACGCGGGCGGCGCGCACGAGGTCAGCCATGGCTCACCGCCCTCTCCTCCTCGATGCGCTCGGCGAACAGCATCGTGTGGATGCGCTGCTGCAGCGCCATGAACTCGGTTCCGCCCTGGTGGGCGTGATCGAACTCGTGCGCGTTCAGCTCCGCCTTCACCTGCCCGGGATGGGGAGACATCACGAGGATGCGCGAGCCCACGATGATCGCCTCCTCGATCGAGTGGGTGACGAACAGGACCGTGAAACGTGTGTCGTCCCACAGCTGCAGCAGCTCTTCCTGCATCTTGCGCCGGGTCAGCGCATCGAGGGCCGCGAACGGCTCGTCCATCAGCAGGATGTCGGGCTCCATCGCCATGGCGCGCGCGATGGCCACGCGCTGCTTCATGCCGCCGGAGAGCGTGTGCGGATAGGCGTCCTTGAATTTCGAGAGATTGACCTTGTCGATATAGGCAAGCGCCCGCTCTGCCGCCTCGGCGCGCGCGAAACGGCCCGACGCCAGGATCGGAAACATCACGTTCTGCTTGACCGTCTTCCACGGCAGGAGCTGGTCAAACTCCTGGAACACCATCATGCGGTCGGGCCCCGGCCGGTCGATCGCGCGGCCGGCGAGCCGGATCGTGCCCTCGACGGGCTTCATGAACCCGCCCACGCCCTTGAGCAAGGTCGACTTGCCGCAGCCGGAAGGCCCGAGCAGCACGAAGCGGTCCGACGGCCAGACATTGAAGCTCACGCGATACGTGGCCGTGACGAGATGATCGCGCGTCTTGTATTGCAGGGTGACCCCGTCGACCTCGAGGAGAGGTCCGGCCGCGCCGCTGCCGTTCCGAGGGGTCATCGCGCGCACCGTCAGCTTCCGGCCTTGCCCTTGATCTCGGGGAAGAACACGTCCGTCCAGGCGGCCGGCATCTCGCGGATGGCGCCGGTCTTGTGCATGAACGTCGCGTACTTCATCACGTTCTGCGGCACGGTCGTGTAGACGTTCTCCGGATCGTCGAGGATCCGCTGGACGAACGGCAGCGCCAGCTTCGAATGCTCGGCCGCGATCCACAGTTCCGCAGCCGCTTTCTTGTCGCCGTTGATGAACCCCATGGCGTCATCGAGGGCCGCGAAGAACGCGCCGTAGAGCTTGGGGTTCTGGTCGTGGAACTTGGAGGTCGTCCACACCAGGTTGAAGGTGCTGTGTCCGCCGAGCACGTCGTAGGAGTTGAGGACGCGGCGGACCCGCTTGTCCTCGAGCTCCTGATACATGAAGGGCGCGCTGGTGAAATGCGCCGTGATCTCGGACTTGCCCGACATCATCGCGGCCATGCCGTCCGGGTGCGCCATCGAGACCTCGAGCGAATCGAGCGCGTCGGCCTTGCCCAATTGCTGCTCGGCCGCCATCGCGAGCGTGACGGCCTGAATCGAGACCTTGACGGCGGGCAGGGCGATCCGGTCCGCCGCGGTGAAGTCCTTGAGCGTCGTCACCTTCGGATTGACCGTGTTGAGATAGAGCGGCATCGAGTTGATCGAGGCGACCGCCTTGACGTTGTAGTTGCCCTTGGTCTTGGCCCAGATCGTGAGCATCGGGCCCACGCCGCCCGAAACCACGTCGAGATTGCCCGACAGCAACGCGTCGTTCATCGGAGCGCCCGAAGACAGCTGCGACCATTCGACCTTCACATCGCCGAGACCGGCCGCCTTCGCGCGCGTCTCGATCAGGTGGCGAGCCTCCATCACCTCGAGCGGCAGGTAGCTGATGCCGTACTGCTTGGCGATGCGGATCTGGTGCTGCTCGTCCGCCGACGCGGCACCACCGCTCAGGAGGGCACCGGCCAGCATCGTGGCGGCGCACAACGTGCGAAAAACTCCGTGTTCGATTGTGATCATTTCCTCCTCGTTCCCTTGTTTTGGCCTGTCTTTTTTCGATGATACGCGCCATTCCCTCAGGGGCAAAACCCGATTCCGTTGAGGGCGGCCTTAAGTTTGTTTCGGGTTGACGCTCAGCCCTCCAGCGTGACGGTGCCGGCCACCGGGTCGACGGTCACGGTTTCGCCGGTCCTGATCGCGGCCGTGACGTCGCCCTTGAACCGGTCCAGGAACGCGAGGTTCGCGAACGCGGCCCCCTGCGCCATGATCGGATTCGCGGTATTGAGCAGGAGCGCCAGGGGTGCCAGCCCGCGCTCGGACATTTCCCTGAGCATCCACGAGGTTGCGACCCCGCCCTTGGCTCCCAACAGCACCAGCACGCGGCCGACATAGGGCTGTCCGTAGAGCTTGTGCGCGGGCCGGGAGAAGACACCCTTGATGCGGTCGAGGTCGTAGCGCGCGCTGAAATAGTCGGCAGCCACCAGGGCGACACCGGTCACCTTGGGGCCGATGCCCGGATGGGCATGCAGGATGCGCGGCTTCACAGGACCTTCCCCGCCACGGCCGAGTCCACGCAGCGCTCCATGGTGGCGAGCACGGGCTCGTAGCCGTACCCGCCGATGATGTTCACGAGCTTGGCCGAGTTGCTCATCAGCCGGCGCCAGCCGTTCGCCTCGCCGATCTCGCGCGCGTGCATCTGATAGAAGCACACGCCCGAGGCGACGATGCCGCCCGCCCCCTCGATCGCCGCCGTGAAGCCCATGCGGTCGCACGCCGCCTTGATCTCGGGCGAGGTCGCCGCGAGCAACGTGGTCCCGGAATGGATGCGCCGGCCCGACACGAGCCCGGCTAGGCTTTGCATCTCGACCAGCGACAGCTGCGGGGCCGAAAACACCACCACGTCCAGCTTGTCGCCTTTGGCGCCGTAGCTGCCGTAGAACGCGCGGATGTCCGCGGCGGTGATCGGCTTGGCGCGGGGTGGCGCCCTGCGTCCGAACGCCCTCCTGCGGTCCGGCGCCTCCGGCGTGACGCCGACCATGTGGAACAGCGCCACGGTGCCGAAGCTCGCAAGGGCCGCACCGAAATGCTTGAGCTCGTCGGAGGTGGGCGCTTCTTCGATCCCTTCGATGACCGGCACCTGCCAGTAGGATTGCAGTTTGCGCCCGATGATGCCGCCGACGGCACCCCAGTCGCTCAGGCTCTGCGGCCGCGTCTTGAGCGCGAAGGCGGCGGTGCCGCGGCGCTTTTCCGGCAGATGATAGCCGTAGCACGGCGCGCGGCCGGTCAACGCGGCCGCGAGCGCCGCCGGCCCGCCCTCGAAATTGCTGCGCGCCCCCAGCACCGAATTCACGTAGATGGTCGAACCGGTGTCGCCGAACGCAAGGTGCTCGCCCCGCACCGGCGGCATGATGGTCTGATAGTTGATGCAGGTGTCGGTCATCATGACGCCCATGGCTCGGAAGGCGGCGATGGCGCGCCGTTCGAGATCGGCCATGCGCTCGGTCTGCTTGAGGCGCTTGTAGGCGGCGAAGTCGATGCCGCGCGGATCGGTCACCGTCGGGACCCGGACCCGCCGCTCCGCCTCGGACTCGGCCGCGAGTTCCTCCAGGAACCGGACGCCGCTGTCGCCCAGCGATTCGGTGTCGGCCATCAGATGGACCTGCGTCACCTCGACGAAATCCTTGGCATCGAAGAAGCGGCCGACCCGCATCTGCTGCTCGATGGCCCAACGGCGCGGCTCGCCGAGCTTGCCGGCCAGCATGGCACGTTCGATGTCGGTGAGACGCATGGCGTCGACCGGATCAGAAGAAGAGGCTGATGCCCGAGGCCAGAAGCAGCCACAGGATCAGCTTGCGAAATTTCTGTTCGTCGAGACGCATGTAGATGCGGAGCCCGAACCACACGCCGACCAGCATCGCCGGCACTGAGATCAAGGCGTAATAGCCGAGCTCGCGGGTCAGCAGCCCCGTGCTCAGCAGCACCGGCAGGGCCGCGACCTGGACCGCGATGTTGAACGGCTGATAGACGGCGCGGCTCACATCCTTGTTCCACCCACGGAGCGCGCACCAGGCGGTCGGGATCGCGCCGGAAAGACCGGCCAGGCCGCCCATCACGCCACCGATGAAGCCGACGCCGCCATCGGCGACGCGGCCGCCGTGATGGACGGGTTTGACCGGCGGACGGAGAAGAAAGAAGGCCGCATAGGCGACCAGGAACATGCCCATGGCCCGGCGGACGATCAGCGGATCTGCGTACGCAAGCAGCCATACGCCGATCGGCGTACCGATCACGCCACCGACGAGGAACGGCCACAGCAGGTCGAACCGGAAGGCGCGGCGCACGTGGAGGATCGACAGGCACTGTGCGAAGAGGCTCGCCACGATGACGAGCGGCCCCGCCACCTGCGGGCTCAGCACGTGCAGCCATAACCCGAAGGCGATGAGCCCGAAGGCGAAGCCGGCCAGGCCGGACGCAAACGCGCCGAGCAGGGCTGTGCCCGCGACGAACAGGCTGTGGTCGAACGGCAGTGCTGCGCCCATCGTTTCTAGAACCCGAGGTTGAGCAGGAAGAGAAGCCCTGCGGCCAGGCTGAACCCCGCCGAGGCCGCGACGGCTGTCTTCTGCCAGGCCCGCCAGCCGAGGAGCTCGAGGGCCAGCAGCCGCACGCCTCCGGCAAAATGGGCCGCCAGCAACACGACGAGACCGATCTCCGCCAGTTTCACGAGCGGCTGATCCGTCCACTTCAAAAAGCCGTCCAACGTCGCGGCACCCTCGATCGCCGTACCCAACGCCCAGAAATGCAGCGGCAGGAAGACCGCCAGCGCCAGTCCCGACAGCCGATGCACGACGAACGCGCCGTAGCTCGCGTGCGCCCTCGGGCCGCCCAACGTCATGCGAACAGCCCCCAGACCGCTCGCACTCCGAGGAGTGCGAGGGCCGCGGCAAAGACCGCTGCGGCCGCATCGAGCGAGCGCCCGCGCCAGCCGGTCATCTCGCGGACGATCTGGCGCACGCCGATCGGCGCATGCAGCGCCACGGCCGCCACGAACACCAGGTAGAATCCGAGCCAGATCAGCGAACCCTGCGTGCGGCCGAGGATCGCTGCCGCAGTCAGGCCGCTGCGCACCGCATAGATGATCAGCGCTAGATGAACGATGACGCAGGCCGCCAGAACGGCCGCCGATGCGCGCTGCGCCAGCCACAGCCGGAGCTCGCCGCGCGCCGCATCCGTCAGCGGCCTGCTGCTCACAGCCGCCCCTTGAGCAGGGCCAGTGTCGTGGCCCGCTTGAGCCCGGCGATCGCCGCCGTGGGGTTGATGTGCTTGGGGCAGTGCTCGCGGCAGGATTCGGTGCTGTGGCAGGCATGGCAGCCCGCATCGCCCGCCACCGCCGCGAGCCGCGCCTCGCCGCCGGCATCGCGCACGTCGTTGACCAGGGTCCAGGCGCGGTTGAGCGCCGCCGGCCCCAGATAATCGGGATTCCAGCGCACGATGTCGCACGCGGCATGGCACACGCCGCAGCCGATGCACTCGATGCCGGCGTCGGCCGCGCGGCGCCCGGGCGTCGCCGGCGGCACGGTCGCGAACTCGTCCGCGCGCGTCCCGGTCGGACGGAACCTGCCGCCGGCCCGCTGCCACTTGTCGAAGAACGCCGTCATGTCGGTCGCGAGATCCTTGATGACCGGCAGATTGGCAAGCGGCGCCAGGCTCAGCCCGCCGTCGCCGGCCACGGCCGCGACCTGGGTGCGGCACGTCCACCGCGGCCTGCCGTTCACCGTCATGGCGCATGAGCCGCACATACCCACACGGCAGGCGAACCGATACGCCAGCGTGGGGTCCAGATGCCGCTGGATCCACGTGACGACGTCGAGCACCGTCTGGTTCTGCGCTTGCGGAACCGCGAAATCCTGGAACGCGCCGTCCTCGCGGCCGCGCCACACCTTCACGGACAGAGTTGAGGCGGCGCCGCTCACGTCGCCGGTGCTAGGCGCTCGGATAGAGGCGCGTCAGCACGAACTCGCGATGGCCCAGCGCCTCGGCGCAGGTGAGCCGGCCGTTGCAGGTCCTGAGCGTGATGTCGATCAGCCGGTCGCCGGCCTCGTCGAGCGTCATCTCCCGCCTGAGAATCCCGGAGACGTCGAGATCGATGTGCTCCTTCATCTCGCGCGCCGTCTTCGGGTTGGCCGTGAGCTTGATCACCGGCTCGATCGGGTTGCCGATGACGTTGCCTTGTCCGGTGGGGAACAGGTGCACGACGAACCCGGCCGCCGCCTGCAAGGTCACGCATTCCGCGGCCGCGGACGAGGTGTCCATGAAATAGAGCCCCGCCCCCTTCTTCGGCGCCTCGGCCGGCTTCAGTACGTCGATGTACTTGGTCTTGTGGCCGATCTTCTGCAGGTTGCCGAAGGCCTTCTCTTCGATCGTGGTCAGGCCGCCCGCGATGTTGCCCTTGGTCGGCTGCGAATCGCGCAGATCGTTCGTCTTGTGACGCTCGATCATGTCGTTATAGGCGCGCCACGTGGCCATGAACTTGTCGCCGATCGCCTTGCTCACGGCACGGCTGGCGCACACCGCCTCGGCCCCCGTGATCTCGGACGTCTCGCCGAAACAGGTGGTGGCGCCGAGCGGATCGAGCTTGTCGATGAGGTTGCCGACGGTCGGGCACGAGGCGAGCCCCGAGGTCGTGTCGCTCTCGCCGCACTTGGCCGAGATCCACAATTCGTCGATATGACATGGCTCGCGCTGCAGCTCCGAGGCCCACTGCGCGTATTCCTGGGCCACGCGAGACGCAGCCGCGATCGTCGCGATGTCGCCGTGACCCTCGATCGCGAAGCCCGCGACCGGCTTGCCGGTCTTCTTGATGCCGTCGACGACCCGCTGCGTCCATTGCGGCTCGATGCCGATGACGATGCACGCGGCAACGTTGGGACTGCAGCCGGTGCCGATCAGTGTGCGGAAATGCAGCTCGAGATCCTCGCCGAACTGCAGGCGGCCGTACGGGTGCGGCAGCGCCAACGTGCCCTTGATGTTGTTGCCGACCGCCTCGCAGGCGGCGTTCGAGAGATCGTCCAGGGGAAGAATGATGACGTGGTTGCGCACGCCGACGCGGCCGTTCTCGCGCCGATAGCCGAAGAACTCGAGGGAGCGGCCGTTGCTCTTGCGCGCCGGCCTGGCGCCAGCCGCGGCGGCGGGCGATTTGGCTTTCGACTTCGCCATGGCTACCACCTCTTCGTCTTCATGTTGTGGATATGGGCGTGCTTGCCCTGCCCGATCGCCGCGGTCGCAAGCCCGATATCGTGCCCGTACTTGAGCACGGTCTCGCCCTTCTTGATGTCCTTGAGCGCGATCTTGTGGCCGAGCGGGACGGCGTCCAGCGCTTTGACCTTGATGGTCGAATCATCCTCGAGCACCCAGCCGGTGAGCGTGTCGCCCGCCTTCACGTTCTCCACCACGACCACGCCGACCGTGTCGGTCTTGTCGTGGACAATGAAATGCGTCGCCGCCGCCATCGCTCCTCCCGTCCTTGGCCTTCGCGCATGAGGCTAGGCGCGGCAGCGGGCCTGAGTCAACGCGATTCTTATATCTCTTATATAAGACTGTGCTACGGTGTCCTCGATGGACGCGGCCCCCGGATTCCGCCCGCTCTACCTGCAGGTCAAGGATCTCCTGATCCAGCGCCTTGCCACCGGCGCGTGGCGCCCCGGCGAGGCCCTGCCGTCGGAGTTCGGCCTTGCCGCCGAGTTCAACGTCAGCCAGGGCACGGTGCGCAAGGCGCTCGACGATCTCGCAGCGCAGAACCTCGTCGTCCGCCACCAGGGCAAAGGGACATTCGTCGCCCGGCACACGCCGCAGCGCGCCCTCTTCCACTTCTTCCATCTGGTCGCGGATGACGGCGCGCGCGCTCTGCCCGGCTCGCGCGTGCTCGGCCTGAAGACGGCCAAGGCCGACCGTATAGAGGCAGAGCACCTCGGCCTCAAGCCCGGCACGCCGGTCGTGCGCCTCAAGCGCGTGCGCCTTTTGGGCGGCGAGGTGGCGATCTTCGAGCGCATCGTGCTTCCCGCCGCGCGCTTTCCGAATTTCGTCCAGCGCCTGCCCGCCGACGTGCCCAACGAGGTTTATCGCTATTACGAGGACGTCTACGGGATCACGGTCGCGCGCGCGGTCGAGAAGCTCAAGGCGGTGGCCGCCACCGCGGAGGAAGCCAAGGCGCTGAACCTGACGCGTGCGGCCCCGCTGCTCGAGATCGACCGCATCGCATACGCGCTCGACGGCAGCGCCGTCGAGTGGCGGCTCAGCCGCTGCTCAACCGCCCATCATCACTATCTGAGCGAGATCGAGTAGCTAGCGCATCAACGCTTTCAGCTGCGCCTCGGGATAGCGCGTGCCCGCTGTCACACCCGGCGGGAACGCCTTCGACAGGGCGGCAATGTCATCGCGGCTCAGCTGCACGTCCGCCGCACCCGCGTTCATCTCGAGATATTTGCGGCGCTTGGTGCCGGGGATCGGGACGATGTCCTCGCCCTGCGCCAACAGCCACGCGAGCGCCACCTGCGCCGGCTCCACCTTCAGGCGCTGAGCGATCTGCTCCAACGGCCCCAGCAGGCTGAGGTTGCGCGCGAGGTTGTCGGCGAAGAATCGCGGATGCTCGCGCCGGCGGTCGTTCTCCGCCAGGACGCCCAGGTCCTTGATGGCGCCGCTGAGGAAGCCGCGCCCGAGCGGGCTGTACGCCACGAACGCCATCCCGAGCTCGCGGCAGGTCGAGAGGACCTCTCCCTCCATGTCGCGCGTCCACAGCGAGTATTCCGATTGCAGGGCTACGAACGGGGCCACCTTGGCCGCGCGACGGATGGTGGCCGGCGCCGCCTCGGACAAGCCGAGGTAGCGGACCTTCCCTTGCTCGACCAGCCGCTTCATCGCGCCCGCGGTGTCCTCGATCGGCACCTGCGGATCGACCCGGTGCTGGTAGTAAAGGTCGATCACGTCGACGCCGAGCCGCTTCAGGCTCGCCTCGCAGGCCTGCGCCACGTATTCGGGCCGGCTGTCGATCTTCCGGTCGTTGTCCCACGGCTTCTGGCCGAACTTGGTCGCCAGCACCACCTTGTCGCGCTTGCCCTTGAGGGCGCGCCCGACCACCTCTTCGTTCTTGCCGTTCGCGTACGCATCGGAGGTGTCGAGAAAATTCATTCCGAGCTCGATGGCGCGGTGGATGGTCGCGGTCACCTCGGAATCGTCCGGCATGCCGTAAATCGGCGTCATGCCCATGCACCCCAACCCGATCGCCGACACCATCGGACCGTTGCGGCCCAGCCGTCGCATTTTCATCGCGTCATCTCCCTCAGCGCCTCACGCCGTCGACCGCATGAAATAGGCCCGCGGGTCCCCTGTCAAACCGCGTCCTGCGTTGCTGTGTTCACCGTGGAGCGCCTATAGTCGCCCCTAATCCCATCACGTTCAGGATCTGCCATGGCCCCGCCGCTGCCGCCCAGCTTCACCACCCGGCCCGTGATCTCCGGCACGTTCGGGGTCGTGTCCTCGACGCACTGGCTCGCCTCGCAGGTCGGCATGGCGATTCTCGAGAAGGGCGGCAACGCCTTCGATGCCGCGGTCGCCGCCGGCTTCATGCTGCAGGTCGTCGAGCCGCACATGAACGGCCTCGGCGGCGATGCGGTGATCCTGATCCAGGCCAAGGGCGAGGCGCCGCAGGTCGTCTGCGGCCAGGGCACAGCGCCCGCCGCAGCCACCATCGCGCATTACCGGCGCGAGGGGCTCGATCTGGTGCCCGGCACCGGCTTCCTTGCCGCCGTCGTTCCGGGCGCCTTCGACGCCTGGATGCTGATGCTGCGCGATCACGGCACGATCACCTTGGCCGAAGCGCTGACACCTGCGATCTCCTACGCGCAGAACGGCTATCCGGTGATCCACGGGCTGTCGGCGACGATCGCGAGCGTGGCTCCACTCTTCCGCGACGAGTGGAAGAGCTCGGCCGCCGTCTACCTGCCGAACGGGCAGCCGCCCAAGCCCGGCGAGCTATTCGCGAACCGGCCGCTCGCCGCGACGTATTCCCGCATCCTGCGCGAGGCCAGTGCCGCCGGACCTGACCGCGAGCGCCAGATCGAGGCGGCGCGCGCGGCCGTGTACAAAGGCTTCGTCGCCGAGGCCATCGAGCGCTTCTGCACCACGACCGAGGCGATGGATGCGACCGGGCAGCGCCGCAAAGGAGTGCTGACCGCGGCCGACATGGCCGCCTGGCAGGCGACCACCGAGGCACCCGCGACCTTTGACTACCGTGGGCTCACGGTCTGCAAGTCAGGGCCATGGGGCCAGGGACCGGTGATGCTGCAGGTCCTGGCGCTGCTCAAGGGCTTCGATATCGCGGCGATGGACACCACCGGCCCTGCGTTCGTGCACACGCTCGTCGAGGCCAAGAAGCTCGCATATGCCGACCGCGACGCCTGGTACGGCGATCCCAACTTCGTCGACGTGCCGCTCCAGACATTGCTGAGCGATTCCTACAACGATGCGCGGCGCACGCTGATCAAGGAGCGCGCCTCGCTCGATCTGCGCCCCGGATCGCCCGACGGACGCACGCCGCGGCTGCCGACGTTGCGCGCGATCGCCGGGGCCGCCGCCGGCGTCGGCGAGCCGACGCGCGTCGAGCGCGAGCTCAACGAATCCTACGACCGCTCCGGCGGGGCCGCGGCCATGGCGGCGCGCAGCCGGGCGGCGCGCGGCCCGGCGGAAGGCGATACGTGCCACCTCGACGTCATGGACCGCCACGGCAACACGGTCGCAGCCACGCCCTCCGGCGGCTGGCTGCAGAGCTCGCCGGTCGTTCCCGAGCTCGGCTTCTGCCTCGGCACGCGCGCGCAAATGTTCTGGCTGGAGGACGACTTGCCCTCTTCGCTGGCGCCGGGCCGCCGGCCGCGCACGACCTTGACACCGAGCCTCGCGCTCAAGGATGGGCAGGCCGTGCTCGCGTTCGGCTCACCGGGCGGGGACAACCAGGACCAGTGGATCGTCCAGTTCTTCCTGCGTCACGTCGAGCACCGGCTCAACCTGCAGGCGGCGATCGACGCGCCGATGCTGCAGACCGACCATTGGCCGAACTCGTTCTATCCGCGCCAGGCGAGCCCGGGTGACGTCACCCTGGAGCGGCGCTTCCCCGAGGCGACCGTGGCCGAGCTCGAGGCGCGCGGGCACAAGGTGAAGCTCGCCGATCCCTGGTCGCTGGGCCGCAACTGCGCCGCCGCGCGCGACGGGCAGGTGTTGCGCGCCGCCGCCACGCCGCGCCTGCAGCAGGCCTACGCGGTGGGGCGCTAGCTGATCTTATCGATCGGCAGCTCGATGATGCGCGCGGCGGGAAAGCGCGCCGTCGCGACGGTGCCTTCGCCGACCTTGCTGTGGATCTCGAGATCGCCCCCGTGGAGCCGCATCAGGTTCCGGCTGATCGCAAGGCCGAGACCGGTCCCTTCCTGCCGCTGCGTCACGCGCGCGGCGACCTGCTGAAACGGCTCGAACAAGCGCTTCAGCGAATCGGGCGGGATGCCCGGCCCGGTGTCGGAGACGATCAGCAGCACGTCGCCGTTGCGACCGACCCCGCCGCTCACATCGACGCGCCCGCCACGCGGCGTGAACTTGATGGCGTTGCTCAGAAGATTGAGAACCACCTGACGGATCGCGCGTTCGTCACCCACGATGTTGGGCAGCGACCAGCCGCCGCCATTGCCGAGCGCCACCTCACCCTGGATGGCGCGCCACTCGATCATCGCCAGGCACGATTTGACCACCGATCCCAGGTTGACCACGCTCTGGTCGAGCTCCATGCGGCCGGCTTCGATCTTCGACATGTCGAGCACGTCGTTGATCAGCTCCAGCAGGTGCGAACCGCTCGAGTGGATGTCGCGCGCATATTCGATGTATTTCGGATGGCCGAGCTTCCCGAACAGCTCGCCCTTCATCATGTCGGAAAACCCGATGATCGCATTCAACGGCGTACGCAGCTCGTGGCTCATGTTGGCGAGGAATTCCGACTTGGCGCGGTTCGCCGCCTCCGCGGCGTCCTTGGCCTGCCGCAGCTCGTCCTCGGCGCGCTTCGTGTTGGTGATGTTGGTCGTGACACCCCGGTAGCCCGCGAACGTGCCGTCAGGCGCGAACACCGGCTCGCCGCTGACCGACAACATGACGATCTCACCGGATTGCGTCCGCGCCGAATACACGAGGTCGCGGAACGGCCGATGCGCAGCGAGATCGGCGAAGTGCTGCCGCCACTCGGGGCTGTCGGGGTCGGCGATGATCGATCCCTCCGCGATCATGTCGCGCCGGGTCTTCCCGACGATCTCGGCGTTGGCGCGCAGACCGATCGCCTCCGGGCGCGAGCCGCTCATTTTCGTGAAACGCCCTGCGGCATCGGTCTCCCAGAACCAATCGGAGCCGAGCGACGCATAGGTGCGCAGCCGTTCCTGCTCGCGCAGCAGGTCATCCGAAATCGTGCGCAGGCGTCCGAATTGGCGCAGGAGCACGACCGCGAGCGCCACGACAATGGCGAGCGCACCCGCGGCCGCCGCGACGTCCATCCAGGCGAGCGCGCCTTCGCTCTGCGGCATCTCGCCGGCATCGAGCTCGGCGATATCGAGTCCGAGGAGCACCAGCAGCGCCGCGATCAGCGCCGCGACGGCGACCGCAACGGCGATGCCCAGACCGCCCCGACGGCGCCCGGCTGGCACTCGCAGATAAGGAAAAGGCTGGCGGGCGGGCATCGCGACGAGTCCAGGGCCGGGAAAAGCCGGGCGCGGGAGCCGCTCGGCCGCAGGCTCGACGGTTCCAGAAATTGGTTAATCGTACGTTAAAAATATCGCTTCGCGCGTCAGCCGCCGGCCTTTGCCTTATAGAGCGGCTGGATCGAATGCACCTGGAGCCGCTGGCGGTCCGCCTCGGGCGCCGGCAGAGGGTCCACCGGCTTGAGCGAGGCCAGGCTCCGCCGCGCCAGCTCCTGGTAGACGCGGGTGCCCTCGTGCATCCAGTCGATCTCCGGCTGGGTCAGCGGCCGCAGCACGCGCCCGGGCACGCCCTGGACCAGGTGCCGCGCCGGCACCTCGAACCCCGCCTTGACGAAGGTCATCGCACCGACGAACGCGGATTCGCCGACCACGGCGCCGTCCATGACCACCGCATTCATGCCGATGAGCGCGTGGCGGCCCACGGTGCAGCCATGCAGCACGGCCCCGTGGCCGACATGGGCGTTTTCCTCCATCACGGCATCCATGCCGGGAAAGCTGTGCGCGACGCAGCCGTCCTGGAAGTTGCTGCCGGCCTTCATGACGATCCGGCCGAAGTCGCCGCGCAGGCTGGCCCCCGGGCCGATATAGCAGCCCGGACCGACGATGACGTCGCCGATCAGGCTCGCGGTCGGATGCACGAACGTCGTGGGATCGACGACCGGCACGACCCCGTCAATCGAGTAAAACGGCATGGCACCTCAGCTCCGCTTCTATTTAGCCCCCGGATGGCGGTGCGCGCCAGGGCGGCTCCGACAGCCCCGCCCATTGCCCGGCCGCAGCCGCACCTGCATAGTTCCATCATGACCTACGCCACGATCCGGTTCGAGGTCGCCGACCAAGTCGCGACCTTGACGCTCAACCGGCCCGACAAGCTCAACTCATTCACGGCCGAGATGCACGCGGAGCTCAAGGACGCGCTCGGCCGCGTCGCGGCCGCGGATGCGGGCGTGCGCGCCCTTCTGATCACCGGTGCTGGACGCGGGTTCTGCGCGGGGCAGGATCTGTCGCAGCGTTCGGGTCCCGTCGTGCCCGATTTGGGCGAGACGATCGAGAAGCAGTTCAACCCGCTGATCCGCACGTTGCGAACCTTGGAGCTTCCGGTCATAGGCGCCGTCAACGGTATCGCCGCCGGGGCCGGAATGAGCCTGGCCCTCGCGTGCGACATCACGCTTGCCGCGCGCTCGGCCAGTTTCCTGCAGGCCTTCGCCAAGATCGGGCTGATCCCGGACGCGGGCTCGACGTTCTTCCTGCCGCGTCTGGCGGGCGAGGCGCGGGCCCGCGGCCTTGCCATGCTGGCCGACAAGATCGGCGCCGAGCAGGCGGCTGCGTGGGGGCTGATCTGGAAGGTCGTCGATGACGCCCAGCTGATGGCCGAGGCCACGGCACTGGCGCGGCACCTGGCCGCTCAGCCGACGCGCGGGCTGACGCTCATCAAGCAGGCGTTCAACCGGTCGGCGGCCAACGATCTCGACCGCCAGCTCGACGTCGAGCGCGATCTGCAGCGTCTCGCCGGGCGGACCGAGGACTATCGCGAAGGCGTCGCCGCCTTTCTCGAAAAGCGCACGCCGCGCTTCACGGGCCGATGAGCGGCAATCCGCAGCGGACGCCGCAGGCGGTCGCCGAAGCGGCGGCGCAGGCGATGTGGGCCAAGGATCGCGCGAGCCGCGCGCTCGGCATGGAACTGCTGTCGGTCGGGCCCGGACGTGCCTGCCTGCGCATGACCGTCCGGGCAGACATGTGCAACGGCTATCATTTGTGCCACGGCGGCATGATCTTCTCGCTCGCCGATTCCGCCTTCGCCTTTGCGTGCAATTCTCACAACAAGGTGACCGTCGCGAACAACTGCAGCATCGCCTTTCTGACTTCGGCCCGCGCCGGCGACGTGCTCACCGCCGAGGCGGCCGAACGGCACCGCGGCGGCCGCTCGGGCGTCTGCGATGTGACCGTGACCGATCAGGCGGGCCGCACCATCGCCGTCTTCCGCGGCCACTCCACGCAAATAAAGGGCGAACTCGTCCCGGGCCTCACCGCCGAAAGTTAATTTGCTGGCCGAAATACGGTTAATTTCGATTAACCATAGCGTAAGAATTGGCGTGGCAGCATGGCCCTGCCCCTACTCTCGGGGGGAGTGAGACGGGGCGTGACACCACCTAACGAGCCACCGGCCAGTTTTCGCGACCAGATCCGCCATCCCGATCTGCGGCGCCTCTATGATTATTGGGAGTCACGGCGCGCCGGCCGCCGCTATCCGGCCCGCGGGGATCTCGATCCCGTCGAGTTCAGCTTCGCCCTCGGCAACGTCACCCTGATCGACGTTCTCTATGAGCCGCTGCGCTTCCGCTTCCGCCTGATGGGCGGGCTGCAGGCGCAGCGCGTCGGCCAGGACATGACCGGCAAAATGGTCGATGAGCTGCCCCCCGGCATCTATCGCGATCTGGTGCTCCGAGCCTACCGGGAGGCGATCGAGACCGGGCAGCCGAACCTGCAAACATACGAGCAGGTGATCGAAGGCAAGCCGCGCCAGTTCGAGGTGCTGCGCCTGCCGCTTGCCGCGGATGGTGAAAAGATCAACATGCTGCTGCTTTGCCCCATGTTCTTCGATCCGCTGCCGCACTGGCCGCCGCTGCGGATGCCTCCGCCGGGTGCCGTTGGGCCGCCGCGACGGATGGACTGAGAGCCGGATTCGGCGTTACACCTTCCCAAACGACAGGGGAGATGAGGCGCCATGGCCGACCGCAGGCGCGCGCGGGCATCTGCGCGGACGCGATTCAAGCTCATCACGCGCACAGCCCCGACCGTGGCCGGCAAAACATTGCGGCCCGGCCCGGCCCGCCGCGACCTCGAGCCGATCGAGATCGCGAGCCGCGATGAGATCGCGGCCTTGCAGGTCCGCCGCCTCAAATGGACCCTCAATCACGCCTACAAGCACGTTGCGCATTATCGGGCCAAGCTCGACGCGGTGGGGGTGCATCCGGACGATTTCAGGCGCCTCGAGGACATCCGGAAGTTCCCGTTCACCACCAAGGAAGACCTGCGCGTCACCTACCCGTTCGACATGTTCGCCGTCCCGCGCGAGCAGGTCCTGCGCGTCCACGCGTCCTCCGGGACGACAGGCAAGCCCACCGTCGTCGGATACACGCGGCGCGACCTCGATATTTGGGCCGATCTCGTCGCGCGCTCGATTCGCGCCTCGGGCGGGCGGCCGGGCGACATCGTCCACGTCGCGTACGGCTATGGCCTGTTCACCGGCGGCCTCGGCGCGCATGCGGGGGCCGAGCGTCTGGGCTGCACCGTCGTGCCGATGTCGGGCGGCATGACCGAACGCCAGGTGCAGCTCATCACCGACTTCAAGCCTGATGTCATCATGGTCACGCCGAGCTACATGCTGGCGATCGCGGACGAGTTCGAGCGCCAGGGCATCGATGCGCGGCGCAGCTCGCTCAAGGTCGGCATCCACGGGGCGGAGCCGTGGACCGATGCGATGCGGCGCGAGATCGAGCAGCGCTTCGCGATGGACGCCGTCGACATCTACGGCCTGTCGGAGGTTCTGGGTCCGGGCATCGCCAACGAATGCATCGAGAGCAAAGACGGCCCCACCCTGTGGGAGGACCATTTTTATCCAGAGATCGTCGATCCCGCGACCGGCGAGCCGCTGCCAGACGGAGAGGCCGGCGAGCTGGTTCTCACCTCACTGACCAAGGAGGCGCTGCCGGTCATCCGCTATCGCACCCGCGATCTGACCAAGCTGCTGCCGGGGACGGCGCGCAGCTTCCGCCGCATGGCGCGCATCACCGGCCGTGCCGACGACATGCTGATCATCCGCGGCGTCAACCTGTTCCCGACCCAGATCGAAGAGCTGATCCTGAAGATGCCGGAGCTCTCGCCGCACTACGTGCTGGAAGTCAGGCGCGAGGAGCGCCTGGATGCGCTCGACATCGTCGTCGAGTGCAAGCCGCAGCACGCCGGGAAGGCCCCGGACGAGAGTTTGGCGGCAGAGCGGCTTGCCCAGCTCGTCAAGGCCTATGTCGGGCTCGCCACCAGGGTGCGCTGCGTGCCGGTCGGCGGGGTTGCGCGTTCGCTCGGCAAGGCCAGACGCATCATCGATCTGCGCCCCAAGGAGTAACGCGGCGGATGCTATGATCGCGGCCGTGGCCAGCTACGTCTACCCGGTCTTTGAATACAGGCGCTGCGCCGATCACGGTCTGACGCGGCGGGCGCACCATCCGGTGGTCGTGGTCGGCGGCGGCATGGTCGGCCTGACCGCGGCACTGGACCTCGCACAGCGCGGCGTGCGCGTCGTGGTGATCGACGACGACGCGACGGTCTCGACCGGCAGCCGCTCGATCTGCCAGGCCAAGCGCTCGCTCGAGATCTGGGACCGCCTCGGCTGCGCCGAGCCGATGATGGCCAAGGGTGTGACCTGGCAGGTCGGCCGCGTGTTCTGGCGCGACCGCGAGGTCTACAAGTTCGATCTGCTGCCCGAAGGCGGCCAGCGCTTCCCGGCATTCATCAACCTGCAGCAATACTATGTCGAGCAGTTCCTGGTCGAGCGGCTGCAAGAGACACGCGGGGTGGAGTTGCGCTGGAAGAACAAGCTCATCGGCCTCGTGCCGCGCGCGGACTGCGTATGCCTGACGATCGAAACGCCCGACGGCCCTTACGAGATCGACGCCGACTGGGTGATCGCGGCGGACGGGGCACGCTCCACCGCGCGCCGGCTGCTCGGGCTCGACTTCAAGGGGCGCGTGTTCGAAGACCGGTTCCTCATCGCCGATATCCGCATGGACACCCCGCCATTTGGCCGCACCGGCCCCACCGAGCGCCTGTTCTGGTTCGACCCGCCGTTCCACAAGGGCGACTCCGCCTTGCTGCATCGCCAGGCCGACAACGTGTATCGCGTCGATTTCCAGCTCGGCCCGACGGCAGATCCCGACCTCGAGCGCCAGCCCGAGCGCGTGATCCCTCGCCTCAGGGCGATGCTCGGCGACGACGCCAAGTTCGACTGCGAATGGCTCAGCGTCTACACGTTCCAGTGCCGGCGCCTCGACCGGTTCCGCCACGGCCGCGTGATCTTCGCGGGCGATGCCGCCCACCAGGTCTCGCCGTTCGGCGCGCGCGGCGGCAATTCGGGGATCCAGGACGCCGACAATCTGTGCTGGAAGCTCGCCCTGGTCATGGAAGGGCTGGCGCCGGAACGCCTGCTCGACTCCTATGACGAGGAGCGCGGCCACGCCGCCGACGAGAACGTGCTCATCACGACGCGCAGCGTGGACTTCATGACGCCGCGCGGCGCCACGACTCGAGCCTTCCGCGACGCGGTCTTGAAGCTCGCGGCCACCCATCCCTTCGCACGCCGCCTCGTCAACAGCGGCCGGCTGTCCGTCGCGACGGCCCTCGCGGCGTCATCGCTCAACACGCCGGACGAGCCGGGCTTTGCGCCGGCGATGGCGCCCGGGACAGCGGCGATCGACGCGCCGGTGCGCATCGGCAACCGCGCCGGCTGGCTGCTCGAGATGTTGCGCGGCGGCTTTCAGGCGCTCTATTTCGCGGGCGCGCCGCTCCCGCCGCCGCACGCGGCGGCGCTGCGCGAACTGCGCACGGCGCCGGTCCCGGTGCACGTCCTGGCGATCGTAGGCCCGGCCGCCGCATCGGTGCCTGATATGCCGACCATCGTCGATGCCGAGGGGCTCGTCGCCAAACGCTACGACGCCCGTCCCGGCACGTGTTACCTGTTCCGCCCCGATCAGCACGTGCTCGCGCGCTGGCGGCGTTTTGATCCGGGCATGATCGCCACCGCCCTGCACCGTGCCGTTGGGCACGCCTAGAAGGACCCAAACGATGGCCGGCAAGCTTCGCACCGAGTCCGCATTCGCCAACCCCGATGATTTCTACGACGCGCTCATCGCCGCCCACCGCGACCTCAGCGAGGCGCAGAGCGCCGAGCTCAACGCGAAGCTCATTCTCCTGATGGCGAATCACATCGGCGACCTGGATGTGATCCGCGAGGCGCTCGCCGCGGCGCGCGAGGGCTTGTAGCTCTCAGCTCTGCAGCGCCTTCCACATCTCGATGTCGCGCTGGGCGGTCCAGATGCGCGGATGCATGATGCCGCGCGCCTCGTCGTACGCCCGGCTGACGCAGAACGGCATGCAGTGCTCGAAGATGACCCAGTCGCCGTATTTGGGTGCCATGGCCTTGTGAGTCTGGTCGAAGACCTGCTTGAGCGTTTTCTTCGCCTTGACCCCCTTCTTCGCCTGGGCGAGCAGCTCGGTCACGAACTGCCGCGTGCTGCGGATGGCCTTGGCCGAGGCGGCCGGCGTCATCATCGCCTCGCCGCGGCCCGGCACCAGACGCTTCGGCTTCAGCTTCTCGAGCTTGGCCAGGGTCGCCGGCCATTCGGTGAGGTGCGCGTCCCCGCAATAGGGGGTCGCCCCTTCCTCCACGAGGTCGCCCGAGAACAGGACGCGCTCCTTCGGCAGCCAGACGATCGTGTCACCTTTGGTGTGCCCGGCACCGAGGGCGGCGATGCGCACCTCGCGCCGGCCCATCCGGATCGTGAGCTCATTGTCGAACACGATATTGGGCCACGTCAGCCCGGGGACGGTCTCGACCGCCTGGAAGAGGCGCGGGAAGCGCTGCACCTCGGACTTGAAGTCCTGCGCCCCGCGCTCCCGGATCAGCTCGTAGGTGCCGCGGCTGGCGATGATGTTGGGCGCCCCGTAGCCGGACGCACCCATCACCCGCACCGCGTGGTAATGCGTCAGCACGACGTATTTCACGGGCTTGTCGGTCACGGTGCGGATATGGCGCATGAGGTCCTGCGCCATCACGGGCGTTGCGCGCGCGTCGATCACCATGACGCCGTCGTCACCGACGATGACGCCGGAATTGGGATCGCCCTCGGCGGTCAGGCAATAGGCGCCCTCGGCGAGCTTGGTGAAGGTCGTCTTCTTCTCCGCCAGGTCCGCCTGGCTCGCGAATGCTTTGGCCATGACTCCTCCCTTGGTCTTCACCGCGCCTTGAAGCCGGCCGAGTTATAGAGCCAGCGCACCAGAAGCTTGTCGTCGAGCGTGAGCTCGAACCCGCGCCGCAGCTGCTCCTCGATGGCCTCGAGACGCTTGCGCGAGGTGGCATTCAAGGCGCGGCTGCGCAGCACCACCTTCAGCATCTGCGGATAGTCGGGATCGGTGTATTTGCGCGACTTGGCCGCCGCCTCGGCCGCGGCCGCCTGCACGTCTTCCTCCTGCGGCAGCGGCTCCGGCTCCTCGCCCGGCTTGACGTTGAGCAGGTCCGCCCAATTCATCTTGGCCTGGCCGAGCATGTACTGCGCGAGCCGGGCTGCGGCCAGCACCTCGCCGTCGTGCCGGCTGCCCAGCATCCCCAGCACTTTCACGAGACGGACGCGGTCGAGCTTCGCGGCCATGATCAGCCCCGGCCACGATAGGGTGCCACACCCGTATCCGGCACGAACAGGCCGGCCGGCGGGGCGCCCGTCTGCCAGACCACGTCGATCGGCATGCCGCCCCGCGGATACCAGTAGCCGGCGATCCGCAGCCAGCGCGGCGCCAAAAGCCCGACCAGCCGCTCGCCGATCGCAACCGTGCACTCCTCGTGGAACGCACCCTGATTGCGGAACGAGAAGAAGAACAGCTTGAGCGACTTGCTCTCGACCAGCCAGCGCCGCGGCGCGTAGTCGATGACGAGGTGCGCGAAATCCGGCTGGCCGGTCACCGGGCACATGCAGGTGAATTCCGGGCAGGTGAAGCGCACGAGATAGGTGCGGCCGGGATGCGGGTTCGGCACGCGCTCGAGCTTCGCCTCGTCCGGGCTCGCCGGCATCTTCGTCGGCCGGCCCAGCTGGGTCAGGCCGGAATACTTGCTCTTGGATCGGGTTGCCATGGGGAGGTTTTACCTGCCCGGCCCTGTTTGCGAAACCTCGTCGTCTTCGCCCGATATGTCGCCATTGCCGCCCTGCCGGCGCTCGAACTCGGCAGCAAACCCTGCCAGGCGGCCGGCCTCGATGGCGAGGCGCAAGCCGGCCATCAGGTCCTGGTAATAGGTGACATTGTGGCGGGTCAGCAGCATCGCACCCAGGATCTCGTTCGCCTTGATCAGGTGATGCAGGTAGGCGCGGGAATAGCCGCGGCACGCCGGGCACTGGCACTCCGGATCGAGCGGACCGGCATCGTCGGCATAGCGGGCATTGCGTAGGTTGCGGGCACCGTCGCGGGTGAAGGCCTGCGCCGTGCGGCCGGATCGGGTGGGCATCACGCAATCGAACATGTCCACACCGCGCGCCACCGCCGCGACGAGGTCCGACGGCTTGCCCACGCCCATCAGATAGCGCGGCCGGTCGGCCGGCAGGGCCGGCTCCGTCGCCTCGATGGTCGCCAGCATCAGGGGCGTCCCCTCGCCCACTGCGAGCCCGCCGATCGCGTAACCGTCGAAGCCGATATCGACCAGGGCCCGGATCGATTCGGTACGCAACGCCGGATAGACGCTGCCCTGGACGATGCCGAACAGGCCGTACCCAGGCCGGCCGACGAACGCACGCTTCGAGCGTTCGGCCCAGCGCATCGACAGCCGCATCGAGGCCGTTGCCTCGGCCTCGGTCGCCGGATAGGGCGTGCACTCGTCGAAGGCCATGGTGATGTCGGAGTCCAGCTGGTGCTGGATCTGGATCGAAAGCTCGGGGGTCAGCAGGTGGCGGGCGCCGCCGTCGAGATGCGATTGGAACTCGACACCCTGTTCGCTGATCTTGCGCAGCTCGGCGAGCGACATCACCTGATAGCCGCCGGAATCGGTGAGGATCGGCCCCGGCCAGTTCATGAACTTGTGCAGGCCGCCGAGCCGCTCGATGCGCCCGGCACCCGGGCGCAGCATCAGGTGATAGGTGTTGCAGAGCAGGATCTGGGCCCCGGTCGCCCGCACGTCTTCGGGCGTCATCGCCTTCACGGTGGCCGCCGTTCCCACCGGCATGAAGGCGGGCGTCTCGATCGTCCCGTGCGCGGTCGTGACACGGCCGCGCCGCGCCCGCCCGTCACGCGCCAGAAGCTCGAAGCCGAGACCGCTCATCTCAGCTGGTCCGCCCGATGCAGGAGGCAGGCGTCGCCGTAGGAGTAGAAGCGATAGCGCTCGGCGATGGCATGCGCGTAGGCGGCCCGCATGCGCTCGAGACCCGCGAAAGCGGACACGAGCATGAACAGGGTCGAGCGCGGCAGGTGGAAGTTGGTGAGCAGCATGTCGGCGGCGCGGAACTGGAATCCAGGGACGATGAATATATCGGTTTCGCCCGACCATGCCTGCACCTTGCCGCGCGCGGCCGCGACCGTCTCGAGCAGGCGCAGCGCGGTGGTCCCGACCGCAACGACGCGCCCACCGCGCGCGCGCGCCGCTTCGACCACGCCGGCGGCCTCGGCCGTGATCTCGCCCCATTCGGCGTGCATCACGTGCTGTGCGGTGTCTTCGACCTTGACCGGCAGGAACGTGCCGGCGCCGATGTGCAAGGTCAGGGCCACGCGCCCGATCCCGGCCTCGGCCAGTGCTGCAAGCAACGGCTCGGTGAAGTGCAGCCCCGCGGTCGAGGCCGCCACCGCACCCGGCTCCTCGCCCCAGACGGTCTGATAGTCGGCCTCGTCCTGCGGATCGCCGCCGCGCGTGCGCTTGATGTACGGCGGGAGCGGCATGTGGCCGTACCGGTCGAGGGCGGCGTAGAACTCGGCCCCGGCGGCCGGAAAGCGGAGCGTGACCTCACCGGCGTCGCGTTTCTCGGTGACCAGGGCCGCGAAACCAGGTGCGAACTCGATCGTGTCGCCGGGCTTGAGCTTCTTGGCCGGACGGGCAAAGGCGCGCCACAGTGAGCCCGCATCGGCCGGCACGCGCTTGTGCAGGGTCACCTCGACCGCGGCCGTCCCGCGCCGCCCGCCGAGCCGGGCCCGGATCACCCGCGTGTCGTTGTAGACCAGCAGGTCGCCCGGCCGCAGCACGCGCGGCAGGTCCGCAATCCGCCGGTCCGCCAGCGCATCGCCGACCTCGAGTAGACGGGCGCTGTCGCGGGGCCGCGCCGGGTGCTGGGCGATGAGCTCGGGCGGAAGTGCGAAATCGAAATCGGCGACTTTCATGGTGCGGCTGGGCGGGCTGGAAACGGCGGGCGGGCTGTCTACCTAGGGCATATGCGCACTATACGATGCCTGCTGGCTGCGGCCGCGCTCACCGTTATCGCTGCCGATACGGGGGCGGCACAAACGCCAGGGAACGGAACCGTCACCCCGGTACCAGGAGCATCGGCCCCGCAGGCGGCGCCCCCGGCAACAGCGCCCCTGCAGTCGCCGCCGCCGGCCGGGAATGCACCCCCGGCCCAACCACCGGCGTCCGTGTTGCCGTCACCTGGACCGACGACCGGCTCGTCGGGCCGAACGTCTACCGTCCCGAGCACCCCTGGCTCAAGCCCGTCGGGAATCGCTCCGGCAACGCCCCTTCCTTCGGCAACCGGTCTGCGGCCGGCGA
>DATJPD010000073.1:0-4060 GCA_035506575.1 Alphaproteobacteria bacterium
GATCCCAACGGCCTCGCATTCTCGCCGGACTACAAGAAGCTCTACGTCATCTCGACCGGAAAGGGGCCGGGCGATACCGGCGCAGGCGGCAAGGGCGACATGTACGCGTTCGACGTGGGCGCCGACAACAAGCTGAGCAACCAGAAGCGGTTCAGCGATTTCATGGTGGATGGCGTGAAGTGCGGGCCGGACGGCGTGCGCTGCGATGTCAACGGCAATCTCTGGGTCTCGAGCAATGCCGGGCGCCATGTCGGCTATAGCGGCGTCACGGTGTGGACGCCATCGGGCCAGCTGATCGGCCGCATCCGCCTGCCCGAGGTCTGCGGCAACGTCTGCTTCGGCGGCCCGAAGCGCAACCGCCTGTTCATGGCCGCGAGCCAGTCGCTTTATGCCGTGTATCTGGCCACCCAGGGCGCCGCACCGGGCTGAGTGGCGGGACAGGCGTGGATTACGGTGCACTCAACTATCTATCCGTCATTCCGGGGCGGTGCGTAGCACCGAACCACGGTGCGCAATTGCGCAGCTGGGAATCTCGAGACTCCGGGTTCGCCTCTTTCGAGGCGCCCCGGAATGACCGCTCCTCAACACGCCTGCGCCGCCTCGTCCCCCACCATCTCCGGCTGTCGCGCGAGCGACACGGCCGGCGACAGCAGGATCACCACGGCCTGCGCGCCGAAGATCGCGACGGCGAGATAGAGGCAGGTCTCGGCGCCTGAGAGCCCGCCCACGATGGCGCCGATGGCCGAGCCCAGCGGGCGCGCGCCGTAGCTTAAGATATTGATTGCGGAGACCCGGCCGAGCAGGCGCGGCGGGGTCACGGATTGCCGCAAGGTGGTGGTCGAGATCACCCACAGGATCGGGCCGACGCCGAGCAGGAAGAAGCTCAGGCCGGCGAGCAGGGGCGTTGCCACGACGGTCGTGAGCGCCATCACGCCGGCGGCGACGAAGCCGCACACCGGGCCGAGCCCGATCACGGTGCCGAAGGCGAGCCGGCGCATCACCCGCGTCGCCACCAGTGCACCGATCACCATGCCGACGCCGTACATCGCAAGGGTGGTGCCGACGCCGGTGGCGGACAATGCGAGATGCCTGACCGCATACGGCACGAACACCGCGAGCACGAGGAACGAGCCGACGTTGAAGATGAACTGGGTGACGAACACCGGCCGCAGCAGCGCGTGGTGCCACACGAAGGCGAGCCCCTCGCTTATGTCCTGCAGGGGATGGCGGCGCGGCGCGACCGGCCGCGCCGGCTCGTAAAGCCCGGCGAGCAGCACCACGGCAATCGCGGAGAGCGCTGCGGCGAAGCCGAAGGCGGGGCCGGCGCCGACCCAGCCGACCAAGACGCCGCCGAGCGCCGGGCCACTGGCAAACGCGACGGTGCGCGCGAGCTCGATCCTGGCGTTTGCGGCGGGCAACAGGTCCGGCGTCACCAGCGAGGGCACCAGCGCCGGCGCCGCGACGCTGTAGACCACCGTGCCGCACACTGCGGCAAAGCCGAGCATCGCGAGCCAGGGCAAAGTGAGCAGGCCAAGCCAGATCAGGAGCAGGATCGCGGCGAGCGCTGCGGCACGCAGCGCTTCGGCGCCCGCCATCAGCACGCGTCGCGGCAGGCGGTCGGCGAGGAGGCCGGCGGGGATGGCAAACAGCACGAAGGGGGCCGTCAGCGCCGTCTGCAACAGCCCGGTCTCGCCCTCGGCGAGGCCGAGCGTCAGCACGGCGACGATGGGGGCGGCGGCCAGCGCAATCTGTTCCGCCGATTGGGCGGCGAGGTTGGACCAGGCCAGGCGGTTGAACGTCGGGGGAAGCGGAGGGGCGTTTTTGACCGAGGGCTGTTTGATCGAGAACATGGCGCGGTTTCCAGAATTGTTGATTGATGGCAATTCTGGCCCGGCAAGCGCCGCGAAACCCACCCGCTTGCCGATACGCCGGGCACGGAAACCGGGTGGGGAACTCCTTGAGGCGTAGGACCGTTCTAGATGCTCTTGCAAATGAGTTGCAATAAAAATCGAAATCGGTCATCCTGCGGTCATGGACGCTAGGCTGCCCGATCTCGCCTCCGAAACCGAGCTGGACGTCGCGCGGGATGGCGCGACCGGCCGCGGCTGGCGGGGTCCGCGGGGCGAGCCGTCGTTGTCGGACATGTTCGCGACCGTCCGCACCGTCCGCGAAGGCTCGTTCTGGCGCAAGCTGCTGGCCTTTCTCGGCCCGGGCTATCTGGTCGCCGTAGGCTACATGGATCCCGGCAACTGGGCGACCTCGCTCGCCGGCGGCTCCAAATTCGGCTATTCGCTGCTCACCATCGCGCTGCTTTCCAATGTGATGGCGATCGTGCTGCAGTCGCTGTGCACGCGGCTAGGCGTCGGCGCGGAGCGCGATCTGGCGCAGGCCTGCCGCGACTCCTTTCCGCGCTGGATGAGCTGGCCGCTGTGGGTCTCGGCGGAGGTCGCGATCACCGCGACCGACCTCGCCGAGGTGATCGGCACCGCGATCGGCCTCAATCTCTTGTTCCAGGTTCCGCTTGCGATCGGCGTCGTCATCACCGCGCTCGACGTCTTCCTCATCCTGGCGTTGCAGGCGTTCGGCTTCCGCTGGATCGAGGCCTTCGTGGTGGCGATGCTGGGCGTGATCGCGGCCTGCTTTGCAGTGCAGATCGCGCTCGCCGATCCCGATTGGGGCGCGGTGATCCGCGGCTTCCTGCCGAGCCGCGAGCTCTTTGCCGACCACGACATGCTCTATCTCGCGCTCGGCATTCTCGGCGCGACCGTGATGCCGCATAATCTCTATCTGCATTCCGGTCTAGTGCAGACCCGCGGCTATGGCGAGGCGGCCGCGGACAAGCACGAGGCGATCAAGCTTGCGACCATCGATTCAACGATCGCGCTGTGCTTTGCCTTCGTGATCAACGCCTCCATCCTGATCCTGGCGGCGGCGACCTTCTATCGCACCGGTCGCACCGATGTCGCCGAGCTCGGCCAGGCGCATTCCTTCCTGGCCCCGCTGCTCGGCTCGACACTGGCGCCGACCCTGTTTGCGATTGCGCTGATCTGCTGCGGCCTGAACTCGACCATCACCGCGACGCTGTCGGGCCAGATCGTGATGGAGGGCTTTTTGAACTTCCGCATCGCGCCGTGGCTCAGGCGGCTGGCGACGCGGATGCTCGCGATCCTGCCGGCCGTCGTCGTCACCATCTGGGCGGGCGAGAAGGCGACGGGGCAGCTTCTGATCCTGAGCCAGGTCGTGCTCAGTCTCCAGCTGCCCTTCGCGGTGGTGCCGCTCGTGATGTTCACGGCGAGCCGGAGCAAGATGGGCGACTATGTCGCGCCGCGCTGGCTGACGGTGCTGGCCACACTGACCGCGGTGCTGATCATCGGGCTCAACGCGAAGCTGGTGTGGGATTATGTGAGTGGGTGAGAGCGGCGAATAGCGAATGGCGAGTAGCAAATAGAGCCGTTTCTCTTCCCCATTCGCTATTCGCTACTCGCCCCCTAATCCTGCGGCTCGCTCGCGACGTCCCCCGTCGCATCCACCCGCAGCCAGCCCGAGGGCGCGAGGCGCGGCTGCGGCAGGAAGCGGCCCTTGTAGTCCATCTTCTTGGAGCCTTCGATCCAGTAGCCGAGATAGACGTAAGGCAGGCCCATGCGGCGGGCGCGGGCGATGTGGTCGAGGATCATGAAGGTGCCGAGCGAGCGGTCGTGCTCGGACGGATCGAAGAAGGAATAGACCATCGACAGCCCGTCGCTGAGCACGTCGGTCAACGCGACCGCGATCAATTCCTCGCCGCGGCCGGTGATGCCGGAGTCGATGTTGCGGCGGCGGTATTCGATGATGCGGGTCTCGACATGGCTGTCCTCGACCATCATGGCGTAGTCGAGCACGGTCATGTCGGCCATGCCGCCGTTGCGATGGCGGGCGTCGAGATAGCCGCGGAACACCGAATATTGCTCGGAGGTCGGCACCGCGCTGCGCTGCTCGCCGACGATGTCGGCATTGCGCGCCATCACCTTGCGGAAGTTGCGGGACGGGCGGAACTCGTTGGCGATCACCCGCACCGAGACGC
>DATJPD010000074.1:0-3581 GCA_035506575.1 Alphaproteobacteria bacterium
GCGATTTGGCGTCGATCCGTGGCGGGAAGCCGCTCGCCTGGCCGGGCTGCCGAGTACAGCCGCGGTGGACGCCTTGGCCACGATGATTCCGCGAATTTCCGTGGGTCAGGACCCGGGGACGGACATACGGAAAACAGCGGCGCGCCTGGTTCAACTGTTGCCGAAGCCTGGCGCCGTGATGACGCCTGCCCAGGCTGAGCCCGCCGCGCGTCCAGCAAAGTACCTTGGGGTGACGGTCCGCCAAGCCTGTCTGATCGCCGTTCTGGGCGCCATCATCGCCTATGGCATCGCGATGCTTTGAGCATCATCGATCCCTCTCTCGATCATCGGAGAGGTGCATAGCCCGACGCCACACCGTTGGGCACCACCAACAACCGGGAGGCCGACTTGGCAAAGGGTCAAAAGAGAAGCAATCGCGAGCCTAAGAAGCCGAAGGCGGACAAAAGCAAGAAGCGCGAGGCAGCACCCGTTTCGCTCTTCGCCGCCCCGCCGTCCAAGAAGCGGAGATAGCGCCCAAAGTACGGCGCTCTTGCGTCGCGGCCCGGCTCGGGGGTGAAATAGCCCCCGAGACGAGGAGGACACGCGATGACCGTCCATTCACTGCTTGGGTACACGCTGCGGGTGCCGGATGTGCCGGCCGGCAAGCGCTTCTACGAGGATTTCGGGCTGATCGGCCGCGACTACAGCGACCGCCTCGGTTTTCGCGTCGCCGACGGCGATGCCGAGCCGGTGACCTTGACCGAGGGCAAGGGCCGGCGGCTCGCGCACGTCGTGCTGGGCGTCGCCCCCGATCAGGCCAAGCCCCTGCAGCAGCGGATCGAGAAAACGGGGGCCAAGCTCGTCGATCCGCCGCGCGCCGAGGGCAACGCGGTCTTCGCCGTCCGCGACCCTGAAGACAATCTCATCGTCCTCAAGACCTGCCAGAAGGCGGAGTTCCTCCCGAAGCGGCGGGCCAATATCCAGAAGGTCGGGGCCGGCTTCTCGCGCGACGCCGCGGTGCGCGGCTGCCCGCCGCGCGACGGCGTGATCCGCCCCTGGCGGCTCGGCCATGTGCTGATGTTCACGACCAATGTCGACCGCCAGATCAAGTTCTACACCGAAGCGCTCGGTATGAAGCTTTCGGACCGCTCGGGCGACATCATCGCCTTCATCCGCGTGCCCGGCGGCTCCGATCATCACGTGATCGCGTTCGCCAAGTCGGACCGGCCGGGCTTCCACCATGCGAGCTTCGAGGTCGGCAGCGTCGACCAGGTCGGCCACGGGGCCGTACGCATGATCGACAAGGGTTGGAAGAGCGGCTGGGGCTTCGGCCGCCACGTGCTCGGCTCGAACTACTTCCACTACATCCGCGATCCCTGGAATTCGCTCGCCGAGTACTTCTTCGACATCGACTATATCGCCGATGATGCGAAGTGGGAGGCGCGCGACTGGCCGGCCGAGGACTCGCTCTATCTGTGGGGCCCCAACGTGCCGCCGGACTTCGTGCAGAACTTCGACAACGCCTGAATTGAGTCCCGTCATTGCGAGCGCGGCCAAGCTCCTCGCGATGATGCCGAGGAGTGAATTATGGCTACGTATCTCAAGCGTAAGCTCAGCCGCGAGCAGACCGACGCGGCGGATGCGAAGGTCAAGCAGACCGTCGAGGGGATCATCGCCGACGTGAAGGCGCGCGGCGACGCGGCGGTGCGCGAGCTCTCGCAGACCTTCGACAAATGGTCCCCGCCGAGCTTCCGCCTTTCGAAGAACGAGATCGACGCGCTTGTGCGTTCGGTGCCGGCCGAAACGATCGAGGACATCAAGTTCGCGCAGGCGCAGATTCGCCGCTTCGCCGAGCACCAGAAGGCCGCGCTCAAGGACATCGAGGTCGAGACCCTTCCCGGCGTGAAGCTCGGCCACAAGAACATCCCGGTCGAGAGCGTGGGCTGCTATGTGCCCGGCGGCCGCTATCCGATGGTGGCCTCGGCACATATGAGCGTGGTGACGGCGCGTGTGGCCGGTGTTTCGCGCATCATCGCCTGCACGCCGCCGACCGGCGGCAAGCCGCATGCCGAGACGATCGCCGCGATGGCCCTGGGCGGGGCGGATGAAATCTACGTGCTGGGCGGCGTGCAGGCGGTGACGGCGATGGCGATCGGCACCGACACGATCAAGCCGGTCGACATGCTGGTCGGCCCCGGCAATGCCTACGTCGCCGAGGCCAAGCGCCAGTTGTTCGGCAAGGTCGGCATCGATCTGTTCGCGGGTCCCACCGAGATCCTGGTGATCGCCGACGACACCGCCGACGTCGAGATGGTGGCGGTCGATCTGCTGGGCCAGGCCGAGCACGGACCGACCAGCCCCGCCACCTTGATCACGACGCACCGGCCGCTTGCGGAGGCGCTGCAAGCCGAGATCGAGCGCCAGCTCAAGGTGCTGCCGACCGCCGACACGGCGGGGGCGGCGTGGCGCGACTACGGCGAGATCATCGTCGTCGGCAGCCTCGAGGAGGCGGTCGTCGAGGCCGACAAGGTCGCGGCCGAGCATGTCGAGGTGCTGACCAGGACGCCGCGCTATTTCCTCGAGCGCATGCGCAATTACGGCGCCCTGTTCCTCGGCCCCGAGACCAACGTCGCGTACGGCGACAAGGTGATCGGCACCAACCACACGCTGCCGACGATGGGGGCCGCGCGCTACACCGGCGGCCTGTGGGTCGGCAAGTTCATGAAGACCGTCACCTACCAGGAGTGCTCGAAGGACGCGAGCGTGCTGGTCGGCGACTATTGCTCGCGCCTGTGCGCGATCGAGCGCTTCTGGGGCCACAAGGAGCAGGCCGATTTGCGGCTGCGGCGCTACGCCGGGCGCAACGTCGGCCTCGGGGCCGCATCCGGAGGACGCGCGTGAGCGAGGTCGAGGCCGCGGCCGACCGCGCGGCACCGGCCTTCCGTCTCGATGGACGGACCGCGCTCGTCACCGGCGCCGGCCGCGGGCTCGGCCGCGCCACCGCCATTGCCCTGGCGCACGCCGGCGCCGATCTGGTGCTGCTGAGCCGGACCAAGAGCGACCTCGACGAAGTCGCGGCCGAGGCGCGGGCGGCGGGCGTGCGGGCGCAGGTCGCCGTGTGCGACGTCAAGGATGGCGCTGCGGTGCGCCGGCTGTGCATGGGCCTCGATGGGCTCGACATCGTGGTCAACAACGCCGGCGGCAATATCCCCGAGCCGTTCGTCGATGTCAGCGAGGAGCATCTCGATCAGATCCTGTCGCTCAACGTCCGCTCGGTGTTCCTGGTCGCCCAGGCGGCCGCGCGCCGCATGCTCGAAGACCCGATCCGCAAGGAGCAGGGCGGAGTGATCATCAACATGACCTCGCAGATGGGACATGTCGGAGCACCCAACCGCACGGTCTACTGCATGACCAAGCACGCGATCGAAGGCCTCACCAAGGCGCTGGCGGTCGAGCTGGCCCCGCACAACATCCGGGTGAACTCGATCGCGCCGACCTTCGTCGAGACGCCCTTGACCGCCACATTCTTCGCCAAGCCCGACTTCCGGAAATGGGTGCTCGATCGCATCCCGCTCGGCCGGCTCGGGCGGCTGGACGAGATC
>DATJPD010000075.1:0-2707 GCA_035506575.1 Alphaproteobacteria bacterium
TGGCGGGGCGCATTGCCGAGTTGATGGGTGACGCGAAAGCGTCGAGCGATGTTGTCGAGTTTCCAGGAGGCCGCAAAGCCTCTTGAACCGTCGCGCAGGGGATAGGCTGTCGATTTCCGCCGAGATTTGACCCGGGATTTCCATTGAGAACTGACCCGGCTTGAAAATGGTTTGAGGGTCAGGCGTTCGTCAAGTTCCGGGCTTTCTCCTTTGCGGGTTTGGCGGCTTTCGCCGAGCTGTTCTTGAAGCGGAAGCTGTCGTTTCCGGTTTCGAGGATGTGGCAGCGGGGGGTAAGGCGGTCGAGCAGCGCCGTCGTCATCTTCGCATCGCCGAAGACTGCGGCCCATTCGCCGAAACTGAGATTGGTGGTGATGATGACGCTGGTTCGCTCATAGAGCTTGCTCAAGAGATGGAACAGCAGCGCGCCGCCAGAGGCGCTGAACGGCAGGTAGCCGAGTTCGTCGAGGATGACGAGATCGGAGTAGGCGAGCCGTCCCGCGATCTGCCCGGGCTTGCCCTGGTGCTTTTCCTGTTCGAGGGCGTTGACGAGTTCGACGGTTGAGAAGAACCGGACGCGCTTGCGATGATGCTCGATGGCCTGGACGCCGATCGCGGTGGCGAGATGCGTCTTCCCCGTGCCAGGCCCGCCGACCAGGACGGCGTTATGCGCATCTTCCAGGAACTCGCAGCGGTGGAGTTGGCGCACCAGGGCCTCGTTGACCTCGCTGCTGCCGAAGTCGAAGCCGGCGAGGTCGCGATAGTTCGGAAAGCGCGCGGCTTTCAGCTGGTAGGCGGTCGATCGGACTTCCCTATCGGCCGTTTCCGCCTTCAGCAGCTGCGACAGGATCGGCAGCGCGGCTTCGAAGGCCGGCGAGCCTTGCTCGGTCAGTTCGCCAACGGCCTGCGCCATGCCGTGCATCTTTAGGGCGCGCAGCATGACGACGATCGCGCCGGCGGCGGGATTATGACGCATGGCGCGCCTCCCGAGCTTTGCGCAGCGCATCGTAGCGTTCGACATTGGCCTGCGGCTCGGTGGTGAGCGTCAGCGCGCCCGGCGTCTTCACCGGCGGCGCGTCGACCGGCTTGCCGTCGACTAGGCGGTGCAGCAGGTTCAGGATGTGCGTCTTGGTCGGCGCGCCGGTTTCCAGCGCCAGTTCGACGGCGGTCAGCACGGCCTGTTCGTCGTGCTGGAGGACCAGGGCCAGGATCTCGACCATCTCGCGGTCGCCGCCCGGCGTCTTGAGCATGCGCTGTTGCAGGGTGCGGAAGGCCGGCGGCAGTTCGGCGAAGGGCGCGCCATTGCGAAGCGCACCCGGCTTGCGCTGGATGACGGCGAGATAGTGCCGCCAGTCATAGACCGTCGCGCTCTTGCGGTCATGCGAGCGGGCGAAGACCCGGGCGTGCTCGCACACGATCTGCCCTTCGGCGGCGACGATGACGCGCTCGGGGTAGACCCGCACGCTGACGGGGCGGTTGGCGAACGACGCCGGCACGCTGTAGCGATTGCGCTCCAGATGGATCAGACACGTCGGCGAGACGCGCTTGGCGTATTCGACGAAGCCGTCGAAAGGGCGGGGAAGCTGCATCAAGTGCTGCGCTTCCTCGCGCCAAACGTCGGCGACCATGCCCTGCTGCGAACCGTGCGGGATTTCGGCCCACAGTTCCCGGCATCGCGCTTCCAGCCAGTCGTTCAGCGCTTCTTGGGAAGGAAAGCTCGGCATCGGCTGCCAGAGCCGATGGCGCGCATCCTGGACGTTCTTCTCGATCTGCCCTTTTTCCCATCCGGAGGCCGGATTGCAGAACTCGGCCTCGAACAGGAAGTGGCTGACCATGGCCAAAAAGCGCGTGTTGACCTTGCGCTCCTTGCCGCGCCCGACCTTGTCGACCGCGGTGCGCATGTTGTCGTAGATGCCGCGCCGCGGCACGCCGCCGAGCACACGGAAAGCGTGGTTGTGGGCGTCGAACAGCATCTCATGCGTCTGCTGGAGATAGGCGCGTAGGATGAAGGCGCGGCTGTAGCAGAGCTTGATGTGGGCGACCTGCAACTTCACCCGCTCGCCGGCGAGCAACGCCCAATCCTCCGACCAGTCGAACTGGAACGCCTCGCCCGGCAGAAACGCCAGCGGCACGAAGGCGCCGCGACCGCAGGTCTGTTGCTCGCGATGCCGGGCGGCCTTCCACTCGCGGGCGAAGGCGGCCACGCGATTGTAGGAGCCGTCGTAGCCGAGGACGGTCAGGTCGGCGTGCAACTGCTTGACCGTGCGCTTGTGCTTGCGCGACTTCCCGGCTTCCTGCCGCAGCATGTGCGACAGCTTTTCGGCGAAAGGGTCCAGCCGGCTCGGCCTATCGGGCGCGTTGAACTTCGGCTCGACGCTGTCAGTCCGCAGGTATTTGCGCACCGTGTTGCGAGACAGTCCCGTGCGCCGCGCGATCTCCCGGATCGAGAAATGCTGCCGAAATCGCCAGCGTCGGATGACACTCAGTAGCTCCATGACGATCACTCCGCGTTCCCTCGCTTCTGCCGAGGGGGAGAGGTTCGAACATGGGTCAGTTCTCGATGGAAAAACCTGCCCCGACTGGGTCAGTTCTCAGTGGAAATCAACAGCTTAAGGCGGCTTACGAGAACAAGGTGAAACGGTTCCTGTTTTCGTCGTCGGCCTGTGTCTACCCCCAGTATTTGCAGAACAAGCCAGACGTTGCGCCGCTG
>DATJPD010000076.1:0-3431 GCA_035506575.1 Alphaproteobacteria bacterium
GCGCGGCAGATGCGCTGCCTCGCCGAGGCGATCTATTTCGAGGCGCGCAGCGAGCCGGAGACGGGCCAGGCGGCGGTGGCGCAGGTCGTGCTCAACCGGGTGCGCTCGGGCGTCTATCCCACGACCGTGTGCGGCGTCGTCTATCAGGATCGCAACCGGCCGTTCGCCTGCCAGTTCTCGTTCGCCTGCGAGGGCAGGTCGCTGCGCATCGAGGAGCCCGGCCCGTGGGCCGTCGCGACCCGCATCGCCGCGGAGGTGGTGGGCGGGCAGAACTACAATCCGCGCGTCGCCGAGGCGGTCAACTATCACGCCAATTACGTGTCGCCGTTCTGGAGGGGATACCTGCGCCGGGTCGACCGCATCGGCGCCCACATCTTCTACGCCATGCGCGACGGCGTGAACTGGGCGCCGGGCGCGCTCAACGGGCACGGCGACAGGCCCTGACGGCGCGACGCCTGAATCAACGGTTGGAAGATTGACGACTGGCGCCCGGCCGTCCTAACCGCAACACGTCTGCGTTGGCCAATCATCCCCGGTACCGCAGGGCGTCGACCAGCAGCGAAAACGCCGCCGAGGGCTGCCGGCGGCTCGGGTAGTAGAGGTGGTAGCCGGCGAAGGGCGGACACCAATCCTCAAGGACGCGGACGAGCCGGCCGTCGGCGATCATCTCCGCGGTGTGGTCATCAGGGACGCAGGCAAGACCGAACCCGGCCGCCGCGGCGCGCAGGATCATGGGGACATCGTTGAGCGCCAGTTGCCCATCGACGCGAACGTGGAGTTCTCGACGCCCCTTTTGCAGCTCCCAGGCATAGAGCCCGCCGGCCGTCGGTAACCGCAGATTTATGCACTTGTGCTGAGCCAGATCCTGCGGCGTGCGCGGTTTTGGATTCGCCGCGAAGTACGTCGGCGACCCCACGACCGCCATCCGCAGGTCCGGCCCGATGCGCACGGCGACCATGTCCTTGGCGATCGACTCGCCGAGCCGCACGCCGGCGTCGAAACGCTCTGCGACGATGTCGGTGAAACTTTGCTCGATGACGAGCTCGATGCGGACATCCGGGTAGTTCGGCAGGAGCTCTTCGAGCGCCGGCCACAGAATAGCGTGCGCTGCGTGCTCCGGGGTCGTGATCCGGATCGTCCCGGAGGGCTTTTCGCGCAATTCGCGCGCCGAGGCCACCGCCTCGGCGATGGCGTCGAGCGCAGGCTCGAGCGCCCGAAGCATCCGGTCGCCCGCCTCGGTCGGCGCGACCTTGCGGGTCGTGCGCGTCAAGAGGCGAACGCCCAGACGCGCCTCCAGGCGATTGACTGTGTGGCTCAGCGCCGACTGCGACGTCCCGAGCTTCGCGGCCGCACGCGTGAAGCTCTGCTCGTCGGCTACGGTCGCGAACGCGTTCAAATCGACCAGTTCCTCACGTCGCATTCATGAACTCCAGATATGACTTCATGCCATTTATAGCAGCTAATCTTCGCAAAGCACTCGGCTTAGACTGGCCGACAGGATCGGTGGTCGACGTCGGACGGAAGAAATGGACATCAAGCGCAGCGGCTCGCAGCCTTCCCAGAAGGGGCCCGAGACTTATTTCACCGGGACTGTCCGGATCGACGGGCGGTTCAGCGGCAGCGGCGGGCTGAGCGCCGCCACCGTCACCTTCGAGCCGGGGGCGCGCACCGCGTGGCATACACACCCGCTCGGCCAGACGCTGCTGGTCGTCTCCGGTCTCGGCCGCGTGCAGCGGGAAGGCGCCCCGATCGAGGAGATCCGGCCCGGCGACATCGTCTGGTTCGCCCCGGACGAGAAGCAACGGCACGGCGCGGCGCCGGACTGCGCCATGTCGCATATCGCCATCGCCGAGATGAAGGACGGCTCCGCAGTGACCTGGTTGGAGAAAGTGACGGACGAGCAATACGCGATGGGGACGAAGTGATGGCAGACGAACGGAGCCCGGCGCAGAAAGCCTATGGCGATGTGTCTCCCTCGCTCGCCGACCTGAGCGACCGCGTCCTGTTCGGCGAGGTCTGGGAGCGACCCGGCCTGTCGAAGCGCGACCGCAGCCTGATCACCGTGGCGAGCCTCGTCGCCCTATACCGGACCAATGAACTCCCCGGCCATGTCCGGCGTGCTCTCGCCAACGGCGTGACGCAAGAAGAGCTGACCGAACTCGTCACCCATCTCGCCTTCTATGCCGGGTGGCCCGTCGCCAATTCAGCAATCCCCATTCTTCGGAAGGCCTTCGAGGAGGCTGGCCCTGATAGGACGCCATGAATAACGTCATCGTCGTGATCGGCGCCGGCTCGATCGGCCAGGCAATTGTGCGGAGGGTGAGCGCGGGCAAGCGTGTTCTCCTGGCCGATCTGCGCCAGGAGAATGCCGATGCCGCGGCCGAGGTCCTGAGCAATGCCGGTTTCGAAGTCAGGACTGCGACCGTCGACGTCTCTTCGCGTGACTCTGTTCACGCGCTTGTGGCAACCGCCACGGCGATCGGCGATGTTACAGGCGTCATCCACGCCGCCGGGGTTTCGCCCTCGCAGGCCTCGCCAGCGACGATCCTCAAGGTCGATCTCTATGGGACCGCGCTGGTGCTGGAAGAGTTCGGCAATGTCATCGCGAGCGGCGGGTCCGCCGTCGTCATCGCATCGCAGTCCGGCCACCGCCTGGGCGCGCTGACTGCCGAGCAGAATGCGGCGTTGGCGCAGACTCCCGCGGACGACCTGCTGGCGCTTCCGATGCTCCAGCCGGATCAGGTCAAGGACTCACTCCATGCCTACCAGCTCTCGAAGCGAGGCAATGCGCTGCGCGTGATGGCCGAGGCCGTGCGCTGGGGCAAGCGCGGCGCCAGGGTCAACACGATCAGCCCCGGCATCGTCATCACGCCGCTCGCGAGGGACGAGCTGACCGGCCCGCGCGGCGAGGGCTATCGACGCATGATCGAACTTTGCCCGGTCGGACGGGCCGGCACGCCGGACGAGGTCGGCGCCGTCGGGGCGCTTCTCATGGGGCCGGACGGCGCCTTCATCACCGGCAGCGACTTCCTGATGGATGGCGGCGTCACCGCTTCCTACTGGTACGGCGAACTCGCCCCAAAATAGTCGACGGTCTCGCAAACGCCATACAGAGGGTCGCTCGAAGGATGCCGGCCCGACCAAGAAGGAGAGCTCATCATGCTGGGAACTATTCTCTACGGGCCGGGTGACGTGCGTTGTGAGGAGGTCCCCGAGCCGAAGATCCTCCATCCGACCGACGCCATCATCCGGCTGTCGGCGACCTGCGTCTGCGGATCCGATCTCTGGCCCTTCCGGGGGCTGAACGACATCACGGCGCCGATGGCGATGGGGCATGAATATTGCGGCGTCGTCGAACAGGTGGGCGGCGCAGTCACCACCGTCAGGCCGGGCCAGTTCGTGGTCGGTTCGTTCTGCATCTCCGACAACAC
>DATJPD010000077.1:0-37315 GCA_035506575.1 Alphaproteobacteria bacterium
CTGGCGCTCGACGCGGTGCTCGCCGCCCACGGCGGCAACACGCTCGACCACACCTCGGCGGTCGTCCAGCGCGCGCTCACCCATGTCGACAACTGCTACTGGGTGAAGGACATCCGCGCCACCGGCTATTCGTGCAAGACCCACACCGTCTCGAACACGGCCTTCCGCGGCTATGGCGGCCCGCAGGGCGTGGTGATCCTCGAGGACGCGATCGAACACATCGCGCGCAAGCTCGGCCAACGCCCCGAAGAGATCCAGCGCCGCAATCTTTACGGCCCCGACACCGGTCTCGAGGCACCGTACGGCCAGGCCGTCGACGCGACCACCCTGCCGCGCTGCGTCGACCAGGTGATGCGCGACTGCGGCTGGGCGCAGAAGCGGCGCGAGATCGACGCGTTCAACGCCCAAAGCCCGGTGATCAAGCGCGGGCTCGGGCTGTTCCCGCTCAAGTTCGGCATCTCCTTCACCAAGTCGTTCCTCAACCAGGCGGGTGCCCTGGTGCACGTCTATGCCGACGGCTCGATCCGCCTCAACCACGGCGGCACCGAGATGGGCCAGGGCCTGTTCATCAAGGTGGCGCAGGTCGTGGCCGAGGTCTTCCAGGTCGACGTCGACCGCATCGCCATCACCTCGACCTCGACCGGCGAAGTGCCGAACACCTCGCCGACCGCCGCCTCGACCGGCTCGGACCTCAATGGCTGGGCCGCGCACAACGCCGCCTTGACGCTCAAGACACGCATGGCGGAGCTCGCGGCCGCGCAGTTCGGCACCACCCCGGACAAGGTCGAGTTCCGCGACAACCACGTGCATGTGGGCGCATCCGGCTCCAACAAGATCCTGGAGTTTGGCGAGCTCGCGAAGCTGTGCTGGCTCAACCGCGTGTCGCTGTCCGCGACGGGCTTCTACAAGACGCCCGACCTCGACTGGGATGCGGCGAAGATGAAGGGCCGGCCGTTCTACTACTTCTCGCACGGGGCGGCAGCCGCCGAAGTCGCCATCGATACGCTCACCGGCGAAGCCCGCGTGCTGCGCACCGACATCGTCCAGGATTGCGGGCGGCCGCTCAATCCCGCGGTCGACCTGGGGCAGATCGAGGGCGGCTTCGTGCAGGGCATGGGCTGGTTCACCAACGAGGAGCTGTGGTGGGATGCCGAGGGCCGGCTGCGCACCGTCGGCCCCTCGACCTACAAGATTCCGGGCAGCCGCGACGTTCCGCCGGTCTTCAACGTCCGCATCCTGGAAGGAGCCCCCGCCGGCAACGCCAGCGTCTATGGCTCAAAAGGCATCGGCGAGCCGCCGCTCCTGCTCGCCACCGCCGTGTGGACAGCGCTCAAGGATGCGATCGGCAGCGTCGCCGGTCATAAGGTCCCGGTGGCGCTCGATGCGCCGGCCACGGCCGAGCGCATCCTGGCGGCGGTGCACAGCGTGCGGACGGAGGCAGGACCATGAAGAAGAGCGCCGTCGACCGTGTGATCAACGGGCTCAAGGCGGCCGGGGTCAGCGTCGCCTGCTACCTGCCCGATTCCCTGCTGAAGGAGCTTTACCCAGCACTGGACGCCGACAAGGACATCCGCACCATTCGCGTGACCAACGAGGGCGAGGGTGCCGCCATCTGCGGCGGAGTGTGGCTGTCGGGCAAGCGGGCGGTGCTGGTGATGGAGAACTCCGGCCTCCGCGCGTCGATCGAGCCGCTCGCGCGCATGGGCATGGGGGCCGGCATCCCGGTGGTGATGATCATGAGCTACCGCGGCGAGCTCGGCGAGAACAACTGGTGGGCGATCCCGCACGGCATGACCATGGAGCCGCTGCTCAAGGCCATGCAGATCCCCTATCGCCTCGTCAACCGCGAGGAGGACATCGAGCGCGCCGTGCATGACGCCGTCACCTGGGCGCACACCGCCTATTATCACTCGGCCGTGGTGCTGGCCGGCGAGGTCGTGCGATGAAGCGCTTCGACTGCATGAAGCTGCTGGCGCCGCTGCTCAAGGACGAGCTCGTCATCCTGTCCTTAGGCGCGTCGGTGGATGAATGGTACAACGCCGCCCCGCACATGCGCGCGGCGAGCCTGTTCCAGCAGCAGCTGGGCTGTGTGACCCCGCAGGCGTTCGGCCTCGCCGTGGGCCTGCCGCACCGGCGGATCGTGTCACTCGATACCGACGGCGGCATGATGTTCAACCTCGGCATCCTCGCGACCTTGGCGAACGAGAAGCCCAGGAACCTGTTCGTCGTGGTGTGGGACAATGGCTGCTACCAGTCGATCGGCGGCCCGCCGACCCACACCGCCCAGGGCATCGTCGACATCGCCGCCATCGCGCGCGGTGCCGGCATCGAGCACGCGTACACCGCGCGCGAGCTTGGCGAGTTCGAACGCCATTGCCGCGAGGGGCTCAAGGCGCCATCGCCGTACGTGCTGGTCGCGAAGGTCGATACCACCGCAGCGCGCGACATCAAGCGCAAGCACAGCGACGGCCGCGAGGACAAATACATCTTCGTCCGGCACGTCGAGGCCACGGAAGGGGTGGTCATCATGGGCCCGAGCGAGCACAATTAGCCTGGGGCGCCCGGGCGGGGCGAAATGCCTCCGAAACGCGGCAAATCGGGGCAAATTAACGATCACCCGCCCCGGGAGCGTTCTAAAATTTTGCCGCTGTGTGTCGGATATTGCGGTTTGCCCGCCCCCGTAGCGCTGATTATCATTGGTTTGGCAAAGGGGTAGTCCTGATGACGACCATCCAACCGTGGCGCGCCACGTCGATCCAGATGCGCAGCAAGCTGGCGATGAAGGCGCCCGACCGGGCCGGTGCCTGGGCGGTGATCAATGAGAACGTCGCCAACGCGATTCGTCTGATCGAGACGGCGCTCAAGAGCCCCACCCCGCCGAAGCTCGTCGTCATGCCGGAATTCGCGCTGCAAGGCCCGCCGCACCATCTTCCGCCGCCGGTGTGGATCGAGCACGCCTGCTGCCGCGTCCCGGGTGCCATCACCGCCCGCTTCCAGGACCTGGCGCGCGAGCACAGGATCTATATCGGCGGTCATCAATTCGACAGCGATCCGGACTGGCCGGGCCGCTACTTCAACACGAGCTTCCTGATTGCGCCCTCGGGCGAGGTCATCCTGAGATACCGGCGGGTCAACACCGCCGCGTTCCCCTCGCCGCACGACCTAATGGACGCCTACGTCGCCCGCTATGGCTTCGAAAATATCTTCCCGGTCGTGGACACCGAACTCGGCCGGATCGGGATGATCCCGTGCGGCGAGATCCTGGTCCCCGAGGTCGCGCGCGTGCTGATGATGCAGGGGGCGGAGGTGATTCTGCATCCCACCAATTCGCCGCGCCGCCCGACCCAGGAAGCTGCCAAGATCGCCCGCGCGTCCGAGAACATGGTCTACCTCATCAGCGCCAACGTGGCCGAGGGGATCGGCTTCTCGGCCGACGGATCCGTGCTGGGCGGCCGCTCGCAGATCCTCGACTATCTGGGCCGCTCGCTCGCCTATGACGAGACCCCCGGCGAGACGGTCGGGGTTTCGGCCATGATCGACATCGAAGCCCTGCGCGCGGCGCGCAAGCAGGATACCGGGACCGCCAATCCGCTGCTGCGCGCGCGCTGGGAGATGTATCGGCCGTTCTTCAACCAGGCGTCGTTCTATCCGCCGAACAGCTTCCTCGAGACGCCGATGTCCGATCCGGCATCGGTCAAACCGATCCTTGCCGCTTCCTTGAAAAATATGGCGCGCGCCGGCGTGATCGTCGGCCCTGACGGCGCCAAATCCTGACGTTGGAGGACTGACATGATCACTGCCGCGGAAAACGAGATGATCTCGCGGGTCGGCCGCGGAACGCCGATGGGCGAGCTCATGCGGCAGTTCTGGATCCCGGCGTGTCTCTCATCCGAGCTGAAGCCGGACGACACACCGATGCGCCTCATGCTGCTCGGCGAAAAGCTGATCGCCTTTCGCGACAGCTCGGGCCGGGTCGGCATCTTCGACCACCGCTGTCCGCACCGCTGCGCGTCGCTCTTCCAGGGCCGCAACGAGGGGAACGGCCTGCGCTGCGTCTATCACGGCTGGAAATTCGACGTGGAGGGCAACTGCCTCGAGCAGCCGAACCTCCCGGAAAACCGGCGGTTCGAGGACAAGGTGAAGGCCCACGCCTACAAGACCCAGGAAAGCGGCGGGATGGTGTTCGTCTACATGGGCAAGCGCGCCGTGCCGCCGCCCCTGCCGGAATTCGAGTGCGTGCTGGCCAAGGGCGACGACCGCAACATCGCGCTGACGCATCGGGAGTGCAATTGGCTCCAGGCGCTCGACGGCGACGTCGATACCTCGCATCTCGGCTTCCTGCACGCCGGCTGCATCGACGGCTCGCGCATGGATCCGAACGACGCCGCGACCTATACGGTGATCAACAAGGCACCGGAGGTCTACGCGACCGAGCGGCCCTACGGCACGATCTACTCGGCCTCGCGCCCGGCAATGCCGGGGTTCGACCACCACCGGTTTGCCGCCTTCATCTTCCCGTTCTGGGTGACCTATCCGAGCGACCGGCTGGAAAAGAACGCCTCGATCAACGCGTGGGTCCCGATCGACGACTACAACACGATGATCTTCAACATCGATCTGCAGCGGGCCAGCGGCCGGTTCAAGCGCATGACCTATGCCGACGGCACGCCCGTTCCCGGCCTCGCACGGCCCCTCAACTACCTCCCGCGCACGACCGACTGGATGGGCCGCTGGCGCGCCGCGGCGAACCCGAGGAACGATCACAACGTCGACCGTGAGATGCAGAAACGCGGCGAGAGCTTCAGCGGCATCATCGGCATCCCGCTCCAGGACCAGGCGGTGCAGGAAGCGATGGATCCGATCGTCGACCGGAGCATGGAGACCGTCGCCTCGAGCGACCTCATGGTCGTGCTGACGCGCCGGGTCATGCTGCGCGCCGTGCGGGAATACCAGGCGACTGGGAAGCTGCCGGCCGTGCTGGACGACACCGCGATGTGCCGCAACATCCGCGGCGGCGACGTGATCACTCCGTCCGGCACGAACTGGCTCGCCGCCTACGACAGCGCGATCGCGACGATCTTCGGGTCGTCGGCGCGCACCGCCGCGGAATAACAGCCACGCTAAGACCGCACGGCTGAGGCCGGATTCGCCCGGCAGAGCGGATTCGTTTGCGTCAGCCACGGCCGCTACGGTATACCAACGGCATTCCAGATGGCGCAGCCGCTGACATTGGCCAGGCGAGATGACGCGCGCGGCGCGCAGCCGTTCCTTGCCGGCTCACCCAAGAACCTGAGCGACCAGGCTTACGAGCGGCTCCTCGACATGATCCTGTCGGGCGAGCTCCCGGCCGGGACGATCCTGCAGGAACGGAAGCTTGCCGACGCGCTGAACATCTCGCGCACGCCGACGCGCGAGGCGCTCAACCGGCTCGAATCGGAAGGCCTGGTGACGCGCCAGTTCGGCCGCCTGCTCGCCGTGCGCGAGCTGACGGTCCACGAGTTCATCGAGGTTCTGAACGTCCGCAAGCTGCTCGAGGTCGAGGCCGCTGGCCTTGCCGCAGGCAACGTTCCGAAGGACCGCGCCATTGCCGTGCGCAAGGCGGTCGAGAAGCTCATGAACTCCGACAAGCCGACGGTCGCACAGCACTGGACGGTCGACGACATGGTGCACGGCATGGTGGCCGAGGCGAGCGGCAACCGCATGCTGGCCTCCCTGGTGAGGGACTTGCGCCGTCGCACGCACATGTTCGACATGCGCCGGATCCCAAGCCGCTTCAAGGCGAGCTGCAAGGAACATCTGGCCCTCATCGAGGCGATCCAGAGCGGCAGTGCCGCGGCGGCGCGCAAGGCGGCAGCCGCGCATATCGAGCACGTGAAGCTCAGCATCATCGACAAGCTCAAGACTCTCTGACCCTCACGATCGCAGCAGGAGATCCCCAATGATCGTCGAACAGCGCACCTACACGGTTCAGGTCGGCAAGGTGAATCAGCTTCTCGAGTATTACGGGACGCACGGATTGCCCATCCAACAGCGGATCCTGGGCAACCTCATCGGCTTTTTCTCGAGCGACATCGGCGAGCTCAATCAGGTCGTGCACCTGTGGGGCTATGAAAGCCTGGCCGAGCGTGAGCGCCGCCGCGCGATCATGGCGAAGGATCCGGATTGGCTCAATTACTTGAAGAATCAGCCGCCTGTGATCCTGCGCCAGGAAAACCGCATCCTCATCCCGGCGTCGTTCTCGCCCATCCGGTGATCCAGCGCCAATCGGGGCCTATCGATGAGTCTTACAGACGTGACATCGGATCGCGAACAGGCCGCACCTGCCGCACGGCAAGGACACCCGACGCGGCAAAGTAAAAGCGGCGCGGAGGCCCGCACCGACGCGATCGAGATCACGAATGTCGGCAAGGCCTTCCGGCGGCGCCTCGGCACGGCGTCCGTCGAAGCGTTGCGCGACGTAACTCTCTCGATCCGTCCGGGGCAGTTCGTCTCGTTCGTGGGGCCCAGCGGCTGCGGCAAGTCGACCTTGTTGAAACTGATCGGCGGGCTCATCGAGCCGACCTCCGGGCGCATCGCCATCGGCGGGAGCGACGTGACGGGGCCGCGGCGGGACATCGGCATGATGTTCCAGACGTCCGTCCTGTTTCCGTGGCGGACCATCCTCGAGAACGTTCTGCTCCCCATCGAGATCTTCGGGCTCGACCGGCAGGCCGCGACCCAGAAAGCCCTGAACATCCTCCGCATGGTGGGGCTCGAGGGGCGTGAGCACGCCTATCCCCGCGAGCTGTCGGGGGGCATGCAGCAACGCGCGGCACTCAGCCGCGTCCTGATGACCGATCCGCAGATCATCCTGATGGACGAGCCGTTCGGGGCCCTCGACGAGTTCACGCGGGAGCGGATGAACCTCGAGCTGCTGAACGTCTGGGGCGAGCGCGGCCAGACCGTCGTTTTCGTGACGCACAGCATCGTCGAGGCGGTGTTTCTCGCCGACCGCGTCGTCGTCATGGGCACCGCACCGGGACGCGTCCTGTCCGTGGTCGACGTGCCGCTGCCCCGTCCGCGGTCGATCGAACTCATGAAGTCGCCGGATTTCGCACGCATCGCCTTTACGGTCCGCGAACATTTGGGGGTGGCCAGATGACGACCGGCGTTGCCGCGAAAGAGCGGTCCTCACCGACGGCACTCATCTACGGCTGGGTGCAAAATCATCCGGGGGTAATCCTTTCGCCGTTGAGCTTCGGCCTCCTGCTGGTGGTGTGGGAGCTCATCAGTCGCGCCGGGCTGGTGTCGCCGCTGGTGTTGCCGCCGCCATCGCGGATCTGGGACGGCTTGACGATCCTGTTCACAGCACCCTGGTTTCCGCAGCACGTGTGGCTGACCACCGCCGAGACGCTGATCGGGTTCGGCGTCGGTTCGGTCGCCGCGATTCTGCTCGGCATCGCCATGGTCAACATGCCCCTCTTCAAGGAGGTCGCCTACCCGTACGTGGTCGCCTTTCAGGTGATGCCAAAGGTCGTGCTGGCGCCGATCTTCATCACGTGGTTCGGCCTCGGCATCGAGTCCAAGATCGTGATGGCGATCGCCATCTCGTTCTTTCCGGTCGTGATCAATACGGTCGTCGGCCTCGAGGCGGTGGAGGAGAATTCGATGCTCCTCATGCGCTCGCTCGTGGCCTCGCGCCATCAGGTGTTCTGGAAGCTGGCCTGGCCCACGGCCCTCCCCGGGATATTCGCCGGCTTGAAGACATCGCTCACATTGGCGCTGATCGGAGCCCTGGTCGCGGAGTTCGTGACCGCCAAGGAAGGCCTCGGCACCCTCATCATCAACTTCAGCTTCGAGCTCAAGGTCTATCTGGTGTTCGCGGTGGTCGTCGTGGTGTCCGTGCTGGGATTGGTGCTGTACGGCCTCATGGAATATCTCGACCGCCGCATCGTGTTCTGGCGTCAGGACCACTTCACCGGTTAACCCGGAATGCAAGGGAGGATGATTCATGACTCGTAGACTGACCGCGGCCGCACTCTTCGGCCTCGCGCTGATGGCGTCTATCGCCTCGATGCCCGCCGCCGAGGCGCAGTCGCCTCCGCCCAAGAAGTTCACGGTTCTGCTGCCCTTCAAGGTCGGCATCACGTTCTTCCCGATCAGCGTGGCGGACCAGCTCGGCTACTTCAAGGACGAGGGCATCACTCTCGATCTTCAGGTGGCCAACGGCAGCAGCGCCGTCGTCCAGCAGCTCGCGGCCGGCAACGCCCAGATCGGCGTGATCCTGGCGCCCAACACCTTGCTGGGCTTTGCGGAGGGCGTGAAGTACAAGGCCTTCTACGACTTCGTCACCAAGAATACGTTCGACGTCAAGGTCGTGGACGGCAGCCCGATCAACAAGCTGGCCGATCTCAAGGGCAAATCGGTCGGCGTCATCGATCTCACGCGCGGCGACTTGCCGCTGCTCCGTGGGCAGCTGGACCAGGTTGGGCTCGCCATGCAGCGGGACGTGCAGGCGGTACCTCTCGGCTTCAACATGGCGGTGCAGGCCCAGGCGCTCAAGGACGGCAAGGTGGACGCGCTCAATATCTCCTGGAACAACACGATCGGCATCGAGGCCGCCGGCGTTAAGCTGAAGTGCATCACCTGCGAGGAGCAGCTTCAGCTCGCCTCCGAGACGACCGCCGCGCCCGACACTGTCTTCGAGCGTGATCGCCGCTCCATCGTCGGCTTCGGGCGGGCTCTGGCGAAGGCGACCGTCTTCGCCCAGGCAAACCCCGACGCCGCGATCGCCATCATGAAGAAGGCGGCTCCGGAGGAACAGACCGACCCCGCGTACACCAAGAAGTTCTTCGCGGCCGCCCTCGACGTCATGGCGCCGCGCAAGGCCGGAAAGTACGGCTTGAGCGACCTCGGCGGCTGGGAGCGGCTGCAAGACATCATGGCCACGCCCGTCCAGGGCCAGCCGACGGGGCTCGAGAAGAAGGTGGACCTCAACAAGCTGGTGACCAACGAACTGGTGGACGAATTCAACAACTTCGATCACGCGGCGATCCAGAAGCAGGCAAAAGAGTACAAGCCCTAGTGACGATCGGCCCGCCCCGCAGCGGAGACGAGCTCCCGCCTCATCAGAGCCGCGCTGGCGCGCGCGACCTGCTGACGCCAGCGCGGCGCTACGCGGAGGCCTGAGATGCCGCTCGGCCTCCTGCCGGATTTCGTCAACACCTCGGCCCTTCGCTATTTCTACGAAGTCGCAAACGCCGGCTCGTTCCGCCGGGCCGCCGACAAGATCCGGATCGCGCCCTCGGCGGTGAGCCGCCAAATCCAGCTCATCGAAGAGGAGCTCGGCGTCAAATTGTTCGAGCGCGGCCGCAAGGGGATCCGCCTCACCGTGGCCGGCGAGGCGCTGATGTATCGCGTGCGCCGGACGATCAACGAGCTGTCCTCGGCGCGGGCGGAGATCGGCGCGTTGAACGGCTCGCACCGCGGCGTCGTGACGCTCGGGGTCAATGAAACCATCGCCCGCCAGTTCGTGACCGGCTTCCTCACGCGCTTCCACAAGGCCTACCCGGACATCACGTTCAACGTCGTTGTCGGGAACACCGAGGCGGTCATCGACCGGCTGATGCGCGGCGACATCGACATTGCCCTCGGCCATGCGATGCCCGAGCATCGGGAGCTGAAGCGCATCGCCTCGTTCAAGCTCGAGACCTGCGCCATGGTGCGCAAGGAGCACCGGCTCGGCGCGCAAAAGTTCGTTCAGGTATCCGACCTCGTCGGCGAGGAGCTCATCATGCCCGACGAGAATTCGTTTCTCTTCCAGGTCGTCAACGCCATGTTCGCGCAGGTCGGCGCACGCCCCGTGTCGATCATCTCGACGAATTCCTTCGAGCTGATGGCGGACCTCGTGACGTCGGGCGCCGGCATCGGCGTCCAGATCCGGCTCTCACCCGGACAGGACGAGATGCGGCCCAGCGTCGTGTATGTCCCGATCCGCAACCCCGAGGTGCGCTCCGCCGTCCTGGCCTGCTGCATCCACGCAGGCCGGACCCCGACCGCCGCCGTTTCCACCTGCGCGCTCGAGCTGGGTCACGCGCTGCGCAGCTGGACACAAGCGTCAACGGCCGTGCAAGAGCTCGAAGACACGCCGCGCGCCAGAAAGCCGGCCCGGGCGGGCCGATAACCGCGCGGAAGGAGGACGGCCCGTCAGCCGATCAGCTCGTCGGCCTTCCTGTTGAGCTGGGCGATCAACCCCTCGATGCCGCCGTTGCGCAGGATGCCCGCGAACTCCGACCGGCGGGTCGCGAGCTGGCTGATCGTGCCGGCCAGATAGATATCGCGGATCTGCCACGCCGTGTCGTTGTCGTGCAGCACGTAGTTGATCGCAACCGCATCGCCGTCCGACGGCACGATACGGGTCCGGACCACCGTGCCGTGCTTGACCTTCTCCTCGCCGAGGACCTCGAAGCGCTCGCCGTCGTATTTGCTGAACTGCGAGGCGTAAGTCGCGGTGATGTAGCGGGCAAAGGCCTTCCAGGCCCGCTGCTTCTCCTCGAGGGTCAGACGGCCCCAGGACAACCCGACCGACATCCGCGTCATGAAGGGAACGTCGAAGCTCGCGAGCACGACCGGGGCCAGCTTGTCGTAGCGGCCCTTCGGGCCCAGCGCCGGGCCGTTCTTCATCGCATCGAGCAGGGCTGCGTAGAAGTGCCGCACGACGTCAGAGGCGCTGCCGGGGGCTGCGCGCGCCGGGCCGGCGCCCAAAAGCCCCAGAACCAACAGGCAGCCGATGACGATCTTCCGCACGGTGGCGACCATAGCGCGTTCGCCCCATGGGGGGCTGCGACTTAGACATGATTTGTGCCACACGCGTGCGCTTCGGCGCTAGGGCCTGTTGCATCATCGTCCGGGAATAACGTGCCGCAGCCTCGGAAAACAGGCAACGGCGGGCGGCTGAGGTACCGCCGCCCGCCCATGCTGATCAGTTCGACTTACCGCGCTTGCTGCTGCGGCTCGAGCGGCCAGTACCGCCGTTGGAGCCGGAGCTCCCCTTCTCTTCTTGGTCTTCCTCTTCCTCCTCGGCGCCAGACATCATCTTGGGATTGATCTCCTCCTCGGCGAGCTTCGTCATCTCGTCGTCGAGCTCCTTTCCCTCCTTGAGCACCTCTTCCATCGTCTTGACGACATCCTCCTTGCCCAGCAGCTCGCCCATGGAGCGCGCGGCACCCCAGGCGGCAATGCAGTAATGTTCGATCTTCTGGACCGAGGCGAGGAGCAGCGGATCGATCAGCCGCTCATCCTCCACCTCGTCGAGGTGCTGATTGACGTCGTCGATCAGGCCTTCGGCGGCGATGTTCTTCGGCCGCGCCTTGGGTGCCTCCATCTCGTCCAACGCATTTTCGAGCCTCTCGATCAGAGCCTCGCCCTGTTCGAGACGTTGCTCCAGGAGGTCGCGCAGCCGCTGCGAGGAGACCTTTTTCGAGAGGCGCGGTATCGCACGCGAGAGCTGGCGCTCGGCGCTGTGGATCTCCTTCAGCTCGGTCGTGAACATGTCTTCGGGGGAACGCAGTGCAGTCATCGTTGTCTCCGGTAGAGAGAGATGGCAGGGCGTGCTGGGCAACAGAGGGGACCTTAGGAAGTTCCGCCACATGCCAACGGATCGCCCGCCCTGCATTAGGTGACGCTCATCCGTCGCCGGTTGGGACCCCAGCTGCGGAACCCCGGGCCCGTGGCGTGTGTTCTCCGTGGGCCGATCGCCCGCCGCGGCGAACGCGACCAAACCTTCGAGGTCACCATGCCCCTGGGACAAGACAAGACGCCGCAGCGCGGCAACGGCGCAGGGCCGCTCAATGCGCTCCACCGGATGCCCATAGACGATACGCGCCTTGCCAAGATGCTCGGATGGGCCAGCCTGGCGCTGGGTCTGGCCGGTGCCGTGGCGCCGCGCAGCACGGCACGCCTCATCGGCATCGCCGACGACGAGACGAACTGCCGGGCCTTGCAGCTGGTCGGCGTCCGCGAGCTGGTGAGCGGCTTCGGTGTTCTCTCCAATCCCGAGGCGCCCGCCTGGCTGTGGTCGCGCGTCGCCGGCGATGCCATGGATTTGGCGCTGCTAGGCAGCGCGTACGCCTCGGAGGAGACCGATCCCAGCCGGCTGAGCCTGGCGACCGCGGCCGTGATCGGAATCACGCTGGCCGATCTCGTGTGCGCCGAACGTCTCAGCGCGGCACGCGAGGGGCAGCCTGAGCGCAGCACCGCCGGTGGAGCGGCGGCGCAGGCCGGGCGCCGCGCGCGGGCGACGATCGCGGAATGGATGGGCAACCGGCCCATCCACGTCATCAGCGCCATCACCATCAACGCACCGGCGGAAGAGCTCTACCGCTTCTGGCGCAATGTCGAGAACCTGCCGCGCGTGATGCGCCATATCGAGAGCACGCAAGCGCTGGACGATCACCGTTCGCGCTGGCGCGTCAAAGGCCCGCTCGGCAGTCCGTTCGAGTGGGAGTCCGAGATCACTCAGGACCAGCCGAACGAACGCATTGCCTGGCGCTCGCGCCCCGGATCGCCCCTCGATACGCGCGGTGCGATGACCTTCAAGCCCGCCTCGGGCGGGCGCGGCACGGTCGTCAAGGTGGTGTTCGACTATCGGCCGCCCGGCGGCGCGCTGGGTGCGGCCTTCGCCAAGCTGCTCGGCAAGTCCCCGGACCAGGAGGCCGAAGAGGATCTGCGGCGGCTGAAGCAGATCTTCGAGGCCGGCGAGATCCTGGAATCGGACGCCACGGCCAAGGGCTGGGGGCCCGGACAGCCGCCGGAGCAGGTGCCGGACCGTGCGCGCGGCCGCACGCTCCACGGCGCCGAACCCGTGATCGAATCTGCGGAAGGGAGCCCGGTATGAAAGCGACCTGCTGGTACGGCAAGCACGACATGCGGGTCGAGACCGTTCCCGACCCCAAGATCCTCAACTCCGAGGACGCGATCGTGCGCGTCACCTCGACCGCGATCTGCGGCTCGGATCTGCACATCTACAACGGCTTCAATCCCGCGATGGAACCCGGCGACATCATGGGTCACGAGTTCATGGGCGAAGTCGTTGAGGTCGGAAAATCCGTGAAGAAGCTCAAGGTCGGCGACCGCGGTGGTGCCGTTCCCGATCGCGTGCGGACGCTGCTTCGCCTGCGAGCACCAGCTCTATTCGGTGTGCGAGAACTCGAACCCGAACGCGTGGATGGCGGAGAAGCTGTGGGGCTACTCGCCGGCCGGGCTGTTCGGCTATTCGCACCTCCTGGGAGGCTTCGCGGGCGGCCAGGCGGAGTACGTGCGTGTGCCCTACGCCGACGTCGGGCCGCACAAGATCGAGAACGGATTCACCGACGAGCAGGTGCTGTTCCTGTCGGACATCCTCCCGACCGGCTATATGGGGGCGGAGCAGTGCGGCATCCAGCCCGGCGACACCATCGCCGTGTGGGGCTGCGGCCCGGTCGGCCAGCTCGCGATCAAGAGCGCCTTCCTGTTGGGCGCCGAGCGGGTCATCGCCATCGACCGGTTCGACTACCGGCTGCGCATGGCGCGTGAGGAGTGCGGGGCAGAGATCCTGGACTACACCGCGGTCGACGTGCACGAGGCGCTCAAGGACATGACCGGCGGCCGCGGGCCCGACGCCTGCATCGACGCGGTGGGCATGGAATCGCACGGCATGGAATATGCCTACGACCGTGCCAAGCAGGCCCTGATGCTGGAGAACGACCGGCCGATCGCGCTGCGCGATGCGATCATGAGCTGCCGCAACGGCGGCACGGTGTCGGTGATCGGCGTCTACAGCGGCTTCATCGACAAGTTCCCGATGGGCTCGCTGATGAACCGCTCGCTCACCATCAAGACCGGCCAGGCGCATGTGCAGCGCTACATGAAGCCGCTGCTAGAGCGCATCGAGAATGGCGAGCTCGACCCGAGCTTCATCATCACCCACCGGATGCGGCTCGAGGATGCGCCGCGCGGCTATGCGGTCTTCAACGCCAAGCAGGAAGACTGCATGAAGGTGGTCCTGACGACGTGAACGCAAAGGCCGACGGCAGATCGGCCGCCGGCGGATGGCGTCCCGCTACGGTCCGGACTCAATTAAGCCAGCATGAGATTGCGGCGGCTGAGGCAATCGTCGAGCGGCAAGAGGGTATGCTTCCGGAAGCCGATCACGTCGCCTCTTGCTCCACGCTCAGCACTATCGAGCGCGGGCCTTCGGCCCCATAGGCGTGCTTCGTCCACGACGCGCTTCCGCCATTTGACGACGGGTCTTCTGGTTCAGTGCGTGTTGCGCTGCTAATGGCGATGGTGCCTGCGAGCAGCGCTACGACAGCTCGCGGCATCGCGTCACCTGACAGCGATGTCGAAGCCGGTGCGTATTTCGGCTCAATTGAGATTGCGCGCCAGCCAGCGGCCTTATTCCGCCGGATCAGCGATAGATCTGCTGTTCGTCCGAGAGTGCCTGCTGGACGTCCACGACACAGCGGCCGTAGGCGAGGCTCTCTCGCTCCAGCCCGATATCGGCGCAAGCCGCGTTCGCCTTCTGGCGCGTGCTCAGATCGGCCGAGTCGGCGCTCGCGACGGCCGATGGAGGATCTACCGGAGGCAGATCGCGGCGGAGGGCCGCGACGCAGTCCTGGTACGGCGCTTCCGAGGGATCGAGACCCAGGACGACCGCACAGGCATGGTGCTCCTGCGCCAGCCGCCCGGCCTGACCGGGGGATTCGGCCAAGGCCTGCGCAGAAGCCAGCAGCAACGAGAACATTGCCGCACCGATCAGCGCCGCCGCGGCCGTCGTAATCCCGCGGCGGCGGTGCCCGGGCCGGCACGGCGGGTATAACAGCTCCGGTCTCGTCTCTCGGATGAGTTCGGTGAGCTCGCGGCTGAGTAGTCCGTGCGAGATGGCAATGCCTTTTGCAGTCTCCATGGAAGTTCTCCGTTTCGAAAGTCGCTCGAAGCTGCTTCTTGATCACACGCCCTCGCCGGCCTTCTCGACCTCGGTGCCGGTGCGCCGGGCCTCGTCCGCCTTCGGATGCGCCGCGCGCCCATGGACCTGCGGTGAGGGCGTGCGATCGATCAAGAGGCTCAGCAGCTCGGGACGACTGTGGTGGCCACGCGGCGGTGGGATACAGGTAAGCCCCTGACGCAGACAGCTCTATTGCACCATGGTGTCGGTGAAGCATTGGCGGCGAGGATCGACACCAAAGTATCGGCGGAATTGTTTCCAGCGATAGCGCATACTCACGCGACGGAGATGTCTGGGGGGAAGGGCCGCGTGAAGACCAAAAATCACTGGCCGAAGCAGTTGGCGATTGGCTCGGCGGCGTTCGCCATCGTTTTGGGCGTCAGCGTGCTGATCGGCTGGGTGACCCACATATTCGTCCTGGTCCAGGTTCTGCCTAATCTGCCGTTCATGGTGAAGAATACGGCCGCCAGTTTCTTGCTGAGCGGCATCGCCTTGCTGGCGCTGGCGCTCAAAGGGCCGCGCTGGCTGATGGTCGCCGCGGCCGGCCTCACCTGCGTCGTCAACGGCCTCACCATCATCGAATATTTGTTCCACGTGAACTTGGGGACCGGCGCATTGTTGGGCCCCACCAATTTCTCGGTGAGAGCGCGTCCCCCGGGCCGCGTCGCACCGCTGGCATCGATCTGCTTCACGCTGGCCTCACTCGTGATCCTACTGGCACCCAGGGTCCTGTCCACGCGGACCGCACTGTTCCTTGGACTGACCGGCTCGATGATCGCCGCGTTCGGGTTAGCGTCGGTCATCGGCACTTTCGGCAACGCTACGATGACGGCGTTCAATTCCGCGGTCGGCTTCCTCGTCTTTGGCTTCGGTATGGTCTCGCTGGCGTGGGACGCGGAGGGTGGCCCAGCGAGCAGCCCACCCTGGTTGCTTGGCGGCGTGGCAATCGCTGCTATCGCCGCTGCCGTGGGCTTATGGCAGGCCGAGGTGGACACGACGCGACGCGTTTTCGATTTCCTGCCTCTGGCGGTATTGATCGGCGGATGCGTCATCGTGGCGGTCTTCGCCTTGACGGTCTACTTGGCGCATCGCGGACATGCGCAAGCCGCCGCGCTGCGACAGAGCGAGGCGCGGCTTCATCGAACCGAGGCTTTCCTTCTCGAAGCCGAGATGCTCAGCGCCACCGGGAGCTTCTCGTTGAACCCCCTGACCGGCGAGCATTGGTGGTCGGCCCAGACCTATCGCATCTTCGATGTAGATCCGAGAATGCCGCCCGACTTCGAGTTCATGCGGGCACGGACCCACCCCGATGACCTGCACTTGGTCGATCGCGTGCTGGAATGCGCCAAGCATGGCGAAGACGTAACGACGGAGTTCCGCCTCCGAATGGCAGACGGCACGGTGAAATATCTGCACGTCGTCGCGCATGCGATCCAGAGTCCGCTCGATGAGCAGTCCGAATTCGTCGGCGCAGTGCGGGACATCACCGAGCGGCGTCTCTCCGAGGAAGTGCTCGGGAAGGTCCGCTCCGAGCTCGCGCGCGTCGCCAGAGCCACGAGCTTTAGCGCTTTGACAGCGTCGATCGCGCACGAAGTCAACCAGCCGCTGTCCGGCATCATCACCAACGCCAGCCTCTGCCACGCGATGCTCGCAAATGATCCACCGGATATAGATGGCGCGCGTGATGCCGCGCGGCGGATGATCCGCGATGGCAACCGTGCGTCCGACGTCATCGCGCGATTGCGCGGCCTGTTCACTAATAAGAGGCCAACCGCTGGGGCATTGGACCTGAACGAAGCGGCGCGGGAAGTCATCGCTTTGTCGCTAAGCGAACTGCAGCGTAATCGAGTCGTCCTTCTCACAGATTTCTGTGGCGAACTGCCTCCCGTCATCGGTGACCGAGTCCAGCTCCAGCAAGTGATCCTGAACCTGCTCCTGAACGCGTCGGACGCCATGCATGGCATCGACGATCGCCCCCGACGCTTGACGATCTGCACGAAGCTTGGCGACAACCATTCCGTCCGGTTGGACGTCCAGGACACCGGGGTCGGCCTCGCGCCCCAGGACGCGGAACGCGTCTTCGAAGCCTTCTACACAACCAAGGACGGCGGCATGGGAATTGGCCTGTCAGTCAGCCGCTCGATCATCGAAACCCACCGCGGGCGCATTTGGGCCACGACGAATGATGGGCCCGGCGCGACCTTTTCGTTTGCGATTCCCTACGAGCCGGCCGGGGCGACGGCGTAAACCAAGCCGCACTGGACTCCTTCTAACCCGGATTGATCGCGATCGGATCGCTGGCTGGAAAAGTCTGCCGCAGGGCTTCGTCCAACAGTTCGTCGGCCCGCCGCTCAGGGGCTGCGGGCTCGACCACGTTCCTTGGTTCTTGAGATGCTGTTCCCCCGCCGCTGGGGGATTTAGCCGTCGTTGCCATTGCGGGCGGCCTCGAAGAGGAACCAGACGCGGCGTTCGGCCTCGTCGATCCAGTTCTCGATCAGGCTGGCCGAGGCGACATCCCCGTGCTCGTCGCACAGGTCGTGCGCTTCGCGCAACCGACCCGTCAGCTCCAAATTGTCTTCGCGAAGCTCCGCCAGCATGTCGCGTGGCGTCACATAGTCCGCATCGTTGTCCTTGATGCGTTGCAGCCGGGCGATATGGCCGATTGAGCGCAGAGTCGTGCCGCCAACTTTTCGGACCCGTTCGGCGATGTCGTCGGTCGCGGAGAAGATCTGTTCGGCCTGTTCGTCCAGCAGCAGGTGATAGTCGCGGAAATGCGGTCCCGAGACATGCCAGTGGAAATTCTTCGTCTTGAGGTACAGCGCGAACAGGTCCGCAGCCAGCGCGGTGAGCGCACCGGAAATATCGCGCGTCGCGTTCGCACCGAGATTGCCGGGCGTCTGGAGCGATGCCGTCCGGCGGGCCCTTGCAGCTTCTTGACTCATGGTTGACTCTCCTTCTTGTCAAAGTCGAACAGTGGGTCGGAAAAAGGCGAAGCGTGTCGCCCTACGCCAAGATAGATACTGAAGCCGCCGATTAGCAGCGCCAGCGTCGTCCCTAGGATCACCCCCGCGCGGACTCCACCTGCCGCTTGCACGTCGTGCTTGTCGAGCAATCGCGCCGTGCGGACGAAGCGGGCAGTGGCAACGACGATCACGGCCAATCCGATCAGGATGAGCGCCATGCCGTCGTAGCGGCCGACGCCTTGGGACAATGTTTCGAGCTGCGCCCGACGCCCCGCGTCGACTCCGCCCATGATCGCTACGCTCAAGACGAACAGATTGAACTTCTCGATGACGAACCCGAACGCGATCACGGCGATTCCTGTGCGAACCCATGCGAGAAATGTTCGCTCGTTGGCCGCATGGTCGCTGTAGCTGGGGATCATGAGAGGTCGGGTCCGTTCGTGAGTGTGACCGGGGGTTACGGCGCGGCGGTGGCCGCTTTCACCAGCACGGCCAGTGCTCCGCTCAGGGCCTTAAGGGGCGCGTCGGCGTCGACCCCGTGGCGCTTCGCGAGCCATGCGGGATCGTTGTAAGAGATCCAGGTCGTACCTTGGACGTCCTGCCACACCAACGCTTTCAGAGGCAGGTCGACGCCGATCGTCTGCACCGACTGCATCAAAGGCGTGCCGCCCTTAGCGTTACCGAAGATCAAAAGATCTGTGGGCCGCAGCGGCATGCCGACCGCATCGGCGCCCGCCGCATGGTCGACATGGGCGAAGACGGTCAGACCCTTCGACGTCACGGCGGCCTCGAGCCGCTTCATTGTCTCCGCGGGTCCGTAGCTGCTTTTCACGCTGATCAGTCCCTCTGCGGCCATGGCAGGCACTCCTGATAGATAGATCGCGCCGGATAGCGCGATGGCAAAAGATCGCGAGCGAACGCTCACCGTGCGGCACTTCGCTTGGCGAGGTAGTCGACGATTGCCGGCACGTCCTCGTCCGCGACCGGGGCCTTGTAGGTGTTGCGCATTTTCTCCACCTCTGCCTGCCACTCCGCCCGCGACAGGTAAGGCTGGTTCAGCACCATGCCGGCGGAATGGCACGAGAGGCAGTTGTTGTTGATGGCGTCGGCCGCAGTGTCGCCCGGAAACATCCGGTCGCCGACGGGCAGATCGACACTCACCGACTTGGGCTGCAAGGGCGCCTGAGCCAGCGCCTGCGACGCAATCGTGGCGCCAAGCAGCAGGCTGAACGTGAGGATCCGGTGCGTCATGACCCTCTCCTTAATTAACAGCGATCGGTGTCGTCTCGATGACGTTGCGCATGAAGCCGGCGGGGTTCCAGTTGGGAATATCGGGCTGGGTGACGCCGGCATTGTTCGTACAGCGGGCCATCAGCGTCTGGCTGCCTTTGCCCGCAAACGTCACCGTCATCTCCCACTGGCGGAAGCTGTATTTGCCGGCATCCGTGCCGAGCTTGGTCGGCAGCCACGTCTTGCCGCCGTCAGTGGACAGGTCGACTTTGCCGACGCCGGTGTCGCCGCCGAACGCGATCCCGCGCACGAGCGTCGGAGCACCGGCCTGCACCGCGGCGCCGGCCGTCAAATTGGTGATGAACGAGCGCGGGACCATGCGGTTGATCGGCACGGTCTTGATGCCGGTCTCGCCGGGCCTGATGCTGGCGTGCGGTGTGTCGGGAATGCGATAGGCCGTCGCCATCCAGTAGGTCTGGTCGGGTACGTCCAGCACCTCGATGTCGCTCAGCATCTTGACCCAGTAGGTCGAGTACCAGCCTGGCACGACCAGGCGCAGAGGGAAGCCGTTGACGAGCGGCAGCTGCTCGCCGTTCATGGCGAACGCGATCATGACCTCGCCATCCAGGGCGTGGTCGATGTCGAGCGACTTCATGAAGTCGGGGGCACCGTCGACGACGGGCTCGTCGAGGCCGTTGAAGCGTACCGCCAGCGCCCCGCCCTTCACGCCGGCGCGGTCGAGCACGTCTTTCAGGCGGACGCCAGTCCATCTGGCATTGCCCATGGCGCCATGGAACCACTCGCCGCCAGGGACGCGCGGCTGAAACAGCCCACGGGAATTCCCCGAACATTGATTCACGGCCGCCAACTCGATTCGCGACATCGCGAGAAGGTCCGCGAGCGACAGGGCCAACGGCCGCTCAACGTGCCCGCGCACGGCGAGCTTGAAGGTCCCCACGTCCACCTCGCCCGGAATGACCGCCCAGTGCCAGCGCACGAAGAACTGGTCGTTCGGCGTGAAGATGCCCCGGTCGAACACCTCCATCGGCGTCTCCAGCAGCGGCGGCCGCGTGCGCTGCAGGATCATCGGCCCTTTCTGCGGAAAGGCGGTCGTGATCGTGCGCTCCTGCGGCCCGCCGGGCAGCGGCAGCTTCAGGATCGTCTCCGCGAACACCGGCGCCGCGCCAAGAACGATCCCGGCACCAGCCTGACCGAGAAAGGCGCGCCGGGAGGGTAGCCGGCGCCATGACAGATCGCGGCCGGTCATGGGAGCTCCTACTTGGCCTTCGGAATGAGCTTCGCGAACTCGGGCTCGGGGATGAACCCGTCGCGATTGGGCATCTGGATCTTCGGCACGCTCGTTTTGTCGAGGGTCGCGTCCGCCGGCACGATGCCGTTCAAATTCAGGATGTAGGCTGCCACCGAATAGGTGTCGTCGGCGCTCAGCGAGCCGGGCGACGGATACGGCATGGCACGGCGGATGTAGTCGAACAGGGTCGTGGCATACGGCCAGTAGCTGCCGACCGTCTTGATCGGGTGGTCCGTGGCGAGCGTCCCCTGCCCTCCGGCCAGGCGGTCCTTTATCCCGCCGACGCCGTTGGTGCCATGACAGACCTCGCAGTTCTCCTGATACACCTGCTTGCCGTGCGCCACCGTGCCGCTGCCGTCCGGCAACCCCGTGCCGTCCGGCAACACGTCGATGTCCCAGGCCTTGATTTCATCAGGGGTCGGCGACCGTCCGAACTGGTAAGCCGGGGCTGGCGCGGCGGCGGAGATGAATCCTGCGGCGAGGATCGCGCCGAGGATAAGAGCTTCAGGCCAACGCATTGCGCACCTTCCCCTCCACGTCGACGCTCCAGGTCTGCTGCGCGTTGTAGTGAAACAGCGCGTTCGTCCCCATCTTCGCGATGAAGGACGCGCGGTCTGGCTGCGCATTGCCGTGATCGTCGGTGGAGCGGCTGACAATCCTGGTCGGCTTGCCATCCCAGGCCCAATCCATCTGGAACCGCGTGTGCGCCCGCGGCAGCACCGGCTGGTTTAGCTGCGCCGCGTTCCAGGTTTTGGCACCGTCGGTGCTGATCTCGACCTTCGCGATCTTGCCGTGGCCGCTCCAGGCCACGCCTGTGATGCGGTTGTATCCCGGCCTGATCTGCATGGTCCCCGAGGGCGAGGTGATGACCGAGTTGGTCTCCATGCGCAGCTGGAACTGCATGGCCTTGCCGTTGGCGAGCAGCTGGGTGTAGCGGTCGGTCTCCCAGCGCGTCATCCACGGCCGGTCACCGAATTTCAAGCGGCGCAGCCACTTGATATTAAGGTTGCCCTCGAAGCCGGGCATGACCAGGCGGACCGGGAAGCCGTTCGTCGGCCGCAAAGGCTCGCCGTTCTGTCCATAGGCGACTATCGCCTCGTCCAGGATCTCGTCGGTGAGCGGGATGCTGCGATCGACGCCGGCGCCGTCGCCGCCCTCGGCCAGCATCCACGTCGACTTCGGGTCCTTCCTCACGAGCTCCACCACGTAGCGCAGCGGAACACCAGTCCATTCGTTGGTGCTCATCAGCCCGTGGGTGTCCCGCACGGTCAGGTTGGGGTCGGCCTTCTTCCAGTTCTCCCAGCCGTTGCCCGTACACTCGATGAAGTGGATGCGCGAGACCGACGGCATGCGCTGCAGGTCGTCGTAGGTCAACACCAGCGGTTGCTTCACCAGGCCGTGCATCAGCAGCCGGTACTGCGCGGGATCGATGTCGGGCGTGCCCGCGTGCGCGCGCTCATAATGCAGATCCGTGGGCGTGATGCCGCCGACCAGCTTGTCCCACGGCGTCTTGGAGTTGATCGCGTCGGCCGGGTCGACCTGACGGGCGCCGGGGCCGGCCGCCGGAAGACGGTCGAGCTTGACGTATTGCGAGCGCTCGCCGTGGCCGCTCAGCGGATCGCCAGGTCCGCGCGGAATGTCGAACGGGTCGCCGGCCAAAGCCCGGCCGGCCCACACGGCGCCGACGGCGCCAAGGCTCGAGGCCGCCGTCCCGCGAATAAACCTTCGCCGCGACGTGGCGGCGATCGGCGAGGAGCTAGTGTCGATATTTTTCATCACCGCCTCGTATCTCCTACTCCGACGCGCGGCGCCGGATTCTCATGGTCGACAGTCTTGTCGCGAACCGCATCATCCTGTCCGCTGCGGTTGCTGTAGAAGACGAGCGTCATCAAGCCGACGCCGAGGCCGATCGCGAGGGTGATGCCGAGAACGGCGGCAAACGTCGCCGTCGCGTCGAGACCGAGCGAACCGAACCCGAACACGACCCAGCACAGGGCGATGATCGCGACGACGGCAGCAGTACAGCCTACCCCGAAGCGCACAGCCCAGGGCGTTTTGAGAATTCGTTGCCACTCGGCGTGGACGAATGCTGCGCCAACCGATCTCTGTTCCATGGATGACTCCTGTCACGACGGCTAGCGCCAGAGATTCGTCCGGGCCAGGTCGATCACCTCGTCGGCGCGGCCGCTCATCACCGCCTTCACCATGTAGAGCGTGAAGCCCTTAGCCATCTCGACCGTGACCGACGGAGGCATGGCCAGCTCCTGCCGGTTGACCACGGCATCGATGAGCACCGGCCCGGGATGAGCGAGTGCGGCCCGGATGCCCGGCTCGACATCGGCGGGGTCCTCGAGCCGCACGCCCTTGATGCCGACGGCCTCGGCCATGGCCGCGAAGTTCGGGTTCTTGAACTCGGTGCCGAAGTCCAGGAACCCGGTTGATTTCTGCTCGAGCTCGATGAAGCCCAGGGCGCCGTTGTTGAACACGACGACCTTCACCGGCAGCTCGAGCTGCACCAGGCTGAGGAGGTCGCCCATCAGCATGGTGAACCCGCCGTCGCCGGAGAGCGAGATCACCTGGCGGCGGCGGAAGGCCGCCTGGACGCCGATCGCCTGGGCCATCGCGTTGGCCATCGAGCCATGCCAGAACGAGCCGACGAGGCGCCGCTTGCCGTTCATGGCGAGGTAGCGCGCCGCCCACACGGTCGGCAGGCCGACGTCGCAGGTGAAGACGGCGTCGTCCGTGGCGAGATCGCTCAGCGATTTAGCGACCTGCTGCGGGTGGATGAGCTTCGTTCCGGCGGAGCCGCTAGCCAGCTCGTCCAAGCCACGGCGCGCTGCCTTGTAGTGCTCGACCGCGCGGTCGAGATGACGGCGATCGGTCTTCGTCCTGAGCAGCGGCAACAGGCCATCGAGCGTGGCCGCGACGTCGCCGACGAGACCGAGCTCGATCGGCGCGCGGCGGCCCAGCTGCTCCGGCCGGATATCGACCTGCGCGATGTGGGCGGTGCCCTGGGGGTAGAACTGGCGGTAAGGAAAATCCGTCCCCAGCATCAACAGCGCGTCGCAATCGTTCATCGCGAAGTAGCCTGAGGCGAAGCCGATCAGCCCGGTCATGCCGACGCTGTAGGGGTTCTCCCACTCCACGTGCTCCTTGCCCTTGAGCGCATGGACCATCGGGCTCTGCAGCTTGTCGCCCAGCGCCAGCAGCTGGCGGTGCGCGCCGGCACAACCCGAGCCGCACAGCACGGTGACGCGATCGGCCCGGCTCAGGAAATCCGCCAGCGCCTTGAGATCGGCCGGCTGCGGCGCGACCGCCGGTTGCGGTGGAAGCAGGGACGCCGATTGCGGCGGCGCCGCCGGCAGAGCAGGCTGCAGCGCCACGTCTCCCGGGATCACGATCACCGATACGCCGCGCTTACCGACTGCCTCGCGGATCGCAATTTCGAGCACCCGCGGCATCTGCCGGGCGCTGGAGACCAGCTCGCAATAGTGGCTGCACTCCTTGAAGAGGTTCTCGGGGTGGGTTTCCTGGAAATATCCAGAGCCGATCTCAGCCGACGGGATGTGGGCGGCGATCGCCAGCACGGGTACGCGCGAGCGGTGGCAATCGAAGAGCCCGTTGATCAGGTGCAGATTGCCGGGTCCGCAGCTTCCGGCGCATACGGCCAGCGTTCCGGTGAGATGCGCCTCGGCGCCGGCCGCGAAGGCCGCGACCTCCTCATGGCGCACATGCAGCCACTCGATCTTGCCCTGCCGGCGGATCGCATCGGTGATCCCGTTCAGGCTGTCGCCGACGATCCCGTAGATGCGCTTGACGCCGGCAGCGGCCAGGGTCTCCGCAAATTGGTCGGCTACGGTTGCCATAGTGTGTTCCTCTAACGGCTCGGTTGCGGCTGAGCTACTTGCGACTTCACGGCAAGGTTGACGACGACCGCGACCACCACGTTGATCGCGAGAGCCACCAGTCCGACATACAGCGACACTTTCGTTCCGCCGAACCCGATGGTATGGAGCGGCTTCAGTCCATCCGACCACGCCATCCACGTGCCGCTGAGGAAGCCGGCCGCCCAGCCGAGGAACAGCGCCGGCGCGGTGAACCAGTCGACGAACAGTCCGAACACCAAGGCCGGGAACGTCTGCAGGATCCACAAGCCGCCGAGCAGCTGGAGATATAGGGCGAACTGCGTCGGCAGATAAATGGTGGCGAGCAATGCGCCGATCTTCACCGCCAGCGACGTGAGCTTGGCCACCCTGGCTTCGCCCGCAGGCGTGACGTCGGGATTGACATAGGCCTTCCAGAAATTGCGCGTGAACAGATTGGCGGCGCCGATGCTCATGACCGCCGCCGGGACAAGGGCGCCGATGGCGATCGCGGCAAAGGCGAAGCCGGCAAACCAGCTCGGGAACAGCGCGTTGAACAGCGCCGGAACGACGTCGTTGGGGTCGGACAGCTTCAGTCCGGCCGCGTGCGCCATGTACCCCAAAAGCGCCAGCAGGCCGAGCATAATCGTATAGGCTGGCAACAAGAGCGCGTTCTTGCGGATCGTGTTGGCGCTGGCACTCGCAAACACACCGGTCAAGGTATGCGGGTACATGAACGCCGCCAGCGCCGACCCGAGCGCCAATGTGGCATACGGGATCATCTGGCTTTGAGCCAGCACGAGCCCGCCCGCCCCCTTCGCCTGGAATGCCGCATCGGCCGCGTGGAAGACGGCGGCATAGCCGCCCAGGCGGCCGGGAATCAGGGCTATCGCCGCAAATACGGCGATATAGATCATGGTGTCCTTGACGAAGGCGATCAGCGCGGGGCCGCGCAGTCCTGACGAATAGTCATAGACGGCCAAGACGATGAACGCCGTGAGCAGCGGGAGCTCGCCGTGCAGCCCGAGCGCCTTGAACACCGCCGCCATGCCGATGAGCTGCAACGCGATATACGGCATGGTCGCCAGCACGCCGGTGGTGGCGACCGCGAGTTCCAGCGCGCGTGACCCGTACCGGCCATGTACGACATCGGCGGCGGTCACATAGCCGTTCTTCTTCGCCACGTGCCAGAGGAGCGGCATGACCGCGAAGACGAAGGGGTAGACGATGATCGTGTACGGGAGAGCAAAGAAGCCATAGGCACCGACGGCGTACACGAGGGCGGGAACGGCGATGACCGTGTAGGCGGTGTAGAAGTCGCCGCCGACCAGGAACCACGTGATCCAGGTGCCGAACTGCCTTCCGCCGAGGCCCCACTCGTCGAGCTTGGCCATGCTGCCGGCGCGCTTCCAGCGCGCCGCCATCAGGCCCATGACGGTGACGAGGATGAAACAGGCGATGAAGATCGCGAGTGCCGTGCCGTCGACTTCAGTCGTCATGGCGCAGCCTCCGGTACACGAGCCATGTCACGAACGACGTGATCGGCACCCAGGCTAGCTGATACCAGTAGAAGAACGGGAACCCCCACACGTCGGGGGTCAGGAAATTGTAAAACGGCACCCAGAGCAAGCCAGCAAACGGCAGCAACAGGAGAAGCCACGCGAGCCGTGGCGGACGGTCAGACATGGCGCTCCTCCAAATCAGGCACCGCATCGTCGGGCATTGGATGCGGCACCATCGTCTCGAATACGCCGTCGCGCCGGATGAGCGCGTGGAACAGCGCCGCCGCGACATGCAGCAGGATCAGCGCGAAGAAGGCAAAGGCGAGATAGTGATGCGCATCCCACAGCCACGTATGGAGCCTGTCGCTGTGTGGGAGGATCGCCGGCAGGCGCCAGCTCCCGATCAGCACGACCGGATAGGCCGCCGCCGACAGCATTCCCCAGCCCAGCAGCGGCATGACGATCATGAAGGCATAGAATGCGTAGTGGGAGAGATGAGCCGCGAGCTTCATCGGCTCCGGCATGCCGGCCGGCAACGGTGGCGCGCCATAGCGCACCCGCAGAGCAAGACGGATCAATGCGAGCAGCAAGATGATGATACCCAACGGCTTGTGAATCGAGACGAGCGTCAGATATTTCGGCGTTACGGTCGACACCATGCCCACGCCAATGAACAGCATTGCCAGGATGCACGCCGCCATGAGCCAGTGCAGCAAGCGCTGCGGTCCCGTGAAGGATGCGCGCCGTTCGCTCACGGCTTGACTCCGCTCTGAGTCCGCGGATAGCTGTCCGCCTCGGCCGTGCGTCGATTGAACGACACGGAATAAGCGGCCGAGCGCGCGGCGGGAAACGGATCGTCCGACGTCTGAATGCCGTTGGGCAGCACCGTCGGGTCGAAGTTGATGTCGCGACAGGGGGCGTTTGGCTCGGCTTCTATCTGTCGTGCGACGAGCGTGCCGGCGTCGATCGTGCGCCGGTCGTCCGGCCAGGCCTTGGTGGGATCGGCGGTCGGATCCTGGGGGTTGGCCAGAGTCACGACAAGGCTCCATCGCTGCGGCGCGCTCCGGACCCGCTGCGTGATGTCCTGTTCGAGAAAGTTGCGCCCGCGCTTTGCACGCTCATCGGCCGAGAGGAACACGGGCTGCGCCATGGGCTTGAGCGACCAGCGCACGACTTGTTCTTTACCCGAGGCGGCGACGAAGACGAAGCTGTTGATGCTGTTGAAGCGATCCTCGGCGTAACTGCTCGTCCACTGCGCGCCGCGCAGCCACCCGAGGAACGCCGCGACTGTAGGATGCGCGGCGACGAACGTCTTGATCACGTTCGGATCCGCGCTTTGCTGGGCGGTCAGCAGCCCATAGAACTCCTGCGGGGTCGAGACCGGAAAGAACGGCGCGTCGATCATGGCGCTGCGCCATTCCTGTCCGTCCGGCGTCGCGATCCGTATGCCGATCCCGCGGACCGGAACCGCTCCATCCGGCGCCTGCGGATCGGGCGAGGCGAGATTGAAACGCCCGACGACCGGATACTCGCCGCGGGCAAAAACCCGCGCCCGCGAAATCTCGGATCCAGCACCGTTGGCTTCGAATACGCCGGTAAAGCAGATGCCCTTGGCGTGGTTGCGCCGATGGCCGAGGGCGGGCCCGGACGGCGGCGCAATCGCATCGACTAATTTGTCCGGCGTGATCCGATGCGGCGACAGCCAGCCCGCCGTGTAGGCGAATGCCGCCGCACCGATGCCCACGACCGCTGCGATAAGCGCCAGACGACCGACCGGGATCGGCTGTGCCATCGCGCCGCCCCTAGCCCCTGATGAATGCCAGCAGGTCGGCGTTGATCGTCGCGGCCTGTGTGGTCGGCATCCCGTGCGGGAAGCCTTTGTAGGTCTTCAACGTGGCGTTCGTCAGGAGCTTTGCCGAAAGCGGCGCTGAATCGGCATACGGTACGATCTGGTCGTCGTCGCCGTGCATCACCAGCACCGGGACAGTGATCTTCCTGAGATCCCCGGTGAAATCGGTTTGCGAGAACGCGACGATACCGTCGTAGTGCGCCTTGGCGCCGCCCATCATGCTCTGGCGCCACCAGTTCCAGATCACGCCCTGATCGATCTTCGCGCCGGGCCGGTTATAGCCGTAGAACGGCCCGGCCGGGACGTCGTAGTAGAACTGCGCGCGATTGGCGGCGAGCTGCGCCTGAAGGCCGTCGAAGACCTCCTTCGGCAACCCGCCCGGATTGGCCTCGGTCTTGACCATGAGCGGCGGCACCGCGGAGATGATCGCCGCCTTGGCAACCCGCCGGTCGCCGTGGCGCGCGATGTAGCGCACGACCTCTCCGCCGCCGGTGGAGTGGCCGACATGAATCGCTTCGCGCAGGTTCAACCGTTCGACGACGGCCGCCAGGTCATCGGCATAGTGGTCCATGTCGTGACCCGTGGCCGTCTGGGTCGAGCGGCCATGGCCGCGCCGGTCGTGCGCGATGACCCGAAAGCCGTGGTTGAGGAAGAACAGCATCTGCCCGTCCCAGTCGTCGGATGACAGCGGCCAGCCGTGGCTGAAGACGATCGGCTGACCCGTTCCCCAGTCCTTGTAGAAAATTTCGACGCCATCCTTGGTCGCAATTGTGCTCGTGCTCATGCGATCGGGTCCTCTCGCTTGTGAATCACCCACCTCAGTCGATCCGAACGAGCGGCATGCGCCCATACCCCCTGTGTCGTCGCGACGGGTCTAGGATTTCGGAGTAAACAGCTGGCACCAGCCGTTCGGGTTGATGTCGCCTTGCACGAATTGGCATCCATTCGGCGGCCGGAAGTTGGAGCAGACGCCGCAATGCTGGTCGTCCTTCGGCGTCATCTGATACTGGGCGTCCGCCTGTCCGAGCTTCTCCTGCGCGTTCGCTTGCGAGGTCGCTATCGCGGCCGCGGTGACGCCGAGTACCAACGCCGATCCGCTGAACAGCGCGCGCCGGCGCGAGAGGCATGGTTCATTCATGATCGGCGCCCTCACCGCTTTCCATACGCCGTGAACACGTAATCCTTCGATTTCACGAGCGTGTGGCAGGCAAATCCGCACTTGGCGTCGTGCCCCTGCGGCGGCTTGTCCTCCAGGTTGCCTGGCCTGAACGTATCGGACGCGGCGTCATACTCGAACTCCGCATATCCCCATCCGCCGCTGTCAGCGAACCTCTTGCTGTCCTTCTGCATGAAGTCCACGTCATGCAGGACATCCGGTATCGTCGGGTTACCGGGCTCCGGAGCATTCTTCTTCGCGAGCCAATGGATCTTCGCCATCTTGGCGCCGTCCGGGAACGGCTTGCCGTTGCCGGGAACGCCAGCCTTGTAGGCCTCGATCATCGCCGGATTGCCGAGGATCACCTCGATCTTGTCCCCGGACTGACTGACAGCGATGGTCGCCCAGTCTTCGAAGCCCCTGAAGTCGGCGAATTTGAGCCCACCGGGCACGCTCACCGTGTACTTGTCCTGGCTGCTTGCCTGGGCGGTGAGTGCCGCACCAACGGCCAATAGCGCGATCGCCCCGAGCCCGATGATCGATGTGCGCGACACAGTGCCCTCCTGCATTGTCGATCGCGATGTGCGACCGGATGGACGGATCACAAGGTGCTCTCGTGGCGGAGGCCGCTCCATTGGACCATGGTGTCGGTGATACCTTGGTATAGGTGACCGGGGGTACCGACGGCCGGACGATGCTTAGCCTGCCCCATCTTGCTCACGCCGGCTGCTTCAGCAGCGCACTGTCGACCGGCATCTTCCGCAGGCGCGTCCCCGTCGCGGCAAAGATCGCGTTGGCGATCGCTGGGACGATCGCCGAAGTCCCGCACTCGCCCATGCCGCCCGGGGGCTCGGAGCTCTGGACGATGTGGACGTCCACCGCCGGCGCTTCGTTCATGCGGATCACCTGATACGTGTCGAAGTTGCTCTGCTCGACGCGGCCGTCCTTGACGGTGATTTCGCCGTAGAGGGCGGCCGTCGCGCCGAACATGACGGCACTCTGGACCTGGGCCCGAACCGTGTTGGGATTCACGACGGTGCCGCAATCGACCGCACAGACCACGCGGCGGATGCTCACCGTACCGTCTTTCGCCACTTCAACTTCGGCGACCTGCGCCATGTAAGAGCCAAAGACGAACTGAACGGACACGCCACGTCCGACCCGCGCCGGCAGCGGCTGTCCCCAGCCGGCCTTCTCAGCCGCCAGATCGAGGGCAACCCTGGCGCGAGGCGACTTGTCTAGGAGTGCGCGCCGGTACGCGACCGGATCCTGCTTGGCGGCCACCGCAAGCTCGTCAACGAAGCTTTCGACAACGAACACGTTGTGCGACGGCCCGACGCTGCGCCAGAAGGCGGTCGGAATGCCGGGTGGCTCCTTGCGCACATACTCGACGTGCAGATTGGGGAAGCCGTAGACCAGATCGACGGCACCCTCGATTGAATCGGGGTCTAGCCCCTTGTTGAAGAAGGGGGGAACCCATCTCGCGATAACCGAGGACCCCGCAAAGCGATGGTTCCAGGCAACTGGCATGCCGTTCGCGTCGAGGCCGGCGGTAAACCGGTCCAGCCAATACGGCCGGTACATATCGTGCTGGACATCCTCCTCGCGGGTCCACACGACCTTCACCGGCCCCTTGACCTGCTTGCCGATCTCGACCGCGCGGACGACCCCGTCGGCCTCTAGCCGACGGCCGAATCCGCCGCCGATCAAATGATTGTGGACCACGACTTTGTCCACCGGCACGCCGGCGGCTTTCGCCGCAAACTCCTGGACCCGCCCCATCGCCTGGCTGCCCACCCAGATTTCGCAGCCATCTTGGCGGACGTCGACTGTGCAGTTCATCGGCTCCATGGTCGCGTGCGCAAGGAACGGCACTTGGTATGTCGCTTCGATCTTGGTCGCCGCACTGGCCAGGGCACCGGGGACATCGCCGATATTTTGCGCGACCGCGCCCGTTTGCAGGATGACCTGCTCGAGCTCGCCCACGATCTGATCGGTGGTGAGCTTGGCGTGCGGGCCCTCATCCCATTCGATCACCAGCGCCTCGAGGCCTTTCTTCGCCGCTCCCATGTGGTCGGCAACGACCGCGACGGCATCGTCAAGCCGCACGATCTGCCGCACACCCTTGATTGCCTTGGCTGCCCGGTCGTCCACGCTCTTCACGCGGCCACCGAACACCGGCGACTGCGCCAGGGTTGCGACCTTCACCCCCTGTGGCCGGGCGTCGATGCCGTAAACAGCCGTACCGTTCACCTTGGCCGGCGCATCCAGGCGCTTGGCCGGCGTGCCGATGAGCCTGAACTCCTCCGGCCGCTTAAGCGCTACCTTGTCCGGAACCGATACATGGGCGGCATCGGCAGCAAGTTTTCCGTAGGCGAGGCGGCGTTTCGTCGGCGAATGAATGACGTCTCCGCGCTCGGCGTGGCATGACGCCGGCTCCACGTTCCAGCGCTTGGCCGCCGCCGCCACCAGCATCGTCCGGGCCACCGCCCCGGCCTGGCGTAGCGGCAGCCACGCCCCGCGCATCGCGTTCGAGTTGCCGGTCGCCTGGATCCCGCCGAGCAACGGGTTGCCGTAGAGCTTGGCGTTGGACGGCGCATGCTCGAGGCGCACTTGCTTCAGGTCGACCTCGAGCTCCTCGGCGATCAGCATCGGGATGGAGGTGTATGTGCCCTGCCCCATCTCGACATAAGGCATTGTCAACACGACCGGGCCGCTCGCCGGAATGCGGATGAAGGCATTGGGCGCGAAGGCTTCGGCGCCGGCCGCCTCCGCCTCATCGCCGGCGAAGGGCAGACGCAGGCTGAGCATCAGGCCGCCGCCCGCGGCTGCGCCCGCTTGCAGAAAGCCGCGCCGTGAGATATCGCCCGCAGATCGGGACGCGATACGATCGAAGATCATGATCAAGCCCCCTTTCCATTGGACTGCGCGGCGTGCTTGATGGCGGCGCGGATGCGGATATAGGTCCCGCAGCGACAGATATTGCCGGACATGGCGTCGTCGATATCCGAGTCCGTCGGATGCGGATTGCTCGCCAAAAGCGCGGAGGCAGACATGATTTGGCCAGACTGGCAGTAGCCACATTGCACGACCTCGTGATCGAGCCAGGCCTTCTGGATCTTGGCGCCTGCCGGCGTGGCACCGATCGCCTCGATCGTGGTGACCGCAGAGGCGCCGACGCTGTCAACGGAGGTCTGGCAGGACCGCGTGGCCGCCCCGTCGATATGCACGGTGCAGGCACCGCACAGCCCTTTGCCGCAGCCGAACTTGGTCCCTGTCATCGCGAGTACGTCTCGCAAAACCCATAGAAGCGGCGTGTCGCCGTCGACGTCGACCGTATGTGTCTTTCCGTTGATCTTGATGGTGAAGGCCATGATTACCCTCGGCTGAAACCGCTTGTTGAGCGAGAACCATTCAGGCAAGGAATGAGCCCAAATCGCACAAGATGCTATTGGACCATGGTGTCGCTCGATACCTTGGTATCAGCGCCGCACAGGCAATCGGGGCACTCGTCGGCGCTCGGGCCGTGCTGCGCTAGGCTCCAGGATGTAGGCCGAGCACGCCGGTCATGATCCGCCAGCACGAGCCCCGTAGCATAGTCCCGCGCGCCACGCCGTTGGCGCGCGCCGCACATAAAGAGCGCGCCATATAGGCCGCAATGCGCATGTGGCGTGCGCGATCACAGCGGCGATCACGATGCCGCGGATGCCTTAAAAATGAGCTACGGTTCATGTAAGATTGTGAATGTCGTACAATTGCGACCGCCATCGGGATATGGAAATCTCGAGCGGTTAGCTTCTCGACGAAGCCGGCTCAGGCCGCTACAAGAGAACGCGCAATGGTGACAGCCGCGGTCCCGACGAGGGACGTTATATCGTTTGGTCCGTTCAGCTTAGTTGCCAGCGAGCGACTTCTTGTCAAGGAAGGCACGCCGGTGGAACTCGGCGCGCGCGCCTTCGATATATTGATCGCCTTGATATCCCGCCCCAACGAGGTCGTAAGCAAGAAGGACCTCATGGGATTTGTCTGGCCGGACCTCACCGTCGAAGAAGGCAGCCTGCGCTTTCACATGACCAGCCTGCGCAAGGCGCTGGGCGATGGAGAGGCTGGTGCCCGCTACATCACGACCGTCGCCGGGCGGGGCTATTGTTTCGTGGCGCCCGTTTCGCATGCCAGCTCGCCGAAGTCATCCGCGAAAACCGACGGCCTGATCTCCGATCAAGTCGTGAGACTGCCCACGCGGCTGCAACGGATGGTTGGACGGGCAGAAAGCATCCGCCAGATTTCCGGAGACTTGGCGACGCATCGCTTCGTCACGATTGTCGGACCGGGCGGCATCGGTAAAACGACCGTTGCGGTCGCCATCGGCCATTCGTTGCTCGCGGACTTCGGAGGTGCGGTACGCTTTTTTGATCTCGGCCCGCTCAGCGATCCGCTGCTTGTCCCGAGTGCCATCGCATCGACGCTCGGTCTCATGGTCCAATCCAGCAACCCGATCCCCAGCCTCATCACGTTCCTGAGGGACAAGCGGATGCTCCTGGTCCTGGATAGCTGCGAACACGTGATCCAGACGGCAGCGGCCTTGACCGAAAGCATCATGTACGAGGCGCCGGAGATCCGCATTCTCGCGACCAGCCGAGAACCGTTGCGCGCCGAAGGGGAATATGTCCATCGGCTCCTCCCACTCGAAAGTCCGCCCGATAGCGAGAGCCTGAAAGCCGCAGACGCGTTGACGTTTTCGGCGGTGCAGCTTTTCGTCGAGCGAATAACCGCAAGCGGCTCTCGCTTTGAGCTCACCGACGCCGATGCACCCATTGCCGCCGACATCTGTCGAAAGCTCGATGGGATGGCGCTCGCGATCGAACTAGCGGCGGGCCGTGTATCGGCCTATGGCGTGCGGGGAACGGCGGAACTGCTCGACAATCGGTTCAAGCTGCTGTGGCAGGGGCGGCGTGCGGCCCCCCCGCGCCATCAGACGTTGAGCGCAACGCTTGATTGGAGCCACAACCTACTGTCCGAGCTCGAGCGGGTCGTCCTGCGCCGCCTGGCGGTCTTCGTCGGCGTCTTTACCCTCGAAGCGGCGCGTGCCGTCGTGGCCGGCGAGGACGTCACGGGACTGGAAGCTGTCGAGGCGATGGGTGGTCTCGTTTCGAAGTCATTGATAGCGGCCGACACGAGCACGGGGAACACCCGGTACCGGCTGCTCGATACGACGCGCGCTTATCTTCTGGAAAAGCTCGTTGAGAGCGGCGAAACGGACACGATCGCTCGGCGTCACGCGATCCATTTCTGCGAGTTCTTGCAACGCGTCAACGCCTCCGAAGCGGCAGGCGCCAAGGGCTTTGCCCGCTATGGGATCCATGTGGGTAACGTGCGCGCGGCGCTGGAGTGGAGCTTTTCCCAGAATGGCGACATCGCGATCGGCACCGCCTTGGCCGCAGCTGCGGCCCGTCTCTTTCTTGAGATGTCACTGCTGACCGAATGCCATGCCTGGTGCGAACGTGCCCTTACAGCGCTCGATCATACGGCGCGGGGGACGCGCCTCGAGATGGAGCTCCAGGCTGCTCTCGGGCAATCGCTGATGTTTACGAAGGGCAATAGCGAAGATGCCCGCCAAGCCTTCTTAAAGGGGTTGGAAATTTCGGAAAAGCTGGGCGAGGCGGCGTACCGGCTTCAGCACCTCGGCGCCTTGCATCTGTTTCACGAGAGAATCGGGAATTTTCCCGAGTCCCTCATATTTGCCGAACGGAGCGAAAAGGTCGCCAGAGAACGGGGCGATCCGACAAGCGTCGCCGCGGCTCACTCCTGGCTGGCCATTTCGCATCATCTCATCGGCGATCAGGCGGCGGCCCACAAGCATCTGGAAATCGCGCTAGCGGCTCCGATGATGTCGCGACGCGCCGACACGGTCCAGTTCGGTTTCGACTATCAGAATCGCGCTCGCATCACCTTGGCGCGGAACCTTTGGTTGCGGGGCTATCCAGACCAAGCCGCCGCGATCGCGCGTAAGACCGTCGAGGAGGCCGCTACCCTCGAGCACCCGATCACTCTCTGCATGGCCCTTATTTGGGCTGTCGCCGTCTTCACCTGGCGTCGCGAATGGGACAGCGTCGAAGAGAACATCGACAGATTCATCACGCACGCAGAGCGCTATTCCCTCGCTCCGTACATTCCGGTGGGCGCCGGCGTTAAAGGGCAGCTCTCAATCTGCCGCGGCGAACCGCAGGCCGGCATTTTGGCGGTACGGGGCTGCCTGGGGGCCCTGCATGCCGGCCGCTACGAATTGCTGACGACCGAGTTCATCAACGCGCTTGCGCAAGGTCTGGCGATGACCGGTCAATTTGACGACGCCCTCAAGACGATCGACGAGGCGATCGCCCAGGCAGAACGCAATGGCGAGCTCTTTGTGATGCCGGAGCTGCTGCGGGTCAAAGCAGACATTCTGACGTCGATGCCAGAACCAAATATGCAGGTCGCCGAAGAGTGCCTGTTGCGGTCGCTCGATCAGAGTCGCTCGCAGTCGGCGCTATCCTGGGAACTGCGCTCGGCGACGAGCCTCGCGCGATTGTGGTCTACAGGACGTAGGGCGAACGAAGGGTGGGACATCCTTGCCTCGACCCACGGCAAATTCACCGAAGGATTCGATACCGTCGATTTGTCGACCGCGAAGCAGCTGCTCGGCCAACGGCCGTCGGTCACATCACGTTAATCGTGACGTCGATGTTGCCGCGCGTGGCTTTGGAATACGGGCATGCCTGGTGCGCAACGTCGACCAGAGCGCGCGCCATGAAGCGCTCGACGCCCGTCAACCTGACAGTCAGGCGCACGCGAAGAAAGTAGTCGTCACGCACGGTGCCGCGGTCGACTTCAGCGTCGATGCTCGTGTCATCGGAAAGAACGATCTTCCTCTTGGCGGCCTCGGCCTTCAACGCGTCGATAAAGCAGGCCGACCAGGCGGCGGCAAACAGCTGCTCGGGGTTGATGCCGCTGCCCGAAGATCCCGGCGACGACAACTTGACGTCCAGACGCCCGTCAGCGCTGCGGGAGGTGCCGTCCCTGCCGCCCGAGGTATGGACCTTGGCCGTGTAAAGTACTTTCTCAAGATGAGGTGTCATGGCGTGCTCTTGGCGAACAAGAACAAATATTTGCGCGGGCGTCCGGGGCGCACCCGTTAGGCCTTGTGAGGCCGTGTTAGGACTTGCTAGGCCACGACCGTGCGGCGTCTGAATTAACGCTAACTAACAACTCCAAACTGGTGGGCACGGACGGCGGGCTCGATACTTCAGGCACACAGCACGTCTCAAGATTCGGGTGCCACCACGCGACACCCAAAAAAACAGGGAGACCGCGTATGTGCCGTACAGCCGCCACGGCTTCGAGTGCCGCGGAAGACCTTTGTCAGAGTGCGATGTATCTGGCCGAGGCTCAACGATTGACCATCGAACTCAAGCACCCGATCGCAGCCGCCATCCTGCGCGCTCAGACTTGCGCGCTCTGGCTCGGTCGTGATGCGCCGAATCTGACGGCGGCATCCGATGCTGCCTCTGAAGTGGTCAAGGCTCTGAAGCAGGCAAGTACTATCATCGAACGCGTTTCTTCGTTGAGCGATTCAAGCGCGTCCGAATAGGCGGGTACGATTTAACCGATGGAGATCGCCATGACCGCCAGGGTTCTTTTCACCGGCAAGACCCACACCACTAACGGCCGCGATGGCGTTGCGCGCAGCAGCGACCGAACTCTCGACCTCAAGCTGCCGGAACCGCATCCGGCCGCCGAGAATCTCTTTGGCGCCGCGTGGTCGGCCTGTTACATGGGCGCTCTTGAACTCGCCGCGACGCAGAAGAAAGTGAAGCTTCCGGCGGGTCTCGCGGTCGATGCCCAGATCGATCTGAACCAGGAAAACGCGGGCTTTTTCCTGCGGGCGCACCTCTACGTCAGCGTGCCCGGTGTCGACCGCGACATGGCACAGGAACTGATCCGTGCCGCGCACGGGATCTGCCCATACTCGAAGGCGGTCCACGGCAACATCGACGTAGAGACCACACTTGTATGAGTTCACCGTCTCGAGCCGTGACTCCGTTCTCTCAGTGTGCGGCGGCCGGGGGTTCGCGCGGTGTACGCCGTTCAGCGCGAAGAAGGCTCAAGGATCTTGCGCAGCTCGGGAATGGTTCGGTCGGCCAATATGCCGTCGGCGTCGTGCTTATGCGCCTCCGCCAGGTGGTGCAGGGCCAGGGCGTGGTAGAGCTGGAACGTGGCATAGTCTTCGGCCGCGTTCGAGAGTGACACATAGTGATCGGCAAGGATGACGTGATGCCTGAGTGGGGTCATGAGATGCTCTCTCCCTTTTAGAGAGAGCCTGAGTTAAGTCACGGCAACACGGCGCCGACCAGCGCGGCGACCATGGCGAAGAACAAAAGAATCTCGAGATTCACGGGTGCACTGCCGAGCCTCACTCAGTGCTGCTCTGAGAGCGGCGGGCGG
>DATJPD010000078.1:0-8955 GCA_035506575.1 Alphaproteobacteria bacterium
ATTGGGGCGAGGAGGCGCAACAGCGCCTCGCCGCGCGCATTGAGCGCCCGGCACGTGAGTTCGCGCCCGCGGCCCTCGATCTCGAGCGGCGGGTTGGCGAACCCGAACTCCCAGCGCGAGTAGCGGCCGGGGTAGTCGACACCCGACGAGAAGAGCGCGCCGCGCTCGCGGTCGAGCCGCTCGGCGAAGCCGTCGAGGGCGGTCTCGTAAGCGAGGGCGGTGCGCCGGCACTCGATCGCAAAGCCTGACGGCGTGGTGAAACGGTCGCTCATGGTCGCGAAACCCTTGAGGTTCGAGGACAACAGCCACGATCGGGCCCGGAGGCAGACCCCCGGAAAAAGCCGTCAGCGCGGCACTGGCGATGAAATGGAAACGGGTTGGCTGGTGACGGTTGTCACCACCAAAGGCGGGCGGCGGACCAGAGGGGCGAGCCCCAAATCTGCGATCCGGCGGACATGGCCTTGGCTTTGATCCCGTAAAGGTTGCGAACCGGGCGGACTGTAGCCCGCCGGCACCCACGCGTCCAGCGATTCAGGCGTGATTTGGCGGCGCAATCAGGCTACAAGCCCGCACATGACGGTACTTGTCACCGGGGCCGCGGGCTTCATCGGCCATCACGTGTCCATGGCGCTGCTGGATCGCGGGGATTCGGTCCTCGGCGTCGACAGCGTCAACGACTACTACGACCCGAAGCTCAAGGAGGCACGGGTGGCGCGCCTGGCGGGCCGCAAGGGCTTCCGCTTCGAGCGCGCCGACGTGGCGGCCCCCGGCAGCGTGTCCGCCCTCCTGCGCGCCGATCCGGGGATCGATCGCGTGGTGCATCTCGCCGCACAGGCGGGCGTGCGCTATTCGCTGACCAACCCCGAGGCCTATATCCAGGCCAACCTCGTCGGCCACTTCAACATCCTCGAGGCATGCCGGCACCAGCGCGGCCTGAAGCATCTCGTCTACGCGTCGTCGTCGTCGGTCTATGGCGGCAACACGAAGCTGCCGTTCTCGATCGACGACAAGGTCGACAAGCCGGTCTCGCTCTACGCCGCGACCAAGGCGAGTGCCGAGCTGATGAGCCATTGCTACGCGCATCTCTACGGCATCCCGGCGACCGGCCTGCGCTTTTTCACCGTCTACGGGCCGTGGGGCCGCCCCGACATGTCGGCCTATATCTTCACCCGCGCCATCCTGTCGGGCTCGCCGATCACCGTGTTCAACCGCGGTGACATGAAGCGCGACTTCACCTACATCGACGACATCGTGGCGGGCGTGCTCGCCTCGCTCGACCATCCGCCCCCCGCCTCGGGCGGCGAGGCGCCGCACCGGCGTTACAACCTCGGCAACCACCGCGCCGAGCCGTTGATGCGCTTCATCGAGACGATCGAGCGCGCGACGAACCATAAGGCGGTCATCGAGCTCGCCGACATGCAGCCGGGCGACGTGAAAGAGACCTACGCCGACATCGCCGCCGCCGAGCGCGACCTCGGCTTCTCGCCCAAGACCTCGATCGACGAGGGCATTCCCCGGTTCGTCGCCTGGTTCCGGCAATACCACGGCGTCTAGCGCGCTACCGCGTTTGGTGGAATGATCGCTCCCAAAGCCAGGGAGGGACCGATGCGCAGCTACGACATCGCCGAATGGGGAGCGCCGCTCAAGGCGTTCGACCGGCCGACGCCCAAACCCGAGGGCACCGAGGTGCTTTTGCGGACGACCGCGGCCGGCGTCTGCCACAGCGACGTGCATATCTGGGAAGGCTATTTCGATCTCGGCGGCGGCAAGCGGTTCCACATGGCCGACCGCGGCATGAAGCTGCCGCACACCCTGGGCCACGAGATCGCGGGCGAGGTGATCGCGGTCGGGCCGAAGGCGACCGGGGTCAAGAAAGGCCAGAAGCGACTCGTGTATCCTTGGATCGGCTGCGGCACTTGCGCCGTGTGCAAGGCCGGCGACGAGAACCTGTGCATGGCGCCTCGCTTTCTCGGCGTGCAGAAGCCGGGCGGCTACAGCGACCACGTGCTGGTGCCGCACCCGCGCTATCTGCTCGATATCGGCAAGATGAAGCCGGCGGAGGCCGCCCCTTACGCGTGCTCGGGCCTCACCACCTACAGCGCGCTCCGCAAGGTGGGCTCCAAGCTCAAGACCCAGCCGATCGTCATCATCGGCGCGGGCGGGCTCGGGCTCATGTGCCTCTCCCTCCACAAGGCGATGAAGGGCAAGGGTGCGATCGTCGTCGACATCGACCCGGCCAAGCGCGCGGCCGCGATGAAGATGGGCGCGATGGCCGCGATCGACGGGGCTGCCGCCGATGCGGTGAAGCAGGTCAGGGACGCCGCCGGCGGCCCGGTCTGGGCCGCGATCGACCTGGTCGGCGCCCCGGCCACCGCCCAGCTCGGCCTCGATTCCCTGATCAAGGGCGGCACCCTGATCATCGTCGGCCTGTTCGGCGGCGGGATCACCCTGCCGCTACCGACCATTCCGCAGCGCGCCCTGACCATCCAGGGCTCCTATGTCGGCAACCTCGCCGAGCTCAAGAAGCTCATGGCGCTGGTCCGTCAGCGCAAGATCCCCTCGATCCCGATCACCCCGCGCCCCTTCGACTATGCGGCGACCGCCCTCGAGGAGCTCCGCGGCGGCAAGGTGGTGGGGCGCACTGTGCTGACCGTGTGATCAGCGCTTCCGCTTGAAGAACTGCACCGCGCGCTCGTGCTCGAGCGCCTTGGCGCGGCTCGCGAACGTGCCGAGATTGCGGCGCTTGCCGGTCTTGGGATTCTTCTTGCGCGAGTAGAGCCGGTACTTTCCGGACTTGAGCTTGCGGATCATCGTGAGCGCCCCTGATACAGCGCTTCGAGCTCGGCGCCGTAGGCCTGGCGCACGATGTGGCGCCTGACCTTGAGGGTCGGCGTCATCTGCTCGTTCTCCACCGAAAACGGCGCGCGCGCAATGATGAACCGGCGGATGCGTTCGATCGCCGGCAGCTTGGCATTCGCGCGCTGCACCGCTTCGTCGAGCGCCGCCTGGAATGCCTTGTTGCCGGCCAGGGCTTCAAGGTTCGCAGGGGCGCCGTTCGCCTTGGCCCAGGCGGCCACGAAATCGGCATGCGGCACGATCACCGCCACGAGATACGGATGGCGGTCGCCGTAGACCATGGCCTGGGCGATCTCGCGCTCCAGGACCAGGAGGCCTTCGACGCGCACCGGCGCGATCATGTCGCCGCCGGAGTTCTTGATGAAGTCGCGCTTGCGGTCGGTGATCTTGAGATAGCCGTCGCCGTCGAGCAGGCCGACGTCGCCGGTGTGCAGCCATCCGTTGCGGATCGCCTCCTTCGTCGCGGCGTCGTCGTTCCAATAGCCGCGCATCACGAGCTCGCCCCGCACCAGGATCTCGCCATCCTCGGCGATCCGGACCTCGACATCGGTCACCGGCGGCCCGACCGTGTCGAGCTTCACCTTGTTGGGCGGGTTGCAGGCGACCACGGGTGCCGTCTCGGTCTGGCCGTAGCCTTGCAGAAGGCGCACGCCAAGGGCGGTGAAGAACAGGCCGATGTCGGGATTGAGGGCCGCCCCGCCGGAGACGAACGCCTTGAGCCGGCCGCCGAAGCGCGCCCGCACCTTGTCGCGCACCAGGCGCTCCAGGATCGCGTCGAGCAGCCCGTCGACGAGACCGAGCCGTCCGCCCTGACGATGGCGCTTTTGCCCCAGGCGCAGCGCGGCGAAAAACAATTTCGCCTTGAGGCCGCCCTCGCGCTCGATGCCGGCCAGGATGCGCCGGTGCAGGGTCTCGTAGAGGCGGGGCACGGCGGTCATGATCGTCGGCCGCACCTCGAGAAGATTGGCGGCGAGCTGCTCCACGCTCTCGGCGAAATAGATCTGCGCGCCGACCGAGATCGGGAAGTACAGGCCTGCCGTGTGCTCGTAGGCGTGCGACAGCGGCAGGAACGAGAGGAACACCTCGTCCTTGAGGCCCAGCTGCAGCAGCAAGTCGTGCGCGCCGAGGCAGTTCGCGATGAGGGCGCCGTGGTTGAGGGTCACGCCGCGCGGCAGGCCCCCGGTGCCCGAGGTGTGCATGATGCAAGCGACGTCGCCGCGCGTGAGGCGGGCTGCGGTCTCATCTGCGAGCGTGCCCGCGGTCGTGCGCGCCATGAGGTCGGCGCAGCTTTCGACGCGCAGGCCGACGTCCTGCGTGAAATGCGGCTTTTCGATCCCGATCAGGAATTCGCAGCCCGGCACCTGCCGCGCCGCCGCGAGGCTGCGCTCGACCAGGACCTGGGTCGAGGCGATGATCCCGCGCGCCCTGACATTGGCCAGAAGGTAGCGGTAATCATCGACCGTGCTCGTCGTGTAGGCCGGTACGGTGATCCCGCCCGCGGCCATGATGGCGAGGTCGGCCACCACCCATTCCGGGCGGTTCTCTCCCAGGAGCAGCACGCGATCGCCCCGAACAATGCCGAGCCCGGCCAGCGCCGATGCGAGGCGGCGCACGTTGCGCGCCGTGTCCGCCCAGGACAGGGCCTTCCACGCGCCTCCCGCCTTCGACCATAAAAAGGGAGCATCGCCGAAACGGGCGGCCTGGTCGAAAAACAGCCGCACGAGATTGGGGCAGGTGCGATAGTCCATGCGGGTGGGCGGTGTCTTCCCAGAGAAGTGGTTGGCGTCGTGCGGTTCCCGACACATATACTCAAGATCGCGCGAAGGAGCGAATAGTCGACATGACGCCAGCTGTTACTGCCGCCGCCCGCCCGGGCCCCGATCTCGGCCCCTTGCCCGAATGGGACCTGCGCGACCTCTATTCCGGCCGCGATTCGCCTGACCTGAGCAAGGACCTCCAGCACGCCGAGGCCGCGGCTAAGGACTTCCGCGCCGCCTATGCCGGCAAGCTTGCGGCGCTGTCGGGGGCGGAATTCGGAGCCGCGATTGCGGCGTACGAACGGCTCGACGAGGCCTTGAGCCGCGTCATGAGCTACGCCGAGCTCGCCTATTCGGGCGACCAGAGCGATCCCGAGCTCGCCAAGTTCTATCAGACGATGCAGGAGCGGGTGAACGAGATCTCGACCCAGGTCCTGTTCTTCACGCTCGAAATCAACCGCCTCGACGACGCGCTGCTGGCCGAGAAGCTGAAGGCGCCTGCCCTGGCCCGGTACGCCCCGTGGCTGCGCGACGTGCGCGTGCGCCGGCCGCACGATCTGCCGGATGAGATCGAGCGCCTGTTGCACGAGAAGCGCGTCGCGGGCCGCAACGCGTGGACGCGCCTGTTCGACGAGACCATGGCGGGCTTGCGCTTCCCGGTCGACGGCAAGGAGCTCACCAGCGCCGAAGCGCTGCACCTCCTGTCCGACAAGGACCCCTCGGTCCGCAAGGGTGCGGCCAAGTCGATCGGCGGCGTTCTGGGCAAGAACCTGCGCCTGTTCTCCTTGATCACCAACACGCTCGCCAAGGACAAGGCGATCGAGGACCAGTGGCGCAAATACCCGCGGCCGATCTCCGAGCGCAACCTCTCGAACCTGGTCGAAGACGAGGTGGTGGATGCGCTGATCTCGGCCGTGCGCGCCGCGTATCCGAAGCTGTCGCACCGCTACTACGCGCTCAAGGCCAAATGGTTCGGCGTGCCGCAGCTCGACTACTGGGACCGCAACGCGCCGCTGCCGGACTCGGACGAGAGGATCATCCCGTGGCCGAAGGCGCGCGACATCGTGCTCGACGCGTATGGCCGCTTCTCGCTGGATATGGCGGCGGTCGGACGGCGGTTCTTCGACGGGGCCTGGATCGATGCACCCGCGCGGCCCGGCAAGTCGCCCGGCGCCTTCGCGCATCCGACGGTCCCCTCGGCGCATCCCTACCTGCTGCTCAACTATCTCGGCAAGACACGCGACGTGATGACCCTCGCGCACGAGCTCGGCCATGGCGTGCACCAGGTGCTGGCGGCCAAGCAGGGCCAGCTCCTGTCGGCCACGCCGCTCACGTTGGCCGAGACCGCGTCGGTGTTCGGCGAGATGCTGACCTTCCAGTCGCTGCTCGCGGCCGAGACCGACCCCAGGCGGCGCAAGGCCATGCTCGCCGGCAAGGTCGAGGACATGCTCAACACGGTCGTACGCCAGATCGCCTTCGCCGAGTACGAGATCCGCCTCCACGACGAGCGGCGCCAGGGTGAGCTGATGCCCGACCGCATCTGCGAGATCTGGCTCGACGTGCAGCGCGAGAGCCTGGGTCCGGCGCTGCGCTTCGACGAGGAGTACCGGACGTACTGGACCTACATCCCGCACTTCATCCATTCGCCCTTCTACGTCTACGCCTATGCGTTCGGCGACTGTCTCGTGAACTCGCTCTACGCCGCCTACCAGCGCGCATCGTCGGGCTTCGCCGACAAGTATCTCGACATGCTGAGGGCCGGCGGAACCAAACGCCACAAGGAGCTCCTGGCGCCGTTCGGCCTCGACGCCTCCGACCCCGCCTTTTGGTCGAGCGGCCTCAACGTCGTCTCCGGCTTCATCGACGAGCTGGAGAAGCTGGGGTAATGCTTCCTCATCATCGTCATGCCCGGACTTGTTCCGGGCATCCACGTCGTGCCGCGATCGTAAGCATCTGCACGTGCTCGCGGACGTGGATGGCCGGGACTTCGCCCGGCCATGACGGGCAAGAGTTGCACGAGCTATATGGCTGACCGCGAACAAAACTCCATCGGCGGGCGGCTGAAGCGCTATGCGCGCGTCGGCACGGCGGTGGGCGGGCTCGGCCTGCGCATCGGCGCGGGGCGCCTGTTCGGCGTGCCGGTCGACCGCGAGAAGCACGCGGGCGAGTTGCGCGCGGCCCTCGGCGGCCTCAAGGGCCCCTTGATGAAAGTCGCGCAGATCCTCTCGACGATCCCCGACGCGCTGCCGCAGGAATACGTGAACGAGCTGATGCAGCTGCAGTCGAACGCGCCGTCCATGGGCTGGCCGTTCGTCAGGCGGCGCATGGCGGCGGAGCTGGGCCAGGACTGGGAGAAGAAGTACGCCGCGTTCGAGCACAAGGCGGCGGCCGCCGCTTCGCTCGGCCAGGTCCACCGTGCCACGGCCAGGGACGGCCGCTTGCTCGCCTGCAAGCTGCAATATCCCGACATGGCCTCGGCCGTCGAGGCCGATCTCCGCCAGCTCAAGCTCATCTTCGCGGTCTACGAGCGCTACGACAAAGCGGTGAACACGCGCGAGATCCACGCCGAGATCTCGGCCCGGCTGCGCGAGGAGCTCGACTACGAGCGCGAGGCCCGCCACATGCGGCTGTACGAGCACATGTTGAGCGAGGAGGAGGGCGTCGAGGTGCCCGAGCCGCTTCCCGAGCTCTCGACCCGCCGGCTCCTGACCATGACCTGGCTCGACGGCACGCGGCTGATCGACGTCAAGTCGTGGCCGCTCGCCAAGCGCAACCGCATCGCCTCGAACATGTTTCGCACGTGGTACGTGCCGTTCTACTACTACGGCGTCATCCACGGCGATCCGCATCTCGGCAACTACTCGGTGCGCGAGGACTGCCGGATCAACCTGCTCGATTTCGGCTGCATCCGCGTCTTCCACCCGAAATTCGTGGGTGGCGTGATCGACCTCTATCACGCGCTCGACCGCGGCGATCAGGAGCTCGCGGTCCATGCCTACGAGACCTGGGGATTCACCGGATTGTCCAAGGACGTCATCGCGGTGCTCAACCGCTGGGCTGCGTTCGTCTACGCGCCCCTGATGGAGGACAAGCCGCGCCTGATCGAGGAGACCAACTCCGGGGTCTATGGCCGCGAGGTGGCGGAGAAGGTGCACGGCGAGCTGCGCGGCCTCGGCGGCGTCACCCCGCCGCGCGAGTTCGTGCTCATGGACCGGGCGGCGATCGGCCTCGGCTCGGTGTTCATGCACCTGGGGGCCGAGATCAACTGGCACCGCCTGTTCCACGAGCTCATCCGCGGCTTCGAGCTGAAGACGCTCGCGCAAAGGCAGGCGGCAGCCCTCAAGAAGATGCAGATCGAGCCGCCGCTATAGCGGTGCACCGCACGGCACGGCCGCGTAGCGGCGATCAAGCGGCCGGCAACGCATGTACCAGGCGGATCTCTGACGATCCTTCGGCGACCACGGCGGCGTGCAAGCCGGGGCGAGGTTCGAAGGCATGCAGCGACCAGCCGCCGCCGCCGCGCCGGAAGACCGCGGGCTCGCCCGGGGCGAGCGAGACCTCGACCCTGTCGAGCGGCAGCGACAGCCCGAGGCCGCGCGCTTTCACGAACGCCTCCTTGCGCGTCCAGGCGTTGAAGAATCCCTCGGCGCGGGCTCCCGGCGGCAGGAGCCGGAGTGCCCGGCATTCGGCCGGGGCAAAGAACTCCTCGGCGGTGGCCTCGACGCGCAGCCGGTCGTTCCGCCATTCGATGTCGCAGCCGACCTCGATGCCATCGGCGAACACGAACAGCGTCACGTCGCCCGCATGCGAGACGTTGAACCGCAACCGGCCCGTCGCAAGGCGCGGCTTGCCGAAGGCGTTGTACGTCAGCCGGACCTCGCCGGGGGCACAGCCGAGCCGGGCGGCGAGAAGCGCGCGCAGATTCGACCGGGCGGCGATGTACCGGCAACGGTCGCGCGCGAACCGAAACCGCGCGGCCCGCTCGCATTCGTCTGGGCTGAGCGTGCGCGTCAGTGCGGCAAGGTCGTCACAGTCGTTCGGTGCCGTCCAGCACAATTCGACCGTGGCGGTCATGGCCGCTCAGTTACCCTGCTGCGCCCATTCGCCAGGCGACTCGAGGACGATCGCCTTGTTGCGGCTGCGATTTCCCTTTCGCGGGCGGTGCGCCGGCGATGCGGCCGCCTCGGCTCCGGCGTCGAGTGCGGCGAGGCAGCGATTCATCTGCACGGCCAGGCTGCCCACGGAGCCTTCCTGCATCACCGTCTCGTGCTCGCCCGCGATGCCGTAGACGTCGATCGACGGCGCCACGCGCCGCAGGATCGGCAGCGAATCGCAGGCGTCG
>DATJPD010000079.1:0-22332 GCA_035506575.1 Alphaproteobacteria bacterium
GCGGTGCGCACGGCGCTCACGGCGCCCGCCGGACCGGTGAGCGTTGAAATCCCCATCGACGTGCAAGAGGCGATGATCGAGCGGCCATCTGATCTCGATCCGCTGGCCGTCCCGGTGGCGGTCCCGACCGCAGCCGTCCTCGACCGTCTCGCAGCCGCCTTGGCGGGCGCAAGACGCCCGCTCCTGTGGTTGGGCGGCGGTGCGCGTCAGGCCGCCCCCGCGGTCAGGCGTCTGGTGGAGCTCGGCTTCGGCGTGGTTACGAGCGTGCAGGGCCGCGGCATCCTGCCCGAGGATCATCCCGCTTCGCTCGGTGCGTTCAACGTCTCGCCTGATGTCGAAAAATTCTATGCGACTTGCGATGCGATGCTCGTCGTCGGCTCCCGGCTGCGCGGCAACGAAACGTTGAAGTACACGCTCAAGCTGCCGCGGCCGCTCTATCGCATCGACGCCAATCCGGAGGCCGACGGCCGCTCCTATGCGACCGATCAGTTCGTCGCTGCCGATGCCGCCCTGGCACTCGACGGGCTCGCGGATCGCCTGAAGGGGCGTCTGCGCGTGGACGCGGGCTTTGCGGGCGATCTGCGCGCCACCCGGGTCGCGGCCGAACAGGCGCTGCGGCGCGCGATCAAGCCGTACGATGCGCTGGTCACGGCGCTGGAGGAGATTCGGCCGCGGGATTCGGTCTGGGTGCGCGATGTCACCGTCTCCAACAGCACCTGGGGCAACCGCTGCATGCGCCTGGCGGGCCCGCGCGACGGCGTTCATGCCCTGGGCGGGGGTATCGGCATGGGCGCTGCGATGGCGATCGGCGCGTCGCTCGCCGCCGCCGGGCGCAAGGTCATCGCGCTGTCGGGCGACGGAGGGCTGCAGCTCAATCTCGGCGAGCTCGCGACTGCGGTGCAGGAGAAGGCCGATCTCGTGTTGCTGGTGATGAACGACCGCGGCTATGGTGTGATCCGCAACATCCAGGACGCCCGCTTCGGCGGCCGCAAGCACTATGTCGATCTGCACACGCCCGACTTCAGCACGTTGTGCAAAGCCATCGGCCTGTGCCATCTGCGCCTCGACGACGCGAGCCGCAGTGCCGCGATCCTGCGCGCCGCGCTCGCGGAACCCGGGCCGGTTTTCGTCGAGGTCGATATGACCGCCATCGGCCCGTACTCGACGAGCTTCGCCGGGCCGCCGGTGCGCGCCAAAGAAAAGGTCTGATCATGCTGGACATCGTGCTCATCGGCGCCGGGGCCATGGCGACCGAAGTGGTGACACACCTGAAGGCGGACGCGGCGACCGTACGGGTGGCCGCGGCGATCGTTCTGCCGGCCGAAGTGGCGCGCGCCAAGGAACTCCTGCCGGGCGCGCAGATCGTCACCTCGGTCGACGAGCTCACGGGCAAGCCGGGTCTTGCGGTCGAGTGCGCGGGTCACGCGGGCTTGGGCCAGCACGGTGTCGCCTTGTTGCGCCGCGGGATCGACCTGCTGGTCGCCTCGACCGGCGCCTTGTCGGACCGTGCTCTCTACGACCGCCTCGCTGCCGCGACCGAAGAGGGCGGGGCGCACATGCTGCTGGTCTCAGGTGCCGTCGGCGGCATCGACGCGCTGACCGCAGCCAAGGTCGCGGGCCTCACCAAGGTGGTCTACACCTCGCGCAAGCCGCCTAAGAGCTGGAAGAATACGCCGGCAGAGAAGGTCGCGGACCTGGACAAGGTCGCGGCGGCGACGGTGCTGTTCACGGGCCCGGCGGATGAGGCGGCGCGGCTTTACCCGCAAAACGCCAATGTCGCGGCGACGATCGCGCTGGCGGGGATCGGCTTCGACAAGACCCAGTGCACGTTGATCGCCGACCCGGCGGCCAACGGCAACATCCACCGCATCGAGGTGCAGGGCGCCTCGGGCGAGTTCTTCATCGAGCTGCGCGGCAAGGCGCTCGCTGCGAATCCCAAGACCTCGATGCTGGCGGCCTTGAGTGTGGTCCGCGCGATCCGCAATCGCAGTGCGGCGATCGTGATCTGACCGATGACTGAAACATATGTCATCATCGGGGCCGCGCAGGCGGGGGGCTGGGCCGCGAAGACGTTGCGCGACCAGGGCTTCGCCGGCCGCGTGATTCTGGTGGGTGATGAGCCTCATCCGCCGCACGAGCGTCCGCCGCTGTCCAAGGACGTTCTGCTGGGCGTGAAGCCGCCCGAGAGCACGCATTTGTGGCCGCCGGAGAAGCTTGCCAATATCGAACTCAAGCTCGGCGCGCGTGCCGAGCGCATCGACCGCGCAGCGCGGCAGGTGTTGCTCGCCAACGGCGAGGCCTTGACCTACGACCGCCTGCTGATCGCGACCGGCAGCCGGGTGCGCAGGCTGAACACCCCCGGCGTCGAGCTCAAGGGCGTCCATTATCTGCGTACGATCGCCGACACACTGGCGATCAAGCGCGAGCTGGGACCGGACACGAAGCTGATCGTCGTCGGCGGCGGCTGGATCGGACTCGAGACAGCGGCCGCGGCCCGCAAGCACGGGGCGCAGGTGACCGTCGTCGAGATGGCGGGCCAGCTGTGCAATCGGGCACTCCCGCGCGGCCTCGCGGACTACCTGCAGGCGCGGCATGGGGCCCAAGGCGTCACCATCCGGCTCAACACCACCGTCACGAAATTCGAAGGAGCCGGGACGGTCGAGCGGGCCGTGCTGGCCGGCGGCGAAGTGCTTCCTGCCACCATGGTGGTGATCGGCATCGGGGTGGTGCCGAATGCGGAGCTCGCCCAGGCGGCCGGGCTCGCGGTCGACAACGGCATCGTGACCGACGCGTGCGGACGCACCGAAGACCCGCTGATCTTCGCGGCCGGCGATGTGACCAACCATGCCAACGAGTTCCTGCGCCGGCGCGTGCGCCTCGAATCCTGGGCCAACGCGCAGAACCAGGCGATTGCCGCAGCCAAGGCGATGCTCGGCAAGAAAGAGCCCTATGTCGAGATCCCGTGGTTCTGGTCCGACCAGTACAATCTCAACCTGCAGCTCCTCGGCATTCCGCACAAAACCGATGCGAGCGTCGTGCGCGGCGACCGCAGCAAAGACCAGTTCCTGGAATTCTTCCTCGCCGGCGGCAAGATCGAGGCGGTGGCCGCCGTGAATAGCCCGCGCGATCTGCGCTTTGCCAAGCGGCTCATGCAGATCGACAAGCCGATCGCGCTGGAGCGCCTCGCAGATGCGGCAGTGACCCTGCAGGACCTCGCGAAGGGCTAGTTCGCGTCCGCGCCCCGGCCCTGGTTAAGAGCCGGTAACGACCCTTCACCGAAGCTTAAGCGGATTCTTTTCTATTGAGGTCCGCGGCGGCGGCCGATGGGTCGCGGATTACGAACAATTTTACGGGGTTATCATGAGCGCGCTGGCGCGTCTGTCGGTCCGTGGCATCCTCAATGCCGTTTTTCTCACCTTGGCGGTGATTGTCGGCAGCACGCTCGCCTGGCAGCTCGCGGTGGCTTGGCAGGCATTCGAGACGGCGAACCGCGTCGCACTGCTGGCGGCGGCCGAGCGCGACGGCTTCGGGGCCATGATGACCCTGCGCACGCAGCGCCAGCTGGTCCAGACCGCCATTCAGGACGCGCCCGACGCTCCGGCACGCATCACGAAGTCGCATGCCGATGCAAGCCATGGCCTGACAGGGGCCCTCGCCGCGGCGAAAGCCGTGGGCACCGCGGAATCGGCCAAGCTCGCCAGCAAGCTGCAGGCGGATTGGGATAAGACGGCGAGCCACTGGAACGACCTCGACGGCTTCGCGGCCAAGCCCGTGGCCGAGCGCAACCTCAAGATGGTCCTGCCCTGGTACAAGGTCTACACCCCAGTCCTCGACGATGCGGTCGATCTGATCACCGTGGTCGACAACGAAGCCCGGATGTCGGACCCGGGAGTCGCCGAACTTGTCAGCATCCGCCAACTCGGGTGGACGGCGCGCGATTTCTCCGGCCGAGAATGCGCGACCGGCCGTATGGCGGTGGAGACATCGGCTCAGCTCACCCCGATACAGCGCGACATCATCGCCGGCCTGCGCGGCCAATCGACGGCTGGATGGGAGCTGCTGGCCGATCTGCTGAAGCGCCCGGGCGCTCCGGCAGCGATCGTCGGCGCTGCGACGAAAGCCCACGCCGGGGACAAGCAGTCCTGGCAAGACCGCGACGCGGTCTACCAGAAGCTCGACAACAGCGGGAAGCCGTTGATGAGCTCGGCCGAATGGGATCGCATCTGCGCGGCCCCGCTCGACGCGAGCGTGAAAGTTATCAGCTTGGCCATCGCCGAGATGAACTCCTATGCGGCCGGCGTGCAACGCGATGCCGAACGAGGGCTCGCGATCACGGCCCTGGCGCTCCTGGGTGCCATCGTCGTCACGGCGGCCGGCCTATGGCTCGTCCGCCGGCGCGTCACGAAGCCGGTGCTTACGCTCTCGCAGGCGATCGGGCACCTCGCCAAGCGCGATTACACAGTGGCGGTCGAGAGGACCGGCTACCAGGACGAGTTCGGGACCATGGCGGACACGCTCGAAGCCTTGCGCCAGGGTGGGCTCGAAGCCGAGCGCCTGACCACCGAGCAGATGCGAGCCAAGGAAGCGGACGCCCAGCGGGCCAGCACGATGGATGCGGCCTGCCGCGAGTTTGACGCGTCCATCCGCGCAGCACTCGGCGCGATGAACCAGGCCGGCGGACAGATGCGCGACACGGCGGACGGCATGACGGCCACCGCAGAGACGACCGCGAAGCAGACCTCGACCGTCGCCGCCGCCTCGGAACAGGCGTCGTCGAACGTGCAGACCGTGGCCGCCGCGGCGGAAGAGCTGGCGGCGTCGGTCAGCGAGATCGGCCGGCAGGTCAGTCAGGCGGCGAAGGTGGCGGCCGATGCGGCGGCACGCGCGGCCAGCACGAACGAGTCCGTGCAGAGCCTGGCCGCCGCCGCACAGAAGATTGGCGACGTGGTGAAGCTCATCAACGACATCGCGGGGCAGACCAACCTCCTGGCGCTCAATGCCACGATCGAAGCCGCGCGCGCGGGCGAGGCTGGCAAGGGCTTTGCGGTGGTTGCTTCGGAGGTGAAGAGCCTCGCGACCCAGACCGCCAAGGCGACCGAGGACATCGCAGCACAGGTCGCGGCGATCCAGAGCTCGACCGGCACCGCTGTCACCGCGATCCGCGAGATCGGGACGGTCATCGGCCAGGTGAACGAGATCAGCACCACCATCGCGGCTGCGGTGGAGGAGCAGGGGGCTGCGACGCAGGAGATCGCGCGCAACGCCCAGGAGGCCGCAAAGGGCACGACAGAAGTCTCATCGAATATCAGCGGCGTGAAGAGCTCCGCCGACGAGACAGGCCGAGCGGCGGCCGACGTCCTGGGGGCGGCCAAGCAGATGTCGGCGCAGTGCGACGATCTTCGCACCCAGGTCGACGCATTCCTGCAGAAGATCCGCGCCGCCTAACCGAACTGATACAGACGCGCGGGATTGGTGCTGAGGATCTTCTCGCGCCGCCCGGGATCGGGCACGGCCGTGGCGAGCAGGTCGAGCAGTTCGCCGGCATCGAGCGGACGATGAAGCAAGAACGGCGGCTTGCCGCCGTGCGTCCCCCCGGCGTGGAAGCCGATATGCGGCCAGTCGCTGCCCCAGACGAGGCGGTCGACATTCGTGTCGACCAGGGCCCGCATGAAGGGCAGGGCATCGGGGAGCTTCCCCGTATGTCGGGTCACGCGGTCGGCGCCCGCGAGCTTCGCCCATATATGCCCGTGCTTGAGCAGGCGCAGCAGCGATTGGAAGCCGGGCTGGTCCAGCCCGTTGCGCGCATCCGGCAGGCCCATGTGGTCGATCACGACATCCATCGGCGCCTCGGCCAGGAGCTGCTCGAGCTCGGCGATCAGCGCGTTCTCGCAAAACAGCTGCAGGTGCCACCCGCGCGGCTTCAGGCGCTTGGCGAACGTCGCAATCAGGCCGGCCGGATCGTTGTAGCGCGTCTTGAGCGTGACAAGGTTGAGGCGCACGCCACGGGCGCCGGCGCGATGTAGCGCGTCGAGCTCGCTGTCGGCGATGTCGGGGTCGACCACGACGACCGCCCGGCCGCGCGGCCCGAGCTCGGCGAGGGCCGCCAGGGTGCACCGGTTGTCGGTGTCATACCCGCTTGGCTGGACGATCACGGTGCGGGCGAGACCGACGTCACGCTTCATGGCCTCGTGTGCCGCAAGCGGCCCATCGGGCACGTCATAGCTGCGCCGCGCCGCCAGCGGATAGCGGTCGAACGGACCGAACACGTGCATGTGGCAGTCCGCCGCGTTGGCGAGGAGGGGGGAGGCCGGCCGCTTGTGCGGACGGACGATCGGCGGGATACTTTGCGAGGCCATTAGGAAACGTCCTGATGAGGGACGGGAATAGTGATGAACTACGGCACGAATTTCAAATCTGTCCGCGACCAGGTCAGCGCGGAGGAGTGGCAGACCAGGGTCGCCCTCGCGGCCTGCTACCGACTGGTCGACTCCTACGAGATGACGGACCTCATCTACAACCACATCACCGCGCGCATCCCCGGTACGCCGCATCTGCTGATCAACCTGTACGGCCTTCTCTACAAGGAGATCACGGCGTCGAGCCTGGTGAAGATCGACGTCGAAGGCGAGATCCTGTGGAAGCCCGAGACCGATTACGGGATCAACAAGTCGGGCTATGTGATCCACGGCGCGATCCACAAGGCGCGGCCGGATGTGAGCTGCGTGATCCACACGCACACGCGCGCCGGCATGGCGGTCTCTGCGATGAAATGCGGCCTCTTGCCCCTGAACCAGACCGCGATCCGCTTCGAAGGCCATATCGGCTATCACGATTACGAAGGGCCGGCGGTCGATCTCGAGGAGCGCGAACGCCTGGTGCGCGACCTCGGCCCGCACGACGCGCTCGTCCTGCGCTCGCACGGGCTCCTCACCTGCGGTCCGACCATCCAGCAGGCGTTCAACACGATGTACCAGCTGGAGATGTCCTGCCGCGCGCAAGTGGACGCCATGGCTGCGCGCACCGAGCTCATCGTCCCCTCCGACAACGTGCTCAAGCACACCGCGCACATGTACCAGCCGGGCACGCGACGGCCTTACGGCGTGCTCGAATGGCCGGCGATGCTGCGCCGCCTCGAGGCCGAGTCCAAGAGCTCCGGCTATCCCCCGTACTGGAACTAGCCGCTTCCGGATGAGCACCTCCGCTCCGCCGACCTGGGTTGGGCGATCGCTGCCGCGGGTCGAGGACGCGGCCCTGCTGACCGGGCGCGGTCGCTATATCGACGATCTGGGGGCACCGCCCGGGACCCTCCACGCGGCCATCCTGCGCTCGCCGCACGCGCACGCGTCCGTCGAAAGCATCGACACGGCACGTGCCCGCGAGCTGCCCGGTGTGGCCGCGGTCTTGACCGGCGCCGACATCCAGAAGCTCACGACGAGCCTCGTGGTCGGCGTCAAGGCGCCCGTCGAATGCTGGCCGATTGGGGTGGGGCGCGTCCGCTACGTGGGCGAGCCGGTGGCGCTCGTTCTCGCACGCGACCGCTACCGTGCCGAGGACGCGCTGGACTTGATCGAGGTGGGCTATCGGCCGCTGCCGGCGGTGGTCGATCCGCGCGTCGCGTTGGACGGAGGCTCGCCCGTGCTGCACGAGGGGCTCGGCGGCAACCTCGCGAGCGACCGTTCGTTTCGTTATGGAGACCCCGAGCGCGCGTTCGCCGAGGCGGCGCATCGCATCGCGATCGAGATCGAATACCCGCGCAGCGCCTGCACGCCGATCGAGACCTACGGCGTGGTCGCGGAATACGACCCCGGCATCGACGCCTACGACGTGCTCGCCAATTTCCAAGGGCCGTTCAGCCTGCATGCGGTGATCGCGCGCGCGCTGAAGGTGCCTGGAAACCGGCTGCGGCTGCGCACGCCGCCTGAATCCGGCGGCAGCTTCGGCATCAAGCAGGCGGTCTTCCCCTATATCGTGCTGATGGGGGCCGCGGCGCGCGCGACTGGCCGCCCGGTCAAGTGGATCGAGGACCGGCTGGAGCATCTCGCCGCGTCGGCTTGCGCCACCAACAGGTTCACCAGGCTCGAAGCGGGGGTGACGAACGAAGGGCGCATCACTGCCCTTGCCTGGGATCAGGTCGAGGATTGCGGCGCGCATCTCCGGGCGCCGGAACCGGCGACGCTCTACCGCATGCACGGCAACATGACGGGCGCCTACGACATCCGCCACGTGTCGATCCGCAACCGCGTCGTGCTCACCAACAAGATGCCGACCGGCCTGAATCGCGGCTTTGGCGGCCCCCAGGTCTATTTCGCGCTCGAGCGCCTGGTGCAGCGGATCGCGCGGACCCTGAGCCTCGACCCGCTCGACGTGATCCGGCGCAACCTCGTGCCGGCCGACGCCTTCCCCTATCGCACCGCGACCGGCGCCTTGCTCGATTCCGGGGATTATCCGACCACTATGGCCAAGGCGCTCGACCAGGGTGGGCTTGCGGAGCTGCGCCGCAAGCGCGATGCGGCACGCGCCGCGGGCCGGTTGTACGGGATCGGCTATGCCGCCGTGGTCGAGCCGAGCGTCTCGAACATGGGTTACATCACGACGGTGCTGACCGCGGCCGAGCGGCGGAAGGCGGGCCCCAAGAACGGCGCACAGGCCACGGCCACGATCAACCTCGATGCCGTGGGCTCGGTCAGCGTGCACGTGGCCTCGGTCCCGCAAGGGCAGGGCCATCGCACGGTGCTCGCCCAGGTCGTGGCGGATGCGCTGGGCCTGCGGCCCCAGGACATCCGCGTCATCACCGACATGGACACGGCGAAGGACGCATGGTCGATCGCCTCGGGCAATTATTCGAGCCGCTTTGCACCTGCGGTCGCGGGCGCAGCACACCTCGCCGCCACGCGGCTGCGCGAGCGGCTTGCGCGCATCGCGGCCGCCCAGCTCAACGTGCCGGCCGAGGAGGTGCTGTTCGAGGGCGGCAAGGTGCGTGCGAAGGCCAATCCCGACAACGCGCTCTCGTTCTCACGCCTTGCGGCGGCGAGCCACTGGGCGCCCGGCACTCTGCCGGCCGACACTCAGAACGCGATCCGCGAGACGATCTTCTGGACGCCGCCCGAGCTCACCGCCCCCACCGATGCCGACGAAGTGAACAGCTCGCTGTGCCACGGCTTCATCTTCGACATCTGCGCGGTCGAGGTGGATCGGACCACCGCCGAGGTGAAGATCGATCGCTACGTGACCATGCACGATTGCGGACGCATCCTGCATCCCGGCATGGTCGCGGGCCAGGTGACGGGCGGGTTCGCGCAGGCCTTGGGCGCGGCGACGCTCGAGGAGCACGCCTACGCCGCGGACGGCAGCTTTCTCACCGGCACGCTCGCGGACTACCTCATCCCGACCGTGATGGAGGTGCCGGAGCCGCTTGTGCTCCATCACGAGACTCCGTCGCCCTTCACGCCTCTGGGAGCCAAAGGCGTGGGCGAGGGCAATTGCATGTCGACGCCGGTCTGCATCGCCAATGCGGTGGCCGATGCGCTCGATCTCGACGATATTTCTCTGCCGCTTCTGCCGGCGCGCCTCGCCGAACATCTTCATGGGCCCGAGCCGGCGCCGAAGACCCGTCCGACGGCACTGGCCGCGGCACCTGCAAAGACCGGTGAGCGGCGGCTGTTCGGCGAAGGGCAGGCGACGGTCGCGGCACCCGCCGCCAGGATCTGGGCGATGCTCCTCGACCCGAATACGTTGCTCGCGGTCGTGCCGGGTGCACACGGCATCGAGAAGATCTCCGACACGCAGTTCCGCGCCGATGTGACCCTCGGCATCGGACCGGTCAAAGGCCGCTATCGCGCGGAGATCTCTCTGTCCGATCTCGACCCGCCGCGTGCGGTGACGTTGACCGGCGGCGCCGACGGGGTACTCGGCTTCGGGCGCGGCCGCGGCCACGTCACCTTGCGCGAGGAGGGGCCCGACCGGACGGTGATCGCGTATCGTTACGAGGCGGCCATCGGCGGCAAGGTCGCCTCGATCGGCGGCCGACTGCTGGACGGGGCGGCGCGCGTGATCATCGGCCAGTTCTTTCAGGCGCTGGCCGCACAGGCCGGGGGCCGTCGGCGCGGTGTGGGGGCGTGGCTCCGGCGCCTGCTGGGGCGGCCATGAAGCCGGCGGCATTCGACTATGTGCGCGCGGAAGGCGCTACGGAGGCACTGGAGGTGCTGCACGCCGAAGGGGCGAACGCGCGCGTGCTGGCCGGCGGACAGTCGCTTCTGCCGATGCTGAACATGCGCCTCGCGAGGCCTGCCGTGCTGGTCGACATCATGGCGGTCACTGAATGGCGGAGGGTGGACGACGATGGGTCGCACTTGCGCATAGGTGCGGCCGTGCGGCAGGTGGAGATCGAGCAGCGCGCCGACTTGGCACGTCGCCAGCCGCTGCTGGCCGCGGCCCTGCCATGGGTCGGCCACGCACAGACGCGCAGCCGCGGCACGGTGTGCGGCTCGGTCGCGCATGCCGATCCGAGCGCCGAACTGCCACTGGTGCTGGTGGCCCTCGACGGCCGCGTTCACCTGCGCTCGCGCCGGCGGGCGCGGCAGGTGCCCGCCACCGGGTTCTTCACCGGCATGATGGCGACGGCACGTGCCGACGACGAGATCATCGAAGCCGTGTCGCTCCCGTGTGCCAAGCCTGGCACGGGCTATGCGTTCCGCGAAGTCTCGCGGCGCCATGGCGATTTCGCGATCATCGCCTGTGCGGCCGTGGTCGGCGAACGCGGTGCGCGGCTTGCAGTCGGCGGTGTGGCCGACCGGCCGGTCACGCGCGATCTGCCGGCGCCGGGCAGCCCGGGTCTGCCGGACGCGCTGAACCAGTTCGCCTGGGACCTCGACGCGCGTGACGACCTGCACGCAACGGCGCGGTATCGGCGCGAAATGGTGCGGCGGATCGGCCGCGAGGTGATCGAGGAGGCGCAGCGATGCCGCGCCTGAGCGCCGATCGCCGCCATCAAGTGAGCTTCACCCTGAACGGCCGGGCGGCTGCAGGCGAGGCCGAGCCGCGCATGCTCCTCACCGATTTCTTGCGCCACGTGATCGGCGCGACCGGCACGCATGTCGGCTGCGAGCACGGCGTGTGCGGGGCCTGCACGGTCCAGATCAATGGCCATCCAGCGCGTGCCTGCCTGACCCTTGCGGTGCAGGTGCAAGGTGCGGATATCAAAACCGTGGAGGGCCTCGCCCCGGCACCCGAGCGCCTGTCGGTGCTGCAGGAGAGTTTCCGTGAGCACCACGCCTTGCAGTGCGGCTTCTGCACGGCGGGGATCCTGATGTCGCTGGATTCGTTGTTTCGGGACAAGCCCGACGCCGCGGAAGCCGAGATCCGCGAGACCCTGGCTGGCCATTTGTGCCGCTGCACGGGTTATGCTCCGATCATGAAGGCGGCGGTGGCGGCGCAAAAGAAATTACGGACGGGGACGGAGGGCCCGGCGAATGCTTGATCTCGGTACCAGCTTCCTCGCGAGCGTCGCGCGCGACCCGGACGCGCTTGCAATCGTCGATGGGGACGTACGCCTGACCTACGCGGCGTGGCTGGGAAAGATTTCGTCCATGGTCGCGGGTCTCGACCGGCTCGGGCTCAAGCCCGGCGATCACCTCGTCACGATCCTGCAGAACCGCTGGGAAGCCGCGACCTTGCACTGGGCCTGCCAGTTCGCGGGTTTGATCCTGACGCCGCTCAATTGGCGGGTGAAGGGCGACGAGATCGATTTTTGTCTGGAGAATGCCGACGCGCGGGCGCTCGTCTATGAGGCGGTGGCAGCAGACGCGGTCGCGGCGGCACAGCGGGCGACGTCGGTCGCCCAGGTGACGGTCGGCATGGAGGGCCAAGGTGCTGCGGCCTTTGCCGAGATGCTGGACAGTCGGGCCCCCGAGGCAGCACCCCGCGTCGGCGCCGATGCCTGGTCGCTGATGCTTTATACGTCGGGCACCACCTCGCGGCCCAAGGGCGTGCCGCGCCGGCATGGTGCCGAGCGCGCCGCGGCGGTCGCCCACGTGGCGCAGAACCTCTACGCCCGTGGCGAGCGCACCCTGGGCGTGATGCCGCTCTATCACACGATGGGCGTGCGCTCCTTGCTCGCGATGTCGGTGATCGGCGGCGCGTTCGTGTGCCTGCCGCGCTTCGACGTGAAGGCCGCGCTTCAGCTCATCGCACGCGAGCGGGTGACCAACCTCTACCTCGTGCCGACGCTCTATCACGACCTGCTGGCGCACCCCGATTTCTCCAGGACCGACGTGAGCTCGGTCAAGAAGCTCGGGTTTGCGGGAGCGCCGATGACGGACGGCCTCCTCAAGCGCCTCGAGGCGGCCTTCCGGCCGAAGCTGTTCGTCAACCATTACGGCAGCTCCGAGGTCTATACCTTCACCATCGACCAGGACGCCGTTGCCAAACCGGGGTCTGCCGGGCGGGCCGGCATCAACCAGATGATCCGCGTGGTCAAGCTCAACGCGAAGACGGCCGACGACCTGGCCGCCCCCGGCGAAGAGGGCGAGATCATAGCCTTGCTGGCGGGCGATGAGTCCTTCGAGGGCTACTGGCGGCGGCCGGATGCCGACGTGAAGGCAATCCGGGGCGGCTGGTATTTCACCGGCGACACCGGCTATTTCGACAAAGACGGCGATCTGTTCGTCACCGGCCGGGTCGACGACATGATCATCACTGGCGGCGAGAACGTGTCGCCGGTCGAGATCGAAAGCTGCCTGTCGCTGCATCCGGCGGTGTCGGAGGTAGCGGTGGTGGGCCTTCCCGACGAGCGGCTCGGCAAGATCGTCGCCGCCTTCGTCCAATGCGCAAGGCCTGTCCCGGCGGCGGAGCTGGACGATTTCATCCGCAAGTCCGGTCTCGCCAATTTCAAGCGCCCGCGCCGCTTCGTCTTCGTCGAGGCGGTGCCGAAATCGCCGGTGGGCAAGCTCCTGCGGCGGAAGCTGGTGGAGGGCGACTACCAGCCGGCAAAATCACTCGAGACACAGGACGCGAAACCATGAGCGCCACGAACAGTCGCTTGCAGAACCTGGACGGCTTCCGGGTGGAGGTCGATGCGGCTGCGTCGCGCGCCGACGTCATCCTCGACCGGCCGCCGCTCAACGTCATCACGATGCCGCAGCGCGACCAGATCCGCAGCGTGTTCGAGGCGCTCGACGAGGATGAGCGGGTGCGCGTCATCGTGCTGCGCGCAATGGGCGAACATTTCTCGTCGGGCGGCTACATCAAGGGTTTCATGGAGGCGTCGCCCGAGCACGTCTCGAAGCTCGCGTGGAACATCGCAGCACCCGCGCGCTGTGCGAAGCCCGTGATCGCCGCCAACCGCGGCTTCTGCTTCGGGGTCGGCTTCGAAATCTCGCTTGCCTGCGATTTCCGCCTGGCGTCCGAGACCTGCCAGTACTCGCTGCCCGAGCAGAAGCTGGGCCAGATCCCGGGCTCGGGCGGCTCGGCGCGCCTGCAGAAGATCGTCGGCATCACGCGCACCAAGGACATCGTGATGCGCTCGAAGCGCATCGCGGCGCGCCAAGCCTACGACTGGGGGATTGCGACCGAGGTCGTTCCGGACGACAAGCTCGAAGCCGCGACCGACGCTCTGGTGAAGGAACTCGTGGGCTTCTCGCCGCTGGCGCAGCGCACGGCAAAGAAGCTGCTCAACGACACCGAGGACGCCTCGCTGTCGACCGCCATCGAGCTCGAAGGCCATGGCTACAGCCGTCTGCGGACGTCCGACGACTTCCGCGAGGGTGTCGCCGCCTTCCACGAAAAGCGCCCGCCCAAGTTCAAGGGCACGTGAGCGATGGGGAATGAGGTTCGCAGCAATGTGCCCGGCCCGGTCACGACCTTGCGCGACTGGCTGGATCATCTGTCGGAGCACGGCCGCCTTGCCGTGATCCGTCCCGAGGTGGGGCTGCGGTACGAGCTGGCGGCGATCGCGAACCATTTCGACGGCGAGAAGGCGACGTTCTTCCCGCGGCCGGGCGGACATACCGTTCCGGTCGTGTCTGGCCTGCTGGGCACGCGGACATGGATCGCAGATGCCATGGGCGTGCCGCACGCCGAGATGCTGCGGCGCTTCAGCGATGCGGCCGCGAACCCGCTCCCGTGGCGCGAGGTCGCGTCGGCGCCGGTGCAGGAGGTCGTGCACGACAAGGTCGACCTCCTGAAGCTGCTGCCCGTCCCGACGCACAACGAGCTCGACAGCGGCCCCTACATCAGCGCCGGCCTCCTGATCGCGCGTAACCCGCGCACCGGCAAGCAGAACGTCTCGATCCACCGCTGCCAGGTGAATCCGCCCGACCAGCTCGGCATCCTGCTGCTGCCGCGCCATACCTTGGCATTCTTCGATATCGCCGAAGCGGCGGGGCAGCCGCTGGAGATCGCGATCGTGATCGGCGTCGACCCGCTCACTTCGCTTGCCTCGCAGGCGATCCTGCCGCTCGATGCCGACGAGCTCGAGGTGGCCGGCGCCCTGCACGGAAGGCCGCTCGACGTGGTGAAGTGCCAGACGAACGCGGTGCGCGTGCCGGCCTCGGCCGAGATCGTTCTCGAAGGCCGTATATTGCCGGGAAAGCGTGCTCTCGAGGGACCGTTTGGCGAATTCCCTCAATATTACGGCGAGCGCGCGGAGCGGCACGTGGCACAGATCGATCGCGTCACGCAGCGCCGCGATGCGATCTTCCACACCATCGTCGGCGGAGCGAACGAGCATCTCCTGCTGGGTGCGATCCCGCGCGAGGCGACGTTGCTCGGACACCTCAGGCGCAGCTTCCCGAACGTGCTGGATGTCCATCTTTCGATGGGCGGTGTCGGGCGCTATGTCCTCTATGTGCAAATGAAGAAGCGCCAGGAGGGCGAGGCCAAGAACGTCATCATGGGCGCGTTCGCCGGCCACTACGACATCAAGCACGTGGTCGTGGTCGATGCGGACGTCGACATCCACGATCCGCGCGAGGTCGAGTGGGCGGTCGCCACGCGCTCGCAGGCCGACCGCGACCTGGTGGTGGTCGCCAACAGCCAGGGCTCAAAGCTCGACCCATCCTCGCGCAACGGTGTGGGCGCCAAGATGGGGATCGACGCGACCGTGCCGCTCGACGCGCCGCCGGCCAAGTTCACGCGCATCCGCGTGCCGGGCGAAGAGACAGTGGATCCGGCGGCCGTAGTGGATGGCGAGGCGGGCGGCAACTGGCGCCGCCGGCGGAATTAGTGAAGGAGGAGCGTATGGGTCGGTTGAATGGACGGGCGATCATCGTGACGGGGGCGGCGCAGGGGATCGGGGCTGCGTATGCGCGCGCCTTGGCGGCCGAGGGGGCCCGGCTTGCGGTGTGCGATCTGGACCCGCCGGAGGCCACGGTCGCGGCGATCAAGCAAGCCGGCGGCGAGGCGATCGGCATGGTGTGCGACGTCAGCGATGCCGCCGCGGTAGCCCGGTTTGTCCAGGCGGCCGAACGGACATTCGGCGGCATTCAGGGCCTGGTGAACAATGCCGCGGTGTTCGCAAAGCTGAAGCTGAAGCGGCTCGAGGATATCCCGTCGGAGGAATGGGACCGGGTGATGGCGGTCAATGTCCGGGGCCCCTTCGAGTGCGTGAAAGCCGTGCTGCCGATCATGCGGCGGCAGCGCTACGGCAAGATCGTCAACATCGCCTCGGGCACGGTGTTCAAGGGCACGCCGATGTTCGCGCACTATGTGACGTCCAAGGGTGCGATGGTCGCGTTCACCCGCGTCGTGGCGCGCGAATACGGCGAGGACGGCATCCGCTGCAACTGCTTGGCTCCCGGCCTCACCATGAGCGAGGCTGTGATCACCAACCCGGTGGGTGCCCGGCCGATTGTCGAGGCGAACCTCGCCAGCCGCTGTCTCAAGCGCGAGGAAACGCCCGAAGACCTGCTGGGCGCCATCGTCTATCTATGCGCCGCCGATAGCGATTTCATGACCGGCCAGACCATGCTGGTCGACGGCGGCTCGGCGATGCACTGACCGCGGCCGTGGTGAAAAAACGGGCCTGAATGGGACTTGCCCCACGCGGCCTTTGATGCCACGGTACGCGTTATAAGAGCCTGAACACAGGGAGAGGCGTCCATGCGCAACTGGTTCCTTGCCGCAGCTGCGGCTGTGCTGCTTTTGGCCCCCGCGGTCGGCCACGCTCAGCAGCAGCCCATCGTCGTGAAATTCAGCCACGTCGTGTCGCCGGACGCGCCGAAGGGCAAGGCTGCCCTCAAGTTCAAGGAGCTTGCCGAGCAGTACACGCAGGGCAAGGTGAAGGTCGAGGTCTACCCCAACTCCTCGCTCTACAAGGACAAGGAGGAGCTGGAGGCCCTGCAGCTCGGCTCGGTACAGTTCCTGGCGCCGTCGATCTCCAAGTTCGGCCCTCTGGGCGTGCGCGAATTCGACGTGTTCGATCTGCCGTTCCTGCTCGTCGACGACAAGCGGGCCCAGCAGATGTTCCACAGCCCGATGATCGAGGAGATGAACAAGAAGCTTGAAGCCAAGGGCGTGCTGCCGGTCGGGTATTGGGACAACGGGACCCGCGTCTATACGTCGAACCGTCCGCTGATCCATCCCGACGACTTCCGCGGCCTGAAGATGCGCATCCAGGGGTCGCGGGTCGAGGACGCGGTGGCGCGGCTGCTCGGCGCCATCCCGCAGCCGATGGCATTCTCGGAGCTGTATCAGGCGCTGCAGACCGGCGTGGTCGACGGCGAGGACAACACCCCATCGAACGTCCAGACGCAGCGCTTCTACGAAGTGCAGAAATACCTGACGGTCTCGAATCACACCCGCCTGCTGTATGCGCTGGTCACCAATTCCAAATGGTGGAACGGCCTGCCGGCTGACGTGAAGCCGGGCCTCCAGAAAGCGGTCGACGAGTCCACGGCCTTCTTCAACGAGGTCGCGGCCAAGGACAACGAGGACGCGCTGACGAAGATCAAGGCCGCGGGGACGACCGAGTTCCACTACCTCACCGATGCGGAAAAGAAGGAGTGGATCAAGGCTCTCATGCCGGTCCACAAGGAAATGGAGGGACGGTTCCCGGCCGGCTTCGTCCAGAAGATCTACGACGCGTCCGGCTTCACGCCGCCGTCCTCGTAACCGGCGCCGCCGCCCAACTCGTCGGATGGACGGTCGGTTTTGTCCGTCCATCCGGCGATCAGCAACGTCACCGTGATGTTCAACAAGTTTCTCGACCGGCTCGAGGAGTGGCTGATCGCAGCCCTCATCGGGGCCGCCACGGCCATCACGTTCGTTGCCGTGATCCACCGCTATGGATCCGGCAACTCGGCGACCCTGGCGCGCTGGGCCAAGCTGCACGGCCTCCCGTGGCTCTACATCGCGTCTGACTGGGTGTACCTTCGCCTGACGTCGTTGAACCTCTCCTGGGCGCAGGAGCTGGCGACCTACATGTTCATCTGGATGGCGAAGTTCGGTGCGGCACTCGGCGTGCGCACCGGCATCCATGTCGGCGTGGATGTCCTGGTCGACCGGCTCAGCCCGTCCGCCCGCAAGCCGGTGGTGGTGTTCGCCCTGCTCTGCGGGGCGCTGTTCACCGGAGTGATCGGCACGCTCGGCGCCATCTATGTCTACGAGCTCGACCCGGATCAGGTGTCGCCCGAGCTCGAATGGCCGAGCTGGATGATCTATCTCTGCATCCCGCTGGGTTCGTATCTGATGTGCTTCCGGTTCCTTCAGGTGGCTTGGCGGTTTCTCCGGACCGGCCATGTCCCGCACCACGCCCATGCGCCGGAGCCGGCCGGCGAGCCGGCGCTCGACGAAGGCGCGGAGCTCATCCGATGACGGCCGTCGCCTCTCCTTCGGCGCTGGGCAAGCCGCGTCTCAGCGGCCTCACGGCGACGCTGATCGTCGGGCTCCCGCTGGCGCTCCTGCTCATCTGCTTCCTGTCGAGGGTCGGGATCATTGACATCTCGCACACGACGCGCGCCTCGCTCCTGTTCGTCCTGCTGCTGGCCCTGATGGCGAGCGGAATGCCGATCTCGATTGCGCTCGGCCTGTCCGTGCTCGCCTACCTGTTCGTCCTGAGCGACGTCGATCCGAAGATGGTGGGCTTGAAGCTGTTCACCAGCCTCGACCGCTTCGAGATCATGGCGATCCCGTTCTTCATCCTGGCCGGAAATTTCCTCACCTCGGGCGGGGTCGCCAAGCGCATGATCGCCTTTGCGACGTCGATGGTCGGTCATTGGTATGGCGGCCTGGGCCTGGCGGGCGTGCTTGCCTGCGCGCTGTTCGCGGCGATTTCGGGCTCGTCGGTCGCGACCGTCGTCGGGATCGGCTCGATCATGCTGCCGGCGATCGTCCAGCAGGGCTATCCGCAGCGGTTCGGCGCGGGCGTGATCGCGACCTCGGGGGCGCTCGGCATCCTGTTTCCGCCGTCGATCAACCTCGTCATCTATGCCGTCGCCACCAGCGGCATGGAGCCGCATGGTCCGGACGGCCGGATCGTCAGCTCGGCATCCGTCGGCCAGCTGTTCATCGCCGCCCTGATCCCGGGTCTCATCCTGGCGGTCCTGCTCGGGATGACGACGTGGTATCGGGCGTGGCGGAACGATTATCCGCGCATGCAGCGGGCGAGCTGGGCCCAGCGCTTTCGCGCCTTCCGCGAGAGCTTCTGGGGCCTGTTCCTGATCATCCTGGTGCTGGGTGGAATCTATTCGGGCCTGTTCACGCCGACCGAGGCCGCGGCGGTCGCCGCCACCTACGCCTTCGTCATCTCCGTGTTCGTCTACAAGGAACTGCCGATGACGGAGGTTCCGCGCGTCCTGCTGCGCGCCGCCTCGATGAGTGCGATGATCCTCTACATCATCACCAACGCGGCGGTGTTCTCGTGGCTGCTCACCTCCGAGCAGATCCCGCAGTCGATGGCCGAGTGGATGACCGCGCAGGGATTTGGCGTCGTGGCCTTCCTCTTCGTGACCAACGTCGTGCTGCTGGCGGCGGGCAACTTCATGGACCCGGCGGCGATCACCCTGATCATGGCGCCGATCCTGTTCCCGATGTCGGCGGCACTTGGGATCAACCCGGTGCATCTCGGCATCCTGATGGCGGTGAACATGGAGGTCGGGCTGTGCCACCCGCCGGTCGGGCTCAACCTCTATGTCGCTGCGGGCATCACGAAGATGGGCATCACCGAGCTCACGATCTCGGTGCTGCCCTGGCTGTTCGTGATGCTCTTGTTCCTGGTGCTGATCACCTACGTGCCGGCCATCTCGCTGTGGCTGCCGCACGCACTCGGAATGCTGGGCCGATAGGGCCTACAAGCTTTCCACGAACGCCAGCATGCGCTTGCGCTGGTCGGGGTCGGGCAGGGGTCCGCGCGCCGCACCCAGATTGTCGGCCATGTGGGCCGCATTCGACGTCCCGGGGATGACCGCGGTGATCCGGTCGTCCGCCAGCAGATATTTGAGGAAGAACTGCGCCCAGCTTCCGGCGAAGCCCTGCGCCCAGTCGGGCACGGGCTTGCCGGCCACGGCGCGGAACAGGCGCGCGCGGCCGAAGGGCAGAGCGGTCAGAACGCCCGTCTTGACCTCGGCGGCGAGCGGCAGGATGCGCTTTTCGGCCTCGCGGTCGTCGATCGAGTAGTCGATCTGCACGAAGTCCGGCTTCTCGCGGCCGAGCACCGCCTCGATGGCGCCGAACTCGCCGTGGAAGGTCGAGGTGATGCCGATGTAGCGGCAGATCCCTTGGGCCTTCCAGTCCTTGAACTGCGCCAGCGACTGGCGCGGGTTGCTTACATTGTGGAACTGCAGGAGGTCGACCTTCGGCGTCTTCAGCCGGCTGAGCGAGCGCCTGAGCTCGGCCGCATCCGGCGCTTCCAGCTTGGTCGCGATGAAGAGCTTGTCGCGCGAACCGGCCGTGGCGATGACCTGCCCGAGCACCGCCTCGGCCTCGCCGTAGGAGGACGCGGTGTCGATGAGCCGGCCGCCGCCGTCGAGGAGCGCCTTGACGACCTCGGCCGCCTCGCGCCGGGTCTTCTCGGTGTCGTTGTCGAACACGTATGCGGTGCCGAGGCCGACCGCCGGGATGCGCTCGCCGCTGGCCGGTATGGTACGGGTGAGGAGATATCCCATCTGCGCCAGGGCGGGTCGCGTCAGAACCGACGCGGCGGCGAGACCTACGAAATCGCGACGGGTCAGGGCCATGGGTCAGTCTCCATGCGCAGGCTGGGCGGCGAGCCCCATGCGCGCGGCGCGGCGCTCCTGGGTGCGGCCCAGCACGGCTGAGAGCAAGAGCCAGATGCCCGACACGGGCAGGGCCACGAGGGCGATGCCGCCGAGCTTCAACCCGACCGCCTGCAACGTGTCGAACACCCAGCCGTACAGTGCGTCCGAGCCGCGATAGACAACGACGTCAATCAGGTTCTTGGCCTTGTACTTCTCTTCCCGGCCGACGACCGTGAAGAAGACCTGACGGGCCGGGTTGGCGATCGCGAAGTTCATCCAACGCTGCACCACCTGGATCACCAGGACGGCAGCCAGGCCTGGTGCCACCGCGAGCACGGCAAACCCCACCACATAGACGGCCGGCAGCGCTCCTGCCGCGATGCCGGTGCCGAACCGCTTCAGGAACTGTCCCGTGGCGAGCACCTGGGTGGCCAGAGTGAGGAGGCCGACGGCGAGATCGATGCTGGCGAAGAACTGGGTCTGGGCGCCAGCGCCGCGGACGGTTGCCGACACGATATTCGCCTGCTCGAAATAGAGGATCGTGGCGCCGAACGACAGCAGGCTCACCCACCCCGCCACCCCCAGCAGATAGGGCGAGCGGATCATGTCGCGAAATGCGGCAAAGGCGCTGCCGCCGACGCGCCGCTCGTCCGCTTGCGGGCCGGCTCGCCCCAGGCTTGCGTCGCCTGCACTGCGTTCGAGCCGATACACGCAGAACACCGCGAGCTCGAGAAAGATCATGGCGGCGATCAGCAGATTCATCGGGCCGAGAGGCTTGGAAAGCCCGATCGTGATCACGGGGCCGAGCAGCGAGCCGGCCGTGCCGCCGGCACCGATGAAGCCGAACAGCCGCTTGCCCTGGTCGGCCGTGAAGAGGTCGGCCATGAACGACCAGAACACGGCGACCGCGAACAGGTTGAAGATGCTGACCCAGACGAAGAAGATCCGGGCCACGATCACGGTCTCGACGTCGAAGCGCAGCAGCACCCAGAACGCGGCGAGGTTGGCGACGAAGAAGTGATAGGTGATCGGGATGAACCGGGCGCGCGGCAGCCTCGCCACCAGGGCGCCGTAAAGCGGCTGGGCGACCAGCAGGGTCAGGAAGGTCGCGGTGAAGGTCCACGGCAGCGCGCGCACGCCGCCCGCGATGCCCATCTGGTCGCGCAGCGGCCGCAGCACGTAGTAGCCGGCGAGCAGGGTGAAGAAATAGGCGAATGACCACAGGGCCGCGGCGCGCTCCTGCGGGGTCGCCGGGACGACCCGGGCGAGCCAGCGTTGTAGGACGACGGTCATGATTGGGCGTTTACGGCAGGCCCAGTGTCTTCTTCAACTCGGGCGCGGTCACGTTCTGGCCGTAGCCCGGCTGCCCGCGCTGGAACCGGCGAGCGTCGGCGAGCTTGCCGACGAGCACCGGATCGAAACCCGCCTCGCGCACCAGGCCCTCTGCCACCCGCACGGCCTCGGGATCGTCGCCCGCGATCGGGATCGCAAGCAGCGGCGGCGCCCGGTGTGCCTCCTTCTCGAAGATCATATAGCCGAGCGTGTTGAACGCGCGGACGACCCGGGCACTCGGGAAATATTTCTGCGTCGTGACGCCGATGCCGTTCTTTTCGACCTCGTCCGCGACGGCCCCGTCACGCGCCGGCACCGCGTTGCACGCATCCATCAGGATCTTGTGGTTGAAGGTCGAGCCGTATTGCTCGCCGATCTGCGGGATCGCGCCATACGGGACTGCGATGAACACGACCTGGGCAAAGGCGATCGCGTCGGGCACGGTCCCGGCCTTGGCCAGCGGTCCGAGCTTCTGGACCATGTCCTTGAGCTCCTCGGGGTGGCGCGAAGAGAACATCACCTCGTGGCCGGCCTTGATCCACAGCGCGCCGAACGTTCCACCGATATGGCCGGACCCGATGGTCCCGATGCGCAGTTTGGAACCCGCGGCTTGTGCCGCGGCAGAGCGCGGGCTCAACGCGGCTGCGAAGGCGCCGGCGGCCCCGGCCGCCCCGGCCGCCAGCAGGGCGCGACGGGAGAAATCGGAGTGGCTTGTCATCGGAAACCTCCTCGGGAGTCGGGAATTTCACGATCGGACGCGGGCTATCTTGCGGTATCGGCGGCGCCGGGGGCGCTCACGGTTGCGTGAGGC
>DATJPD010000080.1:0-2113 GCA_035506575.1 Alphaproteobacteria bacterium
TGCGCCGGGAGCGCGCGGCAATATCGCCACGGAAACCCTGGTGGAGATGCTGCACCGTATGGGCATCGAGACGGGCATTGATCGTGAGAAGATCCAAGCGGCAGGTGCATACGCCAAGAGTCTGAGCGCGTACGCACACCATTGACACGTATTCGTTCACGGTAACCGGTCAGTAGCCGGTAAAAGGAGCCAGACCATGGCGACGCGGGACGACATCAAGCAGCAGTTCGCGGCCGGCAAGATCCGGCAGCAGGACCTCGAGACCTGTCTGTTCCAACAGGTGTACGGCTCCGATCCAAAACGGGTTCGAGACGCCTGCCAGGACGCGGCCGTGATCCGCTGTGAATTGATCGAGGCGCAGGTGGGCGTGCCGCTGTCGCTGATCAAGCGCAGCCAGATTGACAATGGCACCCTGACTGCCGCGGGCATGCTGACCGGCATCGAGATGAAGGTCGGCGCTGCGCTGATCCCGATGGGGATCGCCGGGCCGGTGACGGTGCACGGCGAATTTGCCAAGGGCGAGTACTACATCCCGCTCGCGACCAACGAAGCCGCCCTCGTCGCCGGCGTGCAGCGCGGCATCAAGGCGATCAACCTCGCGGGGGGCATGAAGGCGCTCGTCACGTTCGATGGGATGGCCCGCGCCCCCATGATCGAGGCCCCGGACATCGAGGCGGCGCGCGCCCTGTGCCGACGCGTGGTGGAGGACGCCGCCCTCGTGAAACAGCTTGGCAAGGAAATCAAGGATCCGTTCGTCCGCTTGGAATACATCGAACCCTATCAGCTCGGGACCAAGGTGGTGCTGCGCCTGGTCTGCAAGACCGGCGACGCGATGGGCATGAACGGCGTGACTAAGGCCGCCGCCGACATCAGCCGGGCGCTCCTGGCCATGTTGCCGGGCTGGAAGCTGATCACGATCAGCAGCAACATGTGCACCGACAAGAAGGCCAGCCACATGAACGTGCTGCTGGGCCGCGGCAAGAGCGTCCAGGCCGAGGTGCTCGTGCCTGACGCGGTGCTCAAGCAGGTGTTCAAGGCGGGGGTCACCAGCCGCAGCGTCGAGCGGGTCGTCTTCCACAAGTGCTATCTGGGCTCCTGCCTCAGCGGGACCCTGGGCGGCTTCAACGTCAATGCGGCCAACACGCTGGCGGCCTTCTTTGCGGCCACCGGCCAGGACCTGGCTCAGGTGATCACGTCGGCCAGCGCCTTCGTACAGGCCGATGCCATCGAGGGCGGACTGCACTTCATGCTGACGATGCCCTCGCTCGAAGTGGCGACGATCGGCGGCGGCGCGAATTTCGGCACCGCGAAAGAAGCCCTCACGCTCATGGGCTGCGGCGGCTGCGGGACCAGCCCGGACGACAACGCGAACGTGAAGCGATTGGCCGAGATCTGCTGTGTGGCGGTCGCCGCCCTCGAGTTGAACACCGCCTGCGCCCAGGCCGCCGGCTACGAGATGGCCGACTCGCATGTGGCCCTGGCGCGCGGGGAAAAGGAATAGCCGGCCGGCAGCGGGAAGGTTCGAAGGGAATGCCGTGCAGCTCGACTTTGCCGGACAATTGATCCTGATCACGGGCGGCGCGGGAGACATTGGCCGGGCTGCCGCCGAGGGGTTTCTCGCCTCCGGCGCCCGCAAGGTCATGCTGCTCGACGCCCAGGCGATGCCCCTCGAAACCGCCGTCAAAGAACTGGATGCGACGTACCCCGGCCACGTCACTGGCGAAGTCGCCGACATCGCCGATGTGCCGGCCACGCGTGCGGTCGTGCGCCGCGTGCTCGCGGGCGAGCCGGCCGTGGACGTGCTCTGCAACATCGCCGGCGTCAACCGGCGCAAGCTGGCCCTGGAGGTTACGGAAGCCGACTGGGACTATGTGCTGGGGGTCAATCTGCGGGGGTTGTTCTTCATCACGCAGGAGATCGGCCAACGCATGGTGGCGCAGGGTCGCGGGGCAGTCGTCAGTGCGGCAAGCGTCTCGAGCGTCCGCGGGCATCCACGGTTGGCGGCCTACGCGGCCAGCAAGGGTGGCGTGGCCCAGCTCACGCGCGTCCTCGCTCACGAATGGGCGGCGCATGGCGTGCGGGTCAATGCCGTCGCGCCCGGCTACCTCGAAAC
>DATJPD010000081.1:0-29894 GCA_035506575.1 Alphaproteobacteria bacterium
TGCCCGGCGACTTTTCACGGATTTCGTGTTGAGCAAGCCGCTGAAACCGCGTCAGCACCTGTTCCTCGGCGACGCGGCGGATGATCGGGACGACGTCCTCGAGTGCAATGCGAAGTGTCATTGAGGCCAGGTTATACCACGGCCACATGCCCTGGCTTGGTGCGGCGCCGCCCTGTACGCTTCTGGCTTCCTCACGAATCGGATCACGTCATGGCGTGGATATGGCTTCTGCTTGCCGGTGCCGCTGAGATCGGCTGGATGATCGAGCTCAAGCTGTCGCACGGCTTGACGCGGCTGGGGTGGGCGGCGGCTACCTTGGCCACGATGGGGCTGAGCCTCGTCTTCATGTCGTTTGCCACCCGAGAGATCCCGATGGGCACGGCCTATGCGGTGTGGACCGGCATCGGCGCTGCGGGGATCGCCACGGTCGGCATGCTGTTTTTCGGCGAGCCGCGGACAGCCCTGCGGATCGCCTGCATCGCCTGCATCGTGGCCGGCATCGCCGGGCTGAGGCTCGCTGCGAGCTCTTAGGCCCGGGTGCCCTTCGCGGCGAGAGACGTTCGGTAGGACACCATCGTCTCGTGGTTGAAGCAGCAGAAGATGACACTCATTCCGGGCGACGCCTCGAGTATCTCGGCGACCGTGCCGACGGCGATATCTGCCGCCTGGTCCAGCGGAAACCGGTAGACGCCGGTGCTGATCGCCGGGAAGGCGATGCTGGTCACGCCACGCTCGCGCGCCAGGGCGAGCGATGATCGATAGCAGGATGCCAGCAATTCCGTTTCGCCGTGGAGCCTGCCGCGCCACACGGGGCCCACGGCATGGATCACGTACCTGGCGGGCAGCCTGTAACCGCGCGTGATCTTCGCCTGGCCGGTCGGACAGCCGCCCAGGGCGCGGCATTCCACCAGGAGGTCCGGCCCCGCCGCGCGATGGATCGCACCGTCCACACCGCCGCCACCCAGCAGCGACTCGTTCGCCGCGTTCACGATCGCGTCGACCGCGAGCGTGGTGATGTCGCCGAGCCTGACGTCGCAATCCGGCGGCATCTTCACCTATTGGATGCGAAAGCTCTTGGGCGGCAGATTTTTCCCAAATCCGTCGATGAGGATCGGTGCCATCGCCGCAAAGGCCCACACGTCTTGCACCATGGCGCCTGTGTATCTGGCTTCCGCTTCCCAGAGCCGTTGGCCGGTCATCTGGTTGTCGAGTGTCACGCGCAGGATATAGCGGGTCTTTGCATTGCTGCCATCGGCGAGGCTCTCGACGCGGGTCTCGAAGTTCAGCGTGAGCGCCGAATCACGATCGGTCAGCGGAACGCCACGCCGATTGAGTGCCTCGGTGAAACTCGATTTGATGCGGGCGTTGTCCCTGGTGTCGTCCCATGCGCGCACATCGACGAGCACGCCCGTCGGGACATGCGCGAAAGCCGAAGCATAAGCGACCCCCGGCGCGTTGCCCTCTCCGTCCTCCGCGCGAACCGGAGAGGCCGCGCTGATGAGTGTAAGAGTGGCCAGAACCAAAAATGCTCTCATGGTCCTCACTCCGCCGATCGTGAGTGGAAATTGCTAGCACGCCGCGCCGATCACGACTTTGATCTGCGTCAATTTCCGCTTGCGGCGATCTACCGGATGCGGAAGCTTTTCGGGTGCACCGTCTGGCCGAACCCGTCGACGAGCACCGGCGCCATGGCGGCGAAGGTGGCGGTTTCGTCCGTGACGGCACCCGTGTAGCTCGCTTCGCCTTGCCAGAGACGTTGGCCGCTTTGCTGATCGTCGAGAGTGGCGCGCAGGATGTAGCGCGTGGTTCCGCCCCCGGTCTCGGTACGGCCCCCCAGCAGGTTGTCCTGGATATCCATCCGGACACGCGACTCATTTCGTACTTGCCCCATGCCGATCCCTGGCACGGCCAGGCTCTGGACCTCGGTTTCGAAGTTCAACATGAGGGTCGCGCCGCCCTCAGTGAGCGGAACGCCGCGCCGATGCAGGGCGTCCGTGAAGCTCAGCTTCACGCGTTGGTTCTCGGCCGAGTTGTCCCAGGGACGGACGTTGATCGGCGTGCCCGCCGGAACCGGAATGAATGACGAGGCATAGGCAGTGCCCGGAGACGTGTCGTTCTGGTCGTCCGCGCGAGCGCCGGCCGCCGCGCCACATGCGGCGGCGCACGCGATCAGAAGCGCAGCGAATCTTCCTTTCATGAACGGCACCTCCGACACCGGCGCGACAGTATACGTGGATACGTGGTCATTCACGGGCACCCGGTCAATCTCCTTCGCCGGAGCCTCCAGTCCCGCGCCGTTGACGCTCTACGGGCGGGTTCATATGATATTCTTCCTGTGCCGCCCGGGTGGAACGCGCCCCATGACCGCTGCCGAACTGGAACAGAACGCGCGCAAAGCCAGCGCCTTGCTGAAGGCCATGGCCAATGAGCGGCGTCTGCTGATCCTGTGCTATCTGGCGCAAGGCGAGCGCTCGGTCAGCGAGCTCGAGGGTCTGATCTCGCTCAGCCAATCGGCGCTGTCGCAGCACTTGGCCCGCTTGCGGCGCGACGGACTCGTGACCACGCGCCGCGCCGCACAGACGATCTACTATGCGCTGGCCGGGCGCGAGGCCGGTGCCATCATGGAAACCCTGCACGCCCTCTATTGCGAGCCGGTCAAGGCCCCATTGCCGCCGACCGCGCGGGAAAAGGTCGGCGCCTGAGCTCTTCCGCCCAACGCGCGAGCAGGCAGCCCGCGGCGCCACGCAGAAGATGCGGATGGCGCCTGTTGGCCATCTGCGCGCTCGTCCTTATGTCCGGTGGACCAGCGACCGCGGCACAATACCCCGACAAGCCAGTGCATCTTGTCGTGCCGTACCCGGCAGGCGGCCCGGTGGACGTCCTCGCCCGCGTGCTGGGACAAAGATTGTCCGACACTCTAGGCCAGCCGTTCATCGTCGACGACCGGCCGGGTGCCAGCGGAACGGTCGGGTCGGAGTTCGTCGCGAGAGCGGCACCCGACGGCTATACGCTCGTCATGGGGAACAACGCGACGCACGCGACGAACGAGAGCCTCTATCCCAATCTGCACTATGCGACATTGCGCGATTTCGCGCCGATCGGTCTTGCGGCGACGGTGACGAACATCCTGGTGGTCGCCCCCAATCTGCCGATGCATTCGGTTGCCGAGTTGATCGCGTACGCGAAGGCGCGGCCCGGCAACCTCAACTATGCCTCTTCGGGGAGCGGGTCGGCTGCGCATCTCACCGGCGAGATGTTCAAGCTCATGACCGGCACCGATATCGTCCATATTCCCTACAAAGGTGCGGCACCGGCAACGACCGACCTCCTGGCGGGGCAGGTCGGACTGATGTTCGCATCCGCGCCCTCGGTCTTCCAGTACGTGAAGGCGGGCAGGTTGCACGCGTTGGCGGTGACGAGCGCCGCCCGCTGGCAGAGCCTGCCGGATGTCCCGACGATAGCGGAAGCGGGGGTTCCGGGCTTTACGTCCGAGGTGTGGTTCGGGCTCTTCGCCCCGGCAGGCACGCCGCGCGACATCGTGGGCCGGCTGAACGCGGCTCTGTTGAAGACCACGGCGGGTGCGGATGTTCGTGCGAAATTGGCCGAAGAGGGGTTCGACGTGACGACGGACACGCCTGAGGAGTTTCGGGCCTTCATCGCCGCGGAGATCACGAAATGGGCAGACGTGATCAAACGGTCCGGTGCGCATGTCGACTAGCCAGCTTGTCGCCCGGAACCACCCCTGACAGAATCGAAAAAAGACGCCAGACACGAGGACGCCCATGAGCACGCTGCTTGTCACGCACATGGCCTGCATCGAACACGATCCGGGCGCCTTCCATCCCGAGCGGCCCGACCGCCTCAAAGCCGTGCTCGCGGGTTTGTCGGAGTCCGAATTCAAAGGCCTCGAGCGCATGCAGGCACCGCGTGCCGAGACGGCGCACCTGACCTTGTGCCACCCCGCCGATTACGTCGAGGAGGTGATGAGCACCATTCCGAGCGAGGGACATCAGCACCTCGACGGCGACACGGCCGTGAGCCCCGGGTCGGGCGAGGCGGCATTGCGTGCGGCGGGTGCGGTGGTGGCGGCCGTCGATGCGGTCTGCACCGGCAAGGCCCGGAATGCGTTCTGTGCCGTCCGTCCGCCCGGGCACCATGCGGAGGCCGCGCACGCCATGGGGTTCTGCCTGTTCAACAACGTGGTCGTCGGCGCTCTGCACGCGCGTGCGGCGCACGGGCTGTCGCGGGTGGCCGTGATCGACTTCGATGTCCATCATGGCAATGGGACGCAGCACATGTTCGAGCGCGACCCGCACCTCTTCTACGCCTCGACCCATCAATGGCCGCTCTATCCCGGCACCGGCAGCGAGCGCGAAGTCGGCGTGGGAAACATCGTGAACGCTCCCCTGCGCCCTCATAGCGGCGGCGTGGAATTCCGCGACGCGTTCACCCGCAAGATCCTGCCGGCACTCGACAAGTTCGCGCCCGAGCTCGTCATCGTCTCGGCCGGGTTCGATGCGCACGAGGATGATCCGCTGGCGAGCCTGATGCTCCACGAGGACGATTACGAGTGGGTGACCGCGGCCCTTGCCGAGGTGGCCGAGGCGCATGCCAAGGGACGCATCGTAGCTGCCCTCGAGGGCGGCTATGACCTCGGGGCCCTCGCGGCCTCGACCGCCGCTCACGTTCGAGCACTGATGGCCGCCTAGACGAGGGGGAATGATGCCTAAGATCAAGACGAAGAAAAAGAAATCGAGTGCCCGAAAGAAGACGGTCGTCCGGAAGCCGTTGCGGGCGCGCAGCACGAAATCGGTCTCGCGGCGGCCGTCAACGTCGGGCGTGGTCGGCAAGGAGCACTGGACGACAAAGGGCGAGGTCAAACTCTTCCTGTGGGAGAAATACCTGGGCGATCCCAAGCGCGCCAAAGGCATCGTGCTGTTCGTGCACGGCTCTTCGATGGCCTCCCAGCCGACCTTCGACCTCAAAGTTCCGGGCCGGCCTGACTCCTCGGTCATGGATTGGTTCGCGCGCCAGGGCTACGACACGTGGTGCGTCGACATGGAGGGCTATGGACGGTCGACAAAGGACCGCCCGAACAATGCCGATATCTCGCAGGGCGCCGACGACTGCCATGCCGCCGCGCGATATATCCGGTCCTTACGCGGCGCAAAGCCGCTGCTCGTGTATGGCATCTCATCGGGGGCGTTGCGCGCCGCCCTGTTCGCGCAGCGCCATCCCGAGATGGTGAGCCGCCTGGCGCTGGACGCGATGGTGTGGACCGGCGAGGGGAGCCCCACGCTCGAGCAGCGGCGCAAGCGCCTGCCGGAATTCCTGGCGAAGAACCGCCGGCCGATCGATCGCGCGTTCGTCCACAGCATCTTCAACCGCGATCACCCCGGAACGGCCGAGGAGGGCGTGATCGACGCTTTCGCAGATCAGATCCTTGCCCTCGATGACTCGATGCCCACCGGCACCTATGTCGATATGTGCTCGAAGCTCCCGGTCGTCGACCCGGAGAAAATATCCGTCCCGACGCTCATCATGCGCGGCCAGTGGGACGGGATCGCGAGCTTCGAGGACCTGACGGAGTTCTTCAAGCGGCTGCCGAACCCCGACAAGCAGTTTACGGTGATGGCCGGCATCTCGCACGCGAGCTTCCAGCAGAAGAACTACCGGATGGTCTATCACATCCTGCACTCGTTCTTCAGCCAGCCAGACCCGGCCTATCGCGGCTGAGAGCGGTCGCGCGCTGTACTTGTGGCGGCACGGGAGCTTCCCTAAACTCGCCCCGCAACGGGGAGTCGCATGGCCGAAACGTCAATTCCGCCGGATGTCGCGAAGCTCGGCTTCGAAGAGGCGCTGAAGGAGCTCGAGGACATCGTCCGTGACCTCGAAGGCGGCAAGGGAAAGCTCGATGATGCCATCAAGTCCTATGAGCGCGGTGCGGCGCTCAAGCGGCATTGCGAGAACAAACTCGCGGAGGCGCAGATGAAGATCGACAAGATCATGCTCGGCACCAACGGCGAGGCCAAAGCCGAGCCCACGGACCTCCGGTAGCCGAGGATCATGTGAGCGTCCGTCTCCAGTCGGCCCTCGCCTCATCGGCGAAAGAGATCGAAGCCGCCCTCGAAACGCAGCTGGCGCTGCCCGAGGGGCCGGAAAAGCAGCTCATGGAAGCGATGCGCTACGCCACGCTGGGCGGCGGCAAGCGGATGCGGCCCTTCCTGGTGCTTCAGAGCGCAGGTCTGTTCGCGGTCGGCCACAGTGCCGCGATGCGCGCTGCCATGGCGATCGAGATGGTCCATTGCTACAGCCTCGTGCATGACGATCTTCCGGCGATGGATGACGACGACCTGCGGCGCGGGCGCCCCACGGTGCACAAGCAGTTCGACGAAGCGACGGCCATTCTGGCCGGCGACGCGCTCCTCACCCGGGCTTTCCGCGTCCTCGCCGACCCCGCGACGCATGGCGATCCGATGGTACGTTCCGAGCTCGTGCTGGTACTGGCCGAGGCCGCGGGTGCCGCGGGCATGGTCGGCGGGCAGATGCTCGATCTTCTCGCCGAGAAGACGCCGCTCGACATCGGCGGCATCACCCGGCTGCAGCGGCTCAAGACGGGCGCCTTGATCGCCTTCTCGGCCGAGGCGGGTGCTATCCTGGGCAAGGCTCCGATGCCCGCGCGGCAGGCCTTGCGCGCCTATGCGCATGACCTGGGGCTGGCGTTTCAGATCGCGGACGATCTGCTGGACGCCGAGGGGTCGGCCGAGGAGGTCGGTAAGCGCACCGGGAAGGATGCGGCGCGCGGCAAGGCGACCTTTGTGTCGCTTTTGGGGGTGGAACGGGCGCGTTCGCAGGCTCGGATGCTCGCCGACCAGGCCGCCAAGCATCTTGATTTATTTGCCGAAAAAGCCGACCTTTTGAGGGACCTGGCGCGCTGGGTGGTTGACCGGCGCAGCTAAACCATTGAAAAAGGCCTTCCAACTGTCGGCCGAGTCGGGCATCTCATGAATCAGATGGGTCATAACTCCGGCGCAACGCCGCTGCTCGATCGCGTTCACATTCCCGCCGATATGCGCGGCTTCTCGGCCGAGGAGTTGAAGCAACTTGCAGACGAGCTGCGGCGCGAGACCATCGATGCCGTCAGCCGGACGGGCGGGCATCTCGGAGCAGGGCTGGGCGTCGTCGAGCTGACCGTCGCCCTGCACCATGTCTTCGACACGCCGCGCGACCGCCTCATCTGGGACGTCGGCCATCAGGCCTATCCCCACAAGATCCTCACCGGGCGGCGCGACCGGATCCGCACGTTGCGCCAGGGCGGCGGCCTCTCGGGCTTCACGCGCCGCGCGGAGAGCGAGTACGACCCGTTCGGCGCCGCGCACAGCTCGACCTCGATCTCGGCGGCCCTCGGCATGGCCGTGGCGCGCGATCTCGCGGGCGGCAAGAACCACGTCGTGGCCGTGATCGGCGATGGTGCGATGAGCGCCGGCATGGCGTACGAGGCGATGAACAACGCCGGGTCCATGGACACGCGGCTCATCGTCATCCTCAACGACAATGACATGTCGATCGCGCCGCCGGTGGGGGCCATGAGCGCCTACCTGTCGCGCCTCATCTCCTCGAAGCCGTACCGGAGCTTCCGCCACTTCGCCCGTTCGATGGCGAAGAAGTTTCCCCGCGCCATCAAGATGGCGACGGAGCGCGCCGAGGAATTCGCGCGCGGCATGGTGACCGGCGGCACGCTCTTCGAAGAGCTCGGGTTCTTTTACGTGGGCCCGATCGACGGTCACAACCTCGACCATCTGCTGCCCGTCCTGAAGAACGTGCGCGATTCGACCGAGCCCGGCCCGGTGCTGATCCACGTCGTGACTCAGAAGGGCAAAGGGCATCCGTTCGCGACCGAATCCGCCGAGAAGTATCACGCGGTTAACAAGTTCGATCTCGTGACCAGCTCGAGCGGCGTGACCGGGCTGCCGGTCAAGCCCAAGCCGGCCGCACCGACCTACACGAAGGTCTTTGCCGAGGCCCTGATCGCCGAAGCGGAACGCGACGAGAAAATCGTCGCCATTACGGCAGCGATGCCATCGGGCACCGGCCTCGATCTCTTTCAGAAGAAGTTTCCGAAGCGGTGCTTCGACGTCGGCATCGCCGAACAGCATGCGGTGACCTTCGCCGCCGGCCTGGCGGCCGAGGGGATCAAGCCTTTCGTCACGATCTATTCGACGTTCCTGCAGCGCGGGTACGACCAGGTCGTGCACGACGTGGCGATCCAACGGCTCCCCGTCCGCTTCGCCATGGACCGCGCGGGCCTCGTCGGCGCCGACGGCGCGACCCACGCCGGCTCCTATGACATCACCTATCTCGGCTGCCTGCCCGATTTTGTGATCATGGCTGCTGCCGATGAGGCAGAACTGGTCCATATGGTGGCGACGCAGGCCGCGATCGGCGACCGGCCTTCGGCGTTGCGCTATCCGCGCGGCGAAGGGACCGGCGTTGCGCTGCCGGCGCGTGGGGCGGCGCTGCCGATCGGCAAGGGCCGCGTCCTGCGCGAGGGGACCAAGGTCGCGTTGCTGTCCTTTGGTACGCGGCTCGCCGAGGCCATCAAGGCCGCGGAGGAGCTCGGAGCGCGAGGCCTGTCCGCGACCGTCGCCGATGCCCGCTTTGCAAAGCCGCTCGACCGCGATCTCGTGCTGCGTCTGGCGCGCGAGCATGAGGTGCTGATCACGCTCGAGGAGGGTGCGATCGGCGGATTCGCCGCCCAGGTCATGCAGCTGCTTGCCACCGAAGGCGCACTCGATGCCGGGCTCAAGATCCGGCCGATGATCCTGCCCGACCGGTTCATCGACCACGACGCACCTGCCAAGCAGTACGAGAGCGTCGGCCTCGACGCTAGGCACATCGTCTCGACGGCCTTGGCGGCCTTGGGCAACGCCACACCGTCGTCGCGCCCCGCGAGGGCCTGACGCCTCCTTCAAAGCAGCGTCTCGACCAGACGCTCGTCGAACGCGGGCTGGCGGAAAGCCGCACCAAAGCCCAGGCGCTCGTGCTGGCCGGGGTCGTCTTCTCCGGCACCACGCGGCTCGACAAGCCGGGCATGCCCGTCGCGACGGACCGCCCTCTCGAGGTCCGGGGTGCGGATCATCCCTGGGTGTCGCGGGGCGGGCTCAAGCTCGCACATGCGCTCGATCACTTCGCGATCGACCCGAAAGCGCTCGTGGTCCTGGACGTGGGCGCCTCGACCGGCGGCTTCACCGATGTCGTTCTCACGCGCGGTGCGAAGAAAGTCTACGCGGTCGACGTGGGACACGGGCAGCTCGCCTGGAAGCTGCGCAACGATCCGCGGGTGGTGGTGCTGGAAAAGACCAACGCGCGCCATCTGACCGTTGCCGATGTGCCGGAGCCGGTCGATCTGGTGGTTTGCGATGCGAGCTTCATCGGCCTCGAGACCATCCTCCCGGCGCCGCTGGCGCGCGGCAGGGACGGCGCCTGGCTCGTCGCGCTGATCAAACCGCAATTCGAGGTCGGAAAAGATCGCGTCGGCAAAGGCGGGGTGGTCCGTGATCCGGCCCTTCACCGCGAGGTCTGCGAGCGGATCGCGGCCTGGCTACAGCACCAGGGCTGGACCGTGAGCGGCATCACCGAAAGCCCGATTCTTGGGCCCGAGGGCAACAAGGAATTCCTGATCGCCGCGCGCAAGGCGGCGTGAGCCGGGAACTCCGCTATTCCAGGACGCCGACAATGGCACCCAGAAGGCAGGTGGTCAGCGTGCCCGACACGATCGACTTGACGCCCAGCGAGACGATATCGGCTCTGCGGCTCGGGGCCATCGTGGCGAGGCCGGCGATCATGATGCCGAGGCTGCCGAAATTGGCAAAGCCGCACATCGCATACAGCATGATCACGCGCGAGCGCGGCGTCAGCGCGTCGGGGGGCAGGGTTGCCAGCTGCAGATACGCGATGAACTCGTTGAGGATCGTCTTGATCCCCATGAGGCTGCCGGCGGTGAACGCTTCGCTCCACGGAACGCCCATCAGCCAGCACACCGGCGCCATGATGTAGCCGAGAAGCCGCTGCAACGAGATCGGCGCGCCGGCCATGTCGGGCAACAGGGCGAGGACCTGGTTGGCGAGATGAACCAGTGCCACGAGGACGATCAGCATCGCGACGATGTTGAGGAGAAGCTCCAGCCCCGCGGCCGTGCCCTTGACGATCGCATCCATGGTGCTGGTCGCGACCTGCTCGACCGAGGCGTCGAGATCGCCGACCGTTTTGCGGTCGACGACATCGGGGACCATGATCTGGCTGATCAGGATCGCGGCCGGCGCTCCGAGGACCGAAGCGACGAGGATATGGCCGGCGGCGTCCGGGATGACCGGGCCGAGAATGGTCGCATAGAGCGCGAAGACGGTGCCGGCAACCCCGGCCATCCCGCCGGTCATGACGACGAACAGCTCGCTTCGGGACAGCTGCGCCAGATAAGGACGTATGAACAACGGCGCCTCGACCATGCCGAGGAAGATGTTGGCTGCGGTCGACAGGCCGACCGCGCCCCCCACGCCCATGGTGCGCTCCAGGAGCCATGAGAAGCCGCGCACGATCGGCGGCATGACCCGCCAGTAGAACAGCAAAGTCGTGAGCACGCTCATGATCAAGACAATCGGCAATGTCTCGAACGCGAAGACGTAGGCGCTGCCCGGCGTCTTGGGGTCGAAGGGCAGCGGGCCGCCGCCGATATAGCCGAACACGAACGAGGTGCCCGCCCGCGTCGCGTTGGCGACCGCGGTCACGGCATCGTTCGCCGCCGAAAATACCTTTTCAGCTTGCGGGATCTTCAGAAAGAACAGTGCGAGGACGAAGGTGACCGCGAGCCCGACGGCAGCGTTCCGCCATGACACGGCGCGCCGGTTTTCGCTGATCACGCAGGCGATCGCGAGGAGCGTGAAAATTCCGACGACGGATTGCAGTGCCAGCATTGCCCCCGATTCGGACGCATTCTAGCACTTGTTCGGCGGACCGGACGTTTTCGCTGGCGCCTCAGCCGCACTGGCCCCGATGCCGCAACAGGTGGTCGGCGAGGACGCATGCGACCATCGCCTCACCGACCGGAACCCCGCGAATGCCAACGCATGGGTCGTGACGTCCCTTGGTCGAGATCTCCGCGTCACGGCCATCGGTCGTCACCGTCCGTCGCGGTGACAGGATCGAGGAGGTCGGCTTCACCGCGAACCGGGCGACGATGTCCTGGCCGGTCGAAATCCCGCCCAGGATGCCGCCTGCGTTATTCGAGAGAAATGCGACCTGGCCGGCCTGCATACGCATTTCGTCGGCATTGTCCTCCCCGGACAGCTCGGCCGCTCCGAAACCGGCGCCGATCTCAACCCCTTTCACCGCATTGATGCCCATCAGCGCCGAGGCCAGATCGGCGTCGAGCTTGCCGTAGATCGGCGCACCCAGGCCAGCGGGTACGCCGCTGGCCACGATCTCGATCACGGCGCCACAAGACGAACCGGCTTTGCGCACCTCGTCGAGATATCCTTCCCAGGCCTGTGCCGCCTGACGGTCGGGACACCAGAACGGGTTGTCCTCGGTGGCCGTCCAATCCCATCGCGCGCGATCGATCTTGTGCGCGCCCAACTGGACCAGGGCCCCGCGGATCGTCACTGAATCCCCGAGGACCTTCCGCGCCACTCCCCCGGCCGCGACCCGCATCGCGGTCTCGCGTGCCGACGAGCGTCCGCCGCCCCGGTAGTCGCGGAGTCCGTATTTCTTCCAATACGCGTAGTCGGCGTGGCCCGGCCGGAAGCGGTCCTTGATGTCGTCGTAATCCTTGGACCGGGCGTCTTCGTTCTCGATCACGAGCGAGATCGGCGTGCCGGTGGTGCGGCCTTCGAAAACGCCGGACAGGATGCGGACGCGATCCGGTTCGCGACGCTGCGTCGTGAACCGCGACTGACCCGGCCGGCGCCGGTCCAGCCAGGACTGGAGGTCGGCCTCGCTGAGCGGGATGCGCGGCGGCGTCCCGTCGATCACGCAGCCGATCGCCGGCCCGTGGCTTTCGCCCCAGGTGGTTACCCGGAACAAGGTGCCGAAGCTGTTGCTCGACATTCCGCTCTCCGACGGTCAGCGGCTCGGCTTGAAGTTCGACAGCATCTCGGCGACGGCGGGTGCGGCGTCGACGGACATCATCCCGACCACGTGGTACCCGCAATCGACGTGATGGACCTCTCCGCTGACGCCGCTGCCGAGATCGCTCAGCAGGTACAGGCCGGCGCCGCCGACCTCATTGAGGGTCACGTTGCGGCGAAGCGGCGAGTTGAGCTCATTCCACCTGAGGATGTAGTTGAAATCGCCGATTCCGCGCGCGGCAAGCGTGTTCATCGGGCCGGCGGAGACCGCATTGACTCGTATGCGCTGGCCGCCAAGGTCGACGGCCAGATAGCGCACGCTCGCTTCGAGGGCGGCCTTGGCCACGCCCATCACGTTGTAGTGCGGCGTGACCCGTTCGGCGCCGAGATACGTCAGGGTCAGGAGGCTCCCGCCTTCAGTCATGAGCGGGGCCGCCCGCCGGCAGACGTCGGTGAACGAGAAACAGGAGATTTCCATCGTGCGCAGGAAATTGTCGCGCGACGTGTCGACGTATTTGCCCTTGAGCTCGTCCTTGTCGGAGAACGCGATCGCATGCACGACGAAGTCGAGCCGTTCCCAGCTCGCGGCGAGGGTCTTGAATACGGACTCGAGGCTGGCGGTGTCGGTCACATCGCAGGACAGCACGTGCTTCGACCCGACGCTCTCCGCCAGCGGGCGCACGCGCTTCTCCAGCGCGTCCCCTTGATACGTGAACGCCATCTCGCCGCCGTGCTGAGCGACCGCCTTGGCGATCCCCCAGGCGATCGAGCGCTCGTTGGCCACACCCATGACGAGGCCTCGTTTGCCGGCCATCAGAGGGCGAGGGTCGGTCATGCTAAGTCCATGCTCCTGCTGGAAAATCGGGGCCGCCTGTGAAACTTGGGGCATCCTACACGAAAGCGGCGCCTTTACAAATCGCGCCCAGCGGAAGGGCGTTACTCGTCCCTTTGATCCTGAACGCGGCCGATCCGGCTCAGCAGCTTTTCACGATGCGCCTCGGGGAGCTCATCCACCGCCGCGAGGAGGTCGCGCATCTGCCGGCGCAGCCCATAGAGCTTGTCGAGGAGGTCGAGCACGACCGACATCGCCTCGTCGTCGATGGCGAGATCCCGGTGCAACTCGACGATCATCTGCAGCCGCGCGACATCCGCCTCGCCGAACACGTAGTCATTTCCCTGGGCCAGCGGCAGAACCCAACGGCGCTCGATCCACAACAGCAGCTCCTCGCGCGACAGATCGAATTCGGCGAGGACCTCGATCAGCGTCTTCATCGCCGCGCTCCTGCTACTTGGGAAGGCCGAGCTTGCCGCGCACGTCGTAGTCGCGCTTCCACTCGCCGACGAATTTCTCGACGGCCGGATCGGCCGGGTCGGGCAGTACGACCTGCAGGTGAACGTACTGATCGCCGCGCGGCCCCCCTTTTTTGGCCGGCACGCCCTTGCCGCGCAGCCGCAACGTGCTCCCGGTGTTCGAGCCTTTGGGCACGGTCATGGTCACCGGTCCGTCGATGGTTGGCACCGTGATCTTGCCGCCGAGCACGGCTTCCGTGAGGGTGACCGGCAGCTCAACATGGATATCCGCGTCTTTGCGCTTGAACAGCGGATGATCGGCGACGTGAATTTCGATATACGCGTCGCCCGAGGGGCCGCCGCCCAGCCCGGCTGTGCCTTGTCCCCGAAGCCGGAGCTGTTGACCATCCTCGGCCCCGGCCGGGATCGTCACGTCGAGGGTGCGGCCGTCGGGGAGGGTGAGACGCTTCTTGGCCCCGTTGGCTGCCTCGATGAAGTCGACCGTCAACTCGTACGAGACGTCGGCGCCCCGCGTCTTGATGCTGCTGCGGCCCCAGCCCCGGCTGCGGCCGAACAGGTCCTCGAAAATGTCACCCGGATCGAAGCCGGCGCCGGCGCCGTATTTCGCGCCGCCGGGGCTCTCCGCGTAGCTCCGATACGACGACCGAGGGCGCGTTTCGGCACCGCTTGCGTCGATCTCGCCGCGATCGAAGCGGGCGCGCTTGTCGGCGTCGGAGAGCAGGTCGTAGGCCGCCGAGACGTCCTTGAACTGTGCCGCCGCCTTGGCATTGCCGGGGTTCAGGTCGGGGTGGAGCTTTTTGGCGAGCTGTCGGTACGCCTTTTTGATGTCGTCGGCGCTCGCGTCCCGGCGCACGCCGAGGACTTCATAGGGATCACGCATAATCGGATTTTACATGTTCCGGGGAGCGGTGTGTGCCTCTAAAACGCGTGGGCGCCGTGGGGGGCCTCTATCGGCCGCGATTGGCTTGCTATAATGCGCCGGCCGCCCTCGCATATGCTATTGCACGACGGAAACCTCAAGATGTCGGATCCAGCACCGCCGCAGTTGGACAGATCGAGCGCCCCGGACACGGATCCGCTCGTGCTGTTTCGCGAATGGCTCGCGGAAGCAACCCAGCGGGAGCCGAACGATCCGACGGCCATGGCGCTCGCCACCGTCGGCGCCGACGGGCAGCCCTCCGCGCGTATGGTGCTGCTCAAGGGCGTCGATGAGCAGGGATTCGTCTTCTATACGAATCTCGAAAGTCAAAAGGCGGCCGACCTGGCGGCCAATCCAAGGGCGTCGCTTTTGTTCCATTGGAAGTCGCTGCGCCGCCAGGTGCGGATCGAGGGCACGGTCACCGGGGTTTCGGACGCAGACGCCGATGCCTACTTCGCCAGCCGCCCGCGCGGCGCCCAGATCGGCGCCTGGGCCTCGCGGCAGTCCCGGGCGCTCGAGAGCCGCTTCGCGCTCGAGAGGCGGGTGGCGGAATATACCGCGAAATTCGGGCTCGGGAGCGTTCCACGCCCTGCGTTCTGGTCCGGCTATCGCGTCAAGCCGGAGCGGATCGAGTTTTGGCAGGATCGCCCGTTCCGGCTGCACGACCGGCTCGTGTACACGCGCGACCGCGGCGGGTGGCGGACAGACAAACTCTATCCATGACCGCTTCAAATTCGCCGCACGAGACTTCCGGCACCCACTCCGGCGAACCGGCGCATGCGCGGCTGATGAGGGCCGCCACCCGTGCCGCCATGGCGGTGGCGATCGTTCTGATCGTTGCCAAGGCCGTGGCGTGGGTGGTCACCGACTCCGTGAGCGTAATGTCGAGCATGCTCGACTCGCTTCTCGATCTCGCGGCGTCGGCGATCAACTGGCTCGCCGTACGCCACGCTTTGACGCCGGCGGACCGGGAGCATCGGTTCGGCCATGGCAAGGCGGAGTCCCTGGCGGGGCTCGCCCAGGCGGCCTTTATCACCGGGTCGGCCGTGTTGCTGGGATTGGAGGCGCTACATCGGCTGGCCCAGCCGCAGCCGGTTGTGAACGGCGAGGTCGGCATTGTCGTCATGGCGGCGTCGATCGTGGTGACACTGCTGCTGGTCGCCTTTCAGCGGCACGTGATCAAGCTGAGCGGATCGGTCGCCATCAGCGCCGACGCGATCCACTATCGAAGCGACGTGGTCCTGAACGTCAGCGTGATCGTGTCGCTGTTCTTGTCGAAACAGTTCGGTATGCCGGCGCTGGACCCGCTGTTCGGCCTGGCGATCGCCGGATACATCCTGTACAGCGCCTGGAACATCGTCCAGGCAGCGCTCGACCGGCTGATGGACCGCGAGTTGCCCGACCGCGACCGGACACGGATCCGCGATATCGCCCTGCGCCATCCCGAAATCCGCGCGGTGCATGATTTGCGCACCCGATCCTCGGGCTTGGACGTCTTCATCCAGATCCACCTGGAAATGGATGGCGGTATGACGCTGCAGCGCTCGCATGAGATCGCGGACGATGTCGAGCGGAGCATTCTGAATGAGTTTCCGAATGCCGAGGTCATCATCCACCAGGACCCGGCCGGCATCGAGGAAGCGCGGCGGACGTTTGCGGCCGGCTAGGCGACCATCTTACGTCACCTGGACCGTTTTGCGCCTCGGAGCTACAGTTGCCTACCGCCGTAACAGCGGCCAATCATCCTCGCGACGAACGAGGAGGTTGAGAACAGGGCAGAGGAGGCCGATATGGCACTGAAGGTCATTCTGGCTGCGGTGACGGGCCAGGACACCGATAATGCGGCGCTTGGCATTGCCGCGGCGCTGGCGCACCGATTCAATGCGCATGTCGATGCGCTGCATGTGAAAGGCGATCCGCGGGATGCCATACCGTTCCTGGGAGAGGGCGCGTCGGGTGTTCTCATCGAACAGATCATGGCCGCAGCCGAGCGCGACTCCGGTACTCGCAGCGGAAAAGCCAAGATGACGTTCGATGCGTGGCGCGCCACCAGCGGACTTATCGTCGCGCCGCGACCCGGCAGCGAAGCCAGTGCGACCGTCGCCTGGCGCGAAGAGACCGGCACGGAAGAGGAATGCATCGCGCGCTACGGGCGCGTCTCCGATCTCATCATCGTGGGACGCCCGCCGGCAGACGATTCCGGAGCGTCGATCGTCGTGTTCGAGACCGCCTTGTTCGATACGGGCAAGCCTGTGATCGTGGCGCCGCCGGGTCCGCTACAGTCTTCCATCGTGGGTACGCCGGCCCTGATCTTCTGGACCGGCAGTGCCGAGGCGGCGCACGCCGTCTCATCTGCGCTGCCGCTGCTCGGGGCGGCCGAACAGGTCATCGTCGTGGCATCGAGCCCCGGGGGAAAGCCCACGGAAACGGACTCGCTCCTGGAATATCTGGCATGGCACGGCGTGCGCGCCCAGATGCGCGATCCGCTTCAGATCACGCCGACGGCGGGAAGCGAGCTCTTGGCCTGGACGAAGCGGGAAGGTGCGGGGCTGCTGGTGATGGGTGCCTATACGCAGAGCCGGCTTCGGCAACTCATCTACGGAAGCGTGACCAAGCACGTTCTGACGCGGACGACGTTGCCGGTCCTGATGGCGCACTGACGGCTGGGACGGTCCCGCCATGCCCGACCGCAAAACACTTGTACTGACCGGGGCCAGCCGGGGTATCGGGCATGCGACCGTCAAGCGGTTCAGCGACGCCGGGTGGCGCATCTTCACCTGCTCGCGCGAGGGGGTGCCCGCCGAGTGTCGCCGCGATCCGAATTGGAGCGACCACTTCACGGTGGATCTGGCGCAACCGGGCGAGCGCGTCCGGTTCATTGAACAGGTGGAGGCCAAGCTCGGCGGGGCGCCGCTGCATGCGCTCGTGAACAATGCCGGGGTATCGCCCAAGACGCCCTACCGCGAGCGCCTGGGGGTGCTGAACGGAGAGATCACCGAGTGGAGATCCGTGTTCGAATTGAACGTGTTCGCCGCCCTGGAGTTGGTCCGTGGGTTCGCGGGCTCGCTTGGTCGAGGCAAAGGTGCCGTCGTCAACGTGACATCGATCGCCGGCCATTCGAGCCATCCGTTTGCCGGATCGGCCTATTCCACCTCGAAGGCGGCGCTGTCAGCGCTGACGCGGGAGATGGCGGTCGAATTGGCGGCGCTCGGCGTCCGGGTCAATGCGGTGGCGCCGGGCGAGATCGAAACCGAGATGATCGGCGCCGAATACGAGCCGCTGATCACGCGCATTCCCATGCAGAGGATGGGCACATCCGAGGAGGTCGCCGCGGTCATCTTCCGCCTGTGCGAGCCGGATTTCGGTTATGTGACCGGATCCGAAATATTCGTTACCGGAGGCCAGCACCTCTACTAAACAAAGCAGCATTTTGGTATGGTTTGCCAGTAGCTTACAGCTATGGCCTTATCGCTTAATTAACGAATCTCCGGTAGGGGTCAGGGAACAGACGGGGGAGCGCCAGGATCGGCCACGGGGCCGTTAGACGCCATGCATGAACTGGCACCGGATTCCGCGACCGCGCTGGCGGGCGCGACGACGCAGGTTGCGCGCATTCCCGGTGGGCGCCTCGACCCGCGTCGTCTGCTGCTGCTGTTCTGCGGTCTCGTCATGGTCGCGATCGCGGCTCTCGCCGGCGCATTCATCTGGCATCTGCAGCGAACGACGATCGCCGACACCAAGCACGACCTCACCAATCTCGGTGCCGTGCTGGTGGAGCAGACGGCGAGGACGTTTCAAAGTGCGGACCTTATTCTCGATGCGATCGACCAGCGACTGAAGGTCCTGGACTTCAGCGGCCGCATGGACAGCCGCGCGGTCCACCTGATGTTCCGCGAGAAGATCGCGGGCGCGCCGCAGATCAAGCAGGTCACGTTCGTGGGTCCCGACGGACACACGATCGTCTCGTCGCGCGAGTTCCCCGTTCCCGATATCGATCTCAGCGATCGCGAGTGGTTCACCGCGCTTCGCGACAATCCGACGAGCGAAGATCGGATCGACAAGCCTGTGCAAGCGCGCGCCGGCGGCGAATGGCTGATTCTGGTGAGCCGGCGCATCACCTGGCCGGACGGCTCGCTTGCCGGGATTCTCAATGTCGGCCTCGATCCGAGCTATTTCGAGGCGGTCTACAAGGGTGCCACCGCGACCGCCGGCATGGCGATCACGCTCCTTCGCTCGGACGGGACCGTGCTGGCCCGCTACCCGGAGAGTGCTACTGCGATCGGGACGTATTTCGGTGACGGCCCCATTTTTCGCGGTCAGATGTGGACGGCCGGGGAGCCGTTCGAGCTGACCGGAAATTTCGACACAGAGCCGCGCTTTTACGCGCCGCGCGCGGTGACGGGGTATCCGCTGATCGTAAACCCGTCGATCAGCCGCTCGGTGGTCCTGGCCGACTGGCGGCGGGAAACGATCCTTGTCGGCGGTGTGGCCGGCGCCGGACTCGTGGCGATTCTCATCCTGCTCATATTCGTGCGCAGGCTGTTCATGCAGGTGGCGACCGCCGACCTCGCATTGCGGGCGAGCGAAGAGAAGGCGCGCAGCCAGGCGGCTCTTCTCCAGGACGCGGTCGATGCACTGGCCGACGGGTTCGTGCTCTATGACTCGGCGGACCGGTTCGTTATGTGTAACCGCCGCTTCACCGAGTTGCGTACTTACAATCCGCTGTCATCGAAGGCAGGGATCACCTTTGAGGAGGTTTTGCGGGCGGCGATCCGGGTCGGCGAGCTCAAGGTGCCGCCGGACCAGGTGGAAGCGTTTGTCGAGCGGCGGCTGCAGGCGCACCGCAATCCCGGCGCACCCGTGCTGCAGAGAAGCGCCAACCGGTGGATCCGCGTCTCGGAACGCCGGACCCGCGACGGCGGCACCGTTGGCATTCATTCCGACCTGACCGAATTGAAGGATGCCCAGGCGGCAGCGGAGGCGGCGCGCGCGCGCATGGCGGATTGGGCGGAGGCGTCCAACGACTGGTTCTGGGAATCGGATGCGAACGACCGGATCTCTTATCTTTCGGACGGCTTCGAAAAGGGCACCGGCGTGCCGACGGCGAGCCGGATCGGAGCCCCGCGGCTCGACATCACGCGCGACCATGATCCCGGCAATCCGAATTGGGACGCACATTTGAAGGCAGTCGCCGAGCGCCAGCCGTTCCGCGACTTCATCATGGCCGTCCGCCTGAGGGGCAGGCCCAGATACATCAATGTCAGCGGGAAGCCGGTTTTCGACGCGGGGGGCCGGTTTGCCGGCTACCGCGGCACGACCCGCGACGTGACCAGCCAGATCGAGGCGGAGCGCGCACTCGAACGCCAGATGGAGATCTTCTCGACGTTGATCGAACATCTGCCGATCGCGGTGAGCCTGATTGATTCCGATTTGCGGATCATGGCCTACAACAGCCTGTATCCCGAACTGCTTGGCGCGCCCCGCGAGCTGTTCCGGCCGGGCGTCCCGCTGGAGGACATCGTCCGGTACAACGTCGAGCAAGGTGCCTTTGGGCCGGCCGCGTCGGTGGAAGGCGTGATGCGCGAGCGCCGGGCGCTGCTGACGGCCGACAAGGCCGAGAGGACCGAGACGGTATTTCCCGATGGTCGCGTTCACGACGTCGTGCGCGTGCCGCTGCCTGGCGGCGGTTTCGTCGCGACCTTTGCCGATATCACCGAGCGGCGCCGGCACGAGCGCGACCTGGAGGACGCACGCGTCAGACTCGAGCAGCAGGCCGCGGCGTTGGCTAGGCAGACCGAGATTTTTTCGACGCTGATCGACAACCTTCCGATCGGCGTCAGCCTTGTCGGCCCCGACCTGCGGCACATGGCTTTCAACCACGTCTATCTCGAGGTGTTCGACCTCAGGCCCGGGATGCTCGAGGTGGGTGACCCATTCGAAAAGCTGATCCGCTACAGCGCCGAACGCGGCGAGTATGGGACGGGCGACATCGAAGACCAGGTCCGAAAGCGGGTCGAACGCGCGATAGATCCGACCCCGCACGAGTTCGAGCGGCGCCGGCCCAACGGGCAGGTCATCGAAATTCGTCGTACTCCGCTCAAGGGCGGGGGGTTCGTCACCACTTACATCGACGTCTCGGTCGCGCGCCGGCGCGAGATCGACCTCGAGCAGGCGCGCGCGCGCCTTGAGCACCAGGCCGCCGAGCTCGCCTTGACGGCCGAGAAGCTGAACGTCGCGCGAATCGAAGCCGAGCGGGCGCGCGCCGCGGCCGATGCGGCGAGCCGCGCCAAATCGGACTTTCTGGCCAATATGAGCCATGAGATCCGGACCCCGATGAATGGAATCATCGGCATGAACGCCTTGCTTCTCGAGTCGGCGCTCACCCCCGAGCAAAAGCAGTTCGCCGAGACGGTCCGCGATTCGGCCGAGGCGCTGCTCGCGATCCTCAACGACATTCTGGATATCTCCAAGCTCGAGGCGGGCCGGGTCGACCTGGAGAGTATCGAGTTCGACCTCCACAATCTCGTCGAGGGTGTCGTCGATCTCATGTCGTCTCGCGCCCGCGAGAAGAAGATCGACATCGCCGCCTATATCGACCCGGCCGTTCGCCAGGATTATTCGGGCGATCCGACGCGTCTGCGGCAGGTGCTGCTCAATCTGATCGGCAATGCGATCAAGTTCACGGATTACGGGTGCGTGGCGGTCGAGGTTAGGCCGGACTCTCGCGACGCGCTTGGCGGCCTGATCCGCTTCGAGGTGATCGATACCGGCATCGGTATCTCCCAGGAGGCGCGCGACGGCGTGTTTCAGAAATTCACTCAGGCGGACCAGTCGATCACGCGGCGGTTCGGCGGAACGGGTCTCGGCTTGTCCATCTCCAAGCAGCTGGTCGAGCTCATGGGCGGCACAATCGGAGTCGACAGCGAGCCGGGGAAAGGGAGTACGTTTTGGTTCACCGCACGCTTGGCTCCTGTGCGGACGTCCGTCGTCAAGCGGCAGGTGGCGCCGGAGCAGCTCCGCGGTCGCAAGGTCCTCGTGGTCGACGACACGGAGATGAACCGCCACATCATGGATCTTCGCCTGACGGGCAGCGGCATGCGTGTGACGGCGGTGGAGGATGGCTTCGCTGCTTTGGCGGAAATGGATCGTGCCTGGCAGCGCGGCGAACCCTACGAACTCGTACTCCTTGATCAGATGATGCCCGGGATGTCGGGGGACATGCTGGCCGAACGGTTGCGAGGCGATCCGCGCTATAAGGAGGCGAAACTGGTCCTGGTCGCTTCGGTCGACGTCCCCCAGGCGGGACGGCCGCGTTATGACGCGACGTTACCAAAGCCGGTGCGCCACCAGGTGCTGCTGGAAAGCCTTGCGCGGCTCTTCGGGGCCGAGTTGCCGACGCCAGCTGCCGCGCTTGCGCCATCGACCGGGTCCGTCGCAGCTGGACGCGTCCTGCTGGCCGAAGACAACAAAGTGAACCGGCAGGTGGCTCTCATTCAGCTCAAGCGCGCCGGCTATACCGTCGACACGGCGGCAAACGGCGTCGAGGCAGTCGCAGCGGCCCGGCGCAACGACTACGATCTGATCCTCATGGACATCCAGATGCCGTCGATGGACGGGATCGAGGCGACACGCAAGATACGCGCCTTCGCCGATGGACGCGGCCGTGTGCCGATCGTTGCGATCACCGCCCATGCGATGGCGGGGGCGCGCGAGCAGTATCTCGCCGCCGGGATGAACGACTATGTCTCGAAGCCGTTCGATCGCGAGCAGCTTCTCGGGGTCGTCGAGCATTGGATCCGCCCCGGGGCCAAGGCGGGCGTGACGTTGACCCGTCCGCCGGCCGGCGCCGTGGCCGATGCGGACCTGCCGGTCTTCGACGATTCCGCGCTTGGGCGTCTCGCCGGCGAAGTGCCCGATGCCGAGTTCCACGGGCTGATCGACGCCTATCTCGACGGGGCTGCAGCGCTTCTGACCGATGCGGAGGTTGCCGCGGCCAATCGCGACACCGCGTCGCTGGCGCAGGCGGCGCACGACCTGATCAGCACCTCGGGAAACTTCGGCATTCTGCGCGTGCAACGGCTGGCGCGCCGGATTGAGGCGGCATGCAAGGCGGGCGAGCTCTCCGAGGCCGTCGAACTGACAGGGCGCCTCCGCTCGGAATCCGAACAAGCCTGGGCGGCGCTGCGGTCGCGCTTCCGGGCCGCGACCAGGTCCGCCGCCGAGCCGCGTCCGCAACCAAAGGCCGTCTAGCCCCGCGTTCTTCAGATCGCAACTAGAGACCCGGCCGGCCGGGACGGGCCGTCGTCCCGGGTGCCTTCAGTGCCCACTCGACAACCCGCTTCATGACCTCGCCCAGGGCTTCGTCGAATGCCAGGACGATATTGCTCATATCGCTTCCCTCCGCTCGCGCCGTCCGTTCGACGGTCGTGTCGGCGACGATTGCGCGCTCGGGCATGCGGATGAGTTTGGCGTTCAACCGGACACGGACAAGAGGCGGCCGGCCCGCCGCATCGTATTCCGCCTGGAAATCCCTGAGCTCGGATTGCAGCGCGTAGTCCGGGCGCAGCTGGGTGGATTCGCGAGACACGGCCCTGATCTTGCCGGTGGCCTCGAACGACGCGATCAGCAGGCTCTGGATCAGGTCCGGGGCGGTGTCGGTCCAGTTCGCGTGCGCGAAATAGTCGAGCGTCACGGCACTTCGCTGCAACGCGATCTTCTGGGAATTGAGCCCTGCCGAAGCGACCGGCCGGTCGACCACCAGTTGCCACTCGACGGAGGGCAGGGCCGGATCGAACGTGGTCTTCGGTGTCGCCTTGTAGAGCTGTGGCGGCTCGCCGCTGCCCGGCAGAGTGCATCGGGTCAGCAGGGCGGCCGCCGCCACCGTCATCGCGGAGCCGATAAAAGTCCGGCGTTTCATCGCGGCTCGACCCCTTTCTGCTGATCGCCGAACAGAAACCGCGCCGGGTCGCGCTCCATCTCTTCGGCCAGGCGATTGAGCGTGTTCACCAACACGCGCGCATCGCTGAGGAACTGGGACAGCTCGTACAGGCCGGACTGACCGAAATCATGCACGGCAGTGCGATTGTCGGCAGCCAAGTTCCCGAGCTCCGTCGCCATCTTGCTGATGTCCTTCGCAGTCTGCGAGAGCGCGGTGGCGGCCTCTTCGGAGCGTCCCGCCAGGCGGTGCGAATCACTGCTGAGCTGGGTCGCCAGCTCGCCGAGCGAGGTGGCGACCTCGGGCAGCGTATGCAGGAGCTTTGTTACGTCCTGGCGGGACTCGGCGAGAGAGCCGGTGAACGTGTCGAGGTGGTTGAGAACGTCAGCGATTGCCTGGCGATTCTGATCATTCAGCAGCGAATTCAATCGCTCGGCGAGCTCGACGACCTGTGCCGTGACCTCCGGGACGTTTTCGAATACCCGCTCGAGCGGTGAGGGGACCGACGGTATCACCGCCCGTCGTTTGCCGAGCGCCGGCTCCAGCGGCGGGGCATCCTGCGTGCCGCCGGACAGCTGGATGATGCTCAGTCCGGTGATACCCTGCAGCTGAAGCTGAGCCACCGTGTCGGTCTTGATCGGCGTGCCGGGCCTGATCGCGACGGTCACCTGGATCAACTCGATGTTGCGCTCGTCGATCGCGATGTCGCTCACGCTGCCGACCGGCACGCCGCGCAACTGAACCTGCGAGCCCACCTGCAGCCCGCTGACCGAACCGGTGAAGTTCACGTAATAGATCACGTTCGTGTCGCGCAGGTTGGCGCGCGTGATCCACAAGCCGAAGCCAAATGCGCCGGCGATCAGGGCCAGCACGAAGGCGCCGACGATCAGGTAGCTGGCGCGCGTTTCCATGGATTATCGATGGTGGGCGACAACGGCGCGCCCGCGCGGGCCGTGGAAATATGCCCGGATCCAAGGATGTGGCAATGCCATCAATTCGCTCATCGTTCCTACCATAATACGTTTGTCGAGAAGAACGGCAATGCGGTCGGTGATCGTGGCCAGCGAATCGAGGTCATGCGTGACCATTACGACGGTCAGTTTGAGGCTGCGCTGAAGGTCGAGGATGAGCTGGTCGAAATCTCCGGCCGCGATAGGGTCGAGGCCAGCGGTCGGCTCGTCGAGGAACAGGATTTCGGGGTCGAGGGCTATCGCCCGGGCAAGTGCCGCGCGCTTCTTCATGCCGCCAGAGAGCTCCGAGGGGAGCTTCACTCCGGTCTCGGGGTCGAGCCCCACCAGCTGGATCTTGAGCCGGATCAGGTCGCCCGCGAGTTTCGTCGGCACGTGGGTATGCTCACGAAACGGCACGCGGATGTTTTGCGCGACGGTCAGCGAGCTGAATAGCGCGCCATTTTGGAACAAGACGCCCCAGCGCCGTTGAATGGCGCGCCGCGCCGCGGGAGACAATCGGTCGAGGCGGTCGCCGAGGACCTCGATCGTTCCGCCCTCGGGGTGCTTGAGCCCGAGGATGGTGCGCAACAGCACCGATTTTCCAGTCCCCGAGCCGCCGACGATTCCCAGGATTTCGCCGCGGCGGATGTCGAGATCGAGCCTGTCATGGATCGTGTTGGCGCCGAAGCGAGTGATCAGGCCGCGGACGCGGATGATGGGGGTATCGTCGGCGGCGGTCATCGCGTCTTCACCTACACGTGCAGCCAGGAGAACAGGATCGAGAAGATCGCATCCGCCACGATCACCAGAAAAATCGACACGACGACGGCCTTTGTTGTCATGCGCCCGACGCTTTCGGCGCCGCCCTCGACCTTCAGCCCTTCATAACAGCCGACTAGTCCGATCAACATGGCGAACACGGGGGCTTTCACGAGGCCGGTCCAGTAGCTGGAAAAATGAATGGCGATGTGGAGCTGGTTGACGAACTGCGGGAGCGCAAACCCGAGCGCCATCGTCGACATCAAGGCCCCCCCAGCGAGGGCGGCCATGTCGGCGAAGAACACCAGAAGCGGCAGCGCGATGATGACCGCCAGGAGGCGCGGCAGGACCAGCACTTCCGTCACGTCGAGGCCGAGCGTCTGCATCGCGTCGACTTCCTCGTTGACCTTCATCGTGCCGATTTCGGCGGTGAATGCGCTGCCGGACCGTCCGGCGATCAAAATGGCCGTCAGCAATACGCCGATCTCGCGCAGTACCGAAATGCCGAGCAGGTTGATGGTGTAGATTTCGGCGCCGAACGCCCGCAGTTGATCCGCGCCCTGGTAGGCAAGGACGATGCCGATCAGGAACGACAGCAGCCCCACGATCGGCATTGCATTGAAACCGACTTGTTCGATATGCGCGGCGACCGAGGTAAAGCGCACGCGGCCGGGCTGCACCAGAACGCGCGCGGCGGTCACGCAAACCAACCCGAAAAAGTTCAGAAGGTCGCGGCCTTCGTAAGCCTGGGTTACGGCGGCGGCTCCGACGCGCTCGACGATCAAGCGCAACGGCGAAACCTGCGGGCGCAGCAGCGAGCGGCGCTCGCGCGGCGCCATTCGCTGCAACAGCGCCGCATTGTGCGGTGCCGCGCCCGTTATCTCGACGGTCGCGCCATTTTGCTCGAGTCGACGCTGGGTTCGGTAGAGAAGCCACGCGCCGGCCGTGTCGAGAGTCTCGATGGCCGACAAATCGAGCCGTGCCTGACGGACGTTGGCGACGTCGAGCCGGCCGAGTTCGGCGTCAAGGGCAGGGCTGGTCGAAAGCTGCCAGCGGCCGCCCGCTGCGAGCACCAGCCCGGCGCCGTCACGCGACGTGCGAACCCACGCTTCCCCCGCCATCCCCCATCCCTTGTCCCGTCACCGCTCGGCGACGCGCCTGCAACAAAACATAGATCAACAAAGTTATCCACCCTTTGCCGCGTATTGCGGCCGGAAACCTGCCCTAACTATCTGAAACGTATATCTGAGTAGCCTAGTATCCGGGTCATCCGGACGGCCCGCGGGGCGCGATTTTGGCCTTGATTTTTGCGCCGCAGCAAATATTATTGCATTGCGGCATCTGCGATGCCGCCGATGGAAACGGCCTTGCCGTTTCCTGGGCGTTTCCTCCCTAAACTTGGGCCGTGCCTGTCACGGCCCTTTTTTTTCGCCCCGCGCCAAGCCGCGTCAGCGCTCCGGCAAGGTCGACTGCCCGGGCCCCAAGGCCCGCTGCATCATCACGATATCGACCCAGCGGCGAAACTTGAAACCAACCGCCGGCAGCCGGGCGACGTCGGCGAATCCTGCAGCCTTATGAACGCCGATCGATCCGTGATTCGCCGAATCACCGATGACCGCCACCATCTGACGATAACCAAGCTTGGTGCAACGCTCGATCAGCTCGTCGAGCATCCGTCGGCCAATTCCCCGCCGCTGCGCGTCGGGTGCCACATAAATCGAATCCTCGACCGAATAGCGATACGCCGAGCGCGGGCGAAACAGTCCGGCATAGGCGTAACCCAGGATGTGGCCGCCGCTCTCGGCGACGAGATATGGAAGTCCATGGCTCAGGATTTCGCGTCGCCGGCGGGCAATTTCGTCGGGCGAGGGCGGCGTCTCCTCGAAGGACCCGAGCCCGGTCAAGACATGATGACTGTAGATCCGCTGGATCGCCGCGACGTCCGAGTCCTGCGATTCGCGTACCGTGACGGGATCAAAGACACGCGCCGGTGCGGGTCCGCTCACGAAACGAGCTTCCTCGCACAAATGTCGATTGCGGCCTGCACGAACTCGGTCAAATGCCTCGACAGTTCGGTGAAAGCGGGCCCGTGCTCGATCCGCTCTTCATCCATGTACAGGCGTCGATTGATTTCGATCTGCAGCGCATGGCGGCCCTTGGCCGGACGGCCATAGTGACGCGTGATGAAACCGCCGGCGAACGGGTCGTTGCGCGTGACGCTGTAGCCGAGGCCGCGCAGAAAAGAATCGGTCCAATCGATAAGCCACGGCGCGCAGCTCGTGCCGTGCGCATCACCGAGGACGAAATCGACGCGGCGCTTGCCCGGGTCACGGTCCATCGGCCCGCCGATTGCCGGCATCGAATGACAGTCGATCAGCCAGGCCTGGCCACAGCGGCGTTGCGCGTCTTCGATGAGCGCGTCGAGCGCCGCATGATAGGGTCGATAGAGCTGTTCGATCCGCGCCTCAGCCTCCGCAAACGCAAGTTTGCCGTTGTAGATCTCGGCACCGCTGGCAACGATGCGGGCGATCGTGCCGAGACCGGCTCCGACCCGCGGTGAGCTGCGATTGACGTATTCCGGAAGGTCTTCCGCAAACATCCCCGGATCGAGCTCGTAGGGCTCGCGGTTGGGATCCACGAGCGCCCGTGGAAAGCGCGCCTTCAAAAGTGGCGCACCCAGCCCAGGAGCTGCGGCGAACAGTTCGTCGACGAACGCGTCCTCTGATCGGCGAAGCATCAGCGGATCGAGCCGAGATGCCGAGACGAACGCTGCCGGGTAGACGTTGCCGCTATGGGGCGAAGAAAATACCAGCGGTGTCCCCGGGGGCTCCGGCTGGACGACCTCGATCGGCGGGTAAACGGTGAACGCGCTGTGGCTCTGAGACATGACGAAAGCGGCTCGGATCCCGTGTCGTTTAAAATAAAGCGGCGGATTTGTCATCACCCCCCGATCGATCCGGGGCGCCGCAAGCCTGCGCGCCGACTGCACAGACGATGTCCGCCCGGCGCATGGGTGGTATGCCCAACGGGCTGGTCCTTTAGACAACGGTTAACGGTTTTACAAGGTGTTGCGATTAGAGTCGACCGGACTCTCCCCTTTGGATTAGACATGTCTCGCAACAGGCTTATCGAACGCGCAGCGCGCGAGCCGCGGCCTTTAGACGCAGGCCAGACGACCGCCCAAAGCGCGACGACGCGGGGAACTATGGCCGACATCCTCTTGGCCGAAGACGACGATGCCATGCGCCAATTCCTCTCGACGGCGCTCAGCCGCGACGGGCATCGGGTGATCTCACATCGCGACGGGCAGCAGGCGCTTGCAGCACTCGATCGGCGCTATGATCTTTTGATCGCCGATATCGTGATGCCGGGACTCGACGGGATCGAGCTCGCCCGCCGTGCCCGCGAGACCGATCCGCGGCTGCGGGTGATGTTCATTACAGGGTTCGCCGCCGTGGCGCTGGAGGACGGCAAGCCCGTGGTTCCAGGAGCGACCGTGCTTTCGAAACCGTTCCATCTGCGTGATCTCGTGTCGCAGGTGAAGCAGCTGCTGACGGCGGCCTGAACAGGCAATTGCGGTCACGCGCTGCATCCGCGGCTTGTCAACGACAAACGATCTTGTATAGTCCGCGCGACCCTGAACAGGTGGGTGCGTAGCTCAGCGGGAGAGCACTACCTTGACATGGTAGGGGTCACAGGTTCAATCCCTGTCGCACCCACCAATTTTCCCTTCTGAACGAATTGCGCCGGTCTCCGGCGCGCGGCGCTCACAGATCGCAGCTAACGCCGCCGTTTGCCGTGGGTCTGCAGGCGAGCGGCTTTTCCGGTTCCACCGATGCGGTCTGTACGGCGGGCGCCGCGTCGGTCGTCGCCGGCGTATCTGTCGGCGTGGTACTGCCGTCGGCCAGCGCCAGTGATGCCGGCTCGCTCGCGGCCTGAGCCGCCGCGGAAAATACGGTCGCAGCCGCGTCGGCGCCGGCAAGCGCGATATTGTCGCTTGGCGGCAGCGTGCTCTCCGCAAGAGCATTTGCGCCGCTGTAGGACCTGTAGCCAGCGCTATGCGCGATCTGGGTCGAGAACCGCGTCTCGAGCGTCGCGAGCGCCTGCTGCGCGTCCAATGAGCGGCCATGATGACTGAACATGCCGCGGTGATTGGCGAAGGCAGCGGGGAGAAGGGCGCGCACGGTCGCGCCCGGCCTAACCGTGGCCGCAGTCATCAGCCGCGAGGCACCGTTCACGCCGAGGAAATAGGCGAGATGGACATCCTCTTCAGTTGGCGGACGCCCGAGCTTCTTGGCCAGGCCGTTGCGGCATTCGTCACAAAATCGCGCCGCCAGGCGGGATGACAGGTCGATATCGTGCCGAGCACCGAGGACGAATGAGGCGTTTTCCGGTTGGACGGAGAGATGGCCGTTCGCGTCCTGATGGACGAGCTTCGCCAGGTCGGGCCGGCCGGCAGCCGCACCGTAGGTTTTGACGAGGTGCAGCCACGTGGAGTCGGTGATCTGGAAGGGCCCGGCAGCCGACGATAGCGGGCTTTTCGCATTCGCCTGGAAGCTGCTTTCGGCTCCGGCGATGGCCACCAACGTGGAAAACGGCGTGCGAGAGCTCTCGGCGGCCCGTTCAATGGCACGCGTAAGTTCGGTCCGTCCGGCGTCGGGCGACGTGTTCTGCGGCTGCGGCGTGATCTGAGCGGCACCCGACATAGGGACAATTATTGACGAATTGTCGTTAACGATTCCTGAATCCCGGCACGACGACCGGCGTATCGGTGTCACGATCAGCCGACCGCGTGGCCAACCGCAGCCGTAACGCCGCATACCGCCGCACCTCGGCGCGCATGCGGGACCATGCGAGAGCTTCCTCATCGACACGCCAGCCGGGGCGACGCAGCGTGT
>DATJPD010000082.1:0-133641 GCA_035506575.1 Alphaproteobacteria bacterium
CGACCCTCGACCGCAACGGGCTCCGCCCGGCGCGCTACATCATCACCGACGACGACATGGTCGTGCTGTCGTCCGAGATGGGCGTCCTCAGCTTCCCCGAGGAGCGCATCGTCAAGAAGTGGCGTCTCCAGCCCGGACGCATGTTCCTGATCGACCTCGAAGCCGGGCGTATCGTCGACGACACGGAAATCAAGGCGCAACTCGCCGCCTCGCATCCCTACCGGGAATGGCTGGCCAAGACGCAGTTCGTGCTCGAGGATCTGCCGCTGCGCGGCCTCACCCCCGCCCCTAACGAGGCGACCCTACTCGATCGCCAGCAGACCTTCGGCTACACCGAAGAGGATCTCAACATGATCCTCGAGCCGATGGCGACCAGCGGCGAGGAGCCGATCGGCTCCATGGGCACCGACACGCCGATTGCGGTGCTCTCCCGCCGGCCCACCCTTCTCTTCAAGTACTTCAAGCAGAACTTCGCGCAGGTGACCAACCCGCCGATCGATTCGATCCGCGAAGAGCTGGTGATGTCGCTTGTTTCCTTGATCGGCCCCAGGCCCAACCTGCTCGGCCTGCACGAGGCCGGCACGCATATGCGCCTCGAGGTCCGGCAGCCGATCCTCACCAACGAGGATTTGGAGAAGATCCGCCACATCCACGACCTCGTAGGTGATGCGTTCCGCACCATCACCATCGACACGACCTATCCGGCGTCGGAGGGTGCCAAGGGCATGGAGCGCGCGCTCGACCGCATCTGCTACATGGCGGCGGAGGCGGTGCGCGGCGACTACAACATCATCATCCTGTCGGACCGCGCCGTGTCGGCCGACCGCATCGCCATCCCGGCCCTGCTCGCCACCTCGGCCGTGCACCATCACCTGATCCGAGAAGGCAAGCGCACCGAGACCGGCCTCGTGATCGAGACCGGCGAGGCGCGCGAGGTGCATCATTTCTGCGTGCTGGCGGGGTACGGCGCCGAAGCCGTCAATCCCTATCTCGCCTTCGAGACGCTCGAGGCGCTGCGTCAGAAGCGCGGCTGGAAATACGACGCCGAGAAGGTGCGCCAGAACTTCATCAAGTCGGTCGGCAAGGGACTGCTCAAGGTGATGGCCAAGATGGGCATCTCCACCTACCAGTCCTATTGCGGGGCGCAGATCTTCGACGCCGTCGGGCTGTCGGGCGCGTTCGTCGACAAGTATTTCACCCGCACCGCCACGACCGTGGAAGGTGCCGGCCTGGCCGAGATCGCGAATGAGACGGTCGAGCGCCACCGCCTTGCCTACGGCGACGCGCCGGTCTACCGGCAGATGCTCGACGTCGGCGGCGAGTACGGGCTGCGCCTGCGCGGCGAAGACCATATGTGGACGCCCGATGTCATCGCCAAGCTGCAGCATGCCGTGCGTGGCAATGCCCGCGACGACTACAAGGCGTTCGCGAGCCTGGTGAACGAACAGAGCGAGCGGCTCATGCTGCTGCGCGGCCTGTTCAAGCTGAAGACCTTGCCGCAGCCGATTCCGCTGGACGAGGTCGAACCGGCGAAGGACATCGTCAAGCGGTTCGCGACGGGCGCCATGTCGTTCGGGTCGATCAGCCGCGAGGCGCACACCACGCTGGCGATCGCGATGAACCGCATCGGCGGCAAGTCGAACACCGGCGAGGGCGGCGAGGAAGCCGACCGCTTCAAGCCGCTGCCCAACGGCGATTCGATGCGCTCGGCGATCAAGCAGGTGGCGTCCGGACGGTTCGGCGTCACGGCCGAGTACCTGGTGAACGCCGACGACCTGCAGATCAAGATGGCGCAGGGTGCGAAGCCCGGCGAAGGCGGCCAGCTCCCCGGCCACAAGGTCGACGCGAACATCGCCAAGGTCCGCCACTCGACGCCGGGCGTGGGCCTCATCTCGCCGCCGCCGCACCACGACATCTATTCGATCGAGGACCTGAAGCAGCTCATCCACGACCTCAAGAACGCCAATCCTGCGGCGCGCGTCAGCGTGAAGCTGGTCTCCGAGGTCGGCGTGGGCACGGTCGCCGCAGGCGTATCGAAGTGCAAGGCCGACCACGTGACCATCTCCGGCTACGAAGGCGGCACGGGTGCGTCCCCCCTCACCTCCCTCACCCACGCCGGCAGCCCGTGGGAAATCGGCCTCGCCGAGACCCAGCAGACTCTCGTGCTCAACCACCTGCGCGGCCGCATCGCGGTGCAGGTGGACGGCGGCCTGCGCACCGGCCGCGACGTGGTGATCGGCGCCCTGCTCGGGGCCGACGAGTTCGGCTTCGCGACGGCACCGTTGATCGCCGCGGGCTGCATCATGATGCGCAAGTGCCACCTCAACACCTGTCCGGTCGGCATCGCCACGCAGGACCCGGTTCTGCGCAAGCGCTTCACCGGTCTGCCCGAGCACGTCATCAACTACTTCTTCTTCGTCGCCGAGGACGTGCGCGAGATCATGGCCTCGCTCGGGGTGCGGAAGTTCACCGACCTGATCGGCCACTCCGAGCTGATCGACATGACGCGCGCGGTCGAGCACTGGAAGGCGCACAACGTCGACCTTTCCCGCCTGCTCTACCGCCCGAAGGTCGACCCGCACGTCGCGATCCGCAATTCGGAGCGGCAGGACCACGGGCTCGAGAAGGCGCTCGACCACCAGTTGATCGAAGCGGCCAAGCCCGCCCTCGAACAGGGCAAGCCGGTGCGGATCGAGATGAACATCCGCAACGTCAATCGCACGCTGGGCGCCATGCTGTCGGGCGAGATCGCGCGGCGCTACGGCCATCAGGGTCTGGCGCCGGACACGATCGGCATCAAGCTCGCCGGCGTGGCCGGCCAGAGCTTCGGTGCATTCCTGGCGCGCGGCGTGTCGCTCGAGCTGATCGGCGAAGCCAACGACTATGTCGGCAAAGGCCTCTCCGGCGGGCGGATCGCCATCTACCCGTCTCCGAAGAGCAAGCTCGACGCAACCGAGAACATCGTCGTCGGCAACACCGTCCTCTACGGCGCCATCGAAGGCGAGTGCTACTTTGCCGGCGTGGCCGGCGAGCGTTTCGCCGTGCGTAATTCAGGGGCTGTCGCCGTCGTCGAGGGCGTGGGCGACCACGGATGCGAGTACATGACCGGCGGCGTGGTCGCGGTGATCGGCCGCACCGGACGCAACTTCGCGGCGGGCATGAGCGGCGGCATCGCTTACGTGCTCGACCAGGACGGCCTTTTCCACCGCCTGTGCAACCGGGCGATGGTCGAGATCGAGCCGGTGCGCGCCGAGCGGATTCCTTCAGGGATGGACGAGGACAACCTCATGGCCGACATGCTGGGCCATGACGCGTTCCGGCTGCGCCGGCTGATCGAGCGGCACCTGCACTACACCAACAGCAAGCGCGCGCGCGAGCTGCTTCAGAGCTGGGACGAGGTCCTGCCGAAGTTCGTGAAGGTGATGCCGCTCGATTACCGCCGCGCGCTGACGGCCGCAGCCACGCCGTCCAAGCCGCTCGCCAAGGCGCGGACGGCCGACAAGCGCACGCGCGCCAAAATCCGCGCCTAACACGTCGAGACGGGATACGAACGATGGGCAAGCCGACCGGCTTCCTCGAATTCCAGCGCCATGATCGCCCTTACCTGAAGGTCAAGGAGCGCGTCCGCTCGTGGAAGGAATTCGTGCAGCCGCTTCCCGACGGCGAGGTGGCGCAGCAGGGTGCCCGCTGCATGGATTGTGGCGTGCCGTTCTGCCACCAGGGCTGTCCGGTCAACAATATGATCCCGGACTGGAACAATCTCGTGTATCGCGACGACTGGCGGCGCGCGATCGAGGTCCTCCAGTCGACCAACAACTTCCCGGAGTTCACGGGGCGCATCTGCCCCGCACCCTGCGAAGAGGCGTGCACGCTCAACATCAACGACAACCCGGTGACCATCAAGACGATCGAATGCTCGATCGTCGACAAGGCCTGGGCCGAAGGCTGGATCGCCCCGCAGCCGCCGGCGAGCCGCACCGGCAAGCGCGTCGCGGTCATCGGCTCGGGACCGGCCGGACTCGCCTGCTCGCAGCAGCTCGCGCGCGCAGGTCACGCCGTGGCGCTGTTCGAGAAGGCCGACCGTATCGGCGGGCTGCTGCGCTACGGCATCCCCGACTTCAAGATGGAGAAGCACCACATCGACCGCCGCATGGCGCAGATGGCCGCCGAGGGCGTCGAGTTCCGCACCGGCGTCAATGTCGGCGTCGATGTGAAGGCTGCCGACCTCCTGGCCGAGTACGATGCGGTCGTGCTGACCGGCGGGGCCGAGCAGCCGCGCGACCTCGAGGTACCGGGCCGCGAACTCGCGGGCGTCCACTTCGCGATGGATTTCCTGACGCCGAACAACAAGAAGGTCGCCGGCGATACCCTCGACCGGCTCGGCTGGATCGACGCCAAGGGCAAGCATGTGATCGTGATCGGCGGCGGCGACACCGGCTCCGACTGCATCGGCACGTCGAACCGCATGGGGGCTGCCTCGGTCACCCAGCTCGAGATCCTCCCGCAACCCCCCGAGCACGAGAACAAAGGCCTCACCTGGCCGGACTGGCCGCTCAAGCTGCGCACCTCGTCCTCTCAGGAGGAAGGCTGCGAGCGCGACTGGGCGGTGCTGACCAAGCGCCTCACGGGGCGCAATGGCAAGGTCGAGAAGCTGCACGCCGTACAGGTCGAGTGGGTCAAAGGACCCGACGGGCGGTTCCAGATGCGCGACAAGCCGGGCAGCGAGTTCGAGCTCAAGGCCACGCTGGTGCTGCTGGCCATGGGTTTTCTCGGCCCGGTCCGCGGTGGCCTCTTGGAGCAACTCGGCGTGAAGCTCGACGGGCGCGGCAACGTGGCCGCGAACACGCTCGACTATCAGACGTCGGTGCCGAAGGTGTTTTCCGCGGGCGACATGCGGCGCGGCCAGTCGCTCGTCGTGTGGGCGATCCGCGAAGGCCGGCAGGCGGCGCGCGCCGTCGACCAGTTCCTCATGGGCCGCACCGAGCTGCCGCGCTAATCGATTCCGCGGCAAGAAGCGGAGTTCGCCTCTCCCGAAGGGTCGCTAGCGTTCGTTCAGATCATCGACCTCCGGTGATCGTGACGAACGAAGGTGACTCCCATGAGCAAGACAGACGACAACAAGGCCGTAGTCGGGCGGTGGTTTACGGACTTCTGGGGCGAACGATGCAACCTGTCGGTTGTCGATGCGATCGCGGCACCGGACATGCTGCTCAAGTACTCGCTCCATGAACCGCGCCGCGGCCATGCGGACATCAAGGCCTTCATGACCGACTTCCGCGCCGCGTTCCCGGACCTCAAGTTCTGGGGGACGGCGGACCTGATCGCCGAGGGCGATTACGTCGTCGGGCAGTGGGAAGGTGGGGGTACCCACACGGGGCCGGCCTTCCGCGACTTCCTCGTCGGCTCCCTGCCCGCCAAGACCGGCCGGAAAATGCACTTCACCGGCACCACGGTGCTCCGCCTCAAGGACGGCAAGATCGTCGAGGAAATCGGGCTCGACGACGGTGTGACCGCCCTCACCCAGCTTGGCCTGATCAAGGCTGCTTGACCCGGGTCGGCCATCGGGCTCGCACCTGAACGGTGCGGGCCCGATGGCATATCTATGCCAGCCGGCTGCCCAGCTCGGCGATCGGCTTGCTCGCCGTGATGAGGACCCAGCCCGGCCCAGCGGCGTTTCGGAAGCCCAAGGTCAGGACCTCGGAGGTGAACGGTCCGATTTTCTTGGATGGGAAGTTCACCACGCAGCACACGAGCATTCCGATCAGCTCGTCCTTGGTATGCGCGCCCACGGCCTGAACGCTCGAGCTCTTGATCCCGATCTCCGCGCCGAAGTCGATCTTCAGCTTGAACGCCGGCTTGCGGGCTTCCGGAAAATCCTGGGCTTCGACGATTTTGCCGAGCCGGATGTCGACCTTCATGAAGTCGTCGTAGGTAAGGCTGGGCTGAGGCATGCGCCGACTATAGCGCGATTCGGGAATATCCAGACTTGACGGCCGGTAACTCAGTCGAAGAAATAGTCGTCGGCACAACGCGCTGCCGCTGATCGCCGTTTCCTGCGCAAAAAGGATCGAAACGGCCGGCAAGAAAAAGCGAGGGGAGACGCAGCATGGGTATAGGAACGTACGGCCGCTGGCGCGCGATCGCCGCCATTGGGCTCGTGTTCACGATCGCCATCGGTGTAACGGCAGCATTCGCCCAGGAGGCCGGGGGCAAAGCCCCATCGCCGCAAGTGGCCCCGCCGCCGCCGCCCGCCTGCGAGAGCCTCCAGCAGTTCCTGGCCTCGAACTGTCCCCTCACCTGGTACGGCATCACGGCCTACGGCACCGTCGACATGGGTGGCACGTGGCAGAGCCACGGCACGGGCCCCGACACGAAATCGCCGGCCGGCGTCGAGTATCTCCTGTCGAAGAACCAGACGGGCCCGCGTTGGAACTTGTCGTCCAACGGGCTCAGCCAGTCGGCGATCGGACTGCGCGGCAACGAGCCCATAAACCCCGATGTGGCGTTCGTCTTCACGCTCGAAGCCGGGTTCAACCCGCTCTCCATGAAATTTGCCGACGGGCCGGGCTCGGTTGCCCAGAACGCGGGCGTGCCGCTCGACCAGCAAAGCGCAAACTCCGATTCAAGCCGCGCCGGGCAATGGTACAACTCGCAAGGCTTCATGGGGCTCAGCTCGCCCGCCTACGGCACGCTGACGATCTTCCGGCAGAATTCGCTGACCCTCGACGGAGTCATCGCCTACGACCCGTTGGGGGCGTCGTACGCGTTCTCCCCGATCGGCTACCAGGGAACGACCTGCGGCGTTGGCGACACGGAGGACTGCCGATACAGCACCGCGCTCAAATATCGGGTCAATCTCGGGCCGGTCCGCGCCTCGGCCCTGTGGCAATTCGGCGGCTACGACATGAACAACGCCTCGGACGGCGCCTACGAGCTCGGGCTCGGCGGCGACGTCCAGAACGTCGCCGGCGGCACGGTGTCGCTGGATGGCATCTACAGCTACGTCAAGGACGCCGTCGCGATCGGCTTGGGCGGCAACACCCTGCCGGCCACGCTGCCGCAGGTCCTGACGGCGACGATCTCCGACAACAAGAGCTGGATGGCGCTCGCGCGTTACACCAATGGACCGGCAAAGTTCTTCGCCGGGTATGAGCGGATCGACTACGCCCCACCCAGCAACCCGCAGACCTCGTTCACGGACATCTCGGGCAACTCTCTCTGCCTCGGCTGTGCCGTGTTCAACAACACGAACATCAACAACACGGCGTTCAACGCCCATGACCAGATCCTGCAGGTGTTCTGGTTCGGCACGAAATACGCGGTGACGAACGAGTGGAACCTGATGGGCGGATATTACGAGTACATCCAGAACAGCTACGGCACCGGAGCGTCGTGCAGCAACTCCTCGAAGTCGACCTGCAGCGGGAACTACAGAGCGATTTCGTTCGCCGCCGACTGGCAATTCGCGTCGAAGTTCGACGCCTATGCCGGGGCGATGTGGCAGATGGCCGAGGGCGGACGGGCCAACGGCTTCCTGCACCGGACCACGATCGATCCGACGGTCGGCTTCCGGTTCCGCTTCTAGGGCCGAAGCCTACGCAGCTAGGCCGCGGCGCCGATCGCGGGAAAGCGCGCGATCGCCGTGGTGCCCCGCCCGACCTCGCTCCTGATCTCGAGATGGCCGCCGTGGAGCTCGATGAGCGACTTGGACAGCGGCAGGCCGAGGCCCGTACCTTCCTGCGCCCGGCTGAGGCTCGCGTTGCGCGCGAGGGCCCCGAACGGCACGACGATCTTCGAGAGATCCTGCGGCGCGATACCGACGCCCGTGTCGCTCACCGAGATCGTGAGCTCGCCCGCGGCAGCGGCGCGCGCCTCGACGACCACGCGGCCGCCGGCCTGGGTGAACTTGACGGCATTCGAGAGCAGGTTCAGCAGCACCTGCCGCAGGGCGCGCCGATCGACCGGATGCGGCGGGAGCTGCGCCGGGATATCGACGGCGAGCGACACGCGGCCCGCGTCCGCCTTGGCCTGCACGAGCCGCACGCAGGCTGCGATCTCGTCGACGATGTTCACCGGCTCGCGATGGAGCTCGAATTTCCCGGCCTCGATCTTGGCCACGTCGAGGAGATCGCTGATCAGCAGCAGCAGGTGGTTGCCCGATTCCGTGATGTCGCCCAGGTATTCGAGTTGCTTCTGGTTCATCCGTCCGAAATGGCCTCCGGACAGGGCCTCGGCAAAGCCGATAATCGCATTCAAGGGCGTGCGCAGTTCGTGGCTCATGTTTGCCAGGAACGTTGTCTTGGCAGCACTTGCCGCTTCCGCCGCGGCCTTCGCCTCGCGCAGCTTCGCTTCAGCCTGGATGTCCGCCGTCACGTCGCGCGCCGTCCCGCGGTAGCCCAAGAATTGCCCGGTTGAGCTGAAGAACGGCTTGCCGCTCACCGAGATGATCGCTTCCTTTTCGTCGGGCAGCTTCATCGTGTAGACGAAGTTGCGGAACGGCTCGTGGCGCTCGAGTTGCGCCATGTGGGCGCGCCATTTCTCGGATTCCGTGTCGCGGTCCGCGGCGAGCTCGTGGCGCTGTTTGCCGATGCGCACCTGGGCGTTCTGGCCGAACGCCAGGATGCGGCTCGACATGTAGGTGAAGCGGTGATCGGGTCCCGTTTCCCAGTACCAGTCCGACGCCGTCTCGGCATAATCGCGCAGCCGTGTCTGGCTGAGGCGCAGCGCCTCCTCCGCCGCGATCGCGGCGGTGACATCCCGGCCGGTGCCGCGATAGCCGAGAAACGCGCCATCGGCGCCGAAGAGCGGCTTGCCGCTCACCGAGATGTACAGCTGGCGGCCGGTGCGCGGCTGGGTCTGGTACACGAAATCCCGGAAGGCTTCGTGCCGCTCGAGCATCGCGATGTGCTCGCGCCATTTCTCGGCCTGGTCGCCGTAATCGGCCGCATAGTCGAACCGCCGCACGCCGATCCAGTCGGCCGCGTTCAGCCCGAAGGCGCGGATGCGGTCAGACATGTAGGTGAAGCGGTGGTCAGGCCCCGTCTCCCAGTACCAGTCCGACGCCGTCTCGGCGAAATCGCTGAATCGGGCCTCGCTGAGGCGCAGGGCTTCCTCGGACAGCTTGCGGTCGGTGATGTCCTGGACGGTGCCGAACACCTCGGGTGAACCGGCAGTTCCGGGGCGAATGCATTCGGCCTCCGTGTGCACCCAGCGCTCCGCGCCGTCGGGGCGACGGATGCGATAGTCCATGCTGTAGGACCCGCCGGTGGCAACCGCCTCGTCGCGCGCCCGTTGCAGCCTGCCGACATCGTCCGGATGCACGATTCCGCTCAGATCGTCGAAGGTGGCTCCCCAGGTTGCGGGGTCGACGCCGAAGATGCGGTAGACTTCGGACGACCAGCTGAGACGGATCGGATTGCCGATGGTCGCCGACCAGCTGCCGATCTGCCCCACCCGCTGCGCGCGCTCAAGCGAACGCCGGCTCTCCTGGAGGGCCGCCTGCGTCCGCCTCGACTGGCGGAGCTGGACGAGCAGGCCGCAGAGGACCGCGGCAAGTGCTACGGCTGATGTGGCCGTGGCCGCGCCCAGCAAATAGACCAATTGGATATGCGTGCCGGCCCAGCGCAGCAGACTTTCCGGCCCCGGCCACTCGGCGTACGCGAACGCGCCGACCGCGACGACTACGCCCGTCGCTGCGATCGCGGCTCGCCACACCCGGCTCGCGGACGTCACGCGGGCGCGCGCCACCTCGCGAGCCTGGCCGATATTCCGGCCTGGCTCGGCGAATGCTCCGCCATCTGCGCCAGCTTTCATCCGCGTTGCGGGTCCCCGTCCGCGGGGGTCTGACGGACCTGATACCCCGCTGCTGCCCGTCATTTAGCCGTTTTTCGGCTAAGAATTTGCTAACGAATTCCGCCCACGACAAGAAAACACGCGCCTTTTCAGCAGGATGCGGGGCCGGCGCCTACCGCATCGTCTCGATTTCCCGCGGCAATGAGGCAGCCAGGGCAACTGTACCGAGGTTTCCGGCCACAGCGGTTTCGATGGCCCCACAGCTCCGATCGCCGATCTGTCCCGCCTCAACCTGGCCCACCCAACAGGCCGTCGCCGCGGCCGCGCGCCAGTCCAGCGGGACTGTGGTCACGACGGCACCGAGCGCCAGCCCGAGCGACAGGCCGTAGCATTGTGCAAACAGGCGTCCGAGCTCGTCCTCGCGCATCGTCCACTCCTGCGAGTTTTTCTCGCAGCAGCGTGCCATTGCCGGACACCTGCAGCTGTGACCGGATTCACAAGCGGCATGACATTTTGGCGCAGAATTGCGGCTGCGCCGGAGCCGGACAGATGGACGGGCTCCCTTACCCCTTGATGCACCACGGCCAAGCGGGTTCTTGGAGACCGAATTAAAAGCGATGTGAGCCTGTCGACCCGCTTCAGGAGCTGCGGATCATCGCCAGGACGCGCCGGATGTCTTTGTCGTTGTCGCGTAGGCGTGACGCCCAGGCGTTGCAGATCTGACGCATCCACACGATGGCCGCCGGGTCCATGGGATTGACCACGAGCTTGCGCTCGATCTCGTCGACGGCGCGCGTGTCGATGTCGACATATTGCCGCAGCGTCTTGTCGCGCTTGTAGTATTCAAGCAGCGCCTTCAGCTCGTGCACCGCCTTGACGTTCGGCATGTCACCGAGCACGGCCGCAACCTCCGGACGCGGGGCGGTCTGTGCGGCCGGCGCCGGTGCAGGAACCGCTGGCGCCTCGGCGTGCAGATCGGCCGGCGGTTCGGCGTCGGCGACCAATGCCGGCCGCTTCGAGAAATCCGGCAGGCTGGTGGCATGCTCGGCGAGCTTCGAGATGGTCGCCTCGAGCTTCTTGAGCTCGTCGAGCACCGCCTGGTCGGCAACCCCGGTGAACCGCGGGGCCGTCAGGATCGAGCGCATGCCCTGGAGCTGGCGCAGCTCGGCCTCCAGCAGGTCGCGGCCGCCGAGCGGCAGGACCTGCTCTTCGATCAGACGGTCGAAGAACCTGGTCAACGCGCGCAGGGTGGGCCGGAAGATCATCGACCACAGGCTGTAGAAGCGGTCTTCGAGCTCCTGGCGCCGGTCTGTCACCACGTCTTTCAAATGGCTTTCGATGACGCTGCAGAACGCCTCGAACTCGCTAATCTTGCCGCGGAATGCCAGGTAGTCGCTGAACTTGCGCAGATCCTCGTCGCCTTCGACGGTCAGGGCAAAGCGCAGGATCCCCTGCGCCTGCGTACCCAGACGGCCCAGCATCTCCAATTCGGGATTGGCACCGCCCCGACGTCGGCGATCGCCGATGGTCGGCGGCCGTGTATATGCGCGCTTGCCGGCGTCAGGCTTTTTCTCGCCCGCACCGGCCTCTGGTCCGGCTGTCGCTTCCTCAGCCACGGGCTGTTTCCTCCGCGGGGTCGCGATATACGGCTCGTTCTTGCCCGCACGTCGACCCGCTACCTAGGAAAAATCGCCTCTAGAGCCTCCGCTGTCAATGAATGTTAAGCGGCGCCGGTTGTAAGGCCCCGGGGCCCTACAACCGTACGGCCCTAACGCTCGACGACCTTGCGGTAGAGGTGCCAGGTTGCGTGACCGAGCACCGGCATCACGACGGCGAGGCCCATCAGGCACAGTGCCGCGCCGGCCGCGAGCGCAACAGCGACGATGAGGCCCCACAGCGCCATCACCAGCGGGTTCGCCAGCACCGCACGGATCGACGTCGCCATGGCAGCGGCGGCGCCGATATTGCGGTCGACGAGCAGCGGAAACGAGATCACGCTGACCAGAAGTGCGGCCACCGCGAACAGGAAGCCGACCCCGTTGCCGATGACGATCAGCTGCCATCCCGCTTCGGTCCTGAACACATCATGGACGAAGCCCGAGATCGAGAGCGGCAGCGCATCGCCGAACGTCATGAGATAGATCGTCTCGGCTGCATACATCCAGCAGACGAAGATCCCCATCAGCAATGCGCCGAGCGCCAGGATCGAGCGGAACGACGGCGAGTGCAGGATCCGGAAAGCATCCTTCCATCGCGGCTCCGCCCCTTGCTCGCGCTGGCGGCTCAGCTCGTACATGCCGGTCGCGGCGAACGGGCCGATCAACGCAAATCCGGCGATCAGCGGGAAAAGGAGCGGCAGCACCTCGTAACCCAGCACGAGCCGGGTGAGGAAGAGGCCAAGGATGGGATAGATCAGGGTCACGAAGACCGCGTGGCTGGGCATCGCCCAGAAATCATCGAGGCCCTGCGCCAATGCGTCTTTCAGATCAACAACGCCGATATGGCGGATCCGCGGCAGGGCTGCGGGGCCTGCCTCCAGATCGATAAACGCTCTCTGGTTCTGCATGGTCGTCCCTCCGGAAGAGCGGTCGCCGTGGCACCCGAGAGTCTGCGGGTCACGTCTGTCTCGACCGCAGTTGGGACGAGTTTAATCCCGCCGTGAGGCCATGCGTTATGACATTTCGCAGCGGTAGCGGGGTGCGTCCCGCACCGCAGCGAAAGCTTGCTCGTTCGCGGCAGGGGACTGCGTCGCGGAGTTCGCGACGCAGTCCCGAAGCGGCTTAGAGCTCTTTTCCGATCATCCGGTCGACCGAGTACGGTCCACCGCCGCGCAGCGCGATCGCGAACATGACGATCCCGAGGAACAACACGTATTCGTAGCCCCCCTTCCCGACCGGGAATCCGTTCGGGAAATGGACGAACAGGAACGCAATGCCGAGCTCGATGGCGATGGCCGCGGCGAAGAACCGGGTGAACAGGCCGATCGCGACGCAGATCGCGCCGATGGTCTCGAGGAACATGGCCGCGATCGCGAATGCGACAGCCGGCTCCATGCCCTGCTTGGCGAAATAGCCGGAGACTCCGGTCAGTCCTCCCCCGGTCACCTTGATCCAGCCATGCATGAACAAAATGGCGCCAATGGCGATGCGGATCATCGGATACCAAAGGTCCGAGACCGATTCATAAAATCCGGCGAGCCCCGGAAACAGGAGCCTCGGCGTTCCAGTTGTGTCTGCCATCGTATCCCCCTCTGTTGAATGTCCCAGTGTCTGATGTTTTTGACGGATCGTAACCACCCGTAGAATAAAATGTTTGTGACCCCGGGCAAGCGTTTCGGGTGCCGGGCTACATCTTCCGTGTGAACCCGGCGGCCTGGCGGATCGCGATCTGCACGAGCTTCTGCTGCGCCTGCCGGCGGTGGCGCTGCATGTAGAACTGCGAGGCGACGTGCAGCCCCATGCGGTGGAAGGTGGACTTGTCCTCGTCGCGCACCTGGGTGCGTGAGCCGTCGTAGATCTTGAGCTTGGCGTCGAAGCGCTCGAGCAGCTTCTCGATCATGTCGAGTGCAGCCTCTTCCTCCATCGTCCGCAGAAGCGGATACATGCGCTGCAGCACCTCGGTCTTGCGCCGGTGCATCTCGCGCGCATGCTTGTTGGCGACGCGCCAGGCGGTGAGCTTGACGAATTTGTGCCGCTTGTCCCACACGTCGTACATGTGGACCATCGCGATGTGGATGAACATCGGCTTGATCGAGTAGAGCATCGCGTTCATCTCCTCCGCGCGCGGCAGGATGCCGAGCGTCGGCGGAAACTCCTGGAAGACCTTGCGCACGACCTCGAGTGCTGCCTGATGAGAGCGGCGCATGATGCCCTCGGCGCGGTCCTCAGGGTCCGTCCAGTCGAGCGCCGCGTCGGGCTTCCGCGACGCGTCGTGCAGCTGGAAGTTCCGGTACTTGAAGAGGTCGTCGGCGCGGCCGAACAGGCGCTTGAGGGTGCCGAGCATGGATGCGCAGTTTACACCGCGGCGGTCCCGCCCGCCGCAGCTGCGTCCTCGATCTGGAGCTGGATGCGCGTCTCGCCGCGCCAATCGTCGGCCCGGAGCCGCCCGCCGAGGTGGAGGCTGACCCCTGCCCGGTCGAGCAAGGCGTTGCCCAAGGGCGAGCCGACGGCGCGGAACGCGATGGCGGCCAGGCGCCCGCCGCGCGCGTCCGCCAGGAAGCAGCGCACGTGCTTCTCGCCGACGATATCCGCCTTGGCGACGCGCACGCCAGGGAACGCGAAGCGGGGCTCGGGATTTCCGACCCCGAACGGTCCCACCTTGCCCAACGCTTCGATCAGGTCGGGGGTGGCGGCTCCGAGCGACAGGGCGCCATCGAAGGCGAGACCAGACTGCGTGCGCGTGATCTGGGCCGCGACACGCTCGCCCAGGAACTCGCGCAGCTCGCCCAGGCGCTCGACCGCGGCGGTGAACCCGGCCGCGTTCTTGTGCCCCCCGCCGTTGATCAGCAGGCCCGCCTCGCGCGCGGCGATGACGGCGGCGCCGAGATCGACGCCGAGGGCCGCGCGACCGGATCCTTTGGCGATGCCGTCGGCCACGGCCGCGACGAAGGTTGGCCGGTCGTAACGCTCGCGCAGGCGTCCCGCGACGATGCCAATGACACCGGGATGCCATCCCTCGCCAGCCGCGAAGACCAGGCTGCCGGAGGTGCCCGCGCTCTCGACCTGGCCGGTCGCCGCCTCGAGGACGGCCGCCTCGATCGCCTGGCGCTCGCGGTTGTGGCGGTCGAGGCGCTCGGCAATTGCCCGGGCCTCGTCGGGATCGTTCGTGGTGAGCAGCCGGGCGCCCAGATCGGCCTCGCCGACCCGGCCCCCGGCATTCACCCGCGGCCCCAGCACGAAGCCAAGATGATAGACATCGCAAGCCCGGTCGATGCGGGCCACGTCGGCGAGCGCCACGAGGCCAGCATTGCCGCGCTGTGCCAGGACTTTCAGCCCCTGCGCGACAAACGCCCGGTTGAGGCCGGTGAGCGGCACCACATCGCAGACGGTGCCGAGCGCCACGAGGTCGAGCAGGTCGAGGAGCGACGGCTCGGGCCGCGCCGCGAACCAGCCCTCTTCGCGCAAGAGGCGGTTCACCGCCACCGCGAAAAGGAAGGAAACCCCCACTGCCGCGAGCTGACGGTGCGGCGTGGTCTCGTCGAGACGGTTTGGATTGACCACACCGACGGCCAGGGGCAGGCGCGGCTCGGCCACGTGATGGTCGATGACGATGACGTCGAGCCCGGCGTCGGCCGCCGCGGCGAGCGGCACATGCGCGGTGACGCCGCAATCGACCGTGACCACCACACCCGCACCTTCGGCCTTGAGACGCAACAGCGCCGGCGCGTTGGGGCCATAGCCTTCGCGCTGACGGTCCGGGATATAGATGCGAACCTTGGCGCCGGCGGCCGTAAAGAACCGGTGCAGCAGCGCCGACGATGTCGCCCCGTCGACGTCATAGTCGCCGAAGATCGCGATCTCCTCGCCCGTACGAATGGCGCGCGAGAGCCGCGCCGCCGCGCGATCCATGTCCTTGAGATGCGTGGGATCGGGCAGTTGCTCGCGCAGCCGCGGAGAGAAGAACGCGGGCGCCGCCGCCTCGTCGACGCCCCGCCCGGCGATCACGCGCGCCACGATCTCGGACAGGCCGAGGCGCTGGGCCAGGCCCAGGGCCATACGGTCGTCATCCAGACGCGCGTACCAGCGCCGGCCGAGGGCCGAACGCTCGACGCCGAGAAAGCCTGCGGAGTCGCTCACCCGGGTATTTTACCCGGGTTTCGCCGGCACGATCGTTATTCCAGTCCCGGCTTGCGGGTGAAGTTGTGCGTGGCCTCGATGACGCGGACGGTCCCGGTCTTCGAGCGCATGATGATCGAGTGCGTCGACCCGGTGGTGGCCGAACGGCGAACGCCGCGCAGCATCGAACCGTCGGTGACCCCGGTGGCGGCGAACATCACGTCGCCCTTGGCGAGATCGAGCATCGAGTATTTGCGGTTGAGGTCCTTGATGCCCCATTTCCCGGCACGCTGCTTCTCGTCATCGTTGCGGAACAGGAGCCGGGCCTGCATCTGGCCGCCGATGCAGCGGAGCGCCGCCGCCGCGAGCACGCCCTCGGGGGCGCCGCCGCTGCCCATGTAGATGTCGACGCCGCTTTCCGGGCGCGACGTCGCGATGACGCCGCTCACGTCGCCGTCCGAGATCAGCATGATGCGCGCACCCGCCTCGCGGACCTTGGCGATCAGGTCCGAATGGCGGGGCCGGTCGAGAATGCAGACGACGAGGTCCGAGATCTCCGCCTTCTTCGCCTTGGCGAGGTTCTTGAGATTGGCCTTGGGCGATTCATCCAGATCGACGACCCCGTCCGGCAGCCCGCCGCCGACCGCGATCTTGTCCATGTAGACATCGGGAGCGTTGAGGAAGCCGCCCTCCTCGGCCATGGCGATCACCGACAGCGCGTTCGGGCCGCCCTTGGCGGTGATCGTGGTGCCTTCGAGCGGGTCGAGCGCGATGTCGACGCGCGGGCCGACGCCGCGGCCGACCTTCTCGCCGATATAGAGCATCGGCGCCTCGTCGCGCTCGCCCTCGCCGATCACGACCACGCCCTGGATCGCGAGGCCGTTGAGAGCGCTGCGCATCGCGTCCACGGCCGCCTGGTCCGCGGCCTTCTCATCCCCGCGCCCCATCAGCCGGGACGCCGCGAGCGCCGCCCATTCGGTCACCCGGACCACTTCGAGCGCCAGATTGCGGTCCATTTGCTCGGCCATCGTTGCCTCCCTCACAAGTTCTCGATGCGGATCGCGCGCGGCGGCTCGAGAACGGCATTGAGCGCCTGAATGCGGCGCAGGGCACGGTTCATCCCGGCTTCCTCGGTGTCATGGGTGGTCAGTACGACCGGCACCATCTCATCAGGGCTGCGGCCCCGCTGCAGCATCGATTCCAGCGACACGTTTTCATCACGCAAAGCGGCCGTGACGTCGGCAATGACGCCCGGCCGGTCGACCACCATCAGGCGAATGTAGTAGGCCCCGACGCGGCGTTCCATCGGGGAGACCGGTGGCAAAGCGAGGGCAGACACGGGCACGCCGAAGGTCGGGGTACGCCGGCCGCGCGCGAGGTCGACCAGATCGGCCGCCACCGCTGAGGCGGTCGGCCCGGCGCCCGCTCCCCGGCCCTCGAAGACGGTGCGCCCGGCGAAGTTGCCCTCGGCCACGACGGCGTTGAAGACGTCCTCGACCGCGGCGATCGGGGTCTCGATCGGGACCAGGCACGGATGCACGCGTTGCTCGATGCCGTGCTCGGTCATGCGGGCGATCCCGAGCAGCTTGAGCCGGTAGCCCAGCTCCTTGGCGAACTCGAGGTCGAGTGGCGCGATGTGGCGGATGCCCTCGATATGCACGCCCGCGAAATTGACCGCCGCACCGAACGCGAGTCCGGCCAGGATCGCGAGCTTGTGCGCCGCATCGATCCCATCGACGTCGAAGCTCGGATCGGCTTCCGCATACCCGAGCTTCTGGGCTTCCGCGAGGACCTCAGCAAAGGGCCGGCCGGTTCGCCGCATCTGCGTCAGGATGTAATTGCAGGTGCCATTGAGGATGCCGTAGATGCGCAGGATGCGGTTGGCCGCAAGCCCCTCGCGCAGCGCCTTGATCACCGGAATGCCGCCGGCGACCGCCGCCTCGTAGCAGAGTGCGACGCCCTTTTCTTCCGCGGCCCGCGCGAGTGCGGTCCCATGCACTGCAAGAAGCGCCTTATTGGCCGTGACCACGGAGCGGCCGCGCGCAATCGCAGTCTCGCAGACGCGCTTGGCCACGCCGTCCGAGCCGCCGATCAGCTCCAGCACGATCTCCGCATCGGCCTCTGCCGCCAACGCCGCCGCGTCATCGAACCATCTGGCCTGCCCGAGATCGACGCCGCGCTTGCGGCTTTTGTCGCGCGCGCTGACGGCCGTGACCACCAACGGCCGGCCGCAACGCTGGGCCAGGAGCTCGCCGTTCTCGGCCAGCAGCTTGACCACGCCGGCCCCGACGGTGCCGAGCCCCGCGATCGCGATCTTGAGCGGCGATGCCATCTGCCTTCGGTCGACTGGCGGTGGGCGTCAGGAGACCGCCGCCCGTTTGCGGGGCGAGCGGGTCGACATGTTCTTCTGCGTGGGCGGCTCCGGCAACGCATCGCCGGTGCCGAAGAAGGCCTTGATGTTGCGGCAGGCCTGCCGGATGCGCTGGACGTTCTCGACCAACGCAAGGCGCACGTGCCCGTCGCCGTACTCGCCGAAGCCGATGCCGGGCGAGACGGCGACGTTCGCCTCTTTCAGCAGGAGCTTCGAGAACTCGAGCGAGCCGAGCTGGGCAAAGCGCGGCGGGATCGGCGCCCAGGCGAACATCGACGCGGGCGGGCTCGGGACGGTCCAGCCGGCCGCGGCCAGGCCGCCGATCAGCGCGTCGCGGCGCTGGCGGTAGGTCTCGCGGATCTCGGCCACGCAGTCCTGCGGCCCGTTGAGGGCAGCGGCCGCCGCGACCTGCACCGGCGTGAACGCGCCGTAGTCGAGATACGACTTGATGCGCGCGAGGGCGCCGATCAGACGGCGGTTGCCGGCCGCGAAGCCGACCCGCCATCCGGCCATCGCATAGGTCTTGCTCATCGAGGTGAATTCGACCGCGATGTCCTTGGCGCCCGGAACCTGAAGGATCGACGGCGGCGGATTGCCGTCGAAATAGATCTCGGCATAGGCGAGATCCGACAGGATGTAGATGCCGTGCGCCCGGCAGAATTCGACGCATTCGCCGTAGAAATCGAGCCCGACGACCTGCGCGGTCGGATTTGAAGGGAAGCTCAGGACGAGCGCGATCGGCGGCGGGACGGAATGCTTGACCGCGCGCTTGAGGCTGCCGAAGAAATCATGCCCCTCGCCGATCGGCAGATGGCGCAAGCTGGCTCCGGCCATGATGAAGCCGTAGGGGTGGATCGGATAGCTCGGATTGGGCACCAGGATCGTGTCGCCCGGGCTGGTGATCGCCTGCGCGAGATTGGCCAGGCCCTCTTTCGAGCCGAGGGTCACGATCGTCTCGGTCTCGGGGTCGATGTCGACGTTGAACCGCCGCTTGTAATAGGCGGCGTGCGCCCGGCGCAGGCCAGGAATGCCGCGCGACACCGAGTAGCGGTGGGTGCGCGGATCGCGCACCGTCTCGACCAGCTTCTCGACGATGTGCTTGGGGGTCGGCATGTCGGGATTGCCCATGCCGAGGTCGATGACGTCGAGGCCGGCCGCGCGTGCCTTGGCACGCATGGTGTTGACCTCGGCGAACACGTAAGGCGGGAGACGTCTGATCCGGTAAAAATCTTCGCTCATCGCATCACTTTAGCCCCGGATTGGGGCACCATTCTGACACCGGGACAGCCGATCTCCCCGCCGACTCGGCTGCCCGCGGCGCCAGCAATGTAAGGCGCATCAGCCCTGTAAGCACCTGTTTTTTCGAGGGATGATGGCTGGCTGGCGCTTCCCTGGGCGGCCCGGTGCGGCTACGGTGGCACGCCTCCATGCACGAGCCCTCTCCGCCCGACGACCTCGCCCGGCCGACCAGCCTTCGCCGTCGCCTGACCGAGCCTTCCTTCCTGTTTCTCCTGGTGTTTGCGAGCTCAACCGGCCTCGCCTGCTATGTCTTGAAGGGACCGGCGGTGTTCTGGACGGCGTTTCGCGAGCATCTGTGGCTCCTCGTCGCGATTACGCCGGTGCTGGCCGGGGCGGTCCTCCTGGGCGCCTTCCTTCAGGCGCTGGTCCCGCCCGGCTATGTGCGCACGCGCCTGGGCGAAGGATCGGGACTGCGCGGCATCGCGATCGGCTCGTTCATCGGCCTGTTCGTACCCGGCGGACCGATGATCTCGATGCCGCTCCTGCTGGCGGTGATCGAGGCCGGGGCCGACCTCGCCGCGTGCGTCGCCTTCTACATGTCGTGGTCGATGCTGGCGTTGGTGCGCATCATCCAATGGGAGGTGCCGCTCATGGGCGGCAAGTTCGCGGCCATCCGTTTCCTGTCCGCGATCCCGCTGCCCTTCGTGGCCGGTCTCATGGCCATTCCGCTGTTCCGCCGGTTTCGCGGGCGCGCACCCGGCAGCGGGATGTCCTCCTGATGCTGCTCGCCGCCTCGATCATCTGGCCGATCGTCGTGCTGTGCACGGTCGCCCTGTGGACCGGGCCGCGCTCGCGCCGCCGCCAGGCGCTGGCCCTGGCACAGACCAACGGCGTGTTCATGGCTCTGCGCATGCCGTTCGCCATGCTGGGCGCCGGCTTCGCCGGCAGCCTGCTGCCGGCCGATCTGGTTGCCGAGTGGCTGGGCGGTGCGTCGGGCTGGAAAGGCATCCTCATCGCCTCGGCCGTCGGCTGCTTCGTGCCCAGCGGGCCGATCGTGTCGTTCCCGTTCGCGCTGGCGCTCTACAACACCGGCGTGGGCGTCCCCCAGCTGGTGGCCTTCCTCACCTCGTGGTCGCTCCTGTCGGTGCACACGTTCATGGCCTGGGAGATGCCGGTCCTGGGCCTGCGCTTTCCGCTCGTGCGCTACGCGTGCTCCCTCATCCTTCCGCCGATCGCCGGGTTCCTCGCCATGGCGATGGTGGATATCTGACGCGCCGCCCTAATAGTCGACGAACACGTCGTAGGCGTCAGCGCGGCGGGTGCCGCTGTCGAGGATGGTCACGCGGTCGCTGGGCAGCCCCGTGCCGGCGAGCGCCTCGCGCAAGGCCTTGGTGCGCCGGTCGGCAAGTCCCGCGGCCGGCGGCGGACCATTGGCCGGTGCCGGCACAAGCCGGACCCGGCCATCGTTCTCCAGCGCCGCTGCTGCCGCGGCATCGAGGGTGTTCCGCCCGGCGGCGCCGATGGAGGCGGTATCGCTGGCAAACGAGACGGTGCCGTGCCGCTCGGACGTCGTGAGCACGCCCCCGGCCGCCGACGCTCCTTGCTCCGGAACTGCGGGGACCTCGATGAGCGGTGCCGGTCCCGCCCCCTCCGGGGTGGAGTTCAGCAACTCAGGCGGCAGGGAGTTCGGGCTCGGCGGCGCTGCGTTCGCGGTCGTGCTCGGCGGCTCCGCTGCGGGCGCGGGCGCTGGCGTCGGCGCCGCAGGAGCACCGGCCGAGGGTGGCACCTGCGCTCCGGTTTGGGCGCGCAAGGTCTCGTCGGCCTTGGCCGCGGCCGCACGGTCGGCTTGAAGGGCCGTGACCTCCTTTTGACGTTGCTGACGCTGCCCCACGGTCACGAAGGGTGGCGGCGGCACTGTGCCCAGGTTGGGGATCGGCCGGCCCTGCGCGGGCGGCGGCTCGACGTTCGGCGGGGCCGGCTCGTCGTATCCGAACAAGCCCATGACCGACCGCTTGGCGTTTCCGACCTGGGTAATGGGGTCGTATTCCGGCGGCAGCTGCGAGCAAGCGGCAACCGCCAGGGCCGCCGCGGCCACCAAAAAAATATTCCGCAATGGCCGCGCGGCACGCCCGGTTGCAGTGCGGTGAGTGCGGCGCAACAAGTTTGTCACATCCATGAGATACGTGCGCCGCAGCGCAACCGGTCTCCGAAGGGGCTGAAATCCACGCTGGTTTCGTATAGAGATTGTTAAAGTCTGCCGGCCTTTACTGGCGGAATCGCACACCCCATCTAAGGCACTCCGGCACCCTAACGAAAAGACGAGCAGCCGCAAAGCTTCGCTCACACGAAATCATGGCCGATCAGTCCAGTCCTCTGCCAAGATCTGTCTCCGCTCCGCCCGGCAAAGCGGCGCCGGCGGGGGAGTCGTCGCCGTCCGACGTCAAGCTGCCCGATCCGGTGGAGTTGTCGCGAATCATGACCCGCATCGCCGAGCACAGCCAGCGGCTGGTCAGTGAGTTCCTCACCCGCCAGGCTACGTCCCCGGTCGAGCAGCCGGACCCGCTCAATCTCGGCCACGCCTTCTTCGACATGACCGCACGCCTGATGGCGAACCCGGCCAAGCTCGTGCAGGCGCAGCTCTCGCTGTGGAACGACTACCTGGCGCTGTGGCAGTCGACCGCGCGCAAGATGCTGGGCGAGCCCTCGCAGGCGGTCGTGACGCCGGCCGAAGACGACCGCCGGTTCAAGGACGCGCTGTGGGACGAGAATTACGTCTTCGACTACATCAAGCAGTCGTACCTGTTGTCGGCGCGCTGGATGCAGTCGCTCGTGCGCGACGTCGAGGGGCTCGACGAGAAGACGGCACGCAAAGTCGATTTCTACACGCGCCAATTCGTCGACGCGATGGCGCCCTCGAATTTCGCCGTGACCAATCCCGAGGTGCTGCGCGCCACGATCGACAGCGGCGGCGAGAACCTGCTCAAGGGCCTGTCCAATCTCCTGGACGATCTCGAGCGCGGCAAGGGCCGTCTGTCGATCAAGATGACCGACCTCGAGGCGTTCAAGGTCGGCGAGAACATCGCCGTGACGCCCGGCAAGGTCGTCTACCAAAACGACCTGATGCAGCTCATCCAGTACGAGCCGACCACCGAGACCGTGGCCAAGCGCCCGCTGCTCATCATCCCGCCGTGGATCAACAAGTTCTACATCCTCGATCTGCGCGAGAAGAACTCGTTCATCAAATGGGCCGTGGGCCAAGGCCACACGGTATTCGTCATCTCGTGGGTCAACCCCGACGAGAAGCTCGCCGCCAAGACGTTCGACGACTACATGGTCGAAGGACCTCTTGCCGCACTCGATGCCATGGAGAAGGCGACCGGGGAACGCGACGCCAACGTGATTGGCTACTGCCTCGGCGGCACCCTCCTCGCCTCCACGCTTGCCTGGATGGCGGCACGGAAGGACGACCGCATCCAGAGTGCGACGTTCTTCGCCGCGATGGTCGATTTCGAGGAAGCCGGCGAGCTCTCGGTGTTCATCGACGAGGAGCAGCTTGCCGCCCTCGAAGAGAAGATGAACGAGAAGGGCTATCTCGAAGGTCGCGACATGGCGACGACCTTCAACATGCTGCGCGCCAACGACCTGATCTGGTCGTTCGTCGTCAACAACTACCTCCTGGGCAAGGATCCGTTCCCGTTCGATCTCCTGTACTGGAATTCCGATTCCACGCGCATGCCCGCCGCGATGCACAGCTTCTACCTGCGGCAGATGTACCAGGAGAATCGCCTGTCCGCCGGCGAGATCAAGCTGCTCGGCACGAAGATCGATCTCACCAAGATCAAGCTGCCGGTGTTCATCCTGTCGACGCGCGAGGACCATATCGCCCCGTGGCGCTCGACCTATGTGGCGACGCAACTCTATCGCGGCCCGACCGAGTTCGTCCTTGCCGCCTCGGGCCACATCGCGGGCGTGGTGAATCCTCCGGCCGCCAACAAGTACAGCCATTGGGTCGGCAAGAAGACTCCGCCCGCACCCGAGGACTGGCTTGCCGCGGCCGAACAGCATCCGGGCTCGTGGTGGCCGCACTGGAACCAATGGGTCAAGAAGTACTCGGGCGGCGAGGTGCCGGCGCGCAAGCCGGGTGATGGCAAGCTCCCCGTGATCGAGGCGGCTCCTGGGTCGTACGTGAAAGTAAAAGCGGTCTAGATCTCAAGGACCGCCCCTCACCCGCGGCCGCAGAGTTGTCGCAGCGCCGCCGTTCGGTCCGTATGGCAGAATAAATCGGCAGCGGAGCGCTTTGCCGCAACTGCGTTGTTGCGGCGCAGCAAACTATGCACGTCTCACGCGTTGCCTGAGCGTGAAAGCGCTAGATTCGAGAAATCAATCTGGCTAGTTTTCGGCATGAAAGCTGATTCGGCTCTCTCCACGTTCGTGGAAAAAACGAGCCTTCCCCTCGACCGCGCGCATCACGCTGCCTACATGCAGCGGATCAATAACGAGACAAAGAAATCACGGTGATGCCCCACGCGCAGTCCGCCCGCCATAAAGAAAATGCTGATCAGGTGCCGACAGGAGACGCCATGAACGTGCACACCAATCGTCGTACGACCAACGCCAAGCTGCTGCACTGGGTCGAGGAGATGGCAGCCCTCTGCAAGCCTGACCAGATCTACTGGTGCGACGGTTCGCAGGAGGAATATGACCGGCTGTGCGCCGAGATGGTCGCGCGCGGCACGATGATCAAGCTCAATCAGCAGAAGCGTCCTGGCTGCTATCTCGCCCGCTCCACACCCGCCGACGTGGCGCGTGTCGAAGAGCGCACCTTCATCTGCTCCAAGCGCAAGGAAGACGCAGGCCCGACCAACAACTGGGTCGATCCCGACGAGATGAAGCGCACGCTCAAGCCGCTGTTCGACGGCTGCATGCGCGGGCGCACGATGTACGTCATTCCGTTCAGCATGGGCCCGCTCGGCTCGCCGATCGCGCATATCGGCGTTCAACTGACCGATTCACCCTACGCCACGGTCAGCATGCGGATCATGACCCGCATCGGCCAGAAGGTGCTCGACGTGCTCGGCGACGGCAAGTTCGTGCCGTGCCTGCATTCGGTGGGCGCGCCGCTCAAGCCCGGCGAGAAAGACGTGCCGTGGCCGTGCAACACGCTCAAATACATCGTTCAGTTCCCCGAGGAACACACGATCTGGTCCTACGGCTCGGGCTATGGCGGCAACGCGCTGCTCGGCAAGAAGTGCTTTGCGCTGCGCATCGCCTCGATCCTGGCGCGCGAGGAAGGCTGGCTCGCCGAGCACATGCTGATCCTGGGCGTCGAAAGCCCCAAGGGCGAGAAGACCTATGTTGCCGCCGCCTTCCCGTCGGCGTGCGGCAAGACGAATTTCGCGATGATGATCCCGCCGGCCGGCTTCGACGGCTGGAAGGTCACGACCATCGGCGAGGACATCGCCTGGATCAAGAAAGGCCCGGACGGCCGGCTGCGCGCCATCAACCCCGAGTTCGGCTTCTTCGGGGTCGCCCCAGGCACCTCGATGCGGACGAATCCGAACGCGCTCAGGATGCTGTCCAAGAACACTATCTTCACCAACGTGGCGCTGACCGATGACGGCGATGTGTGGTGGGAGGGCATGGACGGCGCCCCGCCCGCGCACGCGATCGACTGGCAGGGACGCGACTGGACGCCGCAGAGCGGCACCAAGGCCGCCCACCCGAACTCCCGGTTCACGGTACCGACCTCGCAATGCCCGAGCCTGGACGCGGCCTGGGACGACCCGGCGGGCGTGCCGATCTCGGCCTTCATCTTCGGCGGCCGGCTCAGCAAGACCTTCCCTCTCGTGTTCCAGGCTTTCGACTGGTCGCACGGCGTCTACCTCGGGGCCACGCTCGGCTCCGAGGCCACGGCCGCGGCCGACAACCAGGCCGCCATCCGCCGCGACCCGATGGCGATGATCCCGTTCTGCGGCTACAACATGGCCGATTACTGGGCGCACTGGCTCAGGGTCGGCAAAGGCCTCACGAACCCGCCGCCGATCTTCCGGGTGAACTGGTTCCGCAAGGACGGGGACGGCAAGTTCATTTGGCCGGGGTTCGGCGAGAACATGCGCGTCCTGAAGTGGATCCTCGACCGGGTCAATGGCCGCGCCGACGCGGTGGAGAGCCCGTTCGGCTTGATGCCGCGCCACCAGGACCTGACCTGGAACGGCCTCTCCTTCGACAAGGGTGCCTTCCACGCCATCATGGACATCAAACGCGACGAGGCGAAGCGCGAGGCCGAGGACCAGAAGACATGGTTCGACACCTTCGGCGACCGCCTCCCGCGCGAGATGGAGAACCACCGCGAGAAGCTCCTCGCCCGAGTCGAGAAGTCGCCGCCGGTGTGGCAAGCACCGGAGTGAGCCCCGCTCTCCAACAAAAGGCCGGCGTGAAGCCGGCCTTTTCGTCGCGAGGTTGTGCGACTCGACCAGGTTTTCCGGGCCTCAGTTGACTTTCTAAAGCGCAAGCGTCACGGCCGAGTCGTTAACGCCAAAGTAGCAAATGTAATAAAAAATTCATTGGGCGACCATAAATTATACTTGCGCTTCAAAGGGCAAATCCCTTATTACCGCTAATGAGACGCCAATCGCACGTGCCAAGGCCCCTTCGTGGGTACAGTAACGACGTGTACGCGCCTTTTCGGTCGAGCCGGTCGACAGTGGGCCGGTACCTTAAGGGAAGTGGATACGATGGTTCCTGGGCACGACTTCGCGCCCTATCCGCGCATCGACGGGTAAACGCCCCCGCGGGCGGCTGAGCTGAGCTCGGCCGTATTCGCGCGTTTGCGTTTTCCGTCTTTCCGTCAAACCGCGCCACTCGTCTAACCCCCGGGAAAACCCGGATTGAGTGGACGCCCGTCGAGAGCCGCAAGGCCCACGCTCGACGTGTATCCGCGGATAGGGAGTTAACATGGACAAGAAGCACGTTTCCTTTGCCGGCCGCGTGGTGATGGTCGGCTTTGGCTCGATCGGCCAGGGTGTGCTGCCGCTGATTCTGCGGCACATCGACATGCCGCGCGAGAACATCGTCATCGTCACCGCCGAAGAGCGCGGCCGCGAGATCGCCGCCGAATACGGCGTGCGGTTCATCGTCCGCCCGCTCACCCGCGACAACTACCGGGTCGTGCTGGACTCGCTGGTGAAGGCCGGCGACTTCATCCTGAACCTGTCGGTCGACGTGTCGTCGGTCGCACTGATCAAGTACGCCCATGCGAAGGGCGCGCTCTACCTCGACACCTGCGTCGAGCCGTGGGCCGGCGGCTACACCGATCCGTCGCTGTCCCCGTCCGAGCGCTCCAACTACGCCCTGCGCGAGACGGCACTGGCGCTGGCCCCGAAATTCGCGGGCGGCCCCACCGCCCTCCTCACCCACGGCGCCAATCCGGGCCTCGTTTCACACTTCGTCAAGGAAGCGCTGCTAAAGATCGCCAAGGACACGGGCCACAAGGTGCGCAGCCCGCGCGACCGCATCGGCTGGGCCCTGCTCGCCCGCGATCTTGGAGTGAAGGTGATCCACATCGCTGAGCGCGACACCCAGGTCGCCGAGCAGCCCAAGGCTCCCGGCGAGTTCGTCAACACCTGGTCGATCGACGGCTTCGTGGGCGAAGGCCAGCAGCCGGCCGAGCTCGGCTGGGGCACGCACGAGCGGCACTTCCCCGAGGACGGCCAGCGCCACGGCTTCGGCTGCGATTCGGCCATCTACCTGATGCGCCCGGGTGCGGCCACGCGCGTGCGCACCTGGACGCCGCTCGAGGGGCCGTTCCATGGCTTTCTCGTGACCCACAACGAGTCCATCTCGATCTCGGACTATTACACGCTGGCCGAGGGCGGCACGGTGCATTACCGGCCGACCGTCCATTATGCCTATCACCCGTGCGACGACGCCGTTCTGTCGCTGCACGAGCTGGCTGGCAAGAACTGGACCTTGCAGTCGACCAAGCGGCTGATGATGACCGAGATCGCCAAGGGCATCGATGAGCTCGGTGTTCTGTTGATGGGCCATAAGCGCGGCGCATATTGGTATGGATCGCGCCTGTCCATCGACGAGGCGCGGGAGCTCGTGCCGCACAACAACGCGACCAGCCTTCAGGTCACGGTCGCGGTGCTCGGCGGCATGATCTGGGCGATCGAGAACCCGAACGCAGGCGTGGTCGAGGCGGACAATATCGACCACAAGCGCGTCATGGACATCGCGCGTCCCTATCTCGGCGAGGTGGTCGGCGTTTACTCCGACTGGACGCCGCTGGACGGCCGCGGCGCCCTGTTCCCGGAGGCGGTCGACTCCGCCGATCCCTGGCAGTTCAAGAATTTCCGCGTCGCCTGAGCGGCTGAACGCGAGAGGAGACATTCACGATGACCACCAAGAAGATCACCCAGTTCCTCGCCGAGCGACGACCGCAGACCCCCTGCCTGGTCATCGACCTCGACGTGGTCGCGGACAACTACAAGAAGCTGCGTGCGGCTGTGCCGCAGGCCGGCATCTACTATGCCGTCAAGGCGAATCCGGCGCCGGAGATCCTGAAGCTCCTGGCGAAGGTCGGCTCGAACTTCGACACCGCGAGCATCAACGAGATCGACATGGTGCTGGCGAGCGGCGCCGGCGCCGACCGCATCTCGTACGGCAACACGATCAAGAAGAAGAGCGACATCGCCGCCGCCTATGAGCGCGGCGTGCGGCTCTACGCGTTCGATTCCGCGGGCGAGCTCGACAAGCTGTCCGCGGTCGCCCCCGGCTCGCGCGTGTTCTGCCGCATCCTCACCTCCGGCGCCAACGCCGACTGGCCGCTGTCGCGGAAGTTCGGCTGCGATGTCGGCATGGCCAAGAAGCTCCTGCTCGAAGCCGCCACGCGCAACGTCGTGCCCTATGGCGTGTCGTTCCATGTCGGCTCGCAGCAGCGCGACCCCGCGCAGTGGGACGCCGCGGTGGCGCAGGCTGCCTGGCTGTTCCGCGAGTGCGAGGAGAACGGCGTGCAGCTGACGATGCTCAACATCGGCGGCGGCTTTCCGACGCGCTACCGGCGGAACATCCCGGCGATGCAGGCCTACGGCGCTGCGATCGACGAGAGCCTGCGCCGGCACTTCGGCAACCGGATCCCCGACGTGATCGTCGAGCCCGGCCGCCAGATGGTGGGCAGCGCCGGCGTGATCCAGACCGAGGTCGTGCTGATCTCGAAGAAGGCGGAGAGCGACCGCAAGCGCTGGGTCTATCTCGACATCGGCAAGTTCGGCGGCCTCGCCGAGACGATGGACGAGGCGATCCAGTACCCGATCTCCTCCGAGCGCAAAGGGGCGACCGGCCCCGTGGTGCTCGCGGGACCGACCTGCGATTCGGCCGACATCCTCTACGAGAAGGCGGATTACCGGCTGCCCGAGGACCTCGAGATCGGCGACAAGCTCGAGATCCGCTCGGCCGGCGCCTACACCACGACCTACGCCGCGGTCGCCTTCAACGGCTTCGAGCCGTTGAAGACCTACTGCGTCTGACGTCGATGGTCACGTATGCGGTGGAGCGGGACGAACACGGTCCCGCCATCGAACGGCTGCTCGACTCCGCGTTCGGCGAGGCGCGCTGGCACAAGACCAGCCAGCGCGTCCGCGCCGGCCGCGCGCCCGTGCGCGAGCTCAGCCTCGTGGCCCTCGACGGCCAGGAGCTGGTCGGCACCGTGCGGCTGTGGCGCATCGCGGCCGGCAAGCGCCGCAAGCCCGCGCTGCTGCTGGGGCCGCTCGCCGTGGATGCACGCTTTCGCGAGCACGGCATCGGCGGCAGCCTGATGACCGAAGCGCTGGCGCGCGCCCGTGCCGCGGGCGAGCCGGCGGTGCTGCTGGTGGGCGATGAGCCTTATTACGGCCGCTTCGGTTTCCGCGCCGACAAGACCGGCGGGTTGTGGCTGCCAGGCCCGGTCGACCGGCGGCGCTTCCTCGCCTGCGAGCTGTCACCCGAAGCCCTGAAGGACATCACAGGACCGGTCCTGCCGGTCGCCGCGTAGGGATGCCGTCATGCCCCCACAAAAGCCCGGGGCATGACGAGCAAGCCTTACGGGAACATCGCTTCCTGAAGCAATCCCGTCGTCTCCGGCAGGCCGTACATCACGTTGAGGTTCTGAATCGCCTGGCCTGAGGCGCCCTTCACCAGGTTGTCCTCCACGCACAGCACGATCGCGCGGCCCGGGATCCGGTCGGCGAACACGCCGATATGGACGTAGTTCGAGCCGCGCACGTGCCGGGTCGCCGGCGACACGCCCTCGGCAACCACGCGGACGAACGGCTCAGCCGCGTAACGCCTGGCAAGTGCCGCCCGCAAATCGCCCGCCGTGGCGCCGTTGACCAGCTTCACGTAGATCGACGACAGGATGCCGCGGTTCATCGGCATGAGATGGGCCGTGAAGTTCACCACCACCGGCCTGCCGGCGGCCTTCGAGAGCCCCTGCTCGATCTCCGGTGCATGCCGATGCTTGGCGACACCGTAGGCGTGGATGCCCTCCGATACCTCGCTGAACAGCATCTCCTCTTTCGCCGCGCGCCCGGCCCCGGTCATCCCCGACTTCGCGTCGATGATGATGTCGCCGGTGTCGATCAGCTTCGCCTCGATCAGCGGGATCAACGGCAACTGCGCGGAGGTCGGGTAGCAGCCGGGATTGGCGACGAGCCGCGCCTCCTTGACCGCCGGGCGCTCGATCTCGGTGAGGCCGTAGACGGCCTCTTTCTGCAGCTCCACCGCCCGGTGCGCGTGGCCGTACCACTTGGCGTAGACCTCGACATCGGCGAGCCGGAAATCGGCCGACAGGTCGATCACCTTGAGCCGGCGCGGCAGCTTCGCGATCACCTCCTGGGTGGTCCCGTGCGGCAGGCCGCAGAACACGACGTCGACGTCGTCCCATTTGGCCTCGTCGATCTTGATCAGCTTGGGCAGGCCCAGGTGGCCGAGATGCGGGAACACCGCCCCCAGCTCTTGGCCCGCGTGGCGGTCGGCGGTGAGGAGGCGCATCTCCGTCTGCGGGTGACGGGCGAGCAGCCGGATGAGCTCAGCCCCGGTGTAGCCGGACGCGCCAAGGATACCGACCCGGATCTTGTTCGATGCCGCACTCATGTTGAGCTCCTCACAGCCATGGTCATGGTCGCAAAAAAAGAGCGTTCCGCAAAGGCCTCGCAGAGACTAGAAACGTCGGCATGTATGCCGTGGTGACGCCCAATCGCAACCGGCTGGCAACCCTGCAGGAGGTTCTGCCGAGCTGGCAGGCTGCACCCCTGGTCTCCGAAATCGTCGTGGTCGATTTCGGCAGCGAACGGCCGATCGAGCCCGCCGATTTCGCCGACCAGCGCAAGCTCAAGCTCGTGCGCGTGTCGGGCACGGACGAGTGGCGCATCGGGCTTGCCCTCAACATCGGCATCGACCACGCGAGGTGCGAGGCGATCTGCAAGCTCGATTCCGACATCGAGATGACCAACGCGGCCTGGCTCTCCGGCGTCGACACACAGGCGGCATTCTATCGCGGCCGCTATGACGGTCCCGTGTCGAACGGCCAGGCGATCTTCGCCAAGCGGCACTGGCAGGCCGTGGGCGGCTACAACGAATGGCTGTCCGGCTACGGCTTCGACGATTCGGATTTCTACATCCGGCTGCGCAAGAGCGGCGTCGAGGAGCGTCGGATCGATCCGGGGTTCATCGTCGAGCGGCCCCATGCGATCGCCAGCCGCGTCAGCGACAAACTCACCACCGAATTCTTCGAGCTGGCGCCGCCGGATCCGAAGGGACGCTTGGTGTTCACCTCCAGCCGCAACACCTATCTCGCCTATCTGCGTCCCTGGACCCCGGAGCTGCGGCGCAGCACGACCGTGCGGGCACTTCCCGGCGGAGTGACCGGCGTCGAGCTCGGTCCCGTGAGCGAGGCTCACCGCAAGGCCGCCGCGTTTGCGAACGTCCTGGGTCTGGTGCGGATGGCCGGGGTGCCTGAACATGTCGAGCTCTTGAATGCGATGGTGGCGACGTTTCTGGCGGAAGACGGCGGTCTCTAAACGGCGGGCTTTAGCCCAACAAAAAAGGGCTGGCGGAACCGCCAGCCCTTTCTCGTCTCGTATTGTGAGAGACGGCTAGCGTTTCGAGAACTGGAAGCTGCGGCGCGCCTTGGCGCGGCCGTACTTCTTGCGCTCGACCACACGGCTGTCGCGGGTCAGGAAGCCCACCTTCTTGAGCACGGCGCGCAGGCCCGGCTCGTAAAGCGTCAGCGCCTTGCTGATGCCGTGACGCACCGCCCCCGCCTGGCCGGACAAGCCGCCGCCGGTGACCGTCGCGACCACGTCGAACTGCTCGCTGCGATTGGCCACCAGGAACGGCTGGCGGATCAGCATGCGCAGCACCGGCCGCGCGAAATAGATGTTGCCGTCGCGGCCGTTCACCTGGAAGCCGCCCTTGCCGGGCTTGAGCCACACGCGGGCGACCGCGTTCTTGCGCTTGCCGGTGGCGTAGGACCGCCCCTGCGCGTCGCGCTGCGGCTCGGGCAGTTCGGCCGCCGGCTGCGCCACCTGCTGGGCAGCACTCGCCATCGCGAGATCGGCCAGGGTGCGCGTCCGCGTCACCGTCGAGGGCCGCTCGCCGCCCGCCCGATCCGTGCGCGGCCCGCTGCCGCCTCTCGTCGGTCTCTCAGCCATCGCTTACGCGCTCCTCTTGTTCTTCGGATTCAACTTGGCGAAATCCACGACCTGGGGATTCTGCGCCTCGTGCGGATGCTGGGTCCCGGCATAGACCTTGAGGTTGCGCATCTGCTTGCGCGCCAGCGGGCTGTCCTTCTTCATCATCCGCTCGACGGCGCGCACGATCAGACGCTCAGGGAACTTGCTGCGCAAGGTCTCCTGCGGCGTCTGCTCCTTGACGCCGCCGGGATGGCCGGTGTGCCAGTAGAACACCCGGTCGGTGATCTTGCGGCCGGTGATCCGCACCTTCTCGGCGTTGATCACCACCACGTTGTCGCCGCAATCGACGTGCGGCGTGAAATTCGTCCGGTGCTTGCCCTTGAGGCGGAGTGCCAGGAACGAGGCGAGACGGCCCAGCACGACGCCATCGGCATCCACCAGGATCCATTTCTTGCCCTTCGCCGCCGCGGCCGGCGTCAACGAAACGGTCGACATGACTTCATCCCAAATAAGGAACGGCGGACCACGCACGGGTCCGCCGAAGGTGGCGGACTATCGTTCGTGGTGGCTCACCTGTCAAGCAAAGAATTGCAGCACAAATCAGCAGTTTGCGATTACGGTATTATATAACCGCATGCGCAGACGATTGGAATTATTACTTTCTTTGCTCGGGCGGGGGGATCGAATAGGTGCCGGTGACGTGTGCGACCGGCTCGTCCTCACCTTCCGAATAGAGCGTGACCTCGAGCACGGCCAGCCGCTTGCCAAGCTTGAGGCAGCGACCCTCTGCGATCACGTCCGCCTCGCCCGGCTTGCGCAGGAAATTGATGTTGAGGTTCGTCGTCACCGCAAGCTCGACCGGGCCGATCTGGCTCAACACGACCAGGTACATCACGAAATCGGCGAGCCCCATCAGCGCCGGCCCCGCGACCGTGCCTCCGGGCCGGATGAGGTCGCGCCGGAACGGCATACGGGTCAGGCAGCGTCCGTACTCGAGCGTCTCGACGCGCAGGCCAAGAAGGGCTGCGAGCGGCAGGCTCTCGCGCACGATGCGCTCGACATCGGCGATGGACACGTGGCTTGGCCGTGGTGGGCTCTGGCGCGGCGCTGGGTTCACGCTTGAATCCTCGTTGGACATGACCGCAAATACAGGCAGCGGCGATGCCCCGCAAGGTCTCGTCGCCGGATCTGCGAGGAGATGCACATGACCACCGCCGCTCCGACCGAACCGCTCGTGCTGCGCCAGGATCGCGACGGTGTGGCAACTCTGACCCTGAACCGGCCGGCGCAGCGGAACGCCCTCTCCGTGGCGTTGATGGGTGCCTTGCAGGCGGAGCTCGACCGCATCAAGGACGACCGGGCCGTGAAAGTGATTGTGATCGCGGGAGCGGGTCCCGGGTTCTGCGGCGGTCACGACCTCAAGGAGATGCGAGCCAATCCCGGGCGCCAGGCCTACGAGGCGCTGTTCGCCCAATGCTCACGCCTCATGCTGTCGATCGTCCGCCTGCCCAAGCCGGTGATCGCGCGCGTGCATGCGGTCGCGGCCGCGGCGGGATGCCAGCTGGTCGCGACCTGCGATCTTGCCGTCGCCGCCGAGAGCGCCCGATTTGCGGTCAACGGCGTCAACATCGGTCTGTTCTGCTCCACCCCCATGGTGGCCCTCACGCGCGCCATTCCGCGCAAGCCGGCGATGGAGATGCTGCTGACGGGCGAGCTCATCGATGCCCGCACTGCACTCGCCTATGGGCTGGTGAACCGCGTCGTAGCCGATGACCAGCTTGATGCGGCGGTGGCCGAGCTTGCGGCAAAAATCGTCGCCAAGTCGCCCTACGCGCTCGCGATCGGCAAGGAGGCGTTCTACCGCCAGGCCGAGCTCGGGCTCGAGGACGCCTATGCCTATGCGAGCCAGGTGATGACGACCAACATGCTGGCGCGCGACGCCGAGGCCGGCATCGATGCGTTCATCGCCAAGCGGCCGATGCCCGACTGGCAGGGGCGTTGACGGCACCGCGCAGAGGCGTCGCTTGATTTTGGTGCGAAAACGCACCAAATCTTAACCAGTGTTAACATAAGATAACTGCCGTCGAGTCGAGGGCGCGGCGACCGGAGGGGCACCGGCGCCGCACGCACTACGCGGGAAGACTTAATTATGCCCGATCGCAGAGTCCTGCTGACCCCCGCCGGGCGCGCATCGCGCCAGATCATTCGTCAGGCGTTGTCGCAGGACGAGCTCAACCGCGCCGCCCAGCTCCACGACGATTTCGTCAATTCGCGCCGCGGCGGCCAGCGCATGAGCTTCTCCGGCCGCGACCTGTCGCTGTTGAATCTGTCCGGGCTCAACCTCCAGGGCGCCGTGTTCACCGGCTCGGCCTTCTTCAACACCAATCTCTCGAATGCGGTCCTGGACTCGACCATCCTGTTCGGCTGCGACCTGAGCGATGCCAACCTCCAGGGCGCGTCGTTGCGCGATGCCGATCTGCGGGGCGCCTGCTTCCGCCGCACCAATCTTTCGGGCGCCAACCTGTCGGGCGCCGACCTGCGCGAAGGCCGCCTCGCGCACCGCGACCGTGACAAAGGCTTCAAGGAAGTCGTGTTCGATGAGGTCGACGCGGCAAACATGGAGGGCGCCAATCTCACCAGCGCCAATCTGTCGCTGGCGCGCCTTGCCGCCACGGTGGCCGACCGCGCCGACTTCACCGATGCCAACATGCGCGGCTGCAAGCTGCCGCGCGCCAATCTCAAACGCGCCATCCTGCGCGGTGCCGATCTCTCGCACGCCGATCTGAGCGGCGCCAATTTGCGGGGCGCCAACCTGCGTTATGCCGTGCTCATGGGCGCCAGCCTCGCGCACGCGGACACGGCGGAAGCCGACATGACGGGCGTGCTCACCGACGCTCCGGTCGGAAAGCCGATCAGCGCCCTTCCCCGCCCGCTCGACGCGCTGCTTGCCGACCACGACCGCTTCGTCCGCTCGGCCGGCGCCGAAGGTCGGGCCCTCGACCTCTCGGGCTTCGACCTGCGCAATGCGCCGGTCCTCACCCGCTTCTCGCTCGCCACGCTGAAGGCAAAAGGGGCCGTCTTCTACGGTCTCGACCTGCAGAACGTCCGCATGCAGGCCGCCCAGCTCGAAGGAGCGGATTTCCGCTCCTGCCGGCTGGCGGGTGCCGACATGCGCGGCGCCAATCTCACGGAAGCGCTGCTGTCGCACGCCGACTTGCGCGACAGCGACTTCAGCGCCATCCTCGTGCGTGAGACCATGGCCGTGCCGACCAAGCTGATCCAGGCCGAGTTGCGCGGTGCCGATCTGCGCGGCGCCAATCTCTCGGGCGTTAACCTGCGTGGCGCCGACCTCACCGGGGCGCGCCTCGAGGGTGCGAAGCTCGAGAATGCCGATCTCGCGCATGCGGTCGGCGTGCCGGAGGGGCTCAAGTGACGGCGACTGCGGCGGCCGCACCCGACCACGACGCCTACACGGACGACTACATCCGCGGCATCCTGCGGCGCGTGCGCACGATCGCCATGGTCGGGGCCAGTCCGAACTGGAACCGGCCGAGCTACTTCGCGATGAAGTACCTGCAACACAAGGGCTACCGGGTGATCCCGGTGAACCCGGTCGCGGCCGGCCAATCCATCCTCGGCGAGAAGGTCTACGCGACCCTGAAGGACATCCCAGACCCGGTCGACATGGTCGATATCTTCCGCAACTCCGACGCCGCCGGTCCGATCACCGACGAGGCGATCGCCATCGGCGCCAAGGTGGTGTGGATGCAGCTCGGCGTGCGCAACGATGCCGCCAAAGACCGCGCCGAGGCGGCGGGGCTCACGGTCGTGATGAACCGCTGCCCCAAGATCGAATACGGCCGCCTCCACGGCGAGCTGTCGTGGAGCGGCATCAACTCCGGCATCATTTCGGCCAAGCGCCCGCGGCTGATGCGGGTGAGCTGATTACAGGGCCCGGGGGCCCTTCACTTCGACCGGGCGGGCGCCTTCGGCCGCATCCGTGATATCGGCCCACACGATCAACGTACCGCCGTCGGGCGTGCGCAGATCGCGGGCCAGCAGCCGGCGGCCGTTCACATCATGGATCACCGGCTCGCCGGCGGCGGCGCGGTGGCGGGCGAGCCGCTCGGCCAGGATCTCCGCCGCACGCCCCGGCGGCGACGGCACGTCGCCGAGCCGGATGCTCTCCCAATAGAACCGCTCGAAGGTCACCCCGGGCACCAGGAATTTCGCCGCACGCCCCGAGCTTCGGCGGTACAGCTCGTTGCACACCACGAAGCGGTCTTCGGCGTCCCAGAACGAGAACCCGTTGGCCCCGTGTTCCATGGCGTACAGGAACCGCATGTTCGCCCGCGACGAGGCGCTGCGCTCCTCCACGACGGCCGTGATGTCGCGGGCGACGCCGCGATAGCCGACGAAATTGCCGCGCGCATCGAAGCGCGGCATACCGCTGAGATTGAGATGCGCGATGCGTCCCGCGGGCGTGCGGACCTGGCAGAGGAATTCGCGGAACAGGCGCTGGGCGGCGATGTCGTCCTCGAGCTGCCCGACCGTCAGATCGCCCGGCTGGGTGATCATCAGGTCCCGCAGGCTGCGTCCCAGCGCGTCGTGCACGGGAAAGCCGGTGTGGCCGTGCCCGGCGCGCGACACATAGCTGAAGCGCAAGTCCCCGTCGGTTTCCCAATACCAGTCCGATGCGGCCTCGGCGAAATCGCGAAAGCGCGCCTCGCTGCGCTCGCGGCGCCGCAGCTGCAGCACCAGAAGCGCGATCAGGGCCGCGATGACAATATCGGCACCGATCACCCAGATGCCGGCCACGGAAGCGTGGCGCCACCACTCGTCGAGAACCACCGAGGTGTCGAGCACGGTGCGCACGACGACCGGATAATCGTCGAGTGCCGCATAGCCGTAGAGCCGGTCGATATGATCGGAGCCACTGATTCCGCGCGTCGAGCCGATCTTGTCCTGGGTGAGAAGTTGATGCAGGTTGAAATTCTCGACCGCACGGCCGACCCGGCCCTCGATCCACGGATAGCGCGCAAGCATGACCTCATCGGTGGTCAGGAGCGCGATCGCGGAATGCGGTCCGAGGTCGATGGCCGCGTACAATCGCGACAGATACACGGGGTCGATGTCGGCCCCGACCACCCCGAGAAAGCGACCGTTGGCATCCTCCATGCGGCGCGTCAGCAGGAAGACCCATTGCCCGTCGACCCGGCTCCGGAAGCTGGGCGTCACCAGCGGGCCCATCTGCCCTGCCTGGTGCGCCACGAAATAAGGCTGCTCCACGGCGGAGACCCGCGGCGGCGGGAAACTCCTCGCGCTGTAAAGGGCATTGCCCTGGGCGTCGGTGACGAAGAGGTTCTTGAGCTGCGGCAAGGTCGGAACGATCGACTGCAGCATCCGATGTCGGGTCTCGTCGTCCGAGCCGGGGTTGCTCGCGAGGTCGTTGATGATGCTGAGCACCGCAAGGTCGGCGCCCTTGAACGCCGCCAAAGTCTGCTGCGACTGGCTGAGCGCCAGCCGTCGCAGATCTATCTGCGCCTTGTCGAGCGCGTCGCTCCGCATCTCCCATAGGACGAGCGCCGCCGCAGCCATCGATGCCGCGATCAGGACGATCCCGAACCAGATCAAGAGACGGCTGGGCGTCCGGCTGATCCACGGATCGGCCTCGCCCCACCGGTCTGGGGGCTCGAACGGCGGGGGCGCGCCTGCGGCGCTGGACTCCTGGGGGCTCATGGCAACAGGAGGAAAGTATAGCGGCATTGCAGGCCGGGTCCATCGCCCCCGGCGGCCCGGGCATGTTAAGACAGATGCGCCGTCACCGCTCGAGGATATCCATGCCCGACGAGAAACCCCGCAGCTTCGGCTTCGAGACGCGCGCCGTACACGCCGGCGCCACGCCCGATCCGGTCACCGGTGCCCGCAGCACGCCGATCTATCAGACGACGGCCTATGTGTTCGATGACGTCGACCATGCGGCTTCGCTCTTCAACCTGCAGACCTTCGGGTACATCTACAGCCGGCTCACCAACCCGACGGTCGCCGTGCTCGAGGAGCGCCTGGCCAATCTCGAAGGCGGCCGCGGCTGCGTCTGCGCAGCCTCGGGTCATGCGGCCCAGCTCCTCACCTTCTTCACGTTGATGGACAATGGCGACGAATTCGTCGCCAGCCGCAACCTCTATGGCGGGTCGATCACGCAGTTCACCCACAGCTTCAAGAAATTCGGCTGGACCGCCCGTTTTGTCGACCCCGCGGATCCCAAGAATTTCGAAGCCGCACTGACGCCCAAGTGCAAGGCGATCTTCGTCGAGAGCCTCGCCAACCCGGGCGGCGTCATCGTCGACCTTGAGCCCATCGGCGAGATCGCGCGGCGGGCGGGGATTCCGCTGATCGTCGACAACACGATGGCGACGCCCTATCTGTGCCGGCCGTTCGAATGGGGGGCCGATCTGGTCGTGCACTCGACCACCAAGTTCCTGTCCGGCCATGGCAACTCGATGGGCGGAGCGGTCATCGAATCCGGCCGCTTCGACTGGGGGAAGAGCGGAAAATTCCCGTCGATGAGCGGCCCCGATCCTGCCTACCACGGGCTCAGCTTCGCCGAGACCTTCGGCGATTTCGGCTTCACCATGAAGGCCCGCGCGGTCTCCCTGCGCGACCTGGGCCCGACGATGGCGCCGTTCAACGCGTTCCTCACGATCACCGGCATCGAGACCCTGCACCTGCGCATGGAGCGCCACGTCGAGAATGCGCTGGCGGTGGCGGAGTTCCTGGAGCGGCACCCGGCGGTGAGCTGGGTGTCGTACGCGGGCCTGACATCGAGCCCCTACCGCAAGCTGGTCGAAAGATACATGCCGCGCGGCGCCGGTTCGGTATTCACGTTCGGCGTCAAAGGCGGCTTTGCCGCCGGCGTCAAACTCGTCGAGACCGTGGAGCTGTTCTCGCATCTCGCGAATATCGGCGACACGCGTTCGCTCATCATTCACCCGGCCTCCACCACCCACCGCCAGCTCACCGAAGAGCAGCAGGTCAAGGCGGGCGCCGGCCCGGATGTGATCCGCCTGTCGGTCGGGATCGAGACCGCCTCTGACTTGATCGCGGACCTCGACCGGGCGCTCCGCGCGGCCGCGGGCTGATGTTCAGACCACCTCAAATTCCATGAGCTGGATCGGCGCCTGGAAATAGGCGCGGCGGAAAGAGTCCTGGTTCGCGTATCTGCTCTGCGGCAGCCGCTTGTATCCCAGCTGCAAACGCAAGGACGGGCGCTCGAACGGATACGGATCGAACCGGACCTTGCGCGGCCCGAGCGCTGTCAGCCTCAGCGGGATGCCGTCGCGCTTCGAGCTGCCATAGGCGGTGGGTACCGGCTCGATGTAATCGTCACACGGCTCGGCGCAGCAGAAGTACAGTCCAAGCAGGTCCCACACCTGCAGCAGCCGATAGTTGGTCCATACCTCGTCAGGATCGAACGCTTTGCGCGCCTCCGCCTGACGCTTTTCGTCGCGCTCGATATACGCCGCGACCTCGGGCCGGTCGTAGCGCGCGTAATTGTCCGGATGGGTGATCGTGTCGTAACGGTGCCGCCAAAGTCCCGTCCGGTGCATGCTGACGATCAGCCCGGAATAAGGGTCGATATCGGTCATCCAGTCGCTGCACCACTGGTACGCGTCGAGCTGTTTCTGGCTGAACGGCAACGTGCGGAACTCCGGCGTATCGCCGCTCTCCAGCAAAATCGGGCTGGTCTCGTAGCGCAGCCAGCCGAAATCATGAAAGGTCGCGGCGCGCACCACCGAATCGTACGGCCTCGGTGCCGCAAACCGCCCGTTCCCCCAATGCGCCGCCATCTGGCCGACCAGACGGGAGTGATCGGTCTGGCCGATCAGCGTCAGCTGTCCGTCGCTTTCCTTGCGTACGATCACGGGGATATCCTCCGTTCGTTCGAAGCCGAATTGGGCGCCAGGGCGGCGCACAGCTGCGCCGTACTCGTGACCCAGCCGAGGAAGGTCTCCACCGAGTAGACGACCGCCTTCTGGACGAAATCCGGTCCCGATTGCTGCGTCGCGTCCTCGACCAGGATGCAGAAATACTCGCGATGGAACGCCTCGCGCAGCGTCGATTCCACGCACACGTTGGTGGCGATACCGGTAAAGATCAGGTGCCGGATGTTGCGCGAGCGCAGGATGTTGTCGAGATCGGTGCCGCAAAAGCCGCTGTAACGGGCTTTGGGCAGCACGAACTCGTCCGGCCGCGGCACCAGCTCCCCGACCAGTGCGTGGCCCCACGTGCCGTGGGTCAGGATCGTACCGGCGAGCTCGGGCCGCGCGCGCATCAGCTTCAGCGGGTTGGATTTGTGCCAGTTCGGCGAGTCCGGTCCGCCGGCGTTCCTGAGCGCCGCATCCCAGCCGTTCTGCAGGAAAACGACGGTCGTGCCCGCCGCGCGCGCGGCATCGAGAACGCGCGCCGTATTGGCGATGACGCCCTTGGCGGGGCCGATATCGCGCCCCATGAGGTCGCGATATCCGCGCGGCGAGCAATAATCGTTCTGCATGTCGACGACGACCAGCGCCGTCGTGGCGGCCGAAAATTCGATCGGCTCCGGACGCGCGTTGAGGTGGAACGAGCTCGGCATGGGTTCACGCGGGGCGATGCGGCGCATCTGGATCGACATGAACGGCGAGCTCGTCGTCCGACGCCCAGACGAGGCCGGCCAGGATCAGGGGGTCGAGACAGATCGCCATGCCGGTCTGCGCGTCCTCGATGCGCAGGCGTGGCGCGTGGCCCTCGCGGTCCAACGACAGGTGTACCTGCGCGAATTCGTTCGCCAGCGTCCATGTTTCACGGGTGCTCATCGCCTCCTCCCGCGCTCAGACAAGATAGGGAATCCCGTCGAGCGGCTCGTCGCATTTCAGCAGCGCCACTTTCTTTCTCGCGATCTTCCAATCCGCGCCGTTCCGCGCCAGGCGGAACTCGCAGCGCGCCGAATGGATCGCCTGCTTGTGGCGGGTGAGCGCAAACAGGACCATGACCGCCGATACCACGAGCGTGCCATCCGCGGCCTCCTCTTCGATCGCGACATTCGAGATCGCCCGGTGCATGCGCGACGGCGGATCCTGCGCGTGGGCATAGCCGGACTTCAGACGGGCGACGCGGCGCTCCATGTCGGCGCGCGTGTCGTAGATGATCGACACGTGCTGCGCCGGATCGATGTCCCCGTGGCCGGCCGGCAGCCAATAGATGGCGTCGGCCGTGAACATGTCGAGCCAGTCGTCGAACCGGCCTTCGTCCAGGAGCCGCGCCTCGCGGTACAGGACCTGCTCGATCGCGGTGCGGTCGATCGCGACGGGGCGCTCAACTCCCATGCGCCGCCTCCGGCCGCGCATCGGCAGTCATCAGGTCTTTCCAGCGCCGGTACATGCCGCGGTGCTGCGTCTCGTCAGTCATCGTGCTGGAGAGATATCCGCCGTGCATCTGCTCGCGCTCCAGTCCGCGCGCGAACACCAGCCATTCGACCGCCGAGCTCTGCAGACCCTCCTGGGTGCGCTCGAAGATCTCCAGATCGTCGGCGTAGACGACGCCGGCCGGCCCGAACTCGAACTCCTGCCAGCGCATGCGGCTGAGGTTCAGTTCCTCCGGCACGTTTTGCAGCCGCACGACATTCGTGTAGATCTCCGTCCGGTTGACCGCGACCGGCCTGATCGTGCGGATCTGCGTGCGCAGCAGGACGAGGTTTGGAAACACGACGACATTGAAGCCGCCGTTGGGCGAACCGCTCGCGGGCAAAGGTCCGGTGTCGCGATGGTCGGTCACCCCGTGGCCATCCATGTCGACGACCCTGCCCTTCGCCTCGGCGTAGATCTTGAGCGCCTCTTCGGTGAACGTGCTGCGGTGCAGATATTGGACGTGGTACGGGTCGACGCCGTTCTCGATCTGGTATTTCCAGTTGCCGTCATAGGCGCATTTCTGCAGGCCCCGGAACACCTCGATCTCACCGGTAGGCGAGACCTTGCAGAATTCATCCAGCAGCTCCTTCGTGCCGCCGAGATGCGCATCGAGCGTCGGCCCCTCCGCAGCCATGCTGCCGAAGATGAATCCGCGATGGACAGCAAGCCGGGGCACGCGCGCCAGGCTCAGCTCCTCGCGCACGAACGAGGGGCCGTAGCCGCCCGGGTGCGGCACGCCCACGAGCTTGCCGCCGTTGCCGTAGGTCCAGCCGTGGTAGGCGCAGCGGAAAAACCGCGCGTTGCCGAATTCCTGCTGGCACACGGTGGCGCCGCGGTGGCGGCAGCGGTTGACCAGTGCCGTCACCTCGCCGTCGCTCTGACGGGCCACGATGATCGGGTGCCTGCCGATGAAGGTCGTCTTGTAATCGCCGGCCTCGCCGATCTCGCTCGTATGGCCAAGATAGACCCAGGAACGGCCGAAGATCCGCTCCATCTCGAGATCGAAGATCTCGGGATCTGTGTAGACCGCGCGATGCACCGCGTCGCGCCTGATCAAGCCCGAGAGATCGCGTTCCATCTTTCCTCCTTCACTGCACGAGGCTCGCGACAATCTCGCGAATGTCGGCGAGCTCGTCGAGGCGACGTACGAGGTCGATGATCTTGTCGAGCCTGTCGGCCGGCGGCACGATCTTCGCGTAGCCGGCGTTGCTGCGAAATTTCGCCGCGATCTCTTCGAAGGACAGCGGCCGGGTAGGATGGCCGCGCGGCCGCTTCACGGTCGCCCCATGTGTCCGTCCGTCGCGCGTGCGGATTTCCAGAACCCCGCCCTCTGGCCCGCCGGGCGGGCTCAAGCCCGGATCGAAGACGTAGGAGATGCGCTCGGCCATCGCGAGCGCGGCCGCCTCGGATCGGTGCTTCCCCTTGAAATCGGCCAGCGTGACCGTGCCGTTGACGAGCACCTTGGCCAGGATGAATGGCAGGCTGTTCATCGCCGCCGATGACGTGGGTGGACGGCGCCGCACGGCAAGCGGCTCGCTCATCGCACGCCCCCACACGCCGACGCGGACCGTGACGTCGGCGATGTCGCCCGGCGCGATGTCCTGTGCCGAGATCAACCCCAAGGCTGCCTCGATGAACGGATGCGTGACCAAAGTGCCCGGCCAGAATTTGAACACCCGGTTGGCCGAGACGAATGTCTCGCCGAGGCCCGCGCCGAGGGGCCCCCGGTCGTAACGGCCGCCGTAGTGCGCGCCGAACAGGCCGGCCTTGCCGTCGAACACGGCACCTTGCGCCAGCACGCCGCACTCGGCGAGCAAGGCGCTTTGAACGCCGCCCTGGTTGCAGAAGGCGGCATAGAGCGTCTTGCCCATGCTGTCGGCGCTATGCACCACGAGCTCTTCGGTCCCGGCCGTCTGCATGAGCGCCAGGCCCAGCGCGCTGTGCATTTTGGCCGGCGTCAGGCCGAGCAGCCGTCCTGCCGCCGCCGCGGCGCTGAAATATCCGAAGATCTGGGTCGGGATCAGCGCCGGGAACTCATCCGAATCCTGGCCTTGGGCCATCGCCATGGCGAGGCGATGCTGGATCTCGCAGCCCACGACGAGTGCCGCGATGAACTCCTGCCCGCTCACGGCCCGTCCCAGGCGCTCCGCTGCCGCGAACGCTGCCGGCACGACACATACGGCGACATGTGTCTGCGGGCTCTCCAGGATGTCGTCATAGTCGAGAGCGCGCGCGAGCGTGCCGTTCGCCATCGCGGCCAATGCTGCCGGCACGCGCCGGCCGGTCGACCAGATCGCCGCCTCGGGTGCACCGCCCTGGGCGGTGACGAACTCGATCACCTCGGCACAGCCTTCGCCGATGCCCGAGGACGCCAGGGCCACGCCCAACGTATCGAGGACCGTGTTCTTGGCCACCGCCACGATCTCCGCCGGGACGTCCACGAACCGCAGAGACGCGGCGAACTGGCTGAGCGCCACGACCGAATCCGGCTGGCTCATGGCGACGTTCACTCAGCCCTCCCGAGCGGGGTCACGCCGTGCGCGCCATGGCGTGCCGCACGGCGGTGACGACCTGCTCCGGCTTGATCGGCGTTGAGTCGAACTCGATGCCGAAAGGCGACAACGCGTCGGCCACGGCATTGGCGATCGTGACCGGTGGCGCGATCGCTCCGCCTTCGCCAAGCCCTTTCACTCCCAGCGGATTGAGCGGCGACGGTGTTTCCTGGTGCACGAGCCGGATCTCCGGCACATCGCTCGCGGTCGGCACCAGATAGTCCATGAAGGACACGGCGAGCGGCTGCCCGTCGGCATTGTAGGGCAGCTCCTCGAGCAAGGCGCCGCCGATGCCCTGCACGGTCCCGCCCACCACCTGCCCTTCCACCAGCAACGGATTCACCGTGACGCCGCAATCGTGCGCGACCGCGTAATCCTCGATCGTAACGCGGCCGGTCTCGATGTCGACATCGACGATCGCCGCATGCACCGCGTAGGCCCAGGTGACGGTCGGCGGCTCGTAGTAGTACGTGTCCTCGAGCCCGGCATCCATCCCGTCCGGACGGCGCCGGTCCCAGCCCGGGCGCGCCGCCTGCGCCAGTGCGGCAAGGCTCACCGTCTTGCCCGGCACGCCGACGATGCCAACCCCGCCGGGGCGCAGTTCGAGATCGGCTTCCGCGCATTCCAGGAGGCCGGCGGCGATCGCGAACGCCTTCCTGCTCAGGCGGTCGGTCGCGTGGTGAAGGGCTGCCGACACGGTCACCGTGCTGCGGCTGGCGATCGTGCCGAACCCCATCGGAATGGCCGCCGTGTCGGCCAGCGACACGACGACGTCGTCCGGATGGACCTTCCAGAGGTCCGCCACGATCTGCGCGAAGATCGTCTCCATGCCCTGCCCTTGCGGACAGGCGCCCGAGGCAACGTGGATCTTGCCCGTCGTCTCGATGCGTACCGTCGCCCCTTCGAACGGTCCGACGCCGGTGCCCTCGTTGTAGCAGCCGATGCCGAGCCCGAGATAGCGGCCCTGCTGGCGGGCGGCGCGCTGGCGATTGCGAAATGCCGCGAGGCCGCCCAACGCGTCGAGCGCCTTGTCGAGCGCGCCCGGATAGTCGCCGCCGTCGAACACGATCGGCTCGCCGTCGCGATAGAGGATGCCGTTCTGGTAGGGCATCTCCTCGGGCTTGACCATGTTCCGCCGCCGGACCTCGGCCGGCTCCAGGCGCAGCTGCCGCGCGATGAGGTCGATCAGCCGTTCCATCGCCTGCACCGCCTCGGGGCGGCCCGCACCGCGATAGGGCGCGTTCGGCGTCTTCGTCGTGAAGACAAGCGTGCCGCCGACGGCGAGATTGGGAATCTTGTAGGGGCCGGGAAGATGCACGACCGTGTTGTAGGCGATCGGCAGGCCAAGCGGATTGAACGCGCCCTGGTCCATGATGAAATGATCGCGCAGCGCCAGGATGCGACCCTCGCCATCGAAGCCGATCTCCACATCATGGAACTGGTCGCGGGAATGGCAGGCGCTGATCAGATGCTCGTACCGGTCCTCGATCCACTTGACCGGCCGGCCAAGCGCCCGCGAGAGGAACGCGATGACCTGCTCCTCTGCATAGGGGTGGCCCTTCACGCCAAACCCGCCGCCGACATCGGGAGCGATACAGCGCACGCGCGCCTCCGGCAGGCCGAGGCATGACGCGACCGCACCGCGCACCATGTGCACCATCTGGGTCGACGACCAGATCGTGATGGACGACGTGCGCGGATCATACTGGCTGAGGATGCCGCGGCACTCCATCGGCATCGCGGCGTAGCGATGGTGGTAGTAGCGGCGTTTGATCTTGTGGGGCGCCCGCGCCAATGCCGCGTCCACGTCGCCCTTCGCGATCGCCATCTCGCCGTTCACATTGTGCCCGAGTTGCTCGTGCACCAGCGGCGATGACGGCTTGAGGGCCGCGTCGACGTCGAGGACGGGCGGCAGCGGCTCGATGTCGACGACAGCGAGAGCCGCCGCATCCTCGGCTGCGTAACGGCTGTCTGCCACGATGACCGCGAGCGGCTCGCCCACGTAGCGCACCTTCCCTTCGGCCAGCGGCAGTTGGCGCGGGTTGTCCGATTTGTGGCGGACGACGGCCCGCCATTTCGCGGGCATCGGCACTTCGTGCGGCGGCCCCGGCGGCGCGAGCTTGCGGAACTCAGCCCCGGCGAGGACATAGGCCACGCCGGGTGCGGCAGCGGCTTCTCTCAGATCCACGGTGCGAATGTTTCCATGCGCCACCGAGCTGCGGATGAACGCAGCGTGCAACATGCCCGGCAATGCGAGATCGGCGACATACTGACCCTGACCGGTCAGCAACCGGCGATCCTCGCGCCGCGGCATTCTCTGGCCGACGAACCGATCGGTTTTGTGCTCGCGCATTTCTTCCCCTCACGGTCCCGGGCCCGCGTCTTCAGCTGTCGCTTATGCAGGTCTGATGCCAGCCGATGGGTGCGCGTTTCAATGGCATAGATATTGCTCGATCGGCTCATCCGCCGAGTGATTCCGTATTGAACCAATGGTCAATCAAAGGGGGAGCCCATGATCCGACACCTCGCCTTCTCCGTGGTCTGCGCCGCCGTTCTGGCAAGCGCTTCGGCCCAGGCCGCCGACAAGGTCGACTTCATGATCGACTGGGTGCCCACGGGAGAAGAAGCATATCCGTATGTCGGCGTGCAGGAAGGATACTTCGCGCAGGAAGGTCTCGAGGTGACGATCAAGGTCGGCCGCGGCTCGGTCGATACGATCACAAAAGTAGCGACCGGCGTTGCCGATTTTGGATCAGCCGCGGTGGGCGCCCTGATGGGTGCAGCCGCGCAAGGACCGGTGCCGGTGAAGGCGATCTACTCGATCTACAGCAAGCAGCCCGACGCGATCTTCACCGTGAAGGGCAGCGGCATCACCGCGATCAAGGATTTGAACGGCCGCACGGTCGGCACGGCCACCTTCTCCTCGTCGAATACGATCTGGCCGGTGTTCGCCACAATGAACGGCCTCGATCTGTCGAAGATCAAGCTTCAGAAGGTCGAGGTGAACACCCTGGCACCCCTGCTCGCCACGGGCCAGATCGATGCGACGATCAACTGGGTGACGGCCGCGCCCAACACCGAGGCGATCCTCAAGAAGGCCGGCAAGGAGATCGTCGTCCTGCCGTGGTCGGAGCACGGGCTCGACGGCTACGGCCTCTCGGTCATCGCCGCGGACAAGGTCATCAAGGAACGTCCCGACGTCGTGGCGCGCTTCGTCCGCGCGTTTACCAAGGTCACCGCGTTCGTGGTGGCCAATCCCGCCGGAGCCGCCAAGGATCTCAAGGCCATGGTTCCCGAGGCCGACCTCGAGTCCGATACCGCCGAGGCGCGCACGCTCGGGCCGCTCATCAAGAACGAGGTCAGCGAGAAATACGGCATGGGGACCTATGACCCGGCCCTGTTGAAAAAGACCTGGGAATGGGTGGCCAAGGCCCAGAACTATCCACTCGACAAGCTCGATCCCGAGACGGTCGTCAACCGGACCTTCTCGCCGCGATCCTAGCCCGCCGCGCGGCCGGTGGTGAGGTTGGACCCGTTTTTGCTCTGATGGCGGAAGGGCGCATCGGAGGGATCCATGTTCATCGATCCGAATTTTGAGACATTCTCGGGCGAATTTCTCGTACGCGAGGTCGCGGCTTATGGCGGTGAACAGCGGTCCAAGCCGCCCTTTCATCCGATGCAGCGCCTGTGGCGGTGGGCGATCAAAGCGCTGAAGACCCGGGGACTCGGCGCCCGCCGTGGCGGGCATTGATGCGATATCGGGCGCCGCCCAATATTTCGGCAACATAAAGGCACATGCGTGAGCATCCAGGTGCGCCCGGCAATCACATTCGAAAAGGTCGGCCGCGTGTTCGGCCTTGCCGACGGCCAGCAGGTGACCGCGCTGCGCGATCTGTCCTTCTCGATCGCCAAGAATGAATTCGTCGCGATCGTCGGTCCCTCGGGCTGCGGCAAGTCGACCGTCCTGCGGCTGATCGCGGGGCTCATTCCGCCAACCCGCGGCCGGGTCTCGATTTACGAGGTCGCGGTCGACGAACCCCCGGATATGGTCGGCATCGTGTTCCAGAAGCCGACCCTCCTGCCCTGGCTCGATGTGAAGTCGAACGTGACGTTCCCGATGCGGCACAAATACGGCCGCGTCACGGAGCAGGATCACAAGCTCGCGCGCGAGCTGCTGGCGCTCGTGGGCTTGAGCGACTTCGCCAGCAGCCGGCCGGACGAGCTGTCGGGCGGAATGCAGCAGCGCGCCGCGATCGCGCGCGCCCTGCTGCTCGATCCCGAGATCCTGCTCATGGACGAGCCCTTTTCAGCGCTCGATGCGTTGACGCGCGACGAGATGAGCTTCGAGCTGCTACGCATCTGGACCGAGCGGCCCAAGACCGTCGTCTTCATCACCCATTCGATCCCCGAGGCGGTGCTGCTCGCCGACCGCATCTTCGTGATGACGCCGCGCCCGGGAACGATCGCGGAGATCATCGACAATCCGCTGCCGCGCCCGCGCGGCATCGATACGCTGGCAGACCCGGTCTATCATGAGCTCACGACTCGCATCCGCAACACGGTCTTCGCCCGCCCGCGCGCGGCCTGACGGCCCGCCGCGCGCGCGCGCGCAGACCTTCAAGAAGGTGGCACTCCACCTCGCGCCGACCTTGACCATGCTGGCCATCCTGGCCGTCTGGGAGGCCGCCTGCCGGCTGCTGCATGTGCCGGAATTCCTGCTGCCGGCACCAAGTGTTATCCTGAAGGCCGCACTTGCGATGAGCGGCTCCGAGTGGGCGGGCCACATCACGAGTACGCTGCGCGTGGCGCTCGAGGGCTACACGGTCTCGATACTGATCAGCCTCCCGCTGGCCACGATGCTGGCGCTGTCGCCCATCCTGTCGCGGACGATCTATCCGATTCTCGTGGTGATCCATTCGACGCCGATCGTGGCCGTGGCGCCGATCATCGTGGTGACGCTCGGCGTGAGCGACCTGCCGCGCGTGGTCATCACCTCGATCATCACCTTCTTCCCGCTCGTCATCTCGACCGCGACCGGCATCCTGTCGACGCCGGACGAACTCGTCGAGCTCTCGCGCTCGTTGCGTGCCACGCGCGGCCGCGAGATCCTGCAGATCCGGCTGCCCTATGCGGTGCCGCACATCTTCAGCGCGCTCAAGGTGTCGATCACCCTGGCCGTCGTCGGGGCCGTCGTGGCCGAGTTCGTGGCCGCCGAGCGCGGCCTCGGTTATGCGATCCTGTTCGCCACCTCGACGTTCAAGATCCCGCAGGCGTTCGCCTGCCTCGTCGTTCTGGTGATGATGTCTCTGATCCTGTTCCGTCTCGTGGTGACCGCGCAGATGCTCCTCTTCCCGTGGAGCCTGCCGCGCGAGAAACGGGCCTGACGAACGGTTTTCGTCAGCGCGTCAGCTCGACCGCGGCGGCCCGATAGAGGGCCACGCAGTCCTCGTGCAGCACGCCGGTCACGACCGTAAGGTCCCAGCCGACGAACTCGGCGAAACTTTCGGCCGTGTATTTGTGGAAATTGAAGGCGAGCTTCGCCAAGGTCCGGATGTCGGCGTTGCGCGCGCCCAGCACCAGCGTCTTGATGCCGGCGTTCAGGATGGCGCCCAGGCACATCGGACAGGGCTCGCAAGTTGCGTAGAACACCGCGTCGGGGATGTGCCGCTCGCCGAGTTTCTGCGTCGCATACTTGATGGCCAGCGTCTCGGAATGCGCGGTCGCATCGCTCGTCGAGACCTTGAGGCTGCGACTGCGGCATACGACCTGTCCGTGGCGCACCACCACGGCGCCGAACGGCTGCTCGCCCGCGGCGGCACCCGCCTTCGCCTCCGCAATCGCCATCGCCATGAAATGCTCGTGATCGGTCGTCATCGATACCTCCTGGTGTCTAGCTGCGCGCTGAGACAGCAAGAAGTATGCCGAATGTTTGGGCAGCCGTACCGCTGGTCCGACGCTTGCATCGCACAGCGCTAACGCAACGCGATCGAGGGAGCGAGGAATGACGTTTCCGCAATTCCATCTCGCCTGGTTCACGAATTTCGCACTCGACGAATGGCGCGAGCCGCTGTCATCGGCCGGCGGCGCGCCGTGGACGGGCGACTTCTATGTCGAGATGGCGAAGACACTCGAACGGGCGTGCTTCGACTACATCATCCTCGAAGATACCCTGATGGTCCCGGAGGCCTATGGCGGCACGTCCGAACATGCGCTCAAAGGCGGCATCCAGGTGCCCAAGCACGACCCGGCCCCGCTTGCAGCACTCATGGGTGCGGCGACCTCGCATGTCGGCATCGTGGCGACCCTGTCGACCTTGGGCTATCCGCCGTTCCTGCTCGCGCGGCTGTGTGCGACCATAGACCATATCGCCCGCGGCCGGTTCGGCTGGAACATCGTGACCAGCGGCGAGAACATCGCAGCCCAGAATTTCGGCCTGCCCGAATTGCCGGAGCACGACCTCCGCTATGAGATGGCCGACGAGTACATGGATGTCGTCAATCAGCTCTTCGCGTCGTGGGATCCGGATGCCGTCGTGCGCGACCGCGCCACCAACACCTATGCGGATTTCCGCAAGGTCCGGCCCGTCCACTTCCAGGGCCGGTACTTCAAGTCGCGCGGGCCGCTGAACACGGCCCCGATGCCGCAGGGCCGGCCGGCCTACATCCAGGCGGGCGGCTCGCCGCGCGGCCGAGACTTCGCCGCCAAGCACGCGGATTCCATCATCGCCTCGAGCAACGGGATCGCGGGCATGAAGGCGTTCCGCGACGACGTGCGAAAGCGCGCCGCGAAATTCGGCCGCAACCCCGACGACATCAAGGTCCTCTTCCTGTTCGCACCGGTGCTCGGCGAGACCGAGGAGGAGGCAAAGGCCAAGAACGAACGCGGGCTTGCCAGCCAGTGGTTCCAGGACCGGGCGCTCGGGCTCTACAGCGGCATCACCGACATCGACCTGTCGAAATTCGACCTCGACAAGCCGCTCCCTGAGCTGACGACCAACGGCGAGTCCACCTCGCTCGCCAAGTTCGCCCAGTTCGGCAGCGGCAAGACGTTGCGGCAGGTGATCATGGAGGGCGGCAAGGGCGGCTGTGTCGATTGCGTGGGTACGCCCGAGCAGGTGGCCGACCAGATGGCCGACATCATGCAGCAGGTGGGCGGTGACGGCTTCCTCATCAAGCACCCGTTCAACCTCATCAACCGCCGCTACATCCTCGAGGTCGCCGAGGGCCTCGTGCCGGCGCTGCAGCGCCGCGGCCTGGTGCGCATGCGCTACACCAAGCCGACGTTGCGCGAGACCCTCTGCGAGTTCTGAGCTTCCGGTGCGTCATGCCCCGGGAAGCCGGGGCATGACGTCCCGGGAGACTACGACTTCGGGACGAAGGACCGGTCGACGATCCCGACCGGGTCGATCTTGTCGAGCGGATAGTTCTGCGCCTTGGCCACCCACTCCCAGGTCTTCTTCAGGAGCTCGGGGTCGAAGGTCCACATGCCGTATTTCTGGCTGACCTCGTTCTTGATCAGCAAGGCCGCGTTCTTCCACTCAGCGAGGCCATCCTCGGCCGGAATGTCGGGCAGCATGGCGTGGTTGTCCTTGGCGGCGGCCTCGGGATTGGCGAAGGTGAAGTTGATCGCTTTCGTGTAGGCGCGCAGAAAGCGGGCCACGACCTGCGGCTGCTCCTTGATCACTTTGTCGGTCGCCATCAGCGACAGGCCATATCCCTCGAGCCCGTATTCCGACCACGGCAGCATGACGAGCTCCTTGCCGTTCTGGCTGAGCACGCGCTCGGCACTCGCCTTGTTCGTCACCCAGCTGATCGTCGCGTCGGTTTTTCCGGTCGCCAGCATCCCGAACAGCGTGTTGGGATCGGCCTTGATCAGCGTGATCTTGCCGACATCGAGACCGTTGGACTGCGCGAACACCGGCCAGATCACGTTGGAGGAGGTGAACGGCGCCGTCGCGACCGTCTTGCCGATGAGATCCTTGAGCGTCGTGATGCCGCTGCCCTTGATGGTGAAGATCGCGTCCGGCTGCTTGACGTAGATCGACGCGATCGCCTTCACGGGCACGTTGCTTTGCGCGACGGCCCCCATGAGCGCCCCGACGGCCGCGGCACCGAAGTCCGCCGTGCCCGTTCCCAGCTTCGTGATCGTGTCGGTGCTGCCGCGCCCGATGCGCACCGTGACCTCCAGGCCTTCGTCCTTGAAGAAGCCCTCCTTCTCGGCCACGTACGGATACGGCTCTTCGCCCGACGGGATCCAGTCGAGGAGGAACGTGACCTTGTCCAACGCATGCGCGGCCGTGCTCGAGAAGAACAGGGCCGACGCTGCGAGCACCGCAAGGATCGCTTGTCTCATAACGCATCTCTCCGCTTAAGAATTGAGCACGCCGCAAAAGGTTTGAACGGCAGATGCCGCGGCGGTGGCTCGAAGCGCCGCGCGTGCGAAGAAATCTGCAAGCCATATGCCATCGCGAAATGCGTCGCGGCGCGCCGACGTCACGCGCTATAGTTCCGGCACGATGCCGTTCTCAAAACTCGATCACGAGCGCTTTCTCCGCCGCACCTTCGACGTCGCGCGTGACGCGCGCGCCAATGGACAGCATCCCTTCGGCGCGATCCTCGTGGGGCCGGATGGCTCGATCCTGATGGAGCAGGGCAACGGCTATTTCCCGGACCGGGACATGACCGCACACGCCGAGCGCCTGCTGATGACACGCGCCTCGAAGACCTATCCTCCGGCGGTGCTGCGGGAGTGCACGCTCTACAGCTCCGCCGAGCCGTGCGCGATGTGCGCCGGTGCGATCTATTGGGCCGGGGTCGGCCGCGTCGTGTTCGGCGCCAGCGAATTTCAGCTCAAGTCGATGACCGGCAATCATCCGGAAAACCCGACCCTCGATCTCCCCTGCACCACGGTGTTCGCCGCGGGCCAGCGCGCGGTCGAGGTGATCGGTCCCCTTCTCGCCGATGAGGCCCTGGCGCTCCACCAGGGTGCCTGGGACGCGCCGCAGGCCTAAAGGCTCAGCATGCGCTCGGCCGCGGGCGGCAGGAACTTGTCCGTGTAGACGTCCTCGGGCCGCTGCTTCTCCGGAAGCTTGAACACCTCGGTCAAGGTGTCGATGTTCCGCTGCAGGCGAACGGCGTCCACGTGGCTGACGCCGTTCTGCTCGACATTCGGCCGTTTGAGCGCCAGGTCGATCATCAGCTCGAGGCGGCCGACTTCGATGCCGGTATTCAGCAGCGGATCATGTTTCTTCAGCGATTCGACCGCCGCAACCTTGTCGGCGATCATCGCCTTGAGGCCGCGCACGGTCACGCGCAGGAACTTCCGCACCAGATCCGGATTCTTCTCGGCGAACTCGGCGCGGACCACCACGCCGCTGCCATACAGATCGACGCCGTAATCCGCGAAATTCATCACCGACAGCTCGTCGCGCCGGACGCCGAGCTGCTCGAGATCCGGAATCGAGGTCGTCACGTAGCCGGCCAGCGCGTCGGCCTGGCGCTTGGCGAACTGCTCCGCCTGCAGCTGGATGCTCACGGTTTGCCAGATGACTTTGCTCTCATCGACGCCGTTCGCCCGCGCAAACGCAGGAAACATCGTCCGTCCGCCGGTGGTCAGCGGGGCGACGATGGTCTTCCCTTCCAGGTCCTTGGGCGTGGTGATGCCGCTGCCCTTGCGCGTGATGATGGTGCCGGGAAAAACGTCGTAGATCACGAACACGCTCAGCAGCTTGCGCTCCGGGCTCTTGGCGTTGAACAGCATGACCGTGTTCATGTCGCCGAACAGAAAGTCATAGTTCCCGCCCGCGATCGCCTGCGCGTTCTCGAGCCCACCATAGCCGCGGTCGATCGTCACGGACAGCCCTTCGTCCTGGAAATAGCCGCGCGCATCCGCGAGGCTCCAGATCGACTGCGGCGACTGCCAGACCCAGTCGAGCCGCAGCTTGATCGGCGTGAGAGGCTGAGCGCGTGCAGCCGAGCCCGCGCCGAGGAACAGCGGCGCCGCCAGCGCGCCGCGCAATACCGACCGTCGATCGAGTCCGCTCATGACACCCCCTCGCCCTTCGCCCGCCACCAGGTTGGATCAGGTCAACCGCGCAAACCGGTTCACATCCATCGGCCGACCCAACGCCTCTGTGATCAGCGGCTGGAACACCGCGCGCTCGCCGCGCGTCGCGCTCAGGTGCTGCGCGTTGTTCTGTTCATCCTGCGTCGCGAATTCCTGCGCCGACGCATAGATCTCGTCCTCGTCCACCTTCGTGCAGCGGCCGGCTTTGACGACGACCTCGCCGGCCACGAGCACCGTGTCGATGGATTGCCCGGTCTCGTACATCACGAGATGGTTCCACACATTGCCGAGCGGCCGGTGGATGTCGCTGTCGAGCCTGAGGATCGCAAGATCGGCATGGGCGCCGACCTCGATGGCGCCGAGCTTCCCGGGCTCGCCCAGCACGGCGGCCCCGCCGACGGTCGCGAGCCCGAGGGCCTGACGCGAGGTCATCCAGCGGTCGCAGTCCGGTTGGCTGATGCGGCTCAACAGCATGGAAAACTTGGCCTGCTCGAACATGTTGATCGCATTGCTGCTGCAGCCATCGGACCCCACCGCCACCCGGACGCCCGCCTCCAGAAGCCGTGTCGTCGGCTGGAGGCCGCTGCCCAGCACGAGATTGCTCACCGGGTTGTTCACGACATTCACGCGCTTCTCGGCCGCGAGCTCGATGTCGCGGTCCGTGCACCAGACAAAATGCGCGAGCGAGCTCTTCTCGTTGATGAGGCCAAAGCGGTCGAGATAGGCGACGAAGCTACCGCCGATCCCGGGCGCCATCAGTGCCTGGGTCTTGGCCTCCAGGAGATGGGTGTGCAGCCCCATGCGGTGCCGCGCCGCGAATTCGCCGGTCTTTTCCAGAAGTGCCGGCGTGCACCGCTGCGGCCCGTCCACGCCGAGCATGAGCCGCACGCGCTCGCCGCCCCGGGTCTCGGCCGCAACCTCCTCCATCATGACGAAGTACTCGTCGGGTGATTTGGGAGTCATGCGCACCCAGCGGTCCTGGATGTCCTGAGGCAGGCGCGCCGCCTCGATCGGCAAGGAATCGATGTAGCGGCGGTCCTCGAACATGGGCGCCACGGCAGCCCGGATGCCGATGTCCCGGTACGCCTTGAAGACGGTCAGCACCGCCTCCGTGGACGGCATCGCCCCGTGACGGAAATGATCCACCACGCCGGTCACGCCGTGCTTGAGCATCTCGATCGCGTGCAGCAAGGCCCCCACCCGCACGATCTCAAGCGGCCGGTGCGAGCGCCGCGACATCGCCTCCATGACGAACAGGTCGAGCGGCGCCCCGCCGATCTTCCCGCGCTGCAGCGCCGAGGCGGAATGCGAATGCGAGTTGATCAGCCCGGGAAGGACCAGCGCGTTCGAAAACGCCAGCGTCTCGAACGTGCCCCCTGCGAAGGGGGCTGCCTCGCCTTTCGGCGCGATCGCCGCGATGCGCCCGCCCGCGATCCACAGGTCCATGTCGTCGAGCAGATCGTCGCTGCCGCCGAGCGGCGCGATCTTCGCCCCCGTGATCCGCAGCTTGGAGCCCACGGCGGTCAGGCGGCCACCATGGCGGAGAAGCCCGCGACCTCGCCGAGACGTGCAAGGGCGAACGCACGGTCGAGCCGTACGAGAAAGAGCCCCACCTGCATCGGCAGACGGTGATCGAGAAAGCAGTCGTAGATCGTATCCAGGGCCTCGGCCAACGGCAGCCCGTGTGCGCAGCGTGCCCGTTCGACCGCGGCGCGCAGATCGAGCGCCTTGCGCACGCTCACCTTCTGCGGCTCGGGGGTCGCCCAGTCGATGTCGCCGAGGTTCGACGCGAGCGCCTCGACGAAGGCCAGCTTGCGCGCCGGCAGGTTTTTTGCCGCCTCCGGCACATGGTCCTCGGCGACCTGCAGGAACCAGTTCCGCTCGTCGGTCGCTCGCGCGAGGTCGCAATCGATCCGGCGGCCGTTCTTGAAGGCCATGACCGGGACGCACCGCGCGTCCGCGACCCGCGTGCGCATAACGCAATCCTCGAGCTCGAACCGGCCGGCCTCGAGCCGGAACACGGTGATATCGGCGGGAAGCCCGGGACGCAGACTGCCCGCGCGGTCCGAGAGCGACAGGTGGCGCGCCGGATTTGCGGTCACGCAGGCGATGACGTCGTGCAGCGACAGGCCGAGGCGCAGGCAGATCGACATCGTATGCGACAGCGAGAACGTCGGCCGCAGGACGTTGAACTGCTGCAGATCGGAGCTGATGAAGTGCGGCCGCAGGCCCTGGGCCATGGTCTTCTCCGCGACGTCCCAGGAAAATCCGTAGCTGCCGAAGCCGATGTCGAACAGCGCGCCGCGCGCCGCCGCGTCCTGCACGCATGGCAGGATCCTGCCCGCCCGATCCAGGACCTGCCCCTGCGGACACCCGTTGTAGACATGGGTGATGATGTCGCCGGCGCCGACGCAGCTCACCGCGTATTCGAACGGATCGATGAAACCCGGCCAGGCGCGGTTCTCGCCGATGTGCAGATAAAACGGCATGCCCAGCGCCGAGGCGACGTTGCGCGCGATCTCGATCGTCACCTGTCCGCGCTGGCTGTACGCCGCCGCCTTGATATAGCGAGCGACACCGGGATGCGCCTCGATCCAGTCGGACCACAGCGAGATCGGAATCGCCGCTATGTCGCGGATATCGTCGTCGCCGGGCTCATAATCGAAGCCGACGATGCCCATCGGCAGGACGTAGGGGCCGGCATAGACATCCGTGACCAGCCGCCCCTTGGTCAGCGCCTCGAACTCGTCGAGCGTCAGGATGCCCGGGCCGCCGGCATCGATGAAACTGGTCACACCCTGGCAAATGCCGATGCTGTCGGGGTCGCCGAAGCCGAGTGCCCCCATCGCATGCACATGAATATCGATCCAGCCTGGCGACAGATAGTTGCCGGAGAGATCGACGGTCTCCGCGCCCGAAGGGACTTCGATCCCAGTGCCGACGGCGGCGATCTTGCCGGCAGCGATCAGGACGTCGGCAGGCCCGTCGATCCGTCGGGCGGGATCGATGACATGCGCACCCTTTAAGAACACCGCGTTCTCATATTTGCTCATGAGACCGCCTCGCGATGAATGATCGAGCATCCGCCCATGTTGCAAAGGTGTGTTTTGCAAACGGCGGGCCAGGCGCGGCGGGTGTCCAGTTTTTGAGCAGGCTTGCGCCCGCTTAATCGACCGAGGTGGCCCGGGTCACCCGAAGTTCGTCGAAGTCGAGCTCGCGCATCAACGTCTCGACGGTTTCGTCGCTGATCTCGCGCTCCCGGTGCAGCTTCACCAGCCGCCGGCGTGCCGCTTTGATAGCCGCCAGGCGCAGGCGGCGCCGCTTCTCGGCGACGGCGGCCGTATCGTGAGAATGGCCCGCATCCGCCTGGGCTTCGAGCTCCGCCAGCGGCCTTGCGAAGTCGGAGCGCACGCGTTCGATCACACGGGCTGGCAGCGCCATCCGCTCGGCCACCCGGTCGATCTCCGCGACGGCCGCATAGGCCATCTTCGCGCGCGCGAGTCCCTCTTCCTCGTTGAGATCGACACCCAAAGCCCCATCGTAGCCCAGACGGCGCAGGACGATGGGCAGGCTCAGCCCCTGTCCCACGATCGTGGTGACGATCACGGCAAAGGTTAGGAACACGATCAGGGCGCGAGCCGGAAACGGCGCGCCGTCGGCCAACGTCAGCGGCAGGGCCATCGCGGCGGCAAGCGACACGATGCCGCGCATGCCGATATAGCCCACGACCGCGGTCGCCCGGAGCTGCTCCGCCGGAGCGACGCCGCGGATCCTGGCCGTGACCCATTGCGGCAGGAATCCGACGGCGAACACCCACACAACGCGTGCCAGGATCATCGCCGCGCTGATCGCCGCCGCGTCGATGATCAGCTCGCTCCACGAAAACGGAGCCAGCGCCTGGATGATCGGCGGCAGCTGCAGGCCGATCAGGATGAAGATCAGGCTGTTGAGAAAGAACACCACGGCGTCCCACAGCGCCAGGCCGCGCTGGCGCGTCTCGGCAGAGATGACCGTCGGGCTCACCCAGGCGCGCCACAATCCGATGCTCACCACGGCCAGCACGCCTGAGGTCCCCAGCGCATCCGCCGCCCAGAACGCGGCGAAGGGTGCGGCCATCAACAGCAGCGTCTCCGACAAGGTGTCGTGCAGCCGGCGGTGGATCCACACCGATACCCAGCCGAGCGCCAAACCCACCGTGATGCCACCGACGGCCACCAGGACGAACTCGCCGACCGCCTGGCGCGCCGAGAAGACCCCGGTCATCAGCGCCGCCAGCGCAAACTTGTAGAGCACGAGGGCCGTCGCGTCGTTCACCAGGCTTTCGCCTTCAATGACGGTGACGAGGGGGCGCGGCAAGTTCAGGTTATGGAGGATGGCCGTCGCGGCGACCGCATCTGGCGGCGACACGATGGCCCCGAGCAGGAAAGCCGCCGGCCACGGTAAGGAGGGCACCAGATACTTCGCCACGACGGCGACGGCCGCGGTCGTGAACAGCACCAGCCCGAGTGCAAGCCTGCCGATCGGCCGCCAATTGTCGCGGAACCCGTGCCACGGCATGTGCAGGGCCGCCCGGTACAGGATCGGCGGCAGGAACACGATGAAGACGATCTCGGGGTCGAGACGCACCGGCGGCAAGCCGGGTAGGATGCTGGGGGCGAAGCCGAGCGCCAGCCCGCCGAGCGTGAGCGCGATCGGGTACGGCATGCCCAGGCGCCGTGCGGCGACACCCAGCGCCATCGCGGCGATCACCAGCAGGATGACGATCTCGAGCGTGGTGGTCATGCGGGAGGCACCCTGCCACGGGCCCTAGCAACGCGCCACCTTGATGCCGAGACAGATCCGGCGGTTCGCCTCAGCGCGCCAGCGCTGCGAGGATCGCCAGAAGGCGGCGGTCGCGCTCGGCTGCGAGCTCGGGAATGCTGCGTCCGCCCACCGCGTCGGCGACGCCGTCGACGATCCGCTTGCGGATCTCGGGAGAGAGGCGCGGCGCGCCGAGGTCGGCCCACCAGCTTTCCATGGGCGTGCCGAGATGTGCCAGGAAATGCGCCATCCCGCCCTCCCCGCCGGCGAGATGGAAGGTCGTGTTCGGCCCCATGAACGCCCAGCGCAGGCCGGGACCGAATGCAATCGCCTTGTCGATGTCGGCGACGCTCGCGACATCCTCGGCGAGAAGATGGACGGCCTCCCGCCACAGCGCCGCCTGCAGCCGGTTGGCGATATGGCCTTTTACCTCCTTGCGCACATGGATCGGCTCCTTGCCGATCTGCGCGTAGAAGGCCATCGCGCGCGCGACGGCGTCCGGCGCCGTCTTGTGTCCGCCCACGACCTCGACCAGCGGGATCAGGTGCGGCGGGTTGAACGGATGGCCGATGACGCACCGCCCGGGATGGCGGCAACCCTCCTGGATGCGGCTCATCAGCAGGCCAGACGAGCTGGAGGCGATGACGATCTCCGGCGCCACCGCGCCGTCCAGCGCGCGGAACAGCTCGATCTTGAGGTCTTCCCGCTCGGGTCCGTTTTCCTGGACGAACTCGGCGCCCGCGACGGCCGCCGCGGCGTCTTTCGCGAATCTCACGCGCTCGGGATCGGCTCCGGCGGCCAGTCCCAGCCGCGACAGCGCGGGCCAGGCATCGCTGATGAACCGGCGAACGAAGGTTTCTGCGTCCGGCCGCGGATCCCATGCCGTCACATGGAGACCGCGCGACAGGAAATAGGCGGCCCAGCTGGCGCCGATCGTTCCCGCCCCGATGACCGCCACGCGCCGGACCGACGCCGTTTCGCTCATGACATGTCCTCCCCCAAAGCCGCTCTTCGTCGGCTCAAACCATATACGCCGAGACCTCGATCAGGTTGCCGTCCGGGTCGCGGAAGTACAGCGAGCGGACGCGGCCCATGGCACCGGTGCGCTCGACCGGACCGGCCTCGATCTTCACGTTACACGCCTTGAGGTGGACGCGCACCGCCTCCAGGGATTTTTCCGTAATGAAACAGAGGTCGGCCGAGCCCGGCGTGGGGCGCACGGCCCTGGGCTCGAACTCGCGCCCCGCCTGGTGGAGATTGATCTTCTGCCGGCCGAAATGCAGCGCCTTGCGCTTGTCCGGGCCGAAAGCCCGCACCTCCATGCCCAGGACCTTGGCGTAGAAGGCGCACGTCGCCTCGATGTCGCGGACGGTCAGGACGAGATGGTCGAGCCGGTCGATCGTGAACGGCGCGGCCATCGGAGGTCAATCCGCGGCTTCCGCCGCCGTCAGCGGCAGGCTCGAGACGGCGCGGTCGTCCGGCAGGAACAGTGCCGAGACGCCGACGATCGCGGCGAGCAGGCCCAGCAACAGATAAAGCGAGCCGAAGCCGCCGGTCGTGTCATGGACATAGGCGATCAGCGGAATGGCGGTCGCAGCCACGCCGAGCGCGAGCACGAACTTGGCACCGTAGGCGGTCCCGCGCCACTTGCCCGGCGTGAAATGCGCGAGCAGGCCGTTCTCCGCCGGGATGCAGCTGTAATTGGCGAACACCATGAGCACGGTGAGCGCCAGAACCGGCCAGCCGGTGACCGCCGCCGCACCCAACAGCAGCGGCGCCTGGAGCGCAAACCCGACCAGATACACCCGCCGCATCGCGAAGCGGTCCGCAAGCCGCCCGCCCACGTACTGCGCCGTCGCCGCACACAAAAATACGACGGTCACCAGCGCGCCGGGCCCGAGCGCCCCGCTGGTCATCCCCGCCAGGCGTTCGGCGAACACCTTGGGCAGCATCACCATATAGGCGGCGCCGATCAGGCCCGAGCACAGCATCGTCAGCGACAGGATGAAAAACGCGCGCACGGCATCGCCGCGCGACGGCTCCGGCCGCGGCTTCAGATCGACCGGCGGCGCGTCGACCGCGCCGAGGCCCCAGGCGACCGCCAGTGCCACGCCGACCGCGATGGCGGCGGCGCCGGGCACGACGAAGGCCGCCCGCCAGGAAACCAGATCGCACAGAGCACCGGCGATCATCGGGCCGACGGCGAGCCCGACCGAGCCGAAGATGCCGTTGATGCCCAACGCCCGGCCGCGATTGGCGGCGGCACGGATGAGCCATGCCATGCCGACCGGGTGGTAGATCGAGGCGAACGTACCGATGAGGGCCAGCCCCACGGCGAGCTCGACCCCGTTGCGGGCGAAGCCGGTCATCACCGTGGCGACGCCGCTGCCGATGAAGAACACGACCATCATGCCGAGCGTCGACCAGCGGTCGCCAAGCCACCCTGCCGGGAGGGCCGCAACCCCGAACAGGACCTGGCCCGCGAACATCAGCGCGATCAGCTCGCCATAGGGCATGCGCCACTCGCGCTCGAGCACCAGCACGACGGTCGGATAGAGGATCGTCAGGATGTGGGAGAAGCTATGCCCCACATTTGAGAAAAATTGCGCGCAGGCGGGCGAAGGGCGGGTCATTTATTAATCCTGCGCCCTGCGGCCGCCGCGGACAAGTCCGCCGGATGCAAGGGACGTATGCGCCGAAACGAACCGTCAGCTCGGCCGCGCCGCGGTCTCTGTCGCCACCCACGCGAGAAAGTCGGGGTTGCCGTCGGGGATCGGCAGGGCGACCACGCAGGGCACCGCATAGCTGTGCAGGGCCTTCACCCGTGCGGTTACCGCGGCCACCAGGTCGGCGCGCGTCTTGACGATCAGCACCGCCTCGCGATCCTCGGTGAGCTTGCCCTCCCACCAATAGACCGACTCCATGCCGTCGATGACGTTGGCGCAGGCCGCCAGCCGTCCCTCCACCAGGGCGCGGCCGATCTTCTTCGCCTCGTCGCGCGAGCCGGCCGTGATATAAAGCATGCGGATGTCCATGGCTCTCCTCCCTGCCTGCCCCTAGGATAACGCGCCCCGAGGATCATGCATCATGTCCAAGCCGTTCGATCCGATCCCGATCCGCTCGCGACGCCTGACTGTCGTCGAGGGATCGGGCACCGGATCAGATGCGAGATCCGCCCCTGCGGCACCCGCCGCCCGGCCGGCCAAAGCCAAGCCGCGCGGCCTGCCGCCCGCGCCGGGCGCACCCACCGACGTCCAGAAGGCGTGGCTCGCGCGCGGGCTGTCGCAGCCCGGCGGCAAACTGCCGCTGTTCGACGACGCCGGCCGGCGCATCGATCAGCGGACGATCCGGGCCTGCATCGACCAGGGCTGGGCCGAGCCGTGGTTTGCCAATCCCCTCAAGCCGGACTGGCTGGTCTGCCGATTGACCGACGCGGGCCGGGCCGTGGCAGCCCAGACCGACCCGATCTCAAGCTCAGGGGCGTAGGACCTTCGGCCAATACGGGCGGGGTGGACTTGCTCCGCCCCCGCCGCTACGATTTTAACGAGTCGGGCGGGATGGGGTTAACCACGACGCCGCCCGAACGTTGAACGGACCCGCTGACGGGATGAACCTCTAGGGCGAAACGCAGGGATCATGTCGGGCGTACACCGCTACGAAGTCGCGATACACAACGAGACGGTCAAGAAGTCCGTGCGCGAGGCCGATCCCAACAAGACCGGCCTGTCGGATGAATGGGCCGACACGCGCTACATCGAAGTCCGCGCCGAGTCCCCGGAAGCGGCCAAGAAGAAAATTCTGGCCCGCTATCCCGAGCATCGCGGCTTCGTGGTCTCCGAGGTCCGGCAGCTGCCGGACTGAGCCGGCCGGCTACCCTGCCAGCGCATCCCGCAGCGCGGCCTCGAAGCCGCGCTTCCATCCCGCGAAGCTGTTGTGCGCCATGACATGCCGGCGGGCGCCTGCCCCCAAGGCGAGGCGCGCCTCGCGGCTCGCGCACAGCGTCTGCAGCACCGTCGCGACACGCGCCAGGCGCCCGCCCTCCGGGCGGAACATCGGACGGAAATCGCCGCGCAGCCAGCCGCTGCCCGGATCCTCGCTGTAGATCGCCCCGCGCCGTCCCGGCACGACGATCGCCGTCTCGTCCGGCGTCACGTACTCTTCGTACCCCGGCACGTCGGACACCACGCAGGCGAGGCCGCAATACATCGCGCGCAGAATCGAGATCGAGTGCAGGCTCGCCGCGTCGAGGAAGAAGATGTCCGCGCGCAGCAGCAGCTCCAGCATCTCATCGTCGGAGAGCCGGTCCGGCAGCAGCCTGATCTTCGGATGACCGCGCACTCGCCGGGCGATGTCTGTCCCTTCGAGGATGTCCGGGAGTCCGCTCCGCAACGTCAGGCGGAGGGTCGGAAACTGCGGCTCGATCTCGAAGAAGGCGAGCAGCAGGTCGAGCCCGCCGCGCAGGACGAAGCTTTGCGTGCGCTGGTGCCAGGAATTGGTGAACAGGATATCGATGTCCGGCTTGTCCCGCCGGCGCTCGACCGCGGCGGCAACCCGTACCTCCTCGTTCGGCGTGAAATGCGGGCCGGCCGGGACATGCCGGGTCTTGCGGGAGATGACCTCGCTGGCCAGCACGCGATCGATCTGATCCTGCGTGGATTTGAGATTCGTGAAGATGCCGCGGCAGGCGGGCGCTTCGAGCATCGCGCGCACGAACCAGTACACGTATTGCTGCCGCAGTTCGATGCCGGTGCAATCGCCTTCGACCAGCATCGGGTGAAAGAGCGTGGTCAGGCTTTCGGTGTGCAGCAGATAGGGCAGCTGCCCCAGCAGCATCGGGGCGGTGTGGAAGAACGCAAGCTCGGCTGCCGGATCGATGCGCGCCTGCGAGTCCGGATCGCGCGAGGCGATGAACTGCCGCAACGCATCTTCGTTGCGCGGAATGTCCCCCAGGCCGGCCGCCAGGCGCTCGCCCAGGGCCGCGGCCGCGCGCTGCGCCTCCGCCGCGTAGGCCGGCCGGCCCATCGCCGATGCGCGAACGAACTCGATGCCGGGATAGCTCTGGTCGGTCAGCGAGACGAGCAGCGGGTGATTAGAATTGATGCGGTCGTAGATCGGCAGGTCGAACGGCAAGAGGACCCGCGTCACGCCGGCCTCTCCGCCCCGCCTTCGCGCCATGCCGCCATGCCCATCCCGCGCGACTCCTCCGATCACCGCATGATGCGATGCGGAGCGGCGGTTTGCCAGGGCCGAGGGGTGGCTTGCTCAGTGCGAGGAGTGACCGGCCGAGTAGCCGTCGTTGTACGCCTTCTCCTTGTCCTTCTGCATCTTGTCCGCGACGAGGCCACCGATCAGACCTGCGCCGGCGCCGATGGCAGCCCCCATGCCGGCATTGCCTGCCATGGCACCAATGATGGCGCCGCCGCCCGCGCCGACCACCGTCCCGGTCGCCGCGTACTTCTCGGTCTGGTTCATGCCCGAACATCCGGCGGTCACGAGCACCAGTCCCACGGCCAGAAGCGTCCGCATGGCTTTACGTCCTTTCAGCGGCATGGATAGCTGAGGTGCGCGAACTCGAGCACGCCATCGACCGGCGTCATGGTCACGGTCGCCGGGGTCTTGCTCGCCCAGGCGGCAAAGTCTCTCGCCACGCGGTCGCGCGTGAGGCCTTTGTCCGTCGGCAGGCAGTAGAGGCGCTCGCCGAGGGCATCGGCGACCGATTGATAGGTGCGGTGGACTCCGACCAGGAACCCCTCGCACATGTGGATGGCCGCCACATTCGTGTTGGCGGCGCACAGGGCACCCAGCTCCTGGGCATTCTCCAGCAGGAAATCGCTGCCTTCGACCGCGCGCGCCGGCCCGGCCGCGAGCGCCAGGAACGGCATCGCCAGCAGCGACCGTGTGAGGAGTGTCCGCATGGTCCGCCTCTCGGTTGTTGTTGGCGTCAGTCTCTTTTCAAGACTCCCCGACGGCAGTCGGATTCGGGCAAATTTGGGGAGCTCGCGGCAACCCAGAGGAACGGACGATGAGCCTTACGATTTATCACAACCCGAAATGCGGGACCTCGCGCAAGGTCCTGGCCGCCCTGCGCGACGCCGGCCACGCGCCCGAGGTCATCGAGTATCTCAAGACCCCGCCGTCCCGCAGCGAGCTCAAAAGCCTGTTCAAGCGCATGGGCCTCCGGCCCGCCGACGGCGTGCGCAAGAAGGAGAAGGTCTTCGCCGAGCTAAAGCTGGCCAAGGCCGACGACGAGGCGTTGTTGGACGCGATGGCCAAGCACCCGATCCTGATCGAGCGCCCCATTGTGATATCCGGAAACAAGGCGCGCATCTGCCGGCCGCCCGAAACGGTCAAGGAATTCCTGTGACGGGGCTTGGCAAGATTGGTCGGAGCGGCGGGATTTGAACCCGCGACCCCCAGTCCCCCAGACTGATGCGCTACCGGGCTGCGCTACGCTCCGACCGTGGCGAGGATGAACGGGGCCGGCGGGGTGTCTCAAGGCCGGTCCGCTGCAGTTCGCGGGCGGCACTATAGCCGCCGGCCCAAGGGGGTCAACTGATGTGGGCTAGCGCCGTGCCTTGCGCAGCAGGTCGCGGAGCTCGGAGAGCTCGCTGATCGCGGCGTCGATTTCGGCGCGCTGTGTGGCGGCGGCCGAGGCGTCGACGCCGCCCGCGTCCATCTCGCCCCCGGCGCCGGCCTCGAGGGCGGGCTCGAGTTCGATCTCGCCGTCCCCGCCGGCCTCGGCATCGGGGCGGCGGCCGACGTCGCGCAGCAGGCGCTGGACGCCCTTGATCGTGTAGCCGTTGTTGTAGAGCAGCTCGCGGATGCGGCGGAGAAGCTCGACGTCTTCCGGGCGGTAATAGCGCCGGCCGCCGGCGCGCTTGAGCGGCCGGATCTGCGCGAACCGCGTCTCCCAGAAGCGCAGCACGTGCTGCGGCACGTTAAGATCGGTCGCCACCTCGCTGATCGTGCGGAAGGCGCCGGCGGCCTTGCCGGGACGGCGTGCCGCGAGGTCGGCCGCCGCCGACGCGGGCCGGCCGCCGCCGATCGCTTCGTTCTCCATCGGGAGCGTCATCACCGATACCATGCCCCGAGACTATCCCCGCCCTCCGTGATGCGGATCACGTCTTGGGCGGCGACGAAGGAGCCGCGCCGGCAGGCTGGCCGGTCGCCGGCGCTCCGGCCGGCTTGGCCGCCGCCTTGGACAGCGCCCGGTTGATCTTGTTCTTCAGCACGTGCGAGGCCCGGAAGACCAGGACCTTGCGCGGCAGGATCGGAACCTCCTCGCCGGTCTTGGGGTTACGCCCGATCCTTTGCCCTTTTTGGCGCACCGAGAAACTACCGAACGAGGAGATCTTGACCGTCTCTCCACGCGTCAGAGAGTCGACCATCTCGTTCAAAATCGTCTCGACCAAGGCCGCGGAATCGTTTCGCGACAGACCAACTTCCTGATAGACCGCCTCGCTCAGGTCAGCGCGCGTCACGGTCGTTTCTGACATGGCTGTTCCCCCTCGGGTTTCAGGCGCTCGGTTGGATGAGGAGTCGCGTTCTGTTCAAGTAAAATCTTACCTCAACCGGGGAAATCGGTCAATTACAGAGGGATGGCGCACGTCTTTGAGCTGAATTCGAACGCTTGGCGCCAACTGGCGGAGATAGGCCGATATCGGCCGCAACCTCCCCGCTCGTATTACCAGCGAATGACGCCAGCACCCCACGCCAGGCCGCCGCCGATCGCTTCGAGGAGCACGATATGCCCGGGCTGGATGCGGCCATCGCCGCTCGCCTCGGCCAACGCCAGCGGTATGGAGGCTGCCGAGGTATTGGCGTGATGGTCGACGGTGACGACGACGCGGTTGCTGCCGAGGCCGAGCTTGCGGGCCATGCCGTCAATGATGCGCTTGTTCGCCTGGTGCGGAACCAGCCAGTCGACATCGGCCCCGGTCATGCCGTTGGCCTCCAGCGCCTCGTTCACCACCGCGGCGAGCTTGCCGACCGCATGGCGGAACACCTCCTGCCCCTGCATGCGCAGATGGCCCACGGTCTTGGTCGACGACGGGCCGCCGTCGACATAAAGCGAATCGTGGTAACGGCCGTCGCTGTGAAGATGGGTCGACAGGATTCCGCGGTCATGCCCGTTGCCGCTCGAAGGCGTCGCCCGCAGGACGACCGCCCCCGCCCCGTCACCGAACAGCACGCAAGTCCCGCGATCGGTCCAGTCGAGGATGCGCGAGAAGGTCTCGGCGCCGATCACGAGTGCGGTCTTCACCTGGCCGGTCTTGATGAAATTGTCCGCGGTCGCCAGCGCGAAGATGAAGCCGCTGCACACCGCCTGAACGTCGAAGGCAAAGCCGCCGGTCATTCCGAGCTGCGCCTGGATGCGGGTCGCCGTGGCCGGAAACGTCTCATCGGGCGTGCTCGTCGCCACCACCACGAGGTCGACCTCCGACGCATCGACGCCGGCCGCGGCAAGTGCCCGCTTCGCCGCTTTCGTGCCGAGGTCGGATGTGAGCTCGCCCGGCGAGGCGATGTGACGCTGCTTGATGCCCGTGCGCTCGGTGATCCACTCGTCGGACGTGTCGACGCGCTGCGCGAGCTCGTCGTTGGTCACGATCTGCTCCGGCAGATATCCGCCGCAGCCGAGCACGAGCGAGCGCGGCGGCAGGGCCGGTGCGTGCTTCTTCGCCGGATTGGTCATCAGCCGGTCGCTGCCTGCGGCTTGTTCGCGGCGGCCTGCAGGTGCTCGAGTTCGGCGCGGATCTTGGAGTTGAAGTCGTTGGCCGCCATGTCGACCGCGACACCGATCGCGTTGGCGAAGCCGAGGGCGTCCGTGCCGCCGTGGCTCTTCACCACGATGCCGTTCAACCCGAGGAACAAGGCGCCGTTGTAGCGCCGCGGATCGGTCCGCTTGCGCACCTTGTTCAGCGCATGGCGGGCGAACAGATACCCGATGCGCGCGACGAGCGAAGACCGGAACGCGCCGCGCAGGAATTCCGAATACAGCTTGGCCGTGCCCTCGGCGGTCTTCAGCGCGATGTTGCCGGAGAAGCCGTCGGTGACCACCACGTCCACGGTGCCGGCCGTGATGTCGTCGCCTTCGACGAAGCCATGGAAGTGCACGGGCAGATCGGTATTGCGCAGGAGGGTTGCTGCGGCGCGGACCTCTTCGTGGCCTTTCTGCTCCTCGGAGCCGACATTGAGCAGGCCGATGCTCGGCTGCGAGACCCCGAGGACCGTGCGCGCAAAGACCTCGCCCATGACCGCGAACTGGACCAGGTTGTCGGCATCGCACTCCACATTGGCGCCAAGGTCGAGCATCACGCTTTCGCCGCGCATGGTGGGAAAATAGGAGGCGATGGCCGGCCGGTCGATCCCAGGCACCATGCGCAGGACGATCTTCGACATGGCCATCAAGGCGCCGGTGTTGCCCGCCGACACGACCGCCGCGGCCTCGCCGCCTTCGAGCGCGTCGATCGCAAGCCGCATGCTCGAGCGGCGGCCGGCCCGCAACGCGACCGACGGCTTATCCTCGTTCGTCACGAAATCGGGCGTATGGCGGATCTGGCAGAGCGGCTTCAGGACCGCGTTGCGATCCAGGAGCGGCGATATGCGCGCCTCGTCACCGAACAGCAGGAAATGGACGTCGGGGAATCGCCGATGCGCGATGTTGGCGCCCGCGATGACCATCTCCGGCGCATGATCGCCGCCCATGGCGTCAAGGGCGATGGTCAGGCGGCCGCTCACGTGAGCCGTTCAGTCCGGGTGACTTAAGCCGACTTGGCCGGGATCACTTCGCGGCCATCGTAGTAGCCGCAGGCGCTGCACACGTGGTGCGGGCGCTTGAGTTCGCCGCAATTCGGGCATTCCACATGCGCCGTGCTCTTGAGCGCTTCGTGAGAGCGCCGCATGTCGCGCCGCGACCGCGTGACCTTCTTCTTTGGAACCGCCATGATATCTCTTTCCCTGTCGCCCGCAGCGACAGCCTGCAGCTTACCGAATTGACCGGAGGATGGGCACTAAATAGACAAAAAGGCGTACTTTCTCAAGCATACTTTAGCCCTTCGTCTTTCGCAAATTCGCCAGGACTGAGAACGGGTTAGGCCGATCTGCGGGCGCCGGCCCGGCCCCCGCCCCCGACTCGACCGCGGCACCCGGCGCATGCGGATACGGATCGAGCGCCAGCGCCAGCTCCTGCGCCACCGCTTCCCCGATATCGAGCGATCCCACGGGCAGCGGCTCGACCACGCTCTCCTCGTCCACGTCGACGCTGACATCGGCATCCTTGGCAACCTCGCCATAGACGAGGGTGAAGTCCTCCTCGACCCGGTTGTCGACCGGTTCGAGGGTGACGACGCACGCCTGGGTCACGTCGGCGCTCAGGTGGCCCGCGAGGTGGACCTGCGTGCCGGCATGGGTACGCCGCACGCGGACCCGTGCCTCCAGACGCGCAAGCCCCAGCAGACCGAAGCGCTGCGTCAGCGCCTCGCGCTCGGCCTGCGTGGCGCTGATCTCGTGCGCGGTCTCCGCAGTACCGATGCGCGCGAGTTCGATCGGACGCGAGAACTCGGGGGGCGAGGCACCGGGATCCGCCATCACTCCACCTGCGGGGCCGGAACGTCCGGGAACGTAACACCTCCCGCCGCCAAGCGTTGCAGCGGCTGAGCGGCGAGTTCGCGCACGGCGGCGCGGACGTAGCCGCAGACCGCGGCCAGTACCGCAGCCGCAGGCTCGCTGTCGCGCAGCGTGCCGTAAAGATTGCGCCGCAGGGCCGCGGCCAGCACGCTGTCGTCGGCGGCAAGCCCGCTTTCGTAAGCCGCCATGCGTCCGTACAACCCCTCCGCCATCGCGCGGATGCGCCGGCCGACGCCGAGATCGGCCACGCCCATCTCACGCAGGCTACGGTCCATGTCGCCGAACATCGTATCGAACAGCTCCTGCGACAACCGCTCCGCTGCCGGGCCTTCCGCCTTCAGGCGGTGCAGGACCAAGAACATGTGCAGCGCGATTAGCTCGAAACGGCCGTCGAGGGTATCGGGCACGCCGCAGGCCGAATAGAAGATCGGGCGGCGCGCCTGCTCCACGGTCGTGCGGTACAATATTGCCGCACTGTGGGCGGCGACGTCGGCATTGCCGTGTTTCAAGGAAAATAATCGCCACATGGTGCATCGAGCATAACGTTAACCTTGTCGCGCGTCGCGCCTTACCTTGACAGGGCAAAGTACGGATGCATTCTATCCGCGCTTTGCGGGGTGCCCGTGAGTCGCCCGCTGGCGAACGACAAAGGCAGGATTATGCAGGGGAAAAGGGTTCGGCGCGGCATGTCACGTCCGTTCGGGCGCATCTTCGGCCGCACCATCGTGTTGGCCGCGGGGCTCGCGCTCAGCGCCTGTCAGCACCACGTCGACGACCTCGGCTACGTGCCGGATCCGGACGAGGTCGCGCGCATCAAGCCCGGTCTGCAAGGCCGCGACGAGGTCCGCGAGATCCTCGGCTCGCCCTCGAGCGCCAGCACCTTCACCGACGACCGCTGGTTCTACATCAGCAAGAAGATCGAGTGGGTCGCGTTCTTCACGCCCGACGTCCTCGATCAGAAGGTCATCGAGGTCGATTTCGACAAGGACGGCATGGTCTCCGAGGTCCGCAACTACACGCTCAAGGACAGCGAGCAGATCGACCCCGTGACGCGCAAGACGCCGTCGCCCGGACGCGAGCTTGGGTTCTTCGAACAGTTGATCGGCAACATCGGCAAGTTCAACACGCCGCAAAGCGGCAGCGGCGGTTCGACCACCGGCCCCGGCGGCGGCACCGGCCCCGGCTACTGACGGGCCGGCTCAAAAACGAAAAGCCCCGGAGCCTAGACGGCCCCGGGGCTTTTGTTTTTGCGCTGACCCGACGTCAGTGCGCCAGGATCGCGAGCAGCAGGATCGCGACGATGTTGATGATCTTGATCATCGGGTTCACCGCCGGGCCAGCCGTGTCCTTGTAGGGATCGCCGACCGTATCGCCGGTCACCGCCGCCTTGTGCGTGTCGGAGCCCTTGCCGCCGTAATGCCCGTCCTCGATGTACTTCTTGGCATTGTCCCAGGCGCCGCCGCCCGAGGTCATCGAGATCGCGACGAACAGGCCGGTGACGATCGTGCCAACGAGCATGGCGCCCACGGCGGTGAACGCCGCCGCCTGGCCGCCGATGAACCGGATGACGAAGTAGAGCACGACCGGCGCCAGGACCGGCAGCAGCGACGGCACGATCATCTCGGCGATCGCCGCCTTGGTCAGAAGGTCGACCGCCTTGCCGTAATCCGGCTTGGCCGTGCCCTCCATGATGCCCTTGATCTCCTGGAACTGGCGGCGCACTTCGACCACCACCGAGCCGGCAGCACGCCCGACCGCGGTCATGGCCATGGCGCCGAACAGGTACGGCAGGAGACCGCCGATGAACAACCCGACGATCACATAAGGATCGTTGAGGGTGAACTGCAGCTTCAGGTTCGGGAAGTAGTGCTGCAGGTCCTCGGTGTAAGCGGCGAACAGCACGAGAGCCGCGAGACCCGCCGAGCCGATCGCATAACCCTTGGTCACGGCCTTGGTCGTGTTGCCGACCGCATCCAGCGCGTCGGTCGTCTTGCGGATGTCCTTGGGCAGCTGCGACATCTCGGCGATGCCGCCGGCGTTGTCGGTCACCGGCCCGTAGGCGTCGAGCGCCACGATCATGCCGGCCAGCGCCAGCATCGTCGTGGCCGCGATCGCGATCCCGAACAGGCCCGCGTTCAGATAGGCCAGGAGGATGCCGCCGCAGATCACGATCACCGGCAGGGCCGTCGCCTCCATCGAGACGGCCAGCCCTTTGATGATGTTCGTCGCATGCCCCGTCTGCGAGGCTTCGGCGACACTCTGCACCGGCCGGTAGTCGACGCCGGTGTAGTATTCGGTGATCCACACCAGAAGGCCCGTCACCGCGAGCCCGGTGAGCGCGCAGTAGAAAAGGTGCCGGCCGGTGAAGGTCAGCCCGTTGATGGTGAACTGCGTGCCGAAGCCGATATACCACTGGACGATCACGCCGATGATGATCACCGATAGGATACCGGTGACGATCAGGGCCTTGTACAGCGCCTTCATGATCTTGCCATCGGCGCTCAGCTTGACGAAGAACGTGCCGACCACCGAGGCCGCGATGCAGCCGCCGCTGATCAAGAGCGGGAACAGCATCATCTGGCTCTGCACGGGCCCCGTGAAGAAGATCGCCGTGAGCAGCATGGTCGCCACGATCGTGACCGCATAGGTCTCGAACAAGTCGGCGGCCATGCCGGCGCAGTCGCCCACGTTGTCGCCCACGTTGTCGGCGATCACCGCCGGATTGCGCGGGTCATCCTCAGGGATGTTCTTTTCGATCTTGCCGACGAGGTCGGCGCCGACGTCAGCACCCTTGGTGAAAATACCGCCGCCGAGACGGGCAAAGATGGAGATCAGAGAGGCGCCGAACGACAGGGCCACCAGCGCCTCGAGGATCGAGCGCTGGCTGGCTGCGTCGTTGCCGCCGATCCAGTGCAGCAGGATGCCGTAGTACAGCGTGACGCCGAGGAGCCCGAGACCGACGACGAGAAGGCCCGTGATGGCGCCGGAGCGGAACGCGACGTCGAGGGCCGGCTGCATGCCTTCGCGGGCCGCGGCCGCCGTACGCACGTTGGCGCGCACCGAGACGTTCATGCCGATATAGCCGGCCGAACCGGACAGGACTGCGCCGATTACGAACCCGACGGCGACATGGATGCCGAGGAAAAAGCCGAGGATGATCGTCACCACCACGCCGGCGATGGCGATCGTCCGATATTGGCGGTTGAGATAGGCGCGGGCGCCCTCTTGGATGGCCGCCGAGATCTCCTGCATGCGCGCGGTGCCGGTCCCGGCCGCCATCACCTTGTTGTAAGCATAGACGCCGTAGATGAGGGCGAGCACGCCGCACGCCACGACGATCCAATAGGCTTCGGTCATAGGTCGAAATCCTTCAGCGTTTTTCTTGTTCGATCCGGTTCTGCCCGGCCGCTAACTCTAAGATTTTGAGGGAAATTTGCGATTCTCGGGCTGCGGAGCGGGCGCGAACATGCCAGAACCGCCCTGCCCTGGCAAGCATGCGGGCCGTGCCCCGGCCGGCTATCTGCCGCAGGACGTTAACCTCAGGCGGCGCGGCCCACTGGCGGGTCGACGTCGAGGGTGGTGCTGCGGCGCAGCTCGCGGCGGAGCGTGGGGTCATGGCGCCGGCCGCGATGGATGACGCAGCGGTTGTCCCAGATCACGAGGTCGCCGGGGCGCCATTGGTGGCGGTACACGAACTGCCGCTGGGTAGCGTGCTCGATCAGGTCCGAGACCAGGAGCCGGCTTTCGGGAACGGTCATGCCCAGGACGTGGGTGATGTGCACGCCCACGAACAGGACCTTGCGCCCGGAGCCCGGGTGCACCCGGACCAGCGGCCATTGGGCAGGCGGGATCGCCGCTTTTTGGGCGTCGGTATAGGTCTCGCCCAGCATGATCCGCGAATGGAGAGCTGAATGTTCGGCCGTGAGCCCGTCGATCTCGGCCTTGGCCTCCTCCGGGAGCGCGTCATAGGCCGCGCGCAGGTCGGCATATTCGGTCTCCCCACCCTTGGGCGTGACCACCAGCGCATGCAGCATGGAATAGCGCGCCGCCGGCTTCTGGAAGGAGCTGTCGCTGTGCCACAGAGCGTTGGCGATGTTGCCGACGATCCGCCGATGGTCGCGTGCCGCGATCCGGCCGCTCTCGTCGAGATTGGAGATATCGGCCAACTCCTCGTACCCGAGCCGGTCCGGCTGACCGCGCCGGACCTTCTTCAAGCCGATATCCAGCGGCCCGAAGGCGCGGGTGAACGCGAGCTGCTGCTCCGGCCCGACCGGCTTCCCGCGCAGCACCAGGACCGCGTAGCGGTCCATGGCGGCGTTGATCTCCTGGACCAGGTCCGGGTCCGGGACCCGGCCGATATCGACGTCGTCGGTCTCTGCCGCGAACAGCGGATGGAGCGGGTGCAGTCGTAGAGCCACGGCCGCCCCCCTGCGCCTACGCCGCGACGGTCCGCCGCTTCAGCGCGAGCCAGGCGAGTGCGGCCAGCGCTGCGGCGATGAACGGGACGGCCACGACATTGAGGCCATTCCACCCGAGCGTGTTGAAGAAGGCGCCCGAGGACAGAGCGCCGGTGGCCATCATGCCGAAGACCAGGAAGTCGTTGGCGGCCTGCACCTTCGCCTTCTCGGCAGGCCGGTAGACCTGGGTCAGCAACGTGGTGGCGCCGACATAGGTGAAGTTCCATCCGATGCCCAGCAGGAACAGGCCGAGCCAGAACTGTGCCACCGCCGTGCCCGACATGTTGACCGCCAGGCACGCGGCGAGGATCACCAGGCCGCAGGTGATGACGTTGGTCGCGCCGAACCTGCCGATCAGGGTTCCGGTGAAGAACGACGGCGCGAACATGCCGAGCACGTGCCACTGGATGACGAACGCGGCAGACTCGAACGGATACGAGCACGCGATCATGGCCAGCGGCGTGACCGTCATCAGCAAGGTCATCGTGCCGTAGCCGATCATGCCCGAGAGAATCGCGACCCTGGCCGCGGGCTGGCGCAGGATCTCGCGCAAGGGCCGGCCGCTGTCGCGCCGCTCCTCGGCCGTGGGGCTGGGGATTTCGATGAACTGCAGCACGATCAAGGCGATCACGGCCACGAGCGACAAGGCCGCGAACGACCCGGCGAAGGTCACCGGCGCCAGCAGATCCTTGGTGAGCTTGGCCAACTCGGGGCCGAGGACCGCGGCGATGACGCCCCCGGCCAGGGTGTAGGAAATCGCCTTGCCGCGCCACGCCTCGCTCGTCCCGTCGACTGCCGCAAACCGATAGGACTGGCCGAAACCGTTGTAGACGCCGTTGACCGCACTGCCGAGGCAGAACAGGAAAAACGACGCATGCAGGACGCCCCACGCCGCCAGCGCCGTGCCGACGATCCCGAAGGCGGCCCCGACGGTGTAGCCCCAGCGGCGCCCCACGCGCCGCATGAAGAGGTTCGAGGGGATCTGGGTGAATACCACGAACGCCTGCTGGAGAGCCACGGGCAGGGTCGCCCAGGCCTTGTCGGGCGCCAGCGTGTAGCCGACGATCGACGCCTCGGCGATCATCGTCGACGTGCCGATCATGAAGAGCGCCTGGCAGAGCGCCAGCAACATGACGTTGCGCCGGGAGGTGCGGTCGTCGATCGCGATGGATGTCATGTCGAAGGGATACCGTCGCTGGTTGCTTCAGGAGACTTTCCGGGTGAAGGACCGGAGGAATTCGATGTTCTTCACCACGTCGGGCCCAAGCACCCGCACGCATGACGCGCTCAGCCGCCGCTTCAGTGCCTCGGGATCGATGCCGGCGTCGGCGGCGTTCGGCAGATTGGCAAGCGCGTTGATGTCCATGACGAAGGCGTCGTTGAGCTTCGGCATCATGTCCTGGACTTTGACCTGGGCGGCCGAATCCGCGACGTCGAGCACGATGACGAAGCCGATATGCTTCTCGACCACGCCGTTGCGCTGGATCGAGACGACAAGCGGGTCAAGACGCACGCCGATCGGCTTGTCCTTGCCAGGCAAGGCCGGCTCCTCGGCGGCAAGGGCGGGCGCCGCCCCCATCGTGACGCAGAAAAGAACAACGGCAGCCAGCACGCGGACCAGACGGACGATCACGGCGTTCCTCGTTGAGTCGGCGCAAGTTTAGGCCCGTGGCCTGCGGAATTCAAAGTCGCCGGCAAGCCCCGCAGGCGGTCATTTGGACCCTGGGCCGAGCGGCAGGTCGGCCAGGACCTCCTCGGACTCGCGCATGGCATTGCCGCCGACTTCGTCGGTCACGTAATCCGGGTCGCGAAGCGAGGCGGCGGCGAGGCCGGTCGCGCGCGCCACGGCCTCGATGATCGGCTCCCGCGCGTCCTGGGGGGCCGTGTGCAGGGCGGCAGCGGCAGTAAAGATGGCCTGCGAGGGCACGGCGCGCGCCGCGGCGACGGCGACAGCGGCCGCCGTCTGCGGCGCCAGGCGGATCATCGCCGACGCGATCAGGGGGGCGGCCTGCGGGGCTGCCTCGGCCACGACCCGTGCCGCGTCCGCCGCCTGATCCGGTGCCGCCAGCGCGATCGCGGCCGCGACCGGCACCGGTGCCGGCTGGGCGAGACCGGCCACGTCGGCCGCCAGCGGGACGGCTCCCGCAGGGTCCGCCGCCGCACTGGCCCGCACGACCGCGAATGCGACGCGGCGCACGTCGCGCTGGCCGGGTGCCACCTCGAACAAAGCGGCGGCCGCATCCTCCGGATAGGCGCCCTGCTGGATCAGGCGCAGCGCCGCGGCGTCGGCGCCGAGCCCGCCTGCGATCAGCCGGCGCGCCTGGTCGCGCAGATCATCCCCCGCTCCGGCCGCCATGGCCCACGCAGCTGACGCGACGGTCGCGAGGAGAATGACCATGCCGCGCATGCGCATCGCAGCGGTGGTCAAAAATGCGTCCAGCCGCCCTGCGCGAGCTTGCGCCGGCGGCCCCGGGCATCGAGGACACTCACGCCCCTGCCCGCCTCCATGCGGCCGATGCGCGTCATCGCCACACCGGATGCGGCGGCCAAGCGCGCGATCTCGGGTGCCGCCGCCGGCGGCGCGGTGAAGAGAATCTCGTAGTCATCTCCGCCGGTGAGAACCTGCTCCATGAGCTGCGACCGCGCCGCGAGGGCGGCTTTTGCAGGCGTCGACAGGGGCACCGAGGTTTCGTCGATCACGGCGCACAATTTCGAGGTTTCGCAGACATGGCCCAAATCGGCGACCAGCCCGTCGGAGATATCGATGGCGGCCGTCGCGATGCCGGGCAGCTGCGGCCCGAGCGCCACGCGCGGCCGCGGCACCTGGTAGCGGCCGATGAGATGCTGGCGCTGCTTGGCCGTAAGAGAACGCAGTTTGCCGCGGCGCGCCATCAGCCCGAGGGCCGCATCGCCGATCGTGCCGGTGACGTAGACCTCGTCGCCCGCCCGCGCCCCGTTACGTCGCAAGCCCCGGCCCGGCCGCACGATGCCCAGAAGGGTGATCGCGAACGTCGCCGGTCCGGGTGTCGCCTTGGTATCGCCGCCCACGAGCGAGACGTCGAACTCCGCCTGGTCGTGCGCCAGCCCTTTGGCGAAGCGAGAGACCCATGCGTTGCCCACGCGCTTCGGAAATGCCGCGTCGAGCAGGTACCAGCGCGGGGTCGCACCTTTGGCGGCAAGGTCGGAAAGGTTTCTGCGCAGCACCTTGCGCGCGATCAGATCCGGCGGATCGTCCGGCAGGAAATGGACGGTGGCGACGATCGAATCCGTCTTCGCGACCAGTTCGTGGCCGTCGGGGACGTCGAGAAACGCCGCGTCGTCGGTCAGGCCGAAGGCGCCGGCCACGCCGGCCGCGAGCGGCGCGAAATAGCGCGCGATGATCTCGAATTCACCGCTTCTCTTTGGCGGCATTCGGGAGTTCCTGCGGCCGCAGCTCACGGGCGAGACGGTCGAGCACGCCGTTCACGAAGCCCCGCTCCTTGTCGCCGAGAAAAGCGCGCGCCACATCGAGATACTGGTCGATGACGACGCGGGCCGGCACATCCGCGAACTCCAGGAGCTCGCAGGCACCCGCCCGCAGGACGGCGCGCATCACGGAATCCAGCCGCTCGAGCGGCCAGCCCGCGGTCAAGGCGCCACTGATCAGCCGGTCGATGTCGGTGCGACGCACCGAGGCGGCAGCCGTGAGCGTTGCGAACAGCTTGGGGTCCGCGGGCGGACGCTGGTCCGCCTCGCCGAGCCGGTGATCGCGAAACTCGGCGATCACCTCGTCGGCCGGCCGCGCCGACATTTCGATCTGGTAGAGCGCCTGGACAGCGGCGATCCGTGCGGCGAGGCGCGGCGATTGCTGACGGCGCGGACGCGCCGGCGTGCCGCCGCCGTCGGGCTCCGGCGGGGTGGATGGATCGCGGCCGGTCATCGCGGAAAGAGCCGGAATCGACGTTTGAGGTCGATCATGGCAAGGCAGGCGCGCGCCGCATCGCCGCCCTTGTTCAGGCGGTCGACCTTGGCGCGCTCCCACGCCTGGTCCTCGTTCTCGACCGTCAGCACGCCGAAGCCCAGCGCCAGGGAGTAATGGACGGCGAGATCCTGGAGCGCTCGCGCCGTCTCCTGGCAGATGTGGTCGTAATGGGTCGTTTCGCCGCGGATCACGCAGCCGAGCGCCACGTATCCGTCGAAGCGGCGGCGGCCCGGCGAAAAGTCCAGCGAGCGCACCGCGTATTGAATGGCGGCCGGAATCTCGAACGCGCCGGGGACGGCGAACCGCTCGTAGGTGGCGCCGGCCTCCTCGAGCACGGCGATCGCGCCGCGCATGAGCTCGTCCGCGAGGGGCTCATAGAACCGGGCCTCGACGATCATGACGTGGGGTGCAACTGCCATTCCCGTATCTCCTGCCGTCAGGCGTCGGCCAGCGGCGGAATGGTCCGCCATTCGTGGACACGCAGGCCGTAGCCTTCGAGGCCGACGATGTTGCGGGGGTGATCGGACAGCAGGATCATGTCACGCACGCCGAGGTCGAGCAGGATCTGGGCTCCGACGCCGTAGTCGCGCAAGCCCGCGGCGGCGGCCGCGACCTGCCGGCCTTCATCGGAGAGGAAGTCCCCGAGCGCATCGGCTGGGTTGTTCACATCGCCCAGGCGCGCGCGGACGCGGTCGGACAGGCTCGTCGGCCGCGGCTCGCGGATCAGCACGACCACCCCGCGCTTCGCTTCGCCGATCATCTTCATCGACGAATGCAGCACGCCGCCCCGGTTCACCGAGGTATCGCCGAGCACGTCGTCGAGCACGTTCAGCGCGTGCATGCGCACGAGCACCGGCTCGGGCCCCGAAAGGTCGCCTTTGACGAGGGCGATGTGCTCGGCATACGCCGCCTTGTTGACGTACACCACCATCCGGAACAGGCCGCCGAAGCGGCTCTTGAGCGTGGTCTCGATGGTCCGCTCGACGAGCCGATCGTGGCGCCGGCGGTAGGCGATCAGGTCGGCGATCGTCGCCACCTTGAGGCCGTGGAACTGCGCGAACTTCACGAGGTCGGGCAGCCGCGCCATGCTGCCGTCGTCGTTCATGATTTCGCAGATCACGCCGGACGGGTTGAGCCCGGCGAGGCGAGCCAGGTCGACGGCCGCCTCGGTGTGGCCGGCGCGCACGAGCACGCCGCCGTCGCGCGCCACCAGCGGGAAGACGTGGCCCGGCGACACGATGTCGCGCGCGCCCTTCTCGGGATCGATCGCGACGGCGACCGTGCGCGCGCGATCAGACGCCGAGATCCCGGTGGTGACCCCCTCGCGTGCCTCGATCGAAACGGTGAACGCCGTCTGGTGGCGCGTGCCGTTCTCGGACGACATGAGCTTGAGCCCGAGCTGGTCGCAGCGTGCCCGCGCCAGCGCCAGGCAGATCAACCCGCGCCCGTGCTTGGCCATGAAATTGATCGATTCCGGCGTCGCCATCTGCGCCGGGATCACGAGGTCGCCCTCGTTCTCGCGGTCCTCGTCATCGACCAGGATGAACATCCGGCCGTTGCGGGCGTCCTCGATGACGTCCTCGATCTTCGACAGGAAGGCGATATCGCTGACGCCTCGGTCGAGAAGGTCCTGCTGGCGGCGGGAGGGGCTCATGGCGTGCTGGTCTCGTTCAGACGCGCAACATAACGCGCCATGAGGTCGACTTCCATGTTGACGCGGTCGCCGGAAGTCAACCATCCGAGGGTCGTAACCGATTGAGTATGTGGAATAATGTTGACGCCAAAGCGCGTCGCCTCGGCACCGCGGTCCTCCACCTCGTTCACGGTCAAGGACACGCCGTCCACGGCGATCGAGCCCTTCTGCGCCACGAACCGGCCGAGCCGCCGCGGCAATTCAAACACAAGCCGCCGCGAGCCGGCTTCGGAACGCACCTCGACGACCTGTCCCACGCCGTCGACATGGCCGCTCACCAGATGGCCGCCCAGCTCGTCCCCTGCCTTCAGCGCCCGCTCGAGATTGATCCGCGTTCCCTCGAGCCAGTTGCCCAGCGTCGTACAGCCGAGCGTCTCCGCCGACGCGTCGGCCGCGAACCAGCCCTTCCCCGTCTCCACGGCCGTGAGGCAACAGCCGCTGCAGGCAATCGAGGCACCGATCGCAATCCCCGACGTGTCATATGCCGTCTCGATCACGAAGCGCGCATCCCGGCCGGCCGCTCGCTTGACCGCGCGCACGCGCCCGATATCGGTGACGATCCCGGTGAACATGAGCCTAATCTAATCGGACGGCGGGCGGGCTGTAACTTGTTATTCCGTCAACCCTGTCCCGGCGCTGCGGCGTAGGTCTCGACGATGTCCTCGCCGCACGTCTCGACGCCGACCCGCGCGAACCGAGGCGCCTGGGCGAGCTGATCGACACCGAACGCCTGCGCCACCGGGGTCCCATCGCCGCCCACGATCGAGCCGGCGCGGAACCACACGATACGGTCGATCAACCCGGCGCCCAGCAGTGCGCCCGTGATATGGCCGCCGCCCTCGACCAGCACCCGGGTGAGGCCGCGCGCGGCGAAGGCGCGCATCATCTCCTCCATGTCCGGCCGGTCGCCGCCGGGTGCCAGCTCGATCAGCTCGACCCCGCAATCCTTGAGAATGTTGCGCCGCGTCCGGTCGGCGTCCGTATAGGTGACGATCCAGGTGGGCGTCTTCGCCGCGGTCTGGACGACTTGCGCGGTCAGCGGCAGCCGCAGGCGCGGGTCGACCACGATCCGCACCGGCGAGCGCGCGGCGAGGCCCGGCAGCCGGCAGGTCAGCTGCGGGTCGTCGGCGAGGGCGGTGCCGACCCCGACCATGATCGCGTCGTGCTGCGCGCGCAGGAGATGCGCCCGATGCCGCGCAGCTTCGCCGGTGATCCAGCGGCTCTCGCCGCGATGCGTGGCGATGCGGCCGTCGAGCGTGGTCGCGGCCTTGAGGGTCACCAGGGGACGGCCCACGGTGACGCGCAGGAAAAACCCGGCGTTGAGCTCGGTCGCCTCCTCGGCCAGGACTCCCGTCTCGACCGCGATGGCTGCGGCGCGCAGGGCGGCAAGACCGCGGCCCGACACGCGCGGATCGGGATCCTCGACCGCCGCCACCACGCGCGCCACGTTCGCCGCGATCAGCGCATCGGTGCAGGGCGGGGTCTGGCCGTGATGGCTGCAGGGCTCGAGGGTCACATAGGCGGTGGCTCCTGCCGCCGCGGTACCGGCGCGCAGAAGCGCCTCGGTCTCGGCGTGCGGCCGCCCGGAGATGCGCGTCCAGCCGCGCCCGACAACGGCGCCGTCGCGGACGAGGACGCAGCCGACGGCGGGGTTCGGCCACACCGCCCCCAGGTTGCGGCGCGCCAGCACCAGGGCCGCGCGCATATGCCCGATATCGTCCGCCGTCGCCATGTCCCTCACCCCGCCAGCCCAGAGGGAGACGCGCTAGTCCTTCTCGGCCATGCCGCCCAGCTTGCCGACGAAATCCTCGAAGTCCTTCGCCTCGCGGAAGTTACGGTAGACCGAAGCGAACCGCACATAAGCCACGGGGTCGAGCGTCGACAGCGCGTCCATGACCATCTCGCCCACCACGGTCGAGGGGATTTCGCTTTCGCCCAGGCTCTCGAGGCGGCGGACGATGCCGCTCACGATGCGCTCGACGCGTTCCGGCTCGACCGGGCGCTTGCGGACCGCGATCGCGATGGATCTCGCGAGCTTGTCGCGATCGAACTGTTCCTTGACGCCGTTCTTCTTCACGACCACGAGGTCGCGAAGCTGCACGCGTTCAAAGGTGGTGAAGCGCGACCCGCAGGACGGACAGAAGCGCCGGCGCCGGATGGCGCTGTTGTCCTCTGTCGGCCGCGAATCCTTCACCTGCGTGTCGTCGTGACCGCAAAACGGACACCGCATTCCCCCGTCTCCCCCTCAGCCCTCGCCGTTATCGTCTTGATGCCGCGTCATTGGCCCGGATAGACCGGGAAGCGCCGGCACAGTTCCGCGACCTTCGCACGCACGGCGGCTTCGGTCCCGGTATTGTCGCCGGAATTGCTCGCCGCCAAGCCATCCAGAACCTCATCGATCAGCTCGCCGACAAGGCGGAACTCCGCCGCGCCGAAGCCGCGCGTGGTTCCGGCCGGAGATCCCAACCGCACTCCGGAGGTGACTGCAGGCTTCTCGGGATCGAACGGGATGCCGTTCTTGTTGCAGGTGATACCCGCCCGGTCGAGGCTTTGCTCGGCCGCCTTGCCGGTCAGCTTCTTCGGGCGCAAATCGACGAGCATCAGGTGGGTGTCGGTGCCGCCCGAAACGATGTCGAGGCCACGGCTCTTGAGCGTTTCGGCCAGGGTCTTGGCGTTTTCCACCACGGCACGCGCGTACGACTTGAACTCCGGCCGCAGCGCTTCGCCGAGCGCCACGGCCTTGGCGGCGATGACGTGCATCAAGGGGCCGCCCTGCAGGCCCGGAAAGACGGAGGAATTGATCTTCTTGCCCAGTTCCTCGTCCATGGACAGGATCATGCCGCCCCGGGGGCCGCGCAGTGTCTTGTGCGTGGTCGTGGTCACGACATGCGCATGGGGGAGCGGGCTCGGGTGCGCCCCGCCGGCGACGAGCCCGGCGAAATGCGCCATATCGACCATGAGATACGCTCCCACCGCGTCCGCGATCTTGCGGAAGCGCGCGAAATCGATGACGCGCGGATAGGCGGAGCCGCCGGCAATGATCATCTTCGGCCGGTGCTCGTGCGCCAGGCGTTCGACTTCGACGTAATCGATGCGCTGGTCGTCCCGGCGGACGGTGTACGGCACGACCTTGAACCACTTGCCCGACTGGTTGACCGGCGAGCCGTGCGTGAGGTGTCCGCCCGCCGCGAGCGACAGCCCCATGAAGGTGTCCCCGGGCTGCATGAGCGCGAAGAACACCGCCTGGTTGGCCTGCGCGCCGGAATGGGGTTGGACGTTGGCGAAGGCGCAGCCGAAGAGCTTCTTCGCGCGATCGATCGCGAGGGTCTCGGCGACGTCGACGTATTCGCAGCCACCGTAATAGCGGCGGCCCGGATAGCCCTCGGCGTATTTGTTGGTGAGCACCGACCCCTGGGCCTCGAGCACGGCTGAGGAGACGATGTTCTCGGAGGCGATCAGCTCGATCTTGTCGCGCTGGCGGCCGAGTTCATCGCGCACAGCCCGCCACACCTCAGGGTCGGAATCCGACAGCGATGCCCGGAAAAAGCGGTCACCCGCGGCGGTCTCGGAGCGTTGATCGATGGCGGCGGGCTTGGCAGGTGACATGGACGTACGGCCTCGTTTGCGTCTAGCTGAACTTGGCAATGCGGCGCGTATGGCGGCCGCCGCCTTCGAACTCGGTGGACAGGAACGTGCGCAAGACATCGCGTGCCACCTCGGGACCGGTCGTCCGGCCGCCGAGGCAAAGCACGTTCGCGTCGTTGTGCTGGCGCGCCAGACGCGCGTCGGTCACATCGCGGCACACCGCGGCGCGGATACCCTTGTGCCGGTTGGCCACCATCGACACGCCGATGCCCGTGCCGCACAAGAGCACGCCGCGCTGCGCCTTGCCCTCGGCCAGCGCTCGGGCAAGCGCGTTCGCGTAGTCAGGATAATCGACGCTCTCGCTGCTCATCGTGCCAAGGTCCAGCACGGGCACGCCCGCCGCTTTCAAATCGGCGACCAGGAGGGTCTTGAGCTCGAAGCCGCCGTGATCCGAGGCGACGGCGATGGGGTCAGAGGCCATGCGCAAACATCAACAAGATAAGGAAGGACCGGCAAACTACCATATGTCGAAAGCGCCTGCCAGCGAGCCACAATCCCTCGCCACGCCGCACGTCCCGGGGCCGGCGCGCGGCTTAGGGGCGAACAGTCGACGTTACAAACGGAAAATAGATCGCCCCGGAGCAACGAAAATCTAAATACAGAAGACTCTTCACATTCATAAATATTAATAGAGAAAGGATTTCCCGTCGAAAAGGCGAGTAATAGAATGGAAAAAATTTGACAACAATCGTAGGGCGCGCCTATCAATTTCGCCCCATCTTGACGGTTCATTCGGGACGATCACCGGTGTTCGAGGCGTAAGGCATCATGAGCGACGACAAGGACTCTTCGCCCGCCGATCTGCTGCGCATGACAGCAGAGGTTGCCGCCGCCTATGTCAGCAACAACAGCCTTCCCGCTGCCGATCTGACCGAAGTGATCCGGACGATCTACGCCTCGCTGCAGTCGCTCGAGCGGTCCGAAGGGGTTGCGACCACGTCGCAAAAGCCGATGGTGCCGATCAAGAAGTCGGTGACCCCCGAGTACATCGTCTGCCTCGAGGACGGAAAACGCCTCAAGATGTTGAAGCGCCATCTGCGCACGGCCTATCGCATGACGCCCGAGGAATACCGCGCGAAATGGGGCCTGCCGGCGGACTATCCGATGGTGGCACCGAATTACGCCGAACAGCGGTCCGTATTCGCCAAACGGATCGGCCTCGGCCGCAAGCCGGGCAGCAAGAAGAAGAAATAAGAGGCCCGGCCGTTAGGCCGGACCTTGTCAGGTTCGTAAGCTTCGCGTCAGTTCGCGTATTTGCCGTCTTTCCAGGCGTAGCCCTTGTAGGCCGGCGTGGTCACGACACCCGTGCCGACAACATTCGCTAGTCCGGCGTGCCGTCGATACGATGCCAGCCGAGCAGTCCAGCGGACCGGTAAAGCCACGGATATTGGCGGACCATCTTGCGCGCGAGCGTGGCGCGCCAGGCGAACGACGCCACCGCAACCAGATACGCGGCGGCTACGACGGCGGCCGGAACCGAGAGCGGCGGGCTGTTGAACAGAGTACACGCAAGGAAGCGGTCGGCGATCGTGAGGCCAAGTGCCGCCAGCACCGCGTCGTGCGCCGGGTGCCATCCTTCCGCGACCGCCTGCCCGGCGCGAAACGCGGCCAGGCCGAACAGCACAACCGTGAGGCCGATGAACACGCCGGCGGAGGTGCCGACGACAGCGATCATGCGAGCCCGCCTTCCAGATAGGCCGAGCGCACATCGCGGTTGGCCAGCAGCTCGGCACCGGTTCCGGAGAGGACGATGCGGCCGTTCTGCATCACGTACCCGCGGTGAGCGAGCCGCAGGGCATGGTAGGCGTTTTGCTCGACCAGCAAGACGGTAACGCCTTGCGTGCGATTGATCTCGCCGATCACCTCGAAGATGCGTTTGACCACGAGCGGTGCCAGGCCGAGCGAAGGTTCATCCAGCAGAAGCAGCCGCGGCCGGCTCATCAGGGCACGGGCGATCGCCAGCATCTGCTGCTCGCCCCCCGACAGGGTACCGCCGCGTTGCAGCCGCCGATCGCGCAGGATCGGGAACAGCGCGAACACACGCTCGAGATCGTTCTCGAAATGCTCGGGGGCGGCGATCGTGGCGCCCAGCTGCAGGTTTTCGAGCACGGTCAGTCGCGGAAAGATCCGCCGGCCTTCAGGCACCTGGGCGAGGCCCAGCCGGACGATCTCGAACGTGGGCAGCCGCGTGATGTCGCGCCGATCGAACAGAATGGCGCCATTTGTCGCCCGCGGCCGGCCGCAGATCGTCATCAGCAGCGTGGACTTGCCCGCACCATTGGCTCCGATGAGGGTGACGATCTCACCCGCGCCCACCGTCAGGTCGACGCCGTGCAGCGCCTCGATCGGCCCATAGCCCGCCTGCAGGCTGCTGACGGACAGCAGCGTCATCGCGGCGGCACCGGCAGCGGCGCATCCTCGGGCTCGCCCAGGTAGGCGCGGATCACCGCCGGATTGCGGCGGATGTCGTCGGGCGTGCCGGCGGCGATGCAGCGGCCATAGTCGAGCACGATGATGTGGTCGGATATGCCCATCACGACGCTCATGTCGTGCTCGATGAGCAGAATGCCGATGCCCTCCCGGTCGCGAATGCCGACGAGGAACCGGTTGAGCTCGGCGGATTCGCGCGGGTTGAGCCCCGCCGCAGGCTCGTCCAGGCACAGGAGCAGCGGGCGCGTGCACATCGCGCGCGCCACTTCGAGACGCCGCTGCGCACCGTACGGCAGCGACCCCGCCTCCTCATCCGCACGATCGAGCAGGCCCAGCCGCTCCAGCCAGGCGCAGGCGGCATCGACAGCCGCCACCTCGGCGCGCCGATAGGCCGGCAGGCCGAGCAGCCCGCCGACTGTGTAGCCCGACGCGCGCATCAGCGGGTTGTGCTGGGCCACGACCAGGTTCTCGAGCACGGTCATACGGGGGAACAGCCGGATGTTCTGGAAAGTCCGCGCCACGCCGGCGCGCGCGATGCGAAAATCCGGCATCTGCTCCAGGAGGAGCGGCCCCTGCGGCCGCGCCAGAGTGATGCGGCCGACCGTCGGCTTGTAGAAACCGGTCAGACAGTTGAAGACCGTCGTTTTCCCGGCGCCGTTGGGTCCTATGAGAGCAGTGATCTGGCCGCGCCGTGCCGCGAACGACAGATCGTCCACGGCCACCAATCCGCCGAAGCGCATGGTGAGGTGCTCGACCGTGAGCAGCACGTCACTCATCCGTCTTCGCTTCCGTCGGAGGTACGGCGCACTTTAGCGAAGGCTGGGTCACGGCCCCTGCCCCCGCTTAGCCCCGGCGTATCCGTGCAAGCGGATGGACGGATCGCGGCGGGCCAACAGGCCGTGCGGCCGCCACACCATGATCCCGATCATCGCCGCTCCGAACAGCAGCATACGGAACTCGGCGAACTGACGGCCGAACTCGGGCAGCACCACGAGCAGGGTCGCAGCGACGACCACTCCGGTCTGGCTGCCCATCCCGCCCAGCACGACGATCGCCAGAATCAGCGCGGATTCGATGAAGGTGAAACTCTCCGGGCTGATGAATCCCTGCCGCGTCGCGAAAAACGACCCCGCAAAGCCGCCGAACATAGCGCCGATGGAAAAGGCCGTGAGCTTGGTGTTGGTCGGATTGATCCCCAGCGCCTTGGCCGCGATCTCGTCCTCGCGCAGCGCTTCCCACGCCCGGCCGACCGGCAGCCGGCGGATGCGCAGGGTGAAGGCATTGGTCAGCAACGCCAGGCCGAGAACGATGAAGTAGAGAAAGATGAGGCGATGGAGCGGCGAGTACGCGAGGCCGAAAAAGTCGCTGAAGGTCGTCCCGCCCGCCTCCGCTTCGCGGGCAAACGGCATTCCGAAGAACGTCGGCCGCGGAATGCTGGTGAGGCCGTTCGGACCGCCGGTGAAGCTCCCCCAGTTGATCAGGACGATGCGCACCATTTCGCCGAAGCCGAGGGTCACGATCGCCAGATAGTCGCCGCGCAGGCGCAGCACGGGAAAGCCGAGCAGGATGCCGAACGTCGCTGAGAACGCGCCGGCGAGCGGCAAGCATTCCCAGAAATCGAGGCTGAAGTTGCGCGCGAGCAGCGCAAAGCTGTACGCGCCGACCGCGTAGAACGCGACGTAACCGAGGTCGAGCAGACCCGCAAGGCCGACCACGATGTTGAGGCCCCAGCCGAGCATCACGTAGATGAGCACGGTCGTCGCAAGGTCGATGATGTAGCGGTCGGCAAAGGGAAGAAACGGCAGCAGGATCGCGAGCGACACGATGGCGTAGGCCGCGAACTTCGCCGGCGCCCGCGTCGTCTTGGCGTCGGTGTGCCGAGGCTCGCGGCGCTGGCGCCATTTCCACTCCGGCGGCCACAGGCCCAGAGCCAGGCGGCCGGCGAACACGGTGGCGACGGCAACCGCGACCCAGCCGAACCGCGTCTCGATGGTCAGCCCGTTCTCGCTGTCGATGGTGCGAAAGCCGATCATCGGCAGCGCCAGGGCGAACGCGGCGATGGCGGCGAGGCCTGCCTCTTTCAGGGCGACACTCGCGCGCGCTGCCGTGGGCCCGCTGCTCATACCTTCTCGACCTCCGGGCGGCCGAGCAATCCCGTCGGCCGGAAGATCAGGACGAGGATGAGGATCGAGAAGGTCGCGATGTCCTTATACTCGATCGTGAAATACGCGGACCAGAACGCCTCGACCAAGCCGATCAGCAAGCCGCCGAGCATGGCACCGGGCAAGGAGCCGATGCCGCCGAGGACCGCCGCGGCGAACGCCTTCAGGCCGGCCTGGAAGCCGATATAGAAATCGACCACGCCGTAGTAGAGCGACACCATGACGCCGGCCACGGCGGCCAGGGCGGCCCCGAGAACGAAGGTGAGAGAGATGGTGCGATCGACATCGATGCCGAGCAGGCCCGCCATCGTCAAGTCCTGCTCGCAGGCGCGCTGGGCGCGCCCCAGCGGCGTGCGGCCGATCATCAGCGAGAAGCCGGCCATCAGCACAATGGTCAACACGACGATCAGGATCTGGATATAGGACAACGATACGTCGAAATTGCCGTTCCGCAGCAGCACGAAGCCGCCCGTGATCACGGGCTGCAGCGGCTTCACCCGCGCCCCCTGCACGAGCTGGACGTAGTTCTGCAGGAAGATCGACATGCCGATCGCGGAGATCAGCGGCGCCAGGCGGAACGACCCCCGCAGCGGCCGGTAGGCGATGCGCTCGACGGCCCAGCCGTAGGCCGACGTGAAGACCACCGCGGTCACCAGGACGATGAGCACCGCCAGCGGCACGTACGTGATGCCGAGAGCCGCAAGGACGGAAAACGCGATGATCGAGACGAAGGCGCCGATCATATAGATCTCGCCATGCGCGAAATTGATCATCCCGATGATGCCGTAGACCATCGTGTAGCCGATGGCCACGAGGCCGTAGATCGCGCCCAGCGTTACGCCGTTGATCGTCTGCTGGAGGAAATACTCCATCCCGCCGTTCCGCCGCACCCCGTTTGACGCGGGTGAGCCCCCGCTTCAGGTTCTAGTTAACATGTGCGGTGGGCGGATCAAGACGAATTGCGAAGGGCCGCGGTCAGCGGGGCTCCGCGTTGCCCCGCGCGCGCTTGGCGAGGACGTATTTGAGCTTGTTCAGCGCGTTCGTCTTCAGCGCCGCCTGCCCGGCGCTGGCCGGGCCGACGATTGATACCTCTGTCAGGGTCTCCGGGTCCATCGCCGTGACCTTGACCGAGGTTCCGTGCTGAACGAACTCGAAGATGACGTCGCCTGGCATCGCCCCGCCTCACCTCCCGGTCCCGGCCGCAATGATAGCGCAGCACGGCCGCGGCCAGAACCGCAGGCTAATTGCCGATCAGCGGCAGCGCCGGCGCCTCCGGCTCGCGTGTGGCCACGGTAAACCGCACCTCGGTTCCTCCCCTCGGCTTGCTGGAGATCTGCATGTCCCCCCCATGCAGCGTCACCAGGGCCTTGGCAATCGGCAGGCCAAGCCCGGTGCCGGCGTAGCTGCCGTCCGGCGGCCGCCGCGGCTGGCGAAACGGCAGGATCGCCTCGGCCATCTCGGCCTCGGTCATGCCGATACCGGTATCGGCGACCCAGATCTCGATCTTGTCGGACGCCCTCAGCCGCGAGCCGACGCGGACCTTGCCGCCGCGCGGGGTGAACTTGATCGCATTCGACAGCAGATTGACCACGATCTGCTTCACCTTTGTCGAATCGATATAGAGCGGCCCCGGTATCTCACCAAGCTGGTCGACGATCTCGAGCCCCGCCTTCTCCGCCTGGGCCGTCACCAGGCGCAGGCTCGAACGAACGAGCTCGTTCACCGAGATCTTCTCCGGACGCAGAATCATCTCGCCGGCCTCGACCTTGGCGTAGTCGAGAATGTCATTGATGATCTGCAAGAGGTGCTGACCGCTTGCGGTGATGTCGCCGGCGTAGGTCGCATACCGGTCGTTCAGGTCGCCGAACATGCGCTGGGCAATGATCTCAGAAAAGCCGATGATCGCGTTGAGCGGCGTCCGGAGCTCGTGCGCCATGTTGGCGATCAGGTTCTTGAGCCCCTCGACGGAATGTATCGCCGCCGCATTGTCCTCGGCGAGCACGGACGTGAGGTCGGCGGGCCGCGCGATCACGGCCAATGCGTCCGCCCCCATCGCCGTCACACGGAGCTCCGCGTCGACCTTGGTACCGCCAGCGCGTTTGAGCGGCGCCCGGACACGGTCGCGCTCATCGGACCCGCCGGTCTCCTGCTGGCGCACCAAGAGCGTGTGGAGCGTGCGCGGATCGAGGATCGTATCGAGGCGCTGCCCGACGATCTGATCGACGCGCGTATAACCGAGCAACGCCAGTCCCGGCCGGTTGATGTAGGCGATGCGTCCGTCGACCACCGCGATGGCAGACTCCTGGACCCGGTCAAGCAGCGGACGCAGGTCGAGCGTGGCCGCGGACCCCGCGGCCGGCTTCGACGCGCGATGGCGCCGATGGTGATCCGCCTGCGTCGTCACGGCGCAGCGTCGTCGCCTCGCATGATCCGCGCGGGAAGCCCCGAGGCGCCCTGCAGGATGGCTCCGTCGAAGCTGGCTCCGGCGACATTGGCCCCATCGAAGATGGCATTGCGGAGATCGGCGTTGGCGAACGAGGCGTTGGTCAAATCGGCGCGGGAGAGGTCGGCGCCCACGAATCGAGCTTGCTTGAGATTCGCCTCGGCAAGGCGGGCGCCCACGAGGTTGGCGCCGCTGAGATCGGCAGGCACGATCACATTTGCAGCGCCAACGTTCAGGAGCGGCGTGAGATCGGCGCCGCGAAGATCCGCTTCCATCATGTTGGCGTCGACCATGACCACGCCGCGCAGATCGGCTTCACCGAAATCAGCCTGCCGAAGATCGCTCTTGGTGAAATCGGCCCGCACGAGCTCCGCCCCGGCGAACTGCGCGCCGAGGAGCATCGAGCCGCGGAACGACGCCGCGATGAGGCGCTTTCGCGAAAAATTCGCATTCCGCAGGTCGGCTCCGGACAAGTCCGCCGGCGCGCCCTTCGTCATCCGCGATTCGAGCCAGGCGGCATGCTGGGCCACCCGGCGGTCGACGTCGTCCAGGACGACGTGGGTGTCGGGATCGCGGGTCGCAGCGCGAAGGGCGCCACTCTCCAGCAGCTCCTTGTCCACCAACGCACCGGTCAGGTCTGCATTCTTGAAGTCCACGCCCCAGAACTGCACGCCTTTGAGGATCGCGCCGCGGAAGCTCGCGCCCGCGGCCTTGCAACTCGACAGGTTGGCGCCTTCCAGGTTGGCGTTTGTGAAATTCGCCGCGCGGAGATCCGCGTTGCGGAAATTGGCTCCTTTGAGCGAGGCGTTGCTGAAATCAGCCCGAACCACGAACGAGCCACCGAGCTTGGCGCTGGACAGATCGGCGCCGCGGGCATCGATCACCGACAGGTCGGCGGCCGCCTGATTGCCGTCGTGCTGCACAGGGATGAGCTCGCGCTGATGGCGCGCCAGGATCGCCTCGCGGATGTCGGCGTCGGTGAGCGTGGCGCCGTTCATGGAGCAACCGCGGAAGCACGCGCCCCGCAAATCGGAACGGCTCATGTCGGCGCCGTCGAAATTGGCGCGTCTCAGATCCGCCGCGAAAAGGTTGGCGCGCGGCATCTTGGATTTGCTGAAGCGTGAGCCCGCCAGCTTGGCGCCGACCAGGTCGATCTCGGTGAGATTGCGGCCGCTGAAATCGGCCCCCTCGAATTGGTGGTGTGCGAGAAGCGCACGCCGCCCGCCAGGGATGCCGCCGATGAATTTCTCGTGCGCGGCCAGAGCAGCGGCCAGCTCTCGCGGGCTGAGCGTTTTCCACGTCAGCTCGTTGGCAGACCCAGATCCGGTGTCCAGCGCCGTTGTCGGCGTCGTCGACATCGCAATTCTTCCCGTCAGGCCAGAACGGCCTTGCGCCTCGCTCGGATTGTTCTAGGCCGAGTGTCTTTAGAAGCCGTTAACTACAGAAGTTATCTGGCTATTTTTGCGCCCTATGTCGGACTCCCGACCGGACGTGCGGCTGACGCCAGCGATCGGCTAGAGTTGCAGGGAACCTCGACGAAAGGACATGCCCATGGCGACCCGCAAGCCCCTGACGCCGCACGCCCGCAGCACCGCGCGCCGCTTCCACGCCGCACACCTGAAGCCGGGTGACTTCAAGCCCTCGGGCCTTCGCTCCTTTTTCGAATATCGCGACCTCGGCATCGCGCGTGCGACGGGCGGCAAGGTGCTGGCCCACGTCATCCGCGCGCGGCCCGGCCGCAACGCCAAGCCGGAGCGCCACCATCACGGCGTCCGCTTTCAAATGGTTTACGTCCTCAAGGGCTGGATCGAGTTCGACTACGAGGGGGTGGGACGCGTGCGGCTGCGCAAGGGCAGCTGCGTCTACCAGCCGCCGGGAATCCGGCACACCGAGCTCGGTCATTCCCGCGACTGCGAGATGATCGAGATCACCCTGCCCGCCCGATTTGCGACGTACGCGGATTGAACGCCCGGCCGATCAGCGCGCCGGTTCGCGCTTCGCGCGGGTGACGAGTTGGGTCGGATTGACGAAGCAAAGTGCCACGAGCAGCCAGACCAGGGTCGTGACCATGTAGATCACGGCCATCGCGTCGATGGACTGGCCGGCGCGAACGCCCGCCGCGTACACCGAGTAATAGAGCGCTACGACCAGGGTCTGACTGTCGGCCCCGGCGGTGAAGAACGTGAGCTCGAAGCTCGCGATCGTGCGCACGAGCACCAGGAGCAATGCCGCCAGCATCCCCGGTGCGAGCAGCGGCAGCAGCACGTACAGGAACAGCCGCCCGGTGCCGGCGCCGAACACCCGTGCCGCGGCCTCGATGCGCGGATCGACCTGCTCGATGAACGGGATCATCACCAGGATCACGAACGGGACCGCCGGCACGAGGTTGGCCAGGATCACGCCGGACATCGAGCCCGCGAAACCCGCCCGGTAGAGCACCGCCGCCAGCGGAATGCCGAAGGTGATGGGGGGGACCAGCAGCGGCAGCAGGAACAGCAAGGTGATGAGCCGCTTGCCCGGGAAGTCGCGGCGCGCCAGCGCGTACGCCGCGGGCACACCCAGCGCTCCCGACAGCACGACGACGGCACCCACGACCTCGAACGTCACGAACAACACGTCGCCGAGCTGGAACTCGTCCCATGCCGAACCGTACCAGCGCGTGGTGAAGCCCGCCGGCAGCCACGTCCCGAACCAGCGCGTGCCGAACGAATTCACCGCCACCGTCGCCACCATGGCGATGAGGTTCACCAGAAAGAATATGACGAGCGCCCAGACCGCGAAGGCCCACAGCCGCGCCGTCAGTGGGTCGCGCCGCACCGCCCTCACCCTTTGCCGCCGCCCATGGGCCCGCGATAGACGAGGCTACGGCCGGCCAGCACCAGCACCACCACGAGGAGCTGGGCCGCGGCCATGATCATCGCGATCGCGGACGCGAGCGAATAGTCGTATTGCTCATACGCGGCCGTATAGGCGGCGATGGAGATGACCCGCGTGACCCCGGCGGGCACGCCCAGAAGCACGGCCGACGGGAACACCGAGAAAGCCTGCACGAACGACAGACAGAAGGTGATGGCAAGCCCCGGCGCCAGCAGCGGCAGGAAGACGTGCCAGAACCGCGCGCGCGGTCCCGCCCCCAGGGTCGATGCGGCCTGCTCCAGCGACGGATCGATGCCGGTCACGTAGGACAAGGTCAGCAGGAAGGTGAAGGGGAATCCCGACACCACCAGCGACAGCAGCACGCCCGTATAATTGTGCACGAGACGGACAGGCCCCGACGCCAGGCCAATGCCGACCAGGACGCGGTTGAACCATCCCTGCGGGCCGAGATAAGTCAGAAGCCCTTCGGCGATCAGCACGGTGCCGAAGGTGATTGGCAGCACCAGGAGAGTGGTCAGCAGGCGCTGGCGGTGCATCAGCCGCACGCGCATCGCCACCGGGATCGAGAGCAGGAGGTTGATCAGGGTCGCGGGCCAGGCGATCCACATCGTCTTGCCGATCGTGTCGTACAGGAACGGCTCGGCGAAGAAACGGCGGTAATTGGCGAGCCAGTCGCCCGCCTTGGGTGCCAGCGACAGAGCAAGGCCGTACAGGAACGGATAGATGAACAACGCGAGAATGAACAGCGCCGCCGGCAGCACCAGGAGTGTCACCCCGTCGAGACCGCGCTGGGCCATGACGAGGCGCAGCGGCAGGCGTTCGCGCGTCAGGCCCCCATGAGTCATGCCTGAGGCCCCGCGTAAATCAACACGCGGCCGGCATCGGCGCCCAGCTTGAGCGTCTCGCCCGGGGCCACGCGCCGGTCGCAGCGGAAGAACAGCTCGGTCTTATCGCCGGTCACGGCGGTGCCGTAGAAATCCCGGCCGCGGAACTCCGCCGCCGTCACCGTGGCGCTGATCGGCCCCCCCTCGCGCGGCGTGAGGTCATCGGGACGGATAGCGATTGTGGCCTCGCCGGCGGCGACGCGGCCCACAGACATGCCTTCGAGAACGGCGCCACCGAACGCGGCGGCGGCGCGCCCCCCGGCCACCGATGTCACCCGCGCGCGCAGCTGATTGCGGTAGCCCATGAACTCCGCCACGTCGGGATGGGCAGGCCTGCCATAGAGCTCGTCCGGCGTGCCAACCTGCCGGACCACCCCATCGCGCATCACGACAATGCGGTCGGCGAGCGACAGCGCCTCGTCCTGGTCGTGGGTAACGTAAATCGTCGCCGAGCCGACGGCGCCATGGATGCGCCGGATCTCGGCCCGCATCTCCAGGCGGAGCTTCGCGTCGAGATTCGACAGCGGCTCGTCCATCAGCACCAGCGGCGGCTCGATCACGATGGCGCGCGCGATCGCCACCCGCTGCTGCTGGCCACCCGAGAGCTGGCCGGGAAGCTTGTCGCCTTGTGCCCCGAGGCGCACGAGCGCCAGCGCCTCCTCGACCTTTTGCGCGATCTCGCCGCCGGGCCGGCCACGCATCCTGAGACCGAAGGCAATGTTCTTGCGCACGCTCATGTGCGGAAAGAGCGCGTAGTTCTGGAACACCATGCCGAAACCGCGCTGCTCGGGCCGCAGCCGGTCGATGCGCTCGTCGTCCAGCCAGATGGCCCCCGAGGTCAGCGTCAGAAGCCCGGCGAGGCAGTTCAGCGCCGTCGTCTTGCCGCAGCCCGAGGGACCGAGCAGGGCGATGAACTCGCCCCGCCCGACCTCGAGTGTGACGTCGCGCAGCGCGTTGAGGAGGCCGAAGTCGCGGCTCACGCGGTCGAGCCGCAGCCGGCGGAAATTGCGCGCAGCCGAGATCATTCCCGCCCGTGCCCCCTCGCCGCCTTCGCCGTCACTTGATCTTCGACGCGCCGACCTGCTCGTCCCAGCGGCTGAAGGCGTAGACGAGCTTGTCCGGCAGCAGCGGCAGCTCTTGCGGAGTATCAGCGATCAGCTGCGCGTATTCCGGACGCCCGAACTCCTTGATGACGTCCTGGCTGTCCTGCGGCGCCATCGACAGCGGCACGTCCTTCACCGCCGGACCCGGATAGAAATAGCCGGCATCGTAGGTGATCGCCTGCGCCGGCTTCGAGAGCATGTAGTTCAGGAAATCGACCAGCACGGCCACGCGCTCGGGTGCCAGGCCCTTGGGGACGCACAGATAATGCGCATCGAGGATCCAGTGGAAGCCCTTGAGCGGGGCGACCGCGGCCTCCTTGGGGACCACGCCAAGTGCCCGCGGGTTGATATCCCAGCCCATCTGCGTCGGCATCATGTCGCGCGAGCCCTCGCCGAATTCCTTCATCAGGATGCCGGTGCCCGAGGGATAGTACTCGACGCTCTGGCCGAGCTCCTTGAGATAGGCCCAGGTCTTGTCCCAGCCGTCCTTGGGATCCTTCGGATCCTTGTCGCCGAGCAGGTACGGCAAGCCCATCATGAAGACGCGGCCGGGGCCGGAATTCGCGGGGCGCGCGTACATGAAGCGGTTGGGATGTGCCTTCGCCCAGGCGAGCAGGTCCTCGGCGGTTTTCGGCACCTCCTTTACCTTGTCGGGCATGTATTCGAGGATCGGCCCGGCCTGGCAGAAGACGATGCACACGCCCTGGTTCTGCGCCAGGCCCTGCATGGCTTTGGCGCCCGGCAGGTAGATATCGTCCAGCTTCGGCAGGTCGGCCGCGAATTGCGGCAACACGGGCACCCACAGCTTCTGATCGATGCCGGCCGAGAGCGCATCGATACCCGTCAGCACGCCGTCGATGTCGACGCGTCCGGCATCCTGCTGCGCCTTGATCTTGCCCGGCAGCTCCGGTGCGGGCGCTTTCGAAAAGGTCACCTTCGAGACGAGGTTGGGCTTCGATTTCGCGTACGCCTCGATTGCCTTCTGCGTGAGCGCGAGGTTGCCGGCGACGTCCACGAAATTCAGCGCGACCGGTGATTTCGGCAGCGTCAGCGCCGCCCGGGCGATGTCCGGCAGACTGGCGGCAACGGTAGAGCCGGCGATGCCGGCGATTACGGCGCGGCGGCTTGGTTTGAATGACATGAAAAGGTCCTCCCTCGGATTGGTTTGGTTGACGATCAGGCGCGGCTCGAATCACTCCTCGGCGAAATAGTCGCCATGGCTTGCCTTGAGAATCTCGACAGAGCGGAAGATGCCGCGCAGGTGGGCCCGCATGGCAGCGATGGCACCCTCCCGGTCGCGACGCAACAGCCGGTCGACGATCAGCGCGTGCTCGCCGATCACCTTCGGCCGCTTGACCACGTTGCGCGAGGAGAGCAGCCGCACCCGGTCCATCTGCGCCTTTGCATTCTCGACCTGGCGCCATGCGTTGGCGTGCCCAGCGATCTCCATGATCAGCGCGTGCATCGCCTCGTCGGCGGCAAAAAAGCCTTCGTGGTCGCCGGCGCGATGCAGCGCCCGCTGGCGCTGCAGAATCGTCGACAGGCTTGCGGCCTGCCTCTTGTCCAGCCGCTCGACGGCGCGCTCGATCGCGGAGCACTCCAGCGATTCGCGCACGAACTGGCTGTCGAACACTTCGGCAAGCTTGATCGGCGCCACGAACGAGCCGTATTGCGGATAGACCTCGACCAGCGACTCGTCGGCCAGCTTGATCAGCGCCTCGCGCACCGGCGTGCGCGACACCCCGAAGCGCTGCGACAACTCCTGCTCGGACAGCATGGTGCGCGGCAGGAGATGGCCGATCACGATCTCCCGGCGCAGCAGGCTATGCACCTGATCGGCCATCGTGTGCCGCCGGAATGCGACCGTGCGCTCAACCCCGGCGAGACCGGACTCCGGACGCGCCGGCGGCGGCATCGGCGCGGGCCGGCGTGCGCTGCGGACTGACTTGCGGGTAGCCATGACGGTCGGCATCGAGCAAACATGCTACCATACCAGCCGCACATTCCAAGGTCTACGCGTGCGCGGCTCTACAGCCCGAGGGCCCGCGGCAGCCACAGCGACAGGTCCGGCCAGTACGTCACCAGCATCAGCACCAGGAACATGACGCCGTAGAACGGCCAGATGCGCCGCACGACCTGCTCCATGCTCACCTTGCCGACCGCGCAGCCGACGAAAATGATCGAGCCGACCGGCGGGTGGCACAGGCCGATCCCGAGATTGAGCAGCATGATCATGCCGAAATGCACCGGGTCGACGCCGAATTTCGCCACGACCGGCAGGAGGATCGGCGCACAGATGAGGATGTTCGGCGCCATGTCGATCAGGCAGCCGAGCACCAGGAGCAGCACATTGATGAGAAACAGGATGACGTATTTGTTGCTGGAGAGGGTCAGGAAGAACGCCGTGACCTTCGCCGGCACCTGCATCAAGGCCATCATGTAGCCGATGCTCGCCGCGAACGCGATCAGGGTCAGGACCATCGCGACCGTCCGCATGGTCCGATAGACGAGGACCGGCAGGTCGCGCCACCGGTAGTCGCGGTACACGAACATGGTGACGATGAAGGCGTACACGCACGCGACGGCACCGGCCTCGATCGCCGTGAACACGCCGCCGAGGATGCCGCCCAGGATGATCACCAGGGTGATGAGCCCCCACATGGCGTCGATCGTGATGCGGATGGCATCGCGCCACGGCACCGCCGTGCCGCGCGGATGGCCGTCGCGGTAGGCCATCACCAGCACGAGCACGATCAGCGCGGCGCCGAACACCAGCCCGGGCGTGATGCCGGCCATGAACAGGCTGATCACCGAGATGGCACCGCCGGTCGCGAGCGAATAGATCACGGCGTTGTGGCTGGGCGGCACGAGCAGCGCCTGCACCGACGCGCTGATCGTCACGTTCGTCGCAAAAACGCGCGGATACCCCGCCTTCTCCATCTGCGGGATCATGACCGATCCGATGGCCGAGGTGTCGGCGACCGACGATCCGGAGATGCCGCTGAGAAAGGTCGTGGCCACGATGTTGACGACGGACAACCCGCCGCGCACGCGCACGACGCCGACCAGCACATCGGCAAAGGCGACCAGCCGCCGCGCCATTCCGCCTTCGGCCATGATGGCCCCGGCCAGCACGAAAAACGGGATGGTCAGCATCGCGAACTTGCCGACCCCATGCGAGATCTGGAGCATCACCGCCTCGTAGGGGATGCCGATCCAGTAGGCGCCTGCCATCGCCGCCAGACCGAGCCCGTAGGCAATCGGCATGCCGATGACGAAGCTGGCGATCAGAACCCCGACGACGATCAGTATTTCCAAGGGCGCCCTCGCGTCAGTCGAACGCCGCCGGCGCCGGCTCGTCCACCGCACCGGCGTTGGGCTCGCCGATCACGAGCCGCTCCAGAACGAAGAGCAGCGTCACCACTCCGCCCAGCGGGATCGGCAGATAGGTGACGCCCACCGACAACGAGGGGAACTCCGCGACCACGTCGTGCCAGGTCGCCGCGCACAGCCCGTATCCCCAGATCACCATGAAGACGCTCACCGCCGCGACGAGAAGCTCGGCCAGAATCGTGGAGACGCGCTGCCCCGGCCGCGGCATCAGGCTCACGAAGAAGTGCATGCGCATATGGATGCCGTCGCGATAGCAGACGGCGGCGCCGAAGAACGTGAGCACGATGGAGAGCAGGATCGCCGCCGGTTCCGGCCACGAGGCGGCCCGGTTGAGCACGTACCGCGTATAGACGCTGTAGGGGATCACCGCCGAGATCAGGACCAGTGACACACCGGCGAGGACCGCGCAGGTCCAGTACAAAGCGTCCATGGTCCTGCGTAAGCCGCGCGCCATCGCGTTGGTCCCGTTCGGCAGCGCTCCCGCAGCACCACCGCTTCAGACAGGCGTTATTGAACGGCCTCGATCCGGTCGATCATCGATTTGTATTTGGGGCCGTACTTGTCCCACACCGGCTTGACCGCATCCTGGAAGGGCTTCTTGTCGGCGATCTGGATGATCTCGATCCCGGCCTGCTTCATCTTGTCGAACGCCTTCCGCTCGTACTCTTCCCACCGCCTGCGCTCGTCGAACTGTGCCTCCCTCGCCAGCTTCTTGATCAGGGCCTGATCGGCGGCAGACAGGGTGCTCCAGGTGCGCTTCGAGAACACCAGGATTTCCGGCACGATCAGGTGTTCGGTGAGCGTGTAGTACTTCGCGACCTGATAGTGGTTGTCGAACACGAAGCTCGGCGGATTGTTCTCGGCCCCATTGACCACGCCGGTCTGCAGCGCGCTGAAGACCTGGTCGTATCCCATGGCGACCCCGTTGCCGCCCAGGTCGTTCATCATGTCGACGAACATCGGGTTGCCCATCACGCGCATCTTCAGACCCTTGAGGTCGTCGATGGTGCGGATCGGCTTTTTCGAATCGTACATGTTGCGGGCACCGGCATCCATCCAGCAGAGGCCGACGAGCTGCGCCTGCGGATTGTTCGTGACCTTGTCGAGCAACTCCTGGCCGATCGCCCCGTCCATCACCTTCTGCGCGTGCGCCGTGTTGCGGAACAGAAACGGCAGATTGAACACGTTGAGATCGTCGACCACGGGACCCAGCGCCCCCACGCTCACGCGCGCGAGCTGAATGGCACCCACCTGCGCCTGCTCGATGGCCTCCTTCTCGCCCCCCAGCTGCATGGCGGCAAACATCTGGATGCTGAGCCGGCCGCCCGTGGCCTGCTCCAGCTTCTTGCCCATGTCCTCGGTCGCCTCGACCGTGGGATAGCCGACCGGATGCACGTCCGAGGCCTTGAACGCCATTTTCTGCTGCGCCGCGGCGCCGCGCATACGAAGGCCCGTGGCGGCCAACGCCGCGGCACCCGCACCGATCCGAAGAATGTTGCGCCTGTTCATCTGGGTCCTCCCTTCCCCTCGCCGCCGCCGGCTGCTGCCTATTTGACCGAGCCGCCCCTTTGAATGGACGCGACGCTGGTCTATAGTCATCATGTTGTATGATGACCTGACCAGAAGGGACCCGACTTGTCAAGCCTCGGAGACGACGCCTCCCCGCTCCTGCGCCCGCTCGCTCCGCCGCGCAACCGGACGACCGAGGTGGTCGAGCGGCTTGCGGGCGAGATCGCCAGCGGCAGGCTCGCCCGCGGCGCCCGTCTTCCGACGGAGCAGGCGCTGACCGAAGCGTTCAGGGTCAGCCGCACCGTGGTGCGCGAGGCGGTGGCGGCGCTGCGCGCGGAAGGGCTGATCGAGACGCGACAGGGTGTCGGCGCGTTCGTGGCGCAGGACATCCAGCGCCGCCCCTTCCGCATAGATCCGGACGAGCTGCAGACGATCGGCGAAGTGGTGAACGTGATGGAGCTCCGGACCGGGCTCGAGATCGAGGCCGCCGGATTTGCCGCCGAGCGCGCCGATGCAGGTACCCGGGGCCGGATCGGTGCGGCGCTCAAGGCGATCGACGCGGCCATCAAGCGCGGCGATGCCGCGGTCGACGAGGACTTTGCGTTCCATCTCGCCATCGCGCGCGCCACGCGCAATCCCCATTTCGCCCGCCTGCTCGAATTTCTCGGCCGGTTCCTGATCCCGCGGCAGAGCGTGCGGATCGGCCTCAAGAAAGCCGACGATCTGAAGGCCTATCTCGAGCGCATCCAGGCCGAGCACCGCCAGATCTTCGCGGCGATCGTGGCCGGCAACAGCGAGGCCGCGCGAAAAGCCATGCGCCGCCACCTGATGAACAGCCGCACGCGCTATCGGATGCTGTCCCAGCGGCCGAAACGCTGACCGGCTGGCCACGGACGTTTTTCTACGGAGTAACCCATGCAGAAGATCCTGATCACCGGGGCCGCCGGCGGCGTCGGCCGACGCCTGCGCCGGCTGCTGCGCGGACGGTTTCCGGCCATCCGCCTGTCCGACGTCGCCCGCCCCGCGGACGTGGCCCCCGGCGAGGAGTTCATGCAGGCAGACCTCGCCGATTTCGCTGCCGTCGAAAAGACCGTGGCTGGAGTCGAGGGGATCGTGCATCTCGGCGGCATGTCGGTCGAGAACGACTGGGAGACGATCCTCGCCAGCAACATCGTGGGCACGCGGAACGTCTTCGAGGCGGCGCGCCGGCAGGGCGTGAAGCGCGTCGTCTTCGCCACCTCGAACCACGTGGTGGGCTTCTACCCCCGCAGCCGGCGCATCGGCACCGAGGTTCTCGTACGTCCGGATTCCCGGTACGGCGTCAGCAAGGCCTTCGGCGAGGCGCTCGGGTCGTTCTATGCCGACAAGTTCGGCCTGCGCGTTTTCTGCATCCGCATCGGCAACGTCGACGACCGTCCGGTGGACAAGCGGCGGCTCAGCATCTGGCTTCACCCCGAGGACTTGGCCCAGCTCGTCTGCATCGGGCTCGAGCATCCCGACGTGCATTACGAGGTCGTCTACGGCGCCTCGGACAACGAGCGCGGCTGGTGGGACAACGAGACGGCGTTCCGCTTCGGCTACCGGCCAAAGGGACGCGCGGAGGATTTCGCCGACGCAGCGCTCGCGGCCCAGAAGAGCCTGCCATCGGACCCGCTCGGCGACCAATTCCAGGGCGGATCGTTCTGCTCGGCCGAATTCGCGGGCGATCCGGAGAGGCTGGTCTAGCCGCGCTCTCGGGCCGCCGAGGGTGCTGCGAGTTCGCGCAGACGGATCTCGGCGACCGGCTTGAATTCGCCCTCGGGATACTTGTCCAGGTAAGCCCTCAACAGGTCGGGGTTGTCGCTCTCGCGCACCGACTCCCAGAAGGCCAGCTCGACCTCGCGGTCCTGCGGATCTCGGGCGGCTCCGGCCGCCGAGGCGAACTCCTCGAGGCGCGTGCGGGCGAGATCGACGAAGGCACCGTCGGGATATTGCTTGAGATAGGCTTCAAAGTCGGCGGCGCGCACGCTGTCCTTGATCGACTCCCAGAACACGAGCTCCACGGATTTCTCGGGCTCGGGAACCGCTGGAGGCGTGTCGGTCGTGGACTCCGGTGCCGGGTCATCGGCGAGCGCCTCAGGCTCCTCGGGTGCTGGCTCCGGCACAGGCCCATCGGTGAGGAGGCGGAACACGCGGATCGGCCGGGCAATGTTCTTGACGCTCTGCTCGCCGAGGTCGTCGAACCCGTACGGGAGCTTGCGGCGGATCTGATCGCGCACGCCGCGCGAGATACAGATGCCCCCGGGCTCCGCCAGCGCCTCGAGCCGAGCCGCGATGTTGACGCCGTCGCCGAAGATGTCGCCCTGCTTGACCATGACATCGCCGACATTGATGCCGATGCGAAACCACATGCGCTGATCCTCGGCCAGGGCCTGATTCGCCTCGGCGAGGTCGCGCTGGATCTCGACCGCGCACTCCACGGCCGCAAAGACGCTGGCGAATTCGGCGAGCACGCTGTCGCCTGCCGTGCCGCAGATGCGGCCGCCGTGCCGTGCGATCAGCGAGTCGGTGATCGCTCGATGGGCGGAAAGCGTGGCGAGCGTGCCTTCTTCGTCGGCGCCCATGAGCCGGCTATAGCCCTCGACGTCGGCGGCGAGAATGGCAACGAGTTTTCGCTCGAGGGGAGGCGCTTCCATCGGCGTTCCGGGAAAAACGTCGCCCTCGCGCGAAGGTTCCAATCCGGCGGCTCGGCTTGCCGCATTATTATTTTAGACTTAAAATAATTGTCTTCTGCGGCCAACACCGGCCGCGTGACCAGGATTCAGGCGTGAAAACGCTGCTCCCTCCCGGCTGGAAAGCGCCCAAAGGCTACGCCAACGGCATCGCCGCCCGCGGCACGCTCGTGTTCGTCGCGGGCCAGATCGGCTGGACGCCCGACCAGACATTCGCGACCGACGACTTCGTGGGCCAGGCGCGGCAGGCACTGCAGAACGTCGTCGCGGTCCTGCGCCAGGCAGACGCAGGCCCCGAGCACATCGTCCGCATGACGTGGTACGTCACCGACAAGCAGGAGTATCTCGGCTCGCTGGGCGCCCTCGGAGCTGCCTATCGTGAGGTGATCGGCACTCACTATCCCGCCATGACGCTGGTCGAGGTGCGGGGGCTGGCCGAAGACCGCGCCAAGGTCGAGATCGAAGCGACGGCCGTCGTTCCGGATTGAGCCGCACCGCTGGATTTGCGTGCACCCCCGTCCTACGCTAGGCGGAGGTTTAAGGAGCCACTCATGACCGCCACCGCCCGCCCCGCCTCTCAGGCCACGAAACCGCCCGCGTCCGGCAAATTCGTCTGGGAGGATCCGTTTCTCTTCGAGGACCAGCTCACCGAGGACGAGCGGATGGTGCGCGACAGCGCCCGCGCCTACTGCCAGGACAAGCTGATGCCGCGGGTGCTCGAAGCGTTCCGCCACGAAAAGTTCGACCGCGCGATCATGACCGAGATGGGCGCCCTCGGATTTCTTGGCTCGACGATCGAGGGGTATGGCTGTGCCGGCACCAACTACGTTTCCTACGGACTGATCGCCCGCGAAGTCGAACGGGTGGATTCCGGCTACCGCTCCGCCCTGAGCGTGCAGTCCTCGCTCGTCATGCATCCGATCAACGCCTATGGCAGCGAGGCGCAGCGGCAGAAATATCTGCCCAAGCTCGCCACCGCCGAGTGGATCGGCTGCTTCGGCCTGACCGAGCCCGATCACGGCTCCGATCCCGGCGGCATGAAGACGCGCGCCAAGAAGGTTCAGGGCGGCTATCTCCTGACCGGCAACAAGATGTGGATCACCAACTCGCCCATTGCCGACGTGTTCGTCGTGTGGGCCAAGGACGACGAGGGCGTGATCCGCGGCTTCATCCTCGAGAAGGGCATGAAGGGGCTGTCGGCGCCGAAGATCGAAGGCAAGTTCAGCCTCCGTGCGTCGACGACCGGCGAGATCGTGATGGACAATGTCGAGGTGCCCGAGGAGAACCGTCTCCCCAACGCCAAGGGCCTCGGCGGGCCGTTCGGCTGCCTCAACAACGCGCGGTATGGGATCGCCTGGGGCGCACTCGGAGCTGCGGAGTTCTGCTGGCACCGCGCGCGCCAGTATACGCTCGAGCGCAAGCAGTTCGGCCGTCCGCTCGCCGCGAACCAGCTGATCCAGAAGAAGCTCGCCGACATGCAGACCGAGATCTCGATCGGCCTGCAGGCCTGCCTGCGGGTCGGGCGGCTCAAGGACGAAGGCCGGGCCGCCCCCGAGCTGATCTCGCTCGTCAAGCGGAACTCGGCCGGCAAGGCGCTCGATATCGCGCGCGTCGCCCGCGACATGCATGGCGGCAACGGTGTCGCCGACGAATTCCACGTCATCCGCCACGTGCTGAACCTCGAGGCCGTGAACACCTACGAAGGCACGCACGACATCCACGCCCTGATCCTCGGCCGGGCGCAGACCGACATCCAGGCCTTCACCGCCTAACTGCGGCCAGATTTGACGCCCAGGCTGATCCCGCCAACAATGGCGGCGGAGAGATTCTATGCCCTATCGTCCGATCGCACTGGGCCTGGCGCTGGCGCTCATCGCAGCGACGGCTACATCTGCGCTTGGTCAGGCGCCGCCGGCGCGTTCGACCGAGGCCGACTTGAAGCGGCTGGCCGAATACATCAAGTCGCCGGCTCACCTCGAAGCGGTTGCGGCCGCGATCTCCGCCTTCGAGCCCGACGCGCTCGCGGCCACGTGCAAGACCGTGAAGCCGGTCAAAGGCCGCTCATGGAAGCCGGTCGAAGATCCTGTGTTCGAGATGTACGCCGTGGCTCCGAAGACCGCGGCCTGGCAGGAAAGCTGGGACGTCTCGGCCTGCGGCAAAACAGGCATCCGCAATCTGGGCTTCGTCGCGCGCCCGGGGCAGGGAGTGACGCCGCTGCCCATGTTCCCGGGTGAGTCGCTCGCCGATCTCAAGCTGCAGGAGGAAGCCGGTCAGATCGCGTTGGATACGGTCGCTCCCGGCGCCCTGAAGTGCCAGGAGGGCCACATCCAGGTGATCGACAGCATGGTCACGGACCGCGCACAAGCGGCGCAAAATAGCTGGACCGAACAGTGGATCGCGGCCGGCTGCGGCCACATCGTCCCGATCTTCGTGCGCTTCTCACCCGGCCAGAACGGCAGGCCCGCCTTCGACTTCCAGGCGGGCCAAGCCCACTGACCGACGGGCTGCGGCGAAGCGTTACGCGGCGGTGGTGACCATGCCGCCGCCTTCGGCGACGGCGGCGTTCCAGAAACGCTCGATGCGGCGCAGGGTCTGATCCATCGCCTGCATCTCTTCGAGCTTCACGGGCCCGCGGCCGAGATCGTCGGCATGGCGCTGGAAGACGCCATCGAGCCGGCGATGCAGTTCGAGGCCCTTCTGCGTGAGCTTGATGCGCACCGAACGGCGGTCGTGCGGCGAGCGCGCCTGGGCGATGTAGCCCTGCTCGATCAGCTTCTTGAGGTTGTACGAGACGTTCGAGCCGAGATAGTAGCCGCGCTGGGTGAGCTCGCCGACGGTCAGCTCCTCGTTCCCGATATTGTAAAGAATGAGCGCCTGGACGTTGTTGATGTCGCGGATCCCCAGCCGATCCATCTCGATTTTGACGACTTCGAGAAAGTGCCGGTGAAGGCGTTCGACAAGTGCGACAGCCTCAAGATAAGCCGCTTTCATCGACAGTCCTCTCGGTTAAGTTACTAGAAACATGCCGTTATTCTGGTGAAAAAACAATTAAGTTTGTCAGCTTCCTTTCAACATATTGATTACGCTTGAGAAGTCGAGATTTTCGCGCCCGCTTTGGGCGTTGAGCCCGTGCAGAGCCTGGGCCAACGCTCCCATAGGAGTCGCAACTCCGGCTCCGGCGGCCGCGCGCTGGGCGAGCGTGAGATCCTTCAGCATCATGGCCGTGGTGAACCCCGCCTTGTAGCCGCGGTTGGCGGGTGAGGCTGGCACCGGCCCGGGGACCGGACAGTAGCTGGTCATCGACCAGCACTGGCCGGACGACTTGGAGCTGATGTCGAACAGCTTCTGCGCCGGCAGCCCCAGCTTCTCGGCCAGCAGGAACGCCTCCGAGACCGCGATCATCGACACGCCCAGCAGCATATTGTTGCAGATCTTCGCGGCCTGTCCGTTGCCGGCTGCCCCGGCGTGCACGATCGTCTTTCCCATCGCCTGCAGGATCGGCTGACCGCGCGCGAACGCCTCGTCCGGCCCGCCGACCATGAAGGTGAGCGTCCCGGCTTCGGCTCCGGCCACGCCGCCGGACACGGGCGCATCGAGCATCGCGAGCCCCGCCTGGCCCGCCGCCGCACTGACGGCGCGGGCACTTTCGACATCGATGGTCGATGAGTCGATCAGCAGCGCGCCCTTCCCCGCCGCGGCGATGACCCCCTTCTCACCCAGGTAGACCCCACGCACATGCTCCCCGGCCGGCAGCATGGTGAGCACCACCTCGGCCCCGGCCGCGGCATCCGCCGCACTCTTGGCCGCCACGGCGCCGGCGCCCACCACCGCCTCGAGATTGGGCTTCACCACATCGAACGCGCGCAGCTTGTGGCCTGCCTTGAGCAGGTTGCGCGCCATCGGCCCGCCCATATTGCCGAGGCCGATGAAGCCGATCGTCGCCATGGCGTCCTCCTCAGTCGTCGTAGTTGAGCTCGGGTTCGTCCGTGAACGGCGCGAAATAGGAATCGACTTTCGCCGTCGTCGCCTCCGCAAGCGTGGCCGGGCGCCATTTCGGCGCGTTGTCCTTGTCGACGAGCACCGCGCGCACACCCTCGAAAAAATCGGGGTCGGCCATGAACCGCCGCACCAGCCGGTATTCCATGCGCATGCAGTCCTCGAACTCGAGATGCGCCGCCTCGCGCAGTTCGCGCAAGGTCACGCGCAGACTGAGCGGCGCCTTCTGCGCCAGGCTTTGGCGCGTCTCGGCGGCCCAGGCCGTCCCTTCACGGTCCAGGGCGGCGAAGATTTCCTCGACGGTGCCACCGGCAAAGCAGCGCGCGATCGCCTCGCGATGCGCCTGCAGCGGCGCCTCGCCTTCCAGCCGCGCGGCAAAGCGGCGCACCACATCGGCGGGCGGCTCGCGCTCGAGCGCCACCATCACCGCGGGCAGCAGAGCCGACGGAATGAAGTGCGTCGCAAGCCCGGTGTAGAGCAGGTCGGCGGCTTTGATCCGCCCGCCGGTCAGGCCGAGATAGATGCCGGCGTGATCCGCCAGATGCGACAGGTAATAGCTGGCGCCGACGTCGGGAAACAGGCCGATGCCGGTCTCGGGCATCGCGAACAGCGTCTTCTCCGTCGCCACGCGGAAGCGGGCGGGCGCCGATACGCCGACGCCGCCGCCCATGGTAATGCCGTCCATGAGCGCCACGAAGGGCTTCGCGTAGCGGAAGATCCGCCGGTTCATCCGGTATTCGTTCCAGTAGAACTCCTGGGTCAGCCGGCCGCGCGGCCCCGCCTCCCACAGCGCGCGCACGTCGCCGCCGGCGCAGAACGCGCGATCCCCCGCCCCCGTGATCGCCACCGTCTCGACCTTCGGCTCGGCGGCCCAGCGCCGCAGCTGCGCATCGAGCCTGAGGCTCATGTCATGGGTCAGCGCGTTCAGCGCCCGCGGCCGGTTCATGGTGATATGCCCCAGCCGGCCGCGGACCGCGAACAGGATGTCGCTCTGCGTGGATGTCACCTCGTTCATATTTCAAAACACATTGTAATATTTGCGCCGGTATATCTGGCCTGCCTCAAGGGGCCTCTCACTAGTGAACACGCTAAGAACATTTCCATTCTGGAAGGTCATCCGAATAGCCCATTCGTCCCAACTGACATCCTCAACCTTCGTTTCAAGTAAATCTTGAAAGTGAATTACGCCGACGCCTTCATCGATGTCGTAGGTAAAAACGTTAGCCCCAACCTTCTGCTCGTATTGCATCCGGTGTTCACTGACGATCCCGATCTCCTCGGCAAACGTGAGGACAATGGACCATTTGTTGATGGTGATCTGGGTGAACGTGCAGCCCCTCAAGAACGAAAAGTCGTCATCCTTGCTGAATTTCCTCATCGTGAACCCCTCACCCGCTCGCTGCCGCTCGCGACCTCTCCCGCAAGGGGAGAGGTGAATTTACAGTACGCCAACTTCCCCCTCTCCCCTTGTGGGAGAGGGCAGCCGCGAAGCGGCGGGGTGAGGGGCTAACGCACATAGTCGATACGTCCGTCAGAACTCCTTGCTGAGCTTGCGGTCGAGCGACAACGGGCCGCCGCCGCGGAAAAAGATGGCGAGCGCGCACAAGCCCATCAAGGTGACGTACTCCATGCCGCGCTGACCCCACCACCATTTGGGCCACAACACGCCTAAGGCGATCACCGCCATCTGGATGACGAACGCGGCGGCCGCGATGCGGGTGTAGAGGCCGAGGATCAGGAGCGCCCCGCCAACCGCTTCGATCACCCCGATGAAATAGGCCCAGGCGAGCGGCGGATCGAGCCCCAGACCGGCCATCGTCTTCGCCGCATTCAGGGCATCGCCGAAGAACAGCTTGTTGATCCCGTGCGGCAGCAGGACGAGACCCAGCGCGATGCGCACGAGACTGTAGCTGTAAGGTGCAAGGCTTTCATACAGCCCGGCCACGCCGGGCACGACCAGCCGTCGCGCATCGATGATGTCATCGCTCATGGTTTCCCCCTGGTCAGATCGTTTTCCATCTCGGGCATCCGCCCAAGCCCCGGTGTACGTGCGGCATCCAGCCCCGTCAACCGCGTGACATTCGGGCCTTCGCCCGCTAGAACGACCTCGTAGTCACACGGGGCTCCTCGATGCAGATCCTAGGTCGTTACCCGCGCACCCGGCTGCGGCGCAACCGCCGTCACGCCTGGAGCCGGGCGCTGGTCGCAGAACATACGCTCACGACCGCGGACCTCATCTGGCCGGTGTTCGTGCAGGAGGGCAAAGGCAAACGCACGCCGATCCCGTCGATGCCGGGCGTGGCACGCCTCACCGTCGACGAGCTGGTCAAGGATGCGCGCCGTGCCGCCAAGCTCGGCATTCCGGCCATCGCCCTCTTCCCGGTCGTGCCGGCCAATCGCAAGAGCGAGGATGGCGACGAGGCCTGGAACGCGGACAATCTCGTCTGCCGCGCCGTGCGCGCGCTCAAGAAGGCCGTCCCCGACATGGGCGTCGTGTGCGATGTGGCCCTCGATCCCTATACGACCCACGGACAGGACGGCCTGGTGCGCGAGGGCTACGTCGTGAACGACGAGACGATCGAGGTGATCATCAAGCAGACGCTGGTCCAGGCCGAGGCCGGCTGCGATGTCATCGCCCCGTCGGAGATGATGGACGGCCGCATCGGCGCCCTGCGGGACGCACTGGACCGCGCCGGCTTCGAGGCGGTCCGCCTCATGGCCTACGCGGCGAAGTATGCGTCGGGGTTCTACGGTCCGTTCCGCGACGCGCTGGGCTCGGCCTCGAGCCTCGGCAAGGGCGACAAGCGCACCTACCAGATGGACCCCGCCAACAGCGACGAGGCGCTGCGCGAGGTCGGCTTCGACCTCGACGAGGGCGCCGACATGGTGATGGTCAAGCCCGGCATGCCCTATCTCGACATCGTGCGCCGGGTGAAGGACACGTTCGGCGCTCCCACCTTCGTCTACCAGGTGTCCGGCGAGTACGCGATGCTGGCCGGGGCTGTCGAGCGCGGCTGGCTCGACCGCCGCGTGGTCATGGAATCCCTGATCGGCTTCAAGCGCGCCGGCGCCGACGGCGTGCTGACCTATTTCGCGGTCGAAGCGGCGGAGGCGCTGCGGTGAGGATCCGGCACCGCCCATGACCGTATTCGAGGCGGCCCTCCGTCGGGCGGACGAAGACCCCGAGGAGATCGCTCTCTGGTTCTACGCCAAGGGAACCGTCACTGCCGTCTCGCACCGGGATCTGATCGCAGGCGCCCGCCGCTACCGGGCGGTGCTCGCCAGCCGCGGCGTCAAGCGCGGCGATATCGTGATCCTGCTGCTGGATCACTCGCTCGATCAGTATTTCGGCTTCCTCGGCGCGATGCTGCTGGGCGCCATTCCGTCCTTTATGCCGCCGCTGACCAGCAAGCAAATCCCGGCTCTGTATTGGTCGAGCCATGCGGCGCTGTTCCAGCGCATCCAACCACGCGTCGTGATCGTCAGCGATGCACGCGCCGAACAACTGCGCGCGCATATTCCGGATGGCAGCTTCGAGACCCTCACGCCGAGCACGGCGGCCTCCGCCGTGGAAGCTCCGCCATCCGGCGATGTGTCCCATGACAGTGACGTGGCGCTGCTGCAGCACAGCTCCGGGACGACGGAACTCAAAAAAGGCGTTCAGCTCACGCACCGCGCGATCCTCGCCCAAGTGAGGGCTTATTCCGCGGCGCTCGACATCACCGGCGCGGACCGGATCGCCAGCTGGCTGCCGCTCTATCATGACATGGGGCTCATCGCCTGCTTCATGGCGCCGCTCGTGCTGGGAATTCCGGTGGCCTCGCTCGACCCGTTCGAGTGGGTGGTCTCCCCCGATCTCTTGTTGCGCGCCATCGAAGCGCACCGCTGCACACTCGCCTGGATGCCGAATTTCGCCTTCCATCACCTCGTGCGGACACGCCGGCCGGAGGCTCGGCACGATCTCGGCTCCATGCGCGCGTGGATCGACTGCTCGGAACCCTGCCGCGCTGCAACCTTCGATCTTTTCGCCTCGACCTTCGCCGATTGCGGGGTTTCGCCGGACCGCCTGCAGGTCTGCTACGCCATGGCCGAAACCGTGTTCGCCGTATCGCAGACCGCGGTCGGCCAGCCATGTCCCCGCCTGCGCGTGGACGGCGACAGCCTGCGCGGGGAGGGCCCCATCCGCGTCCGCAGCTCGGGCGAGTCTGGCGTCGAACTGCTCTCGGCCGGCCGCACGCTGACCGGTCTCGTCGCCCGTATCGTCGATGAGAAAGGTCATGAGGTGCCGGATGGGCATGTCGGCGAAATTTGCGTCTCCGGAGACTTCCTGTTCTCGGGCTACTATCGGCTCGCCGACCAGACCCGCCAGAAGCTGCGAGATGGCGTGTATTACACCCGCGACCGCGGTTTCAGATGGCACGGCGAGCTCTACGTGCTCGGCCGCGTCGATGACCTGATCATCATCAATGGCCGCAATTTCTATTGTCACGAAATCGAGCACATTGCTGGGAGCGTGCCGGGGGTGAAGCCAGGACGGGCGGTGGCCTTTCCGGTCGACGATCCTGTCGCCGGGACGCAAGCCGCCGTGCTCGTAGCCGAAGTCGCCGCCGGCGGCGCCCGGCCGAAACTCGCCCGGGAAATCAAAGAAATCGTCCTGAGCCGCTGCGATCTCATCCTGCGCGAGGTCGCTCTCGTCGCGCCGGACTGGATCGTGAAGACGACAAGCGGGAAAATCAGCCGGTCAGAGAATCGGAGCAAATATCTGTCCCGCAAGCAGGCAGAGGCGCAGCCATGAATTCGGATGAAATCCTGAGCCGCGTTCGCGAGGTCATTGCAAAGCAGTTCTCCGTCGCTTCCGGCACGATCACGCGCGACACGGTCGCCATGGACATATCGGGCTGGGATTCGGTCACGCATGTCTATCTGCTGCTGGCGATCGAACGGGAGTTCGGCGCGCGAATTCCCGATGACCGCGTCTTCAGCATGGACAATGTCGGCGACCTCGTCGACATACTCGCCGAGCAACTGGCGAAACGGTAAGCATGGCCGCGAAACCCGCGATCGTCGTCTACGGGAACTGCGTCGGTGGGTTCCTGACCGGCCATCTGCGCCAGATGCCGGCCGTGGTCGAGCATTACGACATCTACTGGTTCCGCAGCTTCGTCGCCCAGTCCAAGGGCGACGAGCCGCTCGACCTGGGGGCCCTCTCCCGCTGCGAAATCCTTCTCGAGCAGGTCGGCAATTTCCGCGACGACGTTCAGCGCCGCGGTGGCGCGCATTTTCGCGACATTCCCGTCCCGCCGAATTGCCGCCGCCTGCGCTTTCCGCCGCCGTTCATGAACACCTTGTGGCCGTTCGTGGCCTCGGATCCGCGCAGCGATTCGGCGGTTCGCCCGTGGATCGAAGAAGGGCCCTATCCGAGATACGTCTGTAACAGCCTCATTCTCGAGATCATGAAGGAGGAAAAAGACCCGGCGCGGGTGTACGAGAGGTTCAATGCCATCCGCATCAAGGACAGGGTCGACCTCGACCGGCTGCATGCGTTGACGATGGCCAAAATCCGCGGCCTCGACCGCGACAGCGACGTGCGGCTCGGCGACTTCATCGAGCGCAACTTCCAGACGCGGCGGCTGTTTCACATGCAGATCCACCCGGCCGGACCTGTGCTGCGCTACATATGCGAAGAGATTTTCGGCGCCCTCGGATTCTTGAACGCGCTGCCGGAGGGGCACCTCGACGAGATCGAGCACGGCCGCGGGCCTGGCGCTTACGATGCTCCGATCCACCCCGAGATCATCGAGCATTTCGGCTTGGAGTGGGCACGCGATCTGTCGTATTGCCATTTTGCCGAGGGCTATTTCAGCTACGACGAGTTCATCCGCCGCTATATCCGGTTCGACTGGACGCCCCTGCTCTACATCGGCGCGCATCTGGCCGCGAGGGACATGCTCCTGGAAGCCGAAGCGATTCTCGTCGAGGCGGCGCGCCGGCCCCATGCGCCGTCCTCGGTATTCCACAAGCTCGGGAACGTGCGTCAGCGTCTCGGCTGGCCCGACGCGGCGCGCGCGGCTTTTGTCGCGGCGGCGTACGCGCCGCGATCGTTCCATTATCTGTAGTGCCCGGCAGAGCCTCAGCCGCCAGCCCGACGTTGGCCGTCCGTCTCGCGCGAGTTTTGCCCAGACGCGATCTTCGCCGCCGCATTCAAGGCGTCGGACGATTCCCCAGGCCCTAAAGTCACGACACCGGGAAGCCGCGTTACGTCCTGATTTACGAAGTCGATTGGCAGAGCAGCGTCAGGAATGATGTACCAGCCGTTCAGATAGCGCACGACCGTATGGCCGTCGAACGAGGCACGATCGGTCACAAGCGGCCGCGGCTCCGGCAGCTTATTGCCGAGCGGATTGACGAGGACAGCCGCAATGTCCGCCGTTCTCTCGGCAATGACGATACCCGTCGGATCGCTCAGGATCTGCTCGGGGTTGAACAAGCGGGTGGTTGGCAGCGCCACATACAACCCGCTCGTGAACAGGATATCGTAGTGGTCAAACGACGCCGCCACTTGCGGCGGCCAAAACAACCGGTGATCGAAGGTCGGTGTCGTGCGGGCAAACTGCGGTGACTCGGCCCGCGCCGCAAACGCCGCCGCAGCGCGGCCTGCGATCTGCGGCGTCAACTGAAGCAGATGATCCGGCGCACCCCCGGCACCGGGCACGACCGGAGACAACGTAAGCTGGGCGCTGCGGGCGCGGAACTCCGCGACGCGGAACGCCGTCGCCGCAAGTTCATAGAGTTCTGCCTCAGCCGCGATACGTCCGGCCTCGAGCGCCCAGAAAAAGCTTTTGGTGCGCTTGATGACTCGCGATAAGGCGCCAGCTGCCTCGTCACGCTGTTCTTGCCGGATTAGGATGCGGGCCACCGCGAGCCACAAGTCTTCGCCCGTGGGGAGCGTCGCCAACCGTGCGACAATCTTGGCCCAGCTGGCGCCATCGAGCGAAAAGGCCGAATCAAGATCCTTCACATCGCGGTGCAGGTACCCGGCGCGAAGGCCCGCCACCGCGCTTCGGAAAAGACGGTGATAGACCGCATGCGCGGTTCGTCCCGCGAGGATGCGGTCCAAGTCCAGCATATCGGCTGGAGCCCCGGCTAGCTGCTCGGCCCGCTCTTGAAGGCTCGCGCCATCTCCTGCGGCCGGCCTGAAGTTTTCCGCGTTCCAGAACAAGCGCCGATAGATCACCGCGTTGTCGTCCAGGCAGTTCGCGGCGACGCGTATCTCGACGGTGAGCCGGTCGCGATCGGGCCCCAGATATGGCGACGCGTGAAGCTGCTGGGAATGGAAAACCAGCATGTCGCCGAACTGCAATGGGATTTGCCTCGCTTTGCCGTAGCCCCAGGTGTCCGCATCCGTAGGATCACCGACGTTCCGGCGCATCGGCACGTCCTGACGATAGCGCTCGGGAAACAGCACCAGCGAATTCCGTTCTTCTAGTGGATGCAATGGAAACCAAAAATTCAATTGATAGTGATAGTGAAAGACTGTGATGTCGCGGTGCGCGTCACCCCAGAAGACGCCTTGGAGCGCGCCTTCGGCTTCATTCGGATCGCCGGTGGCCGGCTCGTCGGGGGCGAACAAGTCCGAACGCGCCTGCGCCTGGTACACGTGGCGCGGCGCGACCATGCGGCTGAACCCGCAATCGATGAGAATCGGCTCGGGCAGCCCCAGCTGCCGGACTAGATCGACAAACAGGCAGCTCAAGAACCGGCTGTTGCGAAGATGGATCAGAGCCCGGTGAATGGCCGCGAACGCTTCCAGGTTCGGGAGCCGTCCGGTCCGGAATATCGCGTCCACCTCCTTCAACCGCGTGGTGCCATAACGCTGCGCGGTCAGCGCGCAAATGGTCGTGCGGATCTGTTGGATTTCCGGGACGTCGCGCAGGACAACGATCGCGTCTTGTTTGGAGAGAAGGTCGAAGACCGTCGCCCCGTCCGGATTGGGCTGACGCGCATTCAGTTCGATGATGTGGACCATGGTCCCCCGCTGCCCAGCCTGTCGGCCGGGAGGTCATCGGCAGTCCCCCTGTTATCACCATTTTGGCCAAGTGTTCCTATTCCCTGTGGTTAACGGGACCGCCGAAGCCGTTAACCAATTGCAAAGCGGGGGCGCCGTAGACTCATCGCCATGGTGGCGAAGTCTGTCCTCGCAGACCTCAAGAAGTCGTCGAAAGTTCCGTCGAAACCCGCTGAAAAGGCTACGGAAAAGACGGCCGGCAAGCCTGCGCCCACAGCCGCCCCAAAGCCCGGCGACAAGGACCCCAAGAGCGTTAAAGCGGCGGCCGCTCTGCCCGACGCAGCCCTCCTCGATGACCAGGCAAGTGAGGGCGAAGCGCCGCCGCCGCCCGGCCGCCTCGCGGCGTGGCTGGCGCTTCTGCCGGCTGGCCGCAAACGGTGGCTGGTCCTGGGTGCAGGTGCCGGCGGCCTGATCGGCATGATCGCCGCCGCCGCGTTCGCCGCCTCGCATTTGCGCAATCCGCCGCCCCCGCCCGCACCCACCGCGTTCTCCGGGCGCGCCGTGGCGGTCGACGGCGCGACCGTGACCGTCGCCGGACACACCGTGCATCTCGAAGCCATCGAGGCTCCGCCCGCCTCGCTGATCTGCCGCGACGGCGCGTGGAAATATAACTGCGGCGAGCAGGCACGGCGGGCGCTCGACGCCGCGATCGGCAACGCGCCGGTCGACTGCGAACATCTTGTGTTCGCGGCCGATGGCCATGTCACGGCGCTGTGCCGGAACGATACCGGCCTCGATCTTGCCGCAATTCAGGTGGAAAGTGGCTGGGCGGTCAACGACATGCGAACGTCCAGTCGCTACATCGCCGAAGAATCGCGCGCCGAGAGCTCCGGCAACGGTCTGTGGCGCAACGATTTCGCGCACCCCGAGCTCTGGCACGACGAGACGGCTCAAAGGCCGGCCGTGTCGAAGTCCCGTTAACGATCTGCTAATTAACCATCCTTCATATTTACGCCCATGAACGCCATGCCGCCCAAGGCCATGCAGCCGCACCACGAGTCACCCACTCTCGCTCCGCTCTCGGCCGAGGACGCGTCGCTCGGTCGCCTGCGCTGGATCGTCGCCCTCGCCCTCACCGGGCTCATCATCGTGGGCGCCGCGTTCCAGCTCGGTCTCGCCAAGCTGCGATCGACCGACCAGCCCCTGCCCGCCGCCTCGGCCCAGAGCCGCTAGACGTCAGGGCCGCTTCGGGATTTCGAGCCCGCGCTGCACCGCGGGTCGCGCGAGGCCGCGCTCGAGCCAGACCGACACGTGCGTCAGCGTATCGAGCGCGACGAGCTCCTAACGAGTACCGATCGCCTGTGCGTAAACCTCGGGCCTGAAGCCTACGGTCAGCTTGCCGCCGATCTCGAGCACCGGACGCTTGATCATCGAGGGTTGCGCCAGCATGAGCGCGATCGCCTTGGCCTCGTCGAGGCCGGCCTTGCTCGGGTCGGGCAGCTTCTTGAACGTGGTGCCCTGGCGGTTGAGCAGCGTCTCCCAGCCGGCCTTCTTTGCCCAACCTTCGAGCACCGACCGCTCGATGCCCGCGATCTTGTAGTCGTGGAACTCGTACGCGATCTTGCGTGCGTCGAGCCACGACCGCGCCTTCTTCATCGTGTCGCAGTTCTTGATGCCGTAGATCGTGATCGCCACTGCCCCGCTCCCGTCTGTAGCCCTATGCGACGTCGAGCTCGACCACGTTCGCCGTGACCGAACCGCTCGCGATCTCGAGCTCCGCAACGGCGATCGGCAGCCTGAACCGGCGCGGACCGGCGCTTCCCGGATTGACGTAGAGCACTCCATGGCGCGTCTGGACCGCGGGCTTGTGCGAGTGACCGGACACCACGACCTGGAACCCCGATGCCACGGGATCGAGATCAAGCTCGGCCAGGTCATGAATGACGTAGATGGAGATGCCGCCGACCTGGAGAACCTGCGAGTCCGCAATCGCATTTGCCCAAGCGCCGTCGTCGTTGTTGCCGCGCACCGCCGTCACCGGCGCCAGCGCGTTCAGCTCTCTGAGGATGGTGTCGTCTCCAATATCGCCGGCATGAACGATGACATCGCTCCCGCGCAGGAATGCCACGGCCTCGGGCCGCAACAGACTGTGCGTATCGGAGATGAGTCCGACGCGCGCCATGACGTGCAGCTTCTCACACCCTCGCCGGCAACGGACCGTCTGCTCACGCCGAGGCCGGCCGACCAAACCGCTCGGCCGCGCGCTGGCGGGCCTTTTTCGCCTCCTCCTCGCGATTACGCGGCAAGGCGCTCGTCTCCAGCCGGTCGATGAGGCGGCGGGCGACTTTGAACACCTCCTCGACCGCATCGCCAAAGGCGGCTTCGTTGGCCTTCGAGGGCGCGGTGAAGCCGCTCAGCTTGCGCACGAACTGGAGTGACGCGGCGCGCACCTCCTCGTCGGTCGCCGGCGGCTCGAAATTGAACAGCGTCTTGATGCTGCGGCACATGGTCCTGCTCCTCCGCAATGGTCCAGCTCGGCCACCCCACCTCGTCGCCGGGCAGGAACAGTGAGAATCGGATCGCGGTCTCCATCTGGCTCACTCCCGGAGCCTACGACGAAATGGTCTACGCTTCATCCCCCTGCACCCTGCGAACCGCCCGGGTGAAGACCCGGCGCCTCCTGGCCCGTGCGCGCCACATATTCGGTGTAGCCGCCGCCGAACTGATGAACGCCGTCGGGAGTCAGTTCCAGCACCCGGTTCGAGAGCGCGGCCAGGAAGCGGCGGTCATGCGACACGAACAGCATGGTGCCCTCGAAGTCCGCCAATGCGGCGACCAGCATTTCCTTCGTCGCCATATCCAGATGGTTCGTCGGTTCGTCGAGGACCAAAAAGTTCGGCGGGTCGAACAGCATCTTGGCCATGACCAGGCGCGCCTTCTCGCCGCCCGACAGCACGCGGCAGGTCTTCTCGACATCGTCGCCCGAGAAGCCGAAGCAGCCGGCCAGCGTACGCAAGGCACCTTGCCCGGCGCGCGGGAAGGACTTGTCCAGCGAGTCGAACACCGTGTCGTCGCCGTCCAGGAGGTCCATCGAGTGCTGGGCGAAATAGCCCATCCGCACGCTGCCGCCGAGGGTCACCGTGCCCTCGTCGGGCGCGGTCTCACCTGCCGCCAGCTTCAGCAACGTGGATTTCCCCGCACCGTTGGCACCCAGGACGCACCAGCGTTCCTTCCGGCGCACCTGGAAATCGAGCCCGGCGTAGATCGTCTGGCTGCCATAGCGCTTGTGAACGTTGCGGAAGCTCGCCACGTCATCTCCCGAGCGCGGCGGCGGGCGGAATTCAAATCGCACGGTCTGACGACGCCGGGGCGGCTCCACCCGTTCGATCTTGTCCAGCTTCTTCACCCGGCTCTGCACCTGTGCCGCGTGAGAGGCACGCGCCTTGAAGCGCTCGATGAACTTGATCTCCTTGGCGAGCATCGCCTGCTGGCGCTCGAATTGCGCCTGGCGCTGCTTCTCGTACAGCGCACGCTGCTGGTCGTAGAAATCGTAATCGCCCGAATAGCTCGTGAGCGCCCCGCCGTCGATCTCCACGACCCTGCCGACGATGCGGTTCATGAACTCGCGATCGTGCGAGGTCATCAGCAACGCCCCGTCATAGCTCTTGAGGAAGGCTTCCAGCCAGATCAGGCTCTCGAGGTCCAGATGGTTGCTCGGTTCGTCCAGCAACATCCCGTCGGGCCGCATCAGCAGGATGCGGGCGAGCGCCACACGCATCTTCCAGCCGCCGGACAGCAGGCCCACGTCGGCGTCCATTCGCTCCTGGCCGAAGCTCAGGCCCGCGAGCACTTCCCGCGCGCGGGCCTCCAGCGCATAGCCATCCAGCTCCTGGAAGCGCGCCTGCACTTCGCCGTAGCGCTCGACGATGGCGTCCATGTCGCCGGCCCATTCCGAATCAACCAGGTCCGGATCGACCATCGCCGCCTCGAGCTTGGCCATTTCGGCGGCCAGCGCGCTCACCGGCCCCACGCCATCCATCACCGCCGCGACCGCACTCCGGCCCCGCATGTCGCCGACATCCTGGCTGAAATAGCCGATCGTCATGCCGGTCTCGACCACCACCTGGCCGTCGTCTGGCCGTTCCTCGCCGGCGATCATCCGGAACAGCGTCGTCTTGCCGGCGCCGTTCGGCCCGACAAGCCCCACCTTCTCTCCCTTCTGGATGCTCATCGACGCGTCGATGAACAGGATCTGATGGCCGTTCTGCTTGCTGATGTTGTCGAGACGAATCATGAGGTCGTGCTGGCTGGAAGAGGCGGAGGCGATTCTAACCCGGGCCAAGGCGCCGGAACGCGCGCTATACCACGCCACGGGATGCGATCGAACCGGCAAATTCAGATCGGGAGAATGTCCGTATTTGCGGCCCTGCTCCGCTGATTCCCACTCGACTGATGAGCATCTCCATCTCACCGAGGGTCGGAGCGGCTTAATGCGCGTTCAATTCTCCTGTCAGGTACGAGCCACGCTAGGGCCACCAGGACATAAAGCCCGAATGCAATCCAAGGCAGATAGAACGCCAATCCGATGCCGAGCAAATAAACCAGCGGAGACAGCGCGCCTTTGAGATCCGGGCCTAATTCAGATCGAAGCGGCGACCCGGGCGGCTCGATCGCCAAGATTCTGCCCTGCAATATTTTGTAGGCCAGAGCCCCCATCAGGAGCACCGAGCCATACAGCGCCGTGGGCAAGGGTGCGAAGTTGTTTCCTCCCATCCAGTCGGTAACGAACGGGATGAGCGACAACCAGAACAGCAAATGCAAGTTCGCCCACATGATCGACGCATTGATGAGGTTACAGGCCGCGAACAGATGATGGTGGTTGTTCCAGTAAATACCGACATAGGTGAAGCTGAGGACATAACTGACAAGCACCGGCCAATCCTTGGACAGCGCTCGAAGATCCGCGCCGCTCGGAGTTTTCAACTCCAGCACCGTGATGGTGATGATGATGGCGATCACGCCGTCGCTGAATGCGAGGATGCGATCCTTATCCATGACCGAGCGCTTGATTGATGGACCGGTCGCGCGAATGCGTAAAGCCCCATGGTATCGCCGTCTTGGCGGCGGTGACAGTCGCTTCGGACGCAAACAATTCGCTGAAAACCGTCGAGAGCCAGAAAGACGTAATGGTGAGGAGCGCGACCGCGCCAGCGACCGGATGAATGATTTTGAGCATGGATTGACTGCCGCTCCTGCAAACTTGCTTGCATTATGCGACGCAGATGCCCGGCACCGCGACCTTCTGGAAAAGGTGCGGGACAGCAACGGCCGAGGACGGATAGGCCGACAGTGTTGCCCTGAACTCCGGATGCGTGAACGCAGCGCGGAAATGGGCTGTCGTCTCCCAGACCGCGTAGTTCAGATAGGTTGGACTTTCACCGATCGCGCGGTGAAGCTGGGTCGAGATGAAGCCCGGCTGCCGTTTCATGAAGTCCGCATCGTCCTGCCAAGCTTTGAGAAAAGTCCGCTCGTCGGCCTTATCGAGTGTAAAGACGTTGACGAGCACGACCGGGGAGGCATCGACGGCGAGTTGACGTTCGATCGGAAAGGTTGGGTCCAGCGGGCGCAGCAGCGGCATGACAGGCTCCGTTCAGTATGGTCGAATGATGTCATCTTGGCATGGTAGATACATATTATATTGACATCATCATGTCAATATAGACATATGGTGACATATGAAGGATGCTAAGCGAACCCCCGCTGGGACCGCCTTGACCGATCTCATTCTCGAGCTGTTCAGCCTCAACAACCGCATGCTGGCCGCTGGGGACAGACTGGTCGCCGGCCTTGGCCTGACGAGCGCCCGCTGGCAGGTCCTTGGCACCATCGTCGAAGCTGATCGGCCGCAGCCCGTTGCGTGGATTGCGCGCGACATGGGAGCGAACCGCCAGAATGTTCAGCGCATCGTCAACGACCTGGAAAAAGATGGACACGTCGCTTTCGAGCCCAACCCGCACCACCGACGGGCGCAACTCGTCGTTCTGACCGGCAAGGGAAGGCGGACGTTTGAGGCTGCCATGCGTCTGCAGGCGCCTTGGGTTAACGAACTTTCAGAAGGGCTATTGATTAAGGATCTGGAGACAGTCCACCGTGTCCTAACGGCATTGCGGAAGAAGTTGGGGCACCGTCAAAATAGCGACCAGATTCTACCCATAACTGGATGAGAGTTGGGGCTCAGGTAAGCGATCAATAAGGTTCCCATCTTCCCTACATTGTATGGTCGCATCTCCATCACATTACGCCCATCGCCCCGATTTCCGGATCATCATGAAAGAATTGCAAATTCCTATATGTGACGCCTTTTACAGCGCACGCTCCAACACGGTGCATTCCTGAATGAATTCAGACTTCAAGCTGGGGTTTTCTTGCATAGCGCCGTAGAGCGCAGTGTTCACCATCCGGCTTGCGTTTGATGCACGGACCCCGCGATGTGTCTTACACATGTGCACCGCGCTGATGCGCACGGCCAGGCCGCGTGGTTTCGTCCTCTCGACGAGGAAACTCCCGATCTGCTTGACTAGTTCTTCCTGATTCTGAAAGCGCGCCGCGAAATGATCGACGATGCGGTCGTATTTCGAGAGCCCGATGATCTTGCCGTCAGGCGCCGGCAGGATGCCGATGAAGGCGTGACCGTAGATCGGCATCAGGTGATGAGCGCACAACGAGCGTACTGCAATTGGCCCGGTGACGATGAGCTGATCATAGCGTTCAGCGTTCTCGAATTCTGTGATTCTAGGACAGTCTGAGAAACGGCCGCGCAAGAATTCCTTCACGTACATTCGGGCTACGCGCTGCGGCGTGTCGCGCGTGTTGTGGTCGTTGCGGTGATCGATGCGCAGGATGTCGAGCAGCTCGCCGATTTTTTGGCTCGCCGCCGCGATCATCGCCGCTTCTTCGGTGCTGCTGAGCGGGGCGTCGACGGCTTGGTTGGCACGGCGCGAAATTGGGAGAGCATGCACAGTCATCAGATTTTCCCTTCAGTCAAATGCGATCGTAGCGAATTTCGGAACCGTCCTGCGCGCGAGATACCAACGAGGCCCAGCGTCGATTGGGCTCGTACCAAAGGTCGAGGGTGGCATCGCCCGAAAGCATGTAGCGTTCGGCTGCGAGGAAAGTGCCGTCAGGGCGCCGCAGTCGTTCGAGCCCCGCTGGCTCGACCTTCGGACGCATCAGTCGGCCATCTTCGAGATTGATCCACGGCGCGCGTAGCTCCGCTTTGTTCCAATGACTTGCGGTTAGGGCTTCTCCGGGCGCCCGGTAAGGCGACACCTGTGAGCCCGACACCGAGAGCCCGTCACCCTCGCGCCGACACGAGAACGTCACCTTTTTTCCGTCGTGGTTCGTGGCGCTTTCGGAGGAGATCAACATTCCGCCCCGCCAGCGCTCAGTGCCGGTCAAGTTGTAGCGAAAGAGCGTAATCGGTCCGAAACCAACCTTGATATCGATCGCAATGCGCACGTCGAAACCATCGTCCTGCGGGACAAAATCAAGCGTATGCGAGCCTATCGCGCCCCCGTTCCGCAGGACACGAAACGCCAGGCGACCATCACCGCATGGCGGTACGTAGGGCTCGGCCTCCGCTAACGGCGCGGCGCCGCAGCCGAGCAGGAAATCACGTCGCGTCATCATCCGCGCAGCTGCCTCACTCCTGCATCGATGACGCCGGTGCGAAATCCGGCCTCGCAATAGGCGAGATAGTAGTCCCAGAGTCGCCGGAACCGGGTCGAGAAGCGGAGCGCGGCGACCTCATGGCGCGCCGCAAAAAGCGCGCGCCAAAGGTGTGACACGGGGCGCCGCCCTGAGCGAGCCGGATCGCCGGCCCGCCCCAGCCACAGCCGAGCTCGATTACGCTGTCGCCACCGTCAAGTGGCAGCAACTCCAGCACCCGTTCCAGCTTCGCCGCCTGGGCCTCTTCCATTGTTATCTCTGGCCTGCGGTACAGTGCTGAGGAAAAGCTCATGGCGGGGTCGAGCCACACCGCGTAGAAAGTTGCCGAGGTCGTAATGCTCGACAATGTTCCGCTGGCTGCCACGCAGCGTATTGCTGCGGAACCCGTGTTGAAGGCTATTGTGCAGCCGCGTTGGCAGCGTTCCGCTGACGGTTTTCGCCAGCCCAGCATCGTTGTCCGGGTCAGGCGATGCGCTTTGGACAGCAGCCATGCGGCCGACAATCCAGCGATCCCTGTGCCGACGATGGCGATATTCAGTCTTTGGGCTCCCCGCGGCACTGGCTTCATTCTCCAATACGCTGCTACGGGTCGGTACGGTGCGGCTGCGCGATTGGATCACTGAAAAACCTGTGATCCAATCCGAGCTGAGCTACGTATCGCAGGCATGATTTTCCTGGCGCCGTTGGAGAGCCCGGTCGCGTCGCGCAAAACTGCAGGCGTCATCCTGGCCCTGTCGGAAGCGGTGATGGCGGGTGAAAGGGAACCATTCGACGCTGAAGGGCGGATCGAGGCGGTGGCGCAACGGCGCGATCGCGCCGCCTTTCGCCAGCTTTTTTCTTATTATACCCCCCGCCTTAAGGCCTACCTCGTGCCGCGTGGCGCCAATCGCCACCGCTTGCGGCCACGATGAAGATCCTGGCCCTGTGCCGCACCTACCCCGCGCACCCTGATCCCGCCACTGCGGCAGCCAACCTCATTGCCCTCGTGGTCGCGCTGAACGGCCCGTTTTACCCGCTCTACGTCATCGGCGTGATCGGTTGGTCAGGTCTGCCGACGTTCGCGACCATGCTCGCCAGCCCGTTATTTTTCGCGGTGCCGTGGGTGTCGCGCCGTAATTCGCTCGCGGGGCGCGTCGCGCTTCCGTTGATTGGCACGGCCAACAGCATGTGGTGTGCAAAGCTTCTCGGCATCGCCTCGGGAGTTCAGCTGTTCTGCATTCCCTGCATCATGCTCGCGGCACTGCTTTATCGCGACCGGGAACGGTGGTTAGGCCCGGCGCTGATCGGGCTCGCCTTGTTGCCGCTATTTGTGCCGGAAGGAATTCTTGGCCCGCCGCTTCTGCCTATGGATGCCCCCGAAGCCGCTCGCCTCGTTCCATTAAACGTGGCCTGCATTGGCACGTTGATGGGGCTGCTGGCTCTGCAGTTCAGAAAAGTCTTCTCTGAAATCGAGACGTCGCGCAACAGAGCGATAATGAATTGATGTTTTCAGGCATCGCCGCTCACAGGCTTCCGGTTCTCGTTCTTTTTGCCTTGCTCTTGGCAAGCTGCACCGGCAAGCCCGATGGCGTCGACCCAGTCCGGCATTTCGACGTGCCACCCCGGGTCGAGGCGGCCACCGTGTATGATCGCGTCGCAGCCGCCGCCAATCACATCGATCTCCTCGTCCCTCGCCGCGATGAGCCAACAGTCTCGCGTGGTGCAAGCCCGATCGTCGGGAGGCAGGTGCAAAAGGACCCCAGAGTGGGCGGGGACAATTTGGGATAGTAATAGGTCGTACTAGCCTGGCTGATTTCCCGCGCACCAAAACTCTAAGCTTTGTCGATGTCGATCGATTTATCGCAAGGCTTGCCGTGGGAAGAAAACCGGTTCGCTGTGGCGGTCTCGACACGAGCCTGCAGGTCGGCAATCTGGCGCCTCAGCGGCTCGACAGCCGAAGCGAACTCTGAGGCCGTGTATCTTGGTGTAATGTGCTGCGGGCAGTTCCAGTCAAATCCCGTCACTGTCACGCGCATCGCATGCTCAATGGTGGCGCCGTAGTTCACCACTTCGAGCCGCACTTTTAGATCCGGATGGTCTTCGATTTCGACCACCGTCATATGTCCAAGGACTTTCAGGCGGCGCTGCGCCGAGTAGTCCATGAAGATCATGGCGACGCGGTCGTTGTCCGATGCGTTGCCGATTGTCACGTACTGCCGATTTCCGCTGAAGTCCGCCCAGCCCAGGGTTTGAGTGTCTAGTATCCGCACGAAGCCCGCCGGCCCCCCGCGATGCTGCACATGCGGCCAGCCGGTGGCGGACACCGTAGCCAGGTAGAAGCTGTCCCGGGCACCGATGAAGGCTGCTTCCTGTTCCGTGAGGCCCGCAGCTACCGCGTCGCCGGTGGCGTGGCGATTAAGGAAGCGCTCATACCCTGCCCGCGACCCATGTCGGGTCTGCTCGGCCTGCACGGACGGGGTGAAGACGGTTTCCAGGAATCGATTGGGCATAATCCGAATCTCCACACATGGGTCCGGCCGGTTAGATCTGGGCTGAGCCCCCGTCGACAAACAACTCACTTCCGGTGACGAAGCTGCTGTCGTCCGAAGCAAGGAAAAGGGCCGCACGGGCACTCTCCTCAGGTTCGCCGAGACGCCCGAGCGGCGTCGTTGATTTCACAAAGGTGACCATTGCATGATGGGCTTCTTCGGAGGCCGCAAGATCGTGCCACCCAGGGGTGGAGGTGGCACCGGGTGAGAGCACGTTGACGCGGATCTTTCGCGGCGCGAGGTCGAGTATCCAACTACGCGCGAAGTTGCGGATCGCGGCCTTGCTCGCACTGTAGACGCTGAAGCCAGGGGTGCCTCTTGTTGCCGCGGTGGAGCCTGTCAGGATGATGGAGCTTCCGTCCCTGAGCAAAGGTAGCGCCTTCTGAACGGTGAAGAGGGTGCCTTTCACATTGGTCGAAAATGTCCTGTCGAAGTGTTCCTCGGTGATGGACTCGAGGGCAACGAACTCGCCGCCTCCCGCATTGGCAAAAAGCACGTCAATCACCCCGGCCTCGTCACGTACGATCGCAAACAGATGATCGAGGTCAGCAAGCTTGGAAATATCGCCCTGAACACCCCGGGCGTTCCTGCCTACCTCCGCAACCGCGGCATCGAGCTCTTTCTTGCGACGTCCCGTCATGAAAACGTGAGCGCCTTCCGCCGCAAAGAGCTTTGCAGCAGCCAAACCGATGCCACTATTTGCGCCGGTAATTACGGCGACCTTTCCTTGGAGCCTACCCATCGCGGCCTGCCTCGAACAGAAACCAGGTGCGCTTTTCCGCCTCGTCGATCCAGACCTCGAGCAGGCTTGTCGTGGCGACATCACCGTGCTTATCGCAAACACCGTGAGTCTCGCGCATCGCTTTGGCGAGTTGCCTGTTGTCGTCGCGCAGTTCCGCCAGCATGTCACCCGGCGTGACGTAGTCCGCGTCGTTATCCAAAATTCGTTGCAAGCGTTTTATGTTGCCGATCGAATGCAATGTTTTACCGCCGAGCTTACGCACGCGTTCGGCGATGGGATCGGTTATGCCAAAGATTTGATCGGCCTGCTCGTCGAGCAAAAGGTGATAATCCCGAAAGTGCGAGCCTGACATGTGCCAATGAAAATTTTTTGTCTTGAGATACAGCGCAAAGATGTCCGCCAGCAGTAGATTCAATGCTGCCGCGATGTCCTTGGTCGCGTCAGAGCCAGCATCATTTGGCGTCCCCAAAGAAGCACTTTGACGCGATTTGACGGCTTTTGTGTCCATTGTCATCGTCTCCTTCTGAACTAATGTTTGACCTGAATTTGGACCGGATGCTCTGGAAATGGTCCGGAGCGCCGAGGCATGGTCGATGCGCGCCAGCACGGCCATGCCATGCTTCGCCACCGCTGCCGCCAACCGACCCATCGTCTCTTTCGAACCATAACTGCTGGGGAGGGCCGCAAACCCCTCCGGGCTCATGGCGATGACCTCGGCGGGCTGTACCAAGCCATTTCCATCTCCATCCGAGATTGCCTCGCGGCGCCAAGCCTGTCGCTCACCCTTCGTCGCCTTCCTTCGGCCATCTCGCCTCGACGTCAGCCATTTTTAGTGCGAGCTCTGTGGGCGTGAGAATTCCCTTGCGGAAAAGGACGTTCGCGAAGGCGACGATCCAGCGCTCGTAGTAGCTAAGCTTGCCAATCATTTCGGTCCCGAGCGCCTCGACGCCGCAGCGCTTTTCCTCGGTGTTGATGATCTTGTGAAAGTCGAGGACGTCGGCCAGCGCATGGCAGCGCTTCTCCCACGGCTCGAGCTCGTGATCGACGCGGTGAATCGGCTTTGCCGGCAGGCCGCCGATGTCGTTAGGCAGGCGCTCAACAAGGTCTTTGGTTTGGGTCATCGAATGCCCTCTTAGACTGAACGTCGGCCAGAACGACGCCGGCGCTGGGTTGCGAGCGCGCCCGGCAGACTTCCTCAACGCATGCGATCGACCGTCTCCTCAGTCGAAAGCACTGCATGGGCTAGAAATCGGTAATTGATCATCGCCGCTTGGTAACCGTCGCCCCATTCGGGGTGCCGAGGTCCAGCAGTTGCGTCTTTGACGACGGCGACCTCGAATCCTTGCTCAAGCAGCTCTCGCAGGTGCGACTCGACGCACATGTTCGCCAACATACCGCCGAGGATGATCTTGCTGACGCCCCGCTTGCGCAGCTGCAGAACCAAATCGTTCGTTTGCGGCCCCCATACCTTGTGCGGGCTTACGATGACTGTCTTTCCATCTTCGATGTAGGGCTTGAACCGATCCAGCCAGTCCGCGCCCGAGTTTGCGAACCCCTCCAGAGTCAACGGTCCGCGTCGGGCGAAACTATGTGTCTTGAACTCGCTAGTCTCGAGCGGCCCGTCGAACTTCCAGTCGCTATCGGTGGGGTAGAAATAGTGCGGCGAGATGAAAACATGATATCCGCGAAGCTTCGCGGCCTTGAAGATTCGCTCCATGTTTTCGACGGTTCCGTTGGCGGTGACGCTTGCGCCAACCGCTGCCCAGTTCGCTCCCTTCTCACTCAACACGTCGTTTTGCGGGTCGATAAAGACGACCGCCGTATCGGTCTTCTGGATGTCGACCGGGTCATTCGTGACGTTCGCCCCCGCAGCGATGGACGTATTGGACACCGTTGCGATCGCCGCTGCTGCCGAGACCCCACCGATCAAGACCGCACGCCGGGATGCAATCAGATTGCCGTGGACATATTTTGCCGAGCATTCTGACTCAGTCATGGCGTGCTCCTCCCATTGTCAATCGTGACCGGAATTACTCCGATCATCGCGTCGCGCGTGACCAGTTCGGCCAATTCATCCTCTGTGTAGTCCGCCGTGCCTTCGGGCTGCTTCGGCAGAACGAGGTAGCGAACCATGGCCGTCGAATCGCTCACCCGGATTTCGACCTCCTCCGGAATGATGGTGCCAAATTCGGCCAGGACCGCGCGCGGCTCGGACACTGCGCGGGACCGGTAGGGTTTGAGCTTGTACCAATCCGGTGGAAGCCCCAGCACCGGCCGCGGGTAACAGGAGCAGAGCGTACAGACGATGAGGTTGTGGACCGTGTCGGTATTCTCGAGCACGATGAGCGAGGTGTCGTCATAGAAGCTGATGCCGAGCTCCTCGCATGCCGCCCGGCCATTGGCCAGAAGCCGTGCCTTGAAATCGGGATCGACCCAGGCGCGGGCTACGACTTTCGCCCCGAGGGCGGGCGTCCGTGAATCCAAGACTTCAATCTGGCGGCGAATCTCATCGGCGCCGATCAGCTTTCTCTCGATCAAAAGCTCGCGAACGGCGGTCTCCATAGTCTCGTAGTAGCCAGGAGGGGCGGACTGCCTGATCTCGGTATGAGGCTGACTGTGGCTATGATCGTGGTCGTGACGTTCGCTTGGCGTATTCATGCGTCAAATCCCTTCGAGCCAGGTCTCGAATACTTCGATGCGGAGACCGTCGCGTGAAGAGCCCGCATAGTCGGGCCAGATCTCCGCCAGCAGAACGGCGATGCGATAGTAGTGAAGCTTCTTTCCCGCATTTCTGCCGTAGCCTTCCTGCTCATTGTCTATGCCAGTCGGCTCAATGACCGTCTCCACCGTCCCCGCCTTACCGCGCAGGTAGGCAGGCACGCGGTAATGGCCGATCGGAGAGCGGCTCGAAACGCGGATGCGGTCGCCAGCATGAAAGGCCGCGTCTTCACCGACCGCTAATACGATGCCAAGTTCGGACATGCAGGACTCCCAAATGAGGCTTTCGTCTTCATCGAAATTTGCCTCGAGTCTTCATATCGGGGCGCTGGTGACACGACACCGCCCACCTCTGGCAGCTTGCGATGAGACGCGACGGCCGCTGCCTCAGCGCAACGATGGCAGCCAGCAGGCCGCACTTATCCGGATGCCACTCGCCAATCATGGAGCGAACCGCGTAAAGACAAAGTCGTGATTCTTCACATTTGCTTGGTGGCAACCGAAACATGTCTCGTGCTGCGCGCGATCGACGGCCTTGCCATCAATGAATCGGCCGAAGCCCCATCCCCCGGTCGATTCGTATCTCTTCGAGTCCTTGACCATGATCTGAACGGTCGTGGCACGGCCAGGGACGAAAGCGCCGGGGAACTCCGATGAGGGTTCGCGTTTCCAGGCCAGCTTTGCGAGTATCGCGCCATCCGGGAAAGGAAGCGTCCCTGCCCGGTAGGCCGTCATGGCGATGGAGTTACCAAGGATGCCGCGAAGCTCATTGAAATCGCCAGCTTCATGGGACGGGGCGATCAACTCCCACTGCCGATATCCAGCAGGAATCTTGACACCAAAGATCGGAGAGCTGTCGTCGTCAGCCTCGCTCGATGTGATCGGTGCGAGCGCAAGAACGCTGACCGCAAAAGCACACCGCATTCGGCAACGCCATTTCTCCGGATGCTTCTTCACGACTAGAGCTTCCGATTGAGGAAATCTCGGATCAGCGGCACCATCTCGTCCGCTTTATCCTCGAGCGCAAAGTGGCCAGTGTCGATGAGGTGAAACTCGACCTTGGGAAGGTCGCGCTTGTAGGGATAGGCGCCGTCAGCGGGGAAGATCTTGTCGTTCTTACCCCAGACGATCAGCGTCGGGGGCTGATGCTTCCGGAAATAAGCCTGAATGGCGGGATAAAGTGGAAGATTGGTGCGATAGTCGTAGAAGATGTCCATCTGAATGTCGGCGTTGCCAGGCCGGTCTAGCAGCGCCTGATCATGAACCCAGTTGTCTGGATCGATTCGGCTGACATCGCTGACGCCATCGGTATATTGGAACTTTGTGGTCTCGGGCGCGACCAGCACGTAAAGCGCCTTGCGGTGCTCCTCCGAGTGGTCGGACCAATAGGCCTTGATCGGGTCCCAGAACTCTTTAAGCCCCTCGTCATAAGCATTGCCGTTCTGCACGATGAGAGCGGTGACGCGCTCGGGATGCTTGAGGGCGAGACGCCAGCCTACGGGCGCGCCATAGTCCATCACGTACATCGCGTAGCGTTTCACGCCGATCTGATCGAGCAAAGCATCAACAAGCTCTCCGAAGCGATCGAAGGTGTAGGAAAACGTCGCACGATCGGGCATGTCACTCTGCCCGTAGCCCGGGTAATCGGGGGCGATCACGTGATACCGATCGGCGAGCTCTGGGATCAGATCGCGAAACATGTGCGACGAGGTCGGAAAGCCGTGCAGCAATAGGATGGCCGGAGCGCTGGTGGGCCCCGCTTCGCGATAAAAGATCTTGATACCGTCGACTGTTCTGGTCCGGTAATGCGTGACGATCGGCGCCTTATGGCCCGAGGCTGCCCTTGCTGCGGGCACCTCCCCCAGATAAGCGGCGCCGGCAGCCACTAGCGGCAGCCCGAGAGAGAACCGTCGGCGGTCCAGGGCCAAGGAAGTGTCGACAGGATCAACCGCCTTCATGCCAGCCTCCACGTTCAAAGGGACCAGTCAATCTGCAGGGACGCACCGGTGGCGACCGACGTGCAGGCGCCCATGATCACAAGCTCGTTGAAAGCGGGTTGCGTGACGATGCCGTCCGCGGAGAGCGAGTTCAGCCTTTGATAAAATTCAGCAAATCGTTGTTGATGAGCTCGGCCTGCGTGGTGGGCATGCCGTGAGGAAAGCCCTTGTAGGTCTTCAGCACGCCATTCTTCAGGAGCTTGGCTGACAGCGGTCCAGCGTCGGCGTAAGGCACGATCTGGTCGTCTTCGCTGTGCATCACCAGCACCGGCACACTGATCTTCTTAAGATCAGCAGTGAAATCGGTCTGAGAGTAGGCGACGATTCCGTCGTAATGCGCTTTGGCGCCGCCCATCATGCCTTGGCGCCACCAGTTTCGGACAATAGCCTCGGATGGTTTCGCGCCCGGCTGATTATAATTGTAGAAGGGACCGGATGCGATCGCGAGGTAGAATTCCGAGCGATTGGCCGCGAGTTGCGCCTGAAGATCGTCGAACACTTCCTTGGGCAGGCCTCCCGGATTGGCGGCGGTCTTTACCATCAGCGGCGGCACCGCGCTGATGATGGCGGCCTTCGCCACGCGGCTCTCGCCGTGCCGCCCAAGGTAGTGCACCACTTCACCACCGCCAGTCGAATGCCCGACGTGGATTGTGTTCTTGAGGTCCAGATGCGCCGTCACTGCGGCGAGGTCGTCGGCATAATGATCCATATCGTGGCCATCGCCGACCTGTGCCGAGCGGCCATGGCCGCGCCGATCGTGCGCAATGACGCGATAACCCTTGCTGAGAAAAAACAGCATTTGGGCGTCCCAGTCATCGGCCGAGAGCGGCCACCCGTGACTGAAGACGATGGGCTGACCCGTGCCCCAATCCTTGTAGTAGATCTCCACACCATCTTTTGTCGTGACTGTGTTCATCGTACGAACTCCTTAGTTGGCGCAAGCGATTGGACTGCTTCGCAATGCCCGCTCTAGGCTTTCAAGAAGGTGAGAAGGTCGGCGTTGAATTTGTCCCTATGAGTGACCGTCAGCCCGTGCGGCGCGCCGGGATAAACCTTCAGCGTCGATTTCGCGATCAGCTTCGAGGACAGCAGCGCCGTGTTCGCGATCGGAACGTTCTGGTCGTCCTCGCCGTGGATGATCAGCGTCGGGACATCGAATCTCTTGAGATCCTGCGTGAAGTCCGTCTCCGAGAATGCCGCGATGCCTTCATAGGATGCTCTCAAGCCCACCTGCATGGACCACAGCCAGAGTGCATCCTTGACGCCCTGCGACACTTTCGAGCCTGGGCGGTTGGCGCCGTAGAACGGCCCGTCTCCAAGATCGCGGTAGAATTGAGCGCGATCGCCGGCGACGCCGGCGCGGATACCGTCGAACACCTCGATCGGCACGCCGCCGGGATTGGCGGACGTCTTGAGCAACAAGGGCGGGATCGCCGACACCAGTACGACGCGGGATACACGCCCCGTTCCGCGCCGACCGATGTAGCGCGCGATGTCCCCGGCGCCTGCCGAATGGCCAACCAAAGTAGCGGCTTTCAGATCAAGCGCGTCGATCAGCGCCGCAAGGTCCTCGGCGAAGGTGTCATAGTTGTTTCCTTTCCACGGCTGACTCGACCGACCGTGGCCGCGGCGATCAAAGGCGACACAGCGGAAGCCGCGTGCCGCCATGAACATCATCTGGTCGTCCCAAGCATCGGCGTTGAGTGGCCAGCCATGACTGAAGACAATGGGAGGTCCCTTGCCCCAATCCTTGTAGTAGATTTCGGTCGAGTCTTTTGTGGTGATCGTGCTCACCCTGCGAACTCCCACGCTTGAGGGGACAGCGGGCCGCCTCGCACCTTCTGCGGCGGCTGTGGTGCTCGGCAGTGCCCCCAATGCCGAAGCCGCTAGGAGACTGCCCACCATGAGGTTGCGGCGAGACGGAGCCCAATTGTCTGGCTGGCTGTTGCTAGGTTGAGTCATGCAGAGCCTCCGACTGCCACCTGCGTAGTTCATTGCAGCGCAGCAGGGCAGCCGGTATGATCAGGAAGAAACTTCCCGAAATTTGGAAAGGCGGGACCCGGATGGACCGCTTGGAGGCGATGTCGGTGATCATCGCCGTGACCGAGACTGGCAGCATCTCGGCCGCGTCGCGTCGTCTAAAGTCGCCAGTCGCGACCGTCAGCCGCAAGGTCGCCGAGCTCGAATCGCGCCTCAAAGCCCAACTTTTTCAACGCTCCTCGCGGCGGATGACGTTGACTGATGCCGGACGGTCCTACATCGACGCCTGCAAGCGAATCATCGAGCAGGTTGATGACGCCGAAAGGGAGGTGTCCGGGGAGTACCGAATTCCAAGAGGGGAACTGGCGGTGACGACGCCCTGGGGCCTCGGACACACGCATTTGCTGCCGCTCGCGGTCGAATTCCTCGAAGCCTACCCGGATATTTCATTGCGACTCATGTTGACCGATCGCGTCGTCAACACGATCGAGGAGAACATCGACGTTGCCATACGCGTCGGAGCCCTCCCGGACAGCAACATGATCGCCGCTCGCATCGGCTCTATCCGCATCGTAGTTTGCGCAAGTCCCTCATACTTGAAGGCCCGCGGCGAACCGAAGCAGCTCAGCGATCTGGAGAAGCATGCTTGCATCACCATCGACGATCATACGATCCCTTCGGCATGGAAATTTGTGCTTGGCAGCCGGACCACAGCAGCGCAAGTCAGCTCGCGTTTGTGCGTCAACACTTCCGAAGCGGCGGTCTTAGCCGCCATCGAGGGGGCCGGATTAGCTCGGGTTATGTCGTATAAGATGGACGCCGCGAAGCGCGCAGGAAAACTGTCTATCGTTCTGGAAGAGTTCGAACCGGAACCCCTTCCAGTGCATATTATTTACACGCCGCGGAAACCGGTGCCACTTAAGCTGCGCGCGTTTCTCAACTGGGCGACGCCACGGCTCAAAAGTCGACTGAGCTTGGCTTAGGCGGCGAGTTCCGCTCAGGCCTGGGCGCATATACATCATCGATCCGGCGCTCCCCCGCCCGAACGATGCTCAGCATCGCGAGAGAACTATCGACTACTGTTGCCGGGACCATCTCACCTACCGCGCGCTCCTCTATCCTAATCTACTCCAGAGTATTCCCCTCACTCCCACTCGATCGTGCCGGGCGGCTTCGAGGTGACGTCGTAGACGACGCGGTTGATGCCGCGCACCTCGTTGATGATGCGCGTGGCGCAGGCGGCCAGGAACTCGTGCGCGAAGGGATATGACTCCGCGGTCATGCCGTCGGTCGACGTGACGGCGCGCAGCGCGCACACGTAGTCGTAGGAGCGCGCGTCGCCCATG
>DATJPD010000083.1:0-77940 GCA_035506575.1 Alphaproteobacteria bacterium
TGCGGTCGATCGGCGTCAGCGACCACGTGCTGTACTGGTCGCTCAGCACGCTCTGGTGGTCGTGATCGTAATCGAGACCGAAGGCGCGCAGGGTCTCGCGGTTGAAGCAGCCGAAAAAGCCCGCCGTGTTCCGCTTCAGGCTGGCGACGGTGCCGTGCGGGTCGGCATGGATATGGACGCGCGGCTGCCCGTGCTCGCCGACATCGGTGAGCGTGTTGCAGTTCTTCATCATCGGCGCCTTGGCGTCGATGTAGTGATGGATCTCGATGAAGATGTCTTCGCTTTTGTCGCCGTCGTCGAGGAATACGATCTCGATGCCGGCCGCCGCGGCCTCCTCGCGCAGCAGCTTGTGCAGGAAGTCCTCGTAGCCGGACGCCTCCATGCGCACGCGCACGACGGCACCCTGCTTGCGCACCTCGGGCACGTTCTCGGCGATCTGGTTGAACGAGTTCGACGGCCAGAACGTCATCTGCAGGAACGCCTGCAGGAACATCTCGACCCGCGGCTCGCCCCTGTCCGGCAGTTCCGGCGGCGCCGCACGCGCGGGCTGCGCCGCGAGCGCGAGCGTGACCCCGACTATGGCGATGGTGCGGCCGAACACGTCACCCCCGATCGAACCTGACGCATCATGATAACGGGGCGCGCTTAATGTCGCCTTAAACCTCATCCTTTTGACCTGAATCAAGGACTTACCTGCGATCTCGCGCTGGAATGGCAAAATGAGCGCGCCCCCGGAGCTTGCCGCGCGCGACGGCACGGTCGCAGCGCTTGCCGCAGCACTGCGCCAGTTCTGGCGCATCGCCGGCGCCTATTGGCGGTCGGGGCAGCGGCGGCGCGCCTGGACCGTGACCGGCGCCCTCGTTCTCGCCACGCTCGCCAACGCGCTTCTCCAGCTGCGCCTCAATTTGTGGCTCGGCAGCTTCTTCGACTCGATCGAAGCGCACGCGACGGCGGGGATCCGCCGCGACATCTTCATCTTCCTGGCACTCGCCGCGGGTCTGATGGTCACTGCGGCGAGCCTGATCTACCTGAAAGGGGCGCTTCAGATCGGGTGGCGCGCCTGGATCGCCTCGCGTCTCATCGACCGCTGGCTCGCGCACGGCCACAGCTTCCTGCTGCGCTTCAGCAGCGTCGCCTACGACAACCCCGATCACCGGATCGGCGAGGACGTGCGCATGGTCACCGAGGCCGCGGTCGACTTCTCCGCAGGACTCATCAACAGCACTCTGCTGCTCGTGATCTTCATGGGCACGCTGTGGGTGCTGTCCGGGGCGATCACGGTTGCCTTCGGTGCCACGACCGCGGCCGTTCCGGGGTATCTCGTCTTCGCAGCGATCGCCTACGCGGCGGTGAGCACCGGGCTTGCCCATCTGATGGGCCATCCGCTGGTCAGGCGAAGCGAGCGGCGGCACGCGCGCGAGGGCGATTTCCGCTTCACCCTGGTGCGGATCCGCGAAAACGCCGAAGGCGTGGCGCTCGCGCACGGCGAGGCGGTCGAGCGCGCGACCCTGCGCGCGGTGTTCGGCCGCCTGGTGGACGCGTTCCAGGCCGAGATGCGGATGGTCACCCGGCTGACCCTGGCCACCACCGGCTTTACGGTCATGAGCCCCGTGATCCCGCTCCTGATCGCGGCACCGCAATATCTGTCCGGGTCGATCGGCCTCGGCGAGCTGATGCAGATCTCCCAGGCGTTCGTCCAGGTGCAGGTGGCGCTGGGCTTCTTCGTCGACAATTACGCGCGGCTCTCCGACTGGCTGGCCGGCATCAACCGCATCGTGCGGCTGGACGCGGCCTGCCAGGCACTCGACGCAGCACCGCCCGGCGAGCGCACCCGGATCGACCGCCGCCGCAGCCCGGACGGCGCGCTGCGGCTCTTGGACGTGAGCGTCGCCACCCCGTCCGGCGACCTGGTGATCGCGCGCGCCAGCGCCGTCGTCCGGCCGGCCGAGAAGGTCCTCGTCACGGGCGATGTCGGGATCGGCAAGACGACGTTGTTCCGGGCGCTGGCCGGGCTATGGCCGTGGGGCGGGGGCGCAATCGAAGTGCCGGATGAGAGCGCGATCATGTTCATGCCGCACCGGCCGTATCTGCCGTCGGGGACATTGCGCACCGCGATCGCCTATCCGCACGCCGCAAGCGAATTCGACGACGCGGCGATCCGTGCGGCGATGGCGCGGTGCGGCTTCGACGGGCTGACCGAAAAGCTCGACCTTGAAGCGCGGTGGGACCAGATCCTGTCCGACGCGGAGCAGCAGCGCCTGTCGTTCGTCAGGCTGCTGCTGCAGCGGCCGGCCTGGGCGATCATGGACGAGGCCCTGTCGGAGCTCGACGACGCGGTGGTGGCCATCCTGATGTCGACCTTCCGCACCGAGCTCCAGGGCACGGCCTTGTTGAGCATCGCGACGCGCAACGCGCTCCCGGGCTTCCACGACCGGGTCCTGGTCCTGAGCCGCTCGCACGGCTCGACGCGTCTCGAACAGCCACAATTCGCAGCCGCGCGCTAGCGTCCGCGCGCCCCCTCCGGTGCGGCTTGACTTCCCGGCCTTACAAGTTGAACATGTTCACAATTCGAAAACAGGACGGGGAGGGCGCGTCGTGCCTCAGGCCAGTGTTGCCGATTATCAGATCACCGCGCGCATCGAGCGGCTGCCGTTCTCGCGCTGGCACTTCAAGATCGGCACGGTGATCGGCACCGGCTGGTTCTTCGACGCGTTCGACGCGCTCGCCATCGCCTACGTCCTGCCGGTGCTGATCGGCCTCTGGAAGCTGACGCCGGGGCAGATCGGCCTTCTCATCTCGATCGGCTATGCCGGGCAGATCGTTGGATCGGTGTTCTTCGGCTGGCTCGCCGAGCGCATCGGGCGGGTTCCCTGCACGCTCTATACGCTCGCGATCTTCACGGTGATGAGCTTCCTCTGCATCTTCGCCTGGAACGTCGAATCGCTGATGGCCATCCGCTTCCTCCAGGGGCTCGGCCTCGGCGGCGAGATTCCGGTGATGGCCACCTATATCAGCGAGTTCGCCAACGCGCGGCGCCGCGGGCGGCTCGGGCTCGGCTACCAGATGCTGTTCACGATCGGCCTCACGGTCGTGGCCCTGGTCGCGACCTGGGTGGTGCCGCATCTCGGCTGGCAGTGGATGTTCATCATCGGCGCCGCGCCGGCGGTCCTGGTGCTGCCGCTGCGGCGCCTGTTGCCGGAATCGCCGCGCTGGCTTGCCCGCCAGGGCCGCAGCGAGGAGGCCGACCGAATCTTGCGCGGCATCGAGGACGAGATCTCGCGGCACGGGGCCGCACCGCTGCCGCCGATCCCGGCCGGTGTGCCGCCGGTGCCGCCGGCGCGCACGCGTTTTTCCGACCTGTTCAAGGGCATCTATCTCAAGCGCACGATCAGCGTGTGGATCATCTGGTTCTGCGCGTACCTGATCGTGTACGGCCTTTCGACCTGGATGCCGTCGATCTACCGCACCGTGTACAAGCTGTCGGTGCCGGAATCGCTGAACTACAGCCTCGCGGCGGCGGCGTTCGGCACCTGCTGTGCGATCGTCGCGGTGTTCATCATCGACATCATCGGGCGCAAGGCGCTGTTTGCGATCGGGCAGTTCCTGAGCGCCATCCCGCTGCTCTATCTCGGCTTCCACACGGACCTCGACGCGTTCCAGGTCCTGCTGCTGGTGGCGTTCGGCTTCGGCTGCAACTCCATGCTGGCGATCTCGCTCAGCACCTATACGGCCGAGCTCTATCCGACCGAGTTGCGCGCCCTCGGCTGCGGGGTGGGCAACGCCTGGCTGCGCTTTGCCTCGGTCATCGGGCCGTTCTTCATCGGCTGGATCCTCCCGCATTACGGCCTGGGTGCGGTCTTCCTGGTGTTCGGCTGTGCCGCCGTCATCGGCGGGCTGACCGCGGTGTTCTTCGCCACCGAGACGCGCGGCAAGGTGCTCGAGAACCTGTCGCCCTCGCTGTCGGCCTGAGGGAGAACGGCCGCTTCCGCCGCTCTCCGTGCCGCGTCCGCCACGAGGGCTGCGGCCGCTCAGCGGCCGCCGTATCGCCGCACGATGTCGTCGCGCTGCCGGGCGAGCGCCTCATATTCCTGCGCGATGCCGGTGAGCTCGTCGCGGACCTCGCCGAACGTGGAGTTGTCGGCGAGGGTGCGCAGCCGGGCAGCCTCGCGACGGTATTGATCGGCCGCGGTGGTCTCGCGCGGCGACCGAAAACGGGGATCCATGACCCTCATACCTTGCGCAAATCGGGCGATTTGCTCCATTAACCCGCGCCTGATGGCGTTGGTTCCTGCGGCCCGCCGCGCCGCAGCATGATGCCGCAGGGACGAGCCGGAACAACGCCAGCGGCCGGGGTGACCCCCGGCCGTCGGCCGTTCGCGAGGGATGGTGGTCAGGTCAGGGGGGTCGCGGCCTCAGGCGGCGTCGGCGCACAGGCCGGCGCTGCACCCGACGAGGCTCGTCTGGACGCGGCTCGCCCGCCAGCGCGGCAGCCTGCCGCCGGTGTCGGCGACGTTGTCGTGCCCTTCGGGATGGGCTCGGCGCAGAAGCGCCAGAAGGCGGTCGTGGGCCGCCGGATCGCCGCACGCCCGCTCGGGACAGGTGCGCTCCTCCTCGGCCGAAGTTTCGAATTCGATGTCGATATCGGTGTCGTCCGGCTCCATGACGTCGGTATCGTGCGCGTCAGACATGATCGCCCCTCTCGCGTCGTGGTGATGCGCCTGCCGCCCCGATGGAGACCAAACGACAGCCGCGATGGACTGGGATGTAGGTGCGGCGCGCCGCCGCCGCTGTGATGATTCGGGGGTGAAAATGGGGCATCCTCCCGCACGACGGGGCACGATCGCGGTTCCGCCGCCGGTGCGCGCCGCGCGGCACAGCCTTATACTCCGGGGCGCACGCCCAACGAGAAGAGGCCCGAAGAGGACGGGGATGATCCGTGCCGTCTGATGAACCCGAGAACCGCGGCGCGCCCGGACCGCACCCGGCCGTGCTGATCGTCGACGATCAGCTGGACGTCGCGGAGACCGGTGCGGATATGCTGACGTTCCTCGGCTACCAGGCCAAGACCGCCAATACCGCGACCGAGGCGCTCGATCTCCTCAACGGCGGGATGCGCGTCGACATCCTGTTTCTCGACATCGGCATGCGCAGCGGCATGAGCGGGCTCGAGCTGGCGCTCATCGTGCGCGAGCGCTTTCCCGCGATCGCCATCCTGCTGACGACGGGCCATGGCGACGCCATGGCGGAGGCGCAGGACAAAGGTTTCACGGTCCTGGCAAAACCCTATTTCATCGCCTCGCTGCGCGAGGCGTTTGCGCGCCTGCCGAAGCGATGAGCGGGCCGGGGGCCGCCTGCTCATTTTGTCGTCAGACGCCCCCGCAAAAAGCATTCCGGCTCGCCTCCGCCCTACGCGAGACGAGCGCGGGGCTAGAATTCGACTTCCAGCTCTTCGACGTTGTCGGGCTCGGCCTTGGCCGCGTCCACCCACATCCGCATCTCGGGAAGCTCCATGATGCTACGGGCATAGCCCGCGCAGACGCCGTCGAGCGTCACGTCATAGGTGAGGAACCGCGTCACGACGGGCGCGTACATCGCGTCCGCCATGGTCAGGCCGCCGAACAGATAAGGGCCGCCGTAGCGCCCCAGGCAGTCGCGCCAGATCGCCAGGATGCGGTCGATATCGGCCTGGGCGCGCGACCACACCTTGAAGCCGGGAAAATGCCCGCGCAGGTTCATCGGCAGCGCCGAGCGCAGGGCGGCGAAGCCCGAATGCATCTCGCCGCAGATCGACCGGCAGAGGGCCCGCGCCGCGGGGTCGCGCGGCAGCAACCCCGCCTGCGGCCGCGTCTCGTTGAGATACTCGGCGATCGACAGCGTGTCCCAGACCTTGACGCCGTTCTCCATCAGGCAGGGCACCAGGATCGACGGCGACAGCAGCAGGATCTCCGCCCGGTTGCCCGGATCGTCGAACGGGACCGTCTCCTCGACGAAATCGACGCCGGCGAACTTGCACAACAGCCAGCCGCGCAAGGACCACGACGAATAATTCTTGCTGCTGATGGTGAGCGTCGCTTTGGACATGGGGCTCGCGTTCTCCCACCGGGTTTCATCGCAAACTATGTGCCACATCGGGAGGCGTTCCCTGGCTTGCAACTTGCATCTTCACCTCTCAGGGGAGATCGGACCGCAGTCTGCGGCAGTTATGTTTTATCAAGCATATCAGGTGCATACGGACCTGCTCGAGCCGCTCCGGCTGATGACCGGGCGGTGGGCGGCCTTCTTCAACGACCCCGCCCCCCTGACCTCGGCGGGGGCCGGCATGCGCGACGTGCTGACCGCCTACGAGCTTCTGTCGCGAGCCCACCTGACGCACGAACGGCCCGCCTACGGGATCGGACAGATCGTCGCCGGCAACCGCCTGATCGCGGTCGAGGAGGAGGTCGTCGACGCGACACCCTTCTGCAATCTCCTGCACTGGAAGAAGGAGAGCGACGCGCGCCAGCCGCCGGTCCTGCTGGTGGCGCCGATGTCGGGACACTTCGCCACCCTGCTGCGCGGCACGGCGCGCACCTTGCTTGCGGATCATGACGTCTACATCACCGACTGGAAGAATGCCCGCGACGTGTCGCTCGTGCACGGCCGCTTCGATCTCGATTCCTTCGTCGATCATCTGATCCGCTTCATGGAGGTGCTGGGGCCGGAGGCGCACATGGTGGCGATCTGCCAGCCCTGTGTCCCGGCACTCGCCGCCACCGCGATCATGGCCGAGGACCGCAACCCGGCGCAGCCGGCGAGCCTCACCTTGATGGCGGGGCCGATCGACTGCCGGGTCAATCCGACCGAGGTGAACCGCCTGGCCATCAGCCGGCCGATCGAGTGGTTCGAGTATAATTTGATCTCGCGCGTGCCTCTGCGCTTCGGCGGGGCGCTGCGGCGCGTCTATCCGGGATTCCTGCAGCTGCTCGCGTTCATGACGATGAACCTGGAGCGGCACGCCAAATCGCATCTCGACATGTACAACAGCCTGCGCCAGGGCGACCCGGCCAGGGCGGAGACGATCCGCACCTTCTACGACGAATATTTCGCGGTGATGGACCTGCCTGCCGAATTCTTCCTGCAGACGGTCCGCCAGGTCTTCCAGGAGCACGCTCTGCCGCTCGGCCGGCTGAAGGTCCGCGGGCGTCCGGTGGACCCGCGGGCCATCAGCCGCACCGCACTCCTGACGGTCGAAGGCGAGAAGGACGACATCTGCGCGATGGGCCAGACACTGGCGGCGCAGGAGCTGTGCAGCGGGGTGCGGCCGTACAAGAAACATCATTACGTGCAGATGGGCGTGGGGCATTATGGCGTGTTCAGCGGCCGGCGGTGGGCCGCGGAGATCTACCCGGTGCTGCGCAACATGATCCACGATCACAGCCGCCTCGCAGCCTGAAGCGGGCACGGGCCATGACCATCCACGTCGCACTGCATCACCGGACGTCGTACCGCTACGACCGGCCGGTCTCGCTCGGCCCGCAGATCGTCCGCCTTCGTCCGGCGCCGCACAGCCGCACGCCGGTCCTGAGCTACGGCCTCAAGGTCACGCCTGATCCGCACTTCATCAACTGGCAGCAGGACCCGCACGGAAATTTCCAGGCGCGCCTCGTGTTCCCGGAGAAGACCCGGGAATTCACGGTCGAGGTCGACCTGGTCGCCGACATGGCGGTGACCAACCCGTTCGACTTCTTCCTCGAACCCAGTGCCGAGCATTGTCCGTTCGACTATGCCCGCGAGCTGGCAGACGATCTCGCGCCCTACCGCGCCGCCGAGCCCGCGGGACCGCTGCTCGCGTCGTGGCTGAAGGCGGTCGACCGCGCGCCGGCCCAGACGACGACGTTCCTGGTCGAGCTGAACCGGCGCCTGCAGAAGGACATCTCTTATGTTATCCGGCTCGAGCCGGGGGTGCAGAGCTGCGAGGAGACGTTGCGCTTGAAGAGCGGCTCCTGCCGCGACAGCGCCTGGCTGCTGGTGCAGATCCTGCGCCGTCTCGGCTTCGCCGCGCGCTTCGTGTCGGGCTATCTGATCCAGCTCACGCCCGACGTGAAGCCGCTCGACGGCCCGCCGGGTCCTGACCGCGATTTCACGGACCTGCATGCCTGGGCCGAGGTGTATCTTCCGGGAGGCGGCTGGATCGGGCTCGACCCGACGTCAGGCTTGCTGGCGGGCGAGGGGCATATCCCGCTCGCGGCGACACCGGTGCCCGGCACGGCGGCCCCGATCACGGGCACGGTCGACGAGTGCGAGGTCCAGTTCCACCACGAGATGACGGTGACGCGCATCCGGGAAACGGCCCGCGTCACCAAGCCCTACACGGACGAGCAGTGGCAGCGCATCGACCGGATCGGCCAGATCGTCGATGGCGATCTCGCGCGCGCCGATCTGCGCCTCACCATGGGCGGCGAGCCGACCTTCGTCTCGATCGACGACATGGATGGGACCGAGTGGAACACGGCCGCCCTCGGCCCCGCCAAGCGCAAGCTCGCCGGCCGCCTCCTGCAGCGTCTGCAGAAGCGCTTCGCCCCCGGGGCTCTCCTGCATTACGGCCAGGGCAAATGGTACCCGGGCGAGCAGCTGCCGCGCTGGGCGCTGGGCTGCTTCTGGCGGCGGGACGGCGAGCCGGTCTGGCGCGACCCGTCGTTGTTCGCCGATGACGACACCAAAGGCTACGCCGGCATCGCCGAGGCGCGGCAGTTCGGCGAGCGGCTGGTGCGGCGGCTCCAGATCGACACCTCGTTCCTGGTCACGGGATACGAAGACGTCTGGCATTACCTCGCGAGCGAGGATCGGCTGCCGGTCAATGTCGACCCGTTCGAGTCGAACCTGCGCGATCCCGAGGAGCGCGCGCGGCTCATGCGCGTGTTCACGCAAGGGCTCGACCACCCGGTCGGCCTCGCCGTGCCGCTGCAGCGCGTGCGCGGGGCGGGCGGCGATTACTGGGCGAGCGGACGGTGGTTCTTCCGTCCGCAGCGCATGTATCTCATCCCGGGCGATTCGCCGATGGGCTTCCGGCTGCCGCTGGACTCTCTCCCCTGGGTCGCGGAGAGCGACTATCCGCACCATTACGACACCGATCCGTTCGAGCCGCGCGGTCCGCTCCCGCCGCGCGCGGCCCTGGCGCAACGCCGCATGCCGGGCGGACCCGAAGCACGGCCGCGGCACCCGATCAGCGGGCAAGGGCCGGTCGCCGATCGCAAGACCAACGGCAAGAGCAACGGCGAGGGTCCGCCCAGCCTCGGCCAGTCGGCCCCCTCGGTCGTGCGCACGGCCCTCTGCGTCGAGCCCCGCGAGGGCAAGCTGCACGTGTTCCTGCCGCCGGTGACCGCGCTCGAGGACTATCTCGACCTCGTCGCCACGGTCGAAGACACCGCGGCCGAGCTCGAGACGAAGGTGATCGTCGAAGGCTACACGCCGCCGCGCGACCCGCGCCTCCGCCATTTCAGCGTGACACCCGATCCCGGCGTGATCGAGGTGAACATCCAGCCCGCGGCGAGCTGGAGCGAGCTGGTCGACACCACGACCGGCCTCTACGAGGACGCGCGCGCAACCCGCCTCGGCACCGAGAAATTCATGCTCGACGGCCGCCACACCGGGACCGGCGGCGGCAACCACGTGACCCTCGGCGGCCCGACCGCGGCGGACTCGCCGTTCCTGCGCCGACCCGACCTGCTGCGCAGCCTCATCGGCTACTGGCACAACCATCCGTCGCTGTCCTACCTCTTTTCGGGCCTTTATGTCGGCCCGACCAGCCAGGCGCCGCGGGTTGACGACGCGCGCAACGACGCGGTCGCCGAGCTCGAGCTCGCCTTTGCCCAGGTGCCGGACAAGGGCGAGGTGCCGCCGTGGCTGGTCGACCGGATCTTCCGCAATCTCCTGGTCGACGTGACCGGCAACACGCACCGCGCCGAGTTCTGCATCGACAAGCTCTATTCGCCCGACAGCGCCACGGGCCGGCTCGGCCTCGTCGAGATGCGCGCGTTCGAGATGCCGCCGCACGCGCGGATGAGCCTCGCCCAGCAGCTCCTGATCCGGGCACTGTTGGCCGAGCTTGCCCGGCGCCCCTACCGCAAGAAGCCGATCCGCTGGAACACGCGGACCCACGACCGCTTCCTGCTGCCGCATTTCGTGTTCGACGATTTCGCCGACGTGATCTACGATCTGCGCGAGGCCGGCTACATGTTCGAGCGCGACTGGTTCGCGCCGCACTACGAGTTCCGGTTTCCGCAGATCGGCGCCGTCACGCATCGCGGGATCGCCCTCGAATTGCGGCAGGCGATCGAGCCGTGGCCGGTGCTGGGCGAGGAGCCCGCGGGCGGCGGCACGGCGCGCTACGTGGATTCCTCTCTCGAGCGGGTCCAGGTGAAGGCCAGGAACCTCATCGACGGCCGCTACGTTGTGACCTGCAATGGCGTTCGCGTCCCCTTGCATCCCACCGGCACCGAGGGCGAGTTCGTCGCCGGGGTGCGGTTCCGTGCCTGGGCGCCGGCGGCGAGCCTGCATCCGACCATCGGCGTCAACGCGCCGCTGGTGTTCGACCTCGTCGATACGTGGTCGGAGCGCTCGCTCGGCGGCTGCACCTATCACGTGGCGCATCCGGGCGGGCGCAATTACACGACCTACCCGGTCAATGGCAACGAGGCGGAGGCGCGTCGCCGGGCACGGTTCTTCCCGGTCGGCAACACGCCGGGCCGGGTGGTCCCGGCCACGGTTCCACCGCCGGGCGAATACCCGCTGACCCTCGATCTGCGTTGGGCGGCGGCGCACGGCGCCGAAAACCGCTAGAGTTGCCGGAAATCCCGCCGGAGTCCTGATCGCGCCGTGACCCAAGGCCTGTCCTCGCACGCCCCGGAGATGCCCGGTTCCACATCGGGCGCCGCCGGCCCGGTTGCGGATCGGGCCGGCGGCGCCTACGCCGGCAATTACGACGAGATGGTGGACGGCACGCGCGCGATCCGCCGCGCCTGGCAGCCCTTGATCGGAGCCTTGCAGGCGATGCCGAAGGGGGCGTTCGCCGAGCGAGTGGAACGCGTCCACCGCCAGCACGAGGACATCTCGGTCGCCTACCGCATCGAGCCCGAGGTGCAGGGGAGCGGCAACCGCCGCCCGTTCGATCTCCTGCCCATGGTGATCACGCCCGAGGAGTGGAGCGGGATCGAGGCCGGGCTGGGGCAGCGGGCACGGCTCATGGATGCGATCGTCGCCGACATCTACGGCGCGCGCCGGCTGATCGCCGAGGGGCTCATTCCGGCGGCGCTGGTCTACGGCAACCCGCGCTTCCTGCGCCCGTGCAGCGGCAGTCTTCCCGCCGGCAGCGGGCATGTCCACGCCTATGCGGCGGACCTCGTGCGTACAAAGGACGGCTCGTGGCAGGTCGTGGCCGACCGCCTGCAGGCGCCCTCGGGAATTGGGTTTGCGCTGCAGAACCGCAGCCTCCTCGCCCGCACGGTGCCCGAGCTGTTCCGCGCGCACATGGTCGAGCGCATCGAGCCGTTCTTCGATCTGTGGCGCGACGTGCTGGCCGCCCTGTCGCCGCGCCGCGACGGCCAGGCGCGCATCGCCGTGATGACTCCCGGGCCGTACAACCCGGGATTCTTCGAGCACGTGTATCTGGCCCGCCAGCTCGGCGCCACGTTGGTCGAGGGCGCCGATCTCACGATGCGGTTCGACCGGGTGTTCGTGAAGACCTTGGGTGTCTTGCAGCAGGTCGACGTGATCCTCCGGTTCATGGAGGACGACTACTGCGATCCCTTGGAGCTGCGCGGCACATCCGTGCTCGGCGTCGCGGGGCTGTTGCAGGCGGTCCGCGCCGGAACGGTGGTGGTGGCAAACGCACTGGGTGCCAGCGTGGCGGAGACCCCGGCGCTGCGGCCGTTCCTGCCGCGGCTCTGCGAGAAGCTCCTCGGCGAGGCGCTGGCCCTTCCGTCCCCCGACACGCAGTGGCTGGGTGCCGCCCCGGCGGCCGACCCGCTGGCCGGGTTGCCGCCGGACGCCGCGCTGCGCCCCGCCTTCCCGTCGCGGCGCGACGAAGCGCCGGAGGAGCAGGATAGCGCCCGCGAGGCGTTCCTGCAGGAGGTCCGGCAGCGGCCGTATCTCTACGTCGCCGAGGCCCCGGCCGAGCCGTCGGTGATTCCGGTGTGGACGCCCGAAGGCCTGGTGCCGCAGCCGCTCACCTTGCGCGTCTTCTGCGTGCGCGAGGGCGAGGGCTATCGCGCGATGCCGGGCGGCTTCGCGCAGGTGCCGCACCGGCCGGGCGGGGCGGTGGCCCCCTTGCGCCAGCTTGCGATGAGCAAGGACACCTGGGTGCTGCTCAGCGAGGACCGCCTGGCGGCACCGGCGCACCGGGCGCCGCCGCCGATCCAGGCGATCCGCCGGCCGCCCGACGAGCTGCGCAGCCGCACCGCGGACAATCTCTTCTGGATGGGCCGCTACATGGAGCGGCTCGACAACGCGGCGCGCATGATGCGCAGTGCGGCCTTGCGCCTGGCGGTCGAGCGCTTCGGGCCGGGCCAGCGCCAGGAGCTCGCCTATCTCGCGCGCCTCCTGGTCGAGGCAGCGCTTATCGACGCGGGAGCGGGGGAGATGATGCCCGACAGCTCGGGGCTCATGCTGGCGCTGTCGGTGAGCGGGGCGCGCGGCCGGGGCCTGGACGAGGCGTTCACCTCGGTGCGCCGGATCGCGCATGCGTTGCGCGACCGGCTGTCGAACGACGTGTGGAACGTGGTGATCGGCAATCTGCGCGAGGCGCGCGAGCGCATCCAGGAGCGATCGGCCGAGGTCGACGGGCTCATCGCCGCCCTCGACAATCTGATCGGCGTGGTGGCGGCGTTCGGCGGCATGGTGTCGGAGAACATGACGCGCGGTAGCGGCTGGCGCTTCCTCGACATCGGGCGCCGGCTCGAGCGCGGGGTCTATGCCAGCTCGATCATCAAGCAGCTCCTCGCCAGCCGGCGCGAGGACGCGGAGAGCGCGTTGCACCTGGCGCTGGAGCTGTCCGACAGCACCATCACGTACCGGTCGCGCTATTTCACCGCGATCCAGACCGGGCCGGTGGTGGACCTGATCCTCGCCGACGAGGCCAACCCGCGCAGCATCGCGTTCCAGATCCAGGCCATCATCGGCCAGCTGAACGAGCTCGCCCACTCGTTCGAGCGCGTGAGCGACCGGCCCGAGCAGGCGCTGGCCGAGACCATCCTCGCTTCCATCCGCGGCGCCAAGATCGACCGGCTCGACGACGCGCAGGACCAGAGCGCCCGCCAGGAGGTTGGCGAGCTGCTGGGCAATCTGCGGCGGCAGTTCCTGGCCCTGTCGGAGGCGATCACGCGCGCTTATTTCTCGCACGTGCGCGCGCCGTACGCGGTGGGCTACGGGTCGGTGCGGCTATGAGGTACCGGATCAGCCACCGCTCGGATTACACGTATTCGGGCCCGGTCGATCTCTCCTATCACATGCTGCACCTGGCGCCGCGCATCCTGCCGCACCAGCGCGTCGGCGATCTGCGCATCATCAGCCAGCCCGCACCGGCCGCCAAATCCGAGCGCACCGATTATTTCGGCAACCGGGTCACCTATCTCACCCTGGCGCAGCCGCACGGCAAGTTCAGCGTCGAAATCGAGGCCACGGTCGAGGTGGCGTTTCCGGCCCCGCCCGACGAAGCGGCGACACCGCCTTGGGAGAGCGTCCGCGATGCGTTGCGGGCGGGGGGCGACGGCGAGCTCGCGGTCGCGGCCGAGTTCTCGTTCGCCTCTCCGCAGACCCCGCCGTCGGCGGCGTTGATCGACTACGCGGCTCCCTCTTTCCCCGCCGGCCGGCCGATCCTGGCGGCGGTGAAGGACCTGACCTCGCGCATCCATCGCGACTTCGCGTTCGAGCCGGGGGCGACGACGGTCAGCACGCCGGTGGCGCAGATCCTGGAGCAGCGCCGGGGGGTGTGCCAGGACTTCGCGCATCTCGAGCTGGCGGCGCTGCGCGCGCTCGGCCTCGCGGCTCGCTATGTGAGCGGCTACATCCGCACCTACCGTGAGGGTACGGACGGCCTCAAAGGCAGCGACGCCTCGCATGCCTGGGTGTCGTTCTTCTGCCCGGGACCTGGCTGGATCGACGTCGACCCGACCAATGACCTGGTCGTCGCCGAAGAGCACATCGTGCTGGCCTGGGGCCGCGATTACGACGACGTCAGCCCCATCCGCGGCGTCATGCTGGGGGGCGGCGACCACTTCCTTAACGTGGCCGTCACCGTCACCCCGCAAACGTAAACGCCCCGGTTAGGGCAGCCTGCCCAAACTGTGGTACGGATATTGCTCCATCCATTGTGGAGGGCCGTCTCAAGGGGGCGGTGGTCGCGATGGTGGTGCCGGCATTCGATGAAATGGGCAGCCGTGAGGCGCCGCGGCCGTGCTACGCCGCGGTGGGCGACTGGATCGGCCGGACGCCCGCGTCGCTGTTCGAGCTCAAGCGCCAGGAGGCGGAATTCTGCTTCCGGCGCACCGGAATCACCTTTGCCGTCTACACCGAGGGCGGCGATCCCGAGCGCCTCATTCCGTTCGACATCATTCCGCGCATCCTCGACGGCCAGGAATGGGAATTCCTGAGCCGCGGCCTGAAACAGCGGGTGCGGGCGCTCAACGCGTTCATCGGCGACGTGTACGGCAAGCAGGAATTCATCCGCGCCGGCAAGGTGCCCGCCGACCTGATCCTGAAGAACCCGTGCTTCGTCCAGCCGATGGCCGGGCTCGAGGTGGCGGCCGGCATCTACACCCATGTGGCCGGCATCGACGTGGTGCGGGTCAACCCGACCGAATTCTACGTGCTCGAGGACAACTGCCGCACGCCCTCGGGCGTGTCGTACATGATCGAGAACCGCGAGATCATGTCGCGGTTGTTCCCCGACCTGTTCGCCCGCTGCCGCGTGCGGCCGGTGTCGCACTATCCGGAAGAGCTGCTCGACACCCTGCGGTCGGTGGCGCCGCGCCGCTGCGCGGGCGAGCCGACGGTCGTGCTGCTCAGCCCCGGCTCCTACAACAGCGCCTATTACGAGCACACGTTCCTCGCCGACGAGATGGGGATCGAGATCGTCGAAGGGGCGGATCTGGTGGTCGACGACGATGTCGTCTACATGCGCACCACGCAGGGGCTGCAGCGCGTCGACGTGATCTACCGGCGCATCGACGACGCCTTCCTCGATCCCCAGGTGTTCCGCTCGGACTCCATGCTGGGCGTCGCCGGGCTGATGTCGGCCTATCGCGCGGGAAACGTGACCCTGGCCAACGCAGTGGGGGCGGGCATCGCCGACGACAAGGCGGTCTACACCTACGTGCCGGAGATGGTGCGCTTCTTCCTCGGCGAGGAGCCGATCCTGCGCAACGTGCCGACCTGGAAATGCGCCGAGCCCGGCGATCTGGCCTATGTCCTCGACCACCTGGCCGAGCTCGTGGTCAAGGACGTGCACGGCTCGGGCGGGTACGGGATGCTGGTCGGCCCGCACGCGACCATAGCCGAGCGCGCGGCGTTCGCGGAGGTGCTCCGCAGCAAGCCCGACCGCTACATCGCCCAGCCCACCTTGAGCCTCTCGACCTGTCCGACCTTCGTCCAGCAGGGCATCGCCCCGCGGCATGTCGACTTGCGGCCGTTCGTGCTGTGCGGCCGCGACATCCACATCGTGCCCGGCGGGCTCACGCGCGTCGCCTTGCGCGAGGGCTCGCTGGTGGTGAACTCGAGCCAGGGCGGGGGCACCAAGGACACCTGGGTGATCGACCTTTGACATGCTGAGCCGCACGGCGGAAAACCTGTACTGGCTGGCGCGCTACGTCGAGCGGGCGGAGAGTGTCGCGCGCCTCGTCGACGTGGCGCTGCGCATGTCCGCCATGCCGTTCGATCCCGGCACCGGGCGCAGCGAGTGGAAGTCGGCCATCATCGCGTCCGGATGCGAAAAAAGCTTCTATGCGAAGTATGCGGATCCTACCGCCGAGACGGTGATCCGGCATCTCGTGCGCGACCTCGACAACCCCTCCTCGATCCTGTCCTGCCTGGCGACGGCGCGGCGGAATTCCCGTGCCGTGCGGACCGCCCTCACGGTTGACATGTGGGAGGCGATCAACGGCACCTGGCTCGCCATGCGCGGCTTCGGCGAGGATGCGTTCACTGTCGGCCACATCCCGCGCTTCCTCGACTGGGTCAAGGAGCGCTCGACGCTCTTCAGCGGGGCAGCGCTCGCCACCATGCTGCAGACCGATGCGTTCTGGTTTACGCGCCTCGGCACCTATATCGAACGCGCGGACAACACGGCGCGCATCCTCGACGTCAAATACAACGTGCTGCTGCCGCGCCACGAGCCGGTGGGCGGCACGCTCGACCATTATCAATGGGCGGCGATCCTGAGCTCGGTGTCCTCGCGGAGAGCCTACCAGTGGCTCTATCACGACCGGATCAAGCCCTGGCTGGTGGCCGAGCTGCTCATCCTGCGCCCGGAAATGCCGCGCTCCCTCATCACCTGCGTGCGCGAGATCAACTACTATCTCGACGTCATCGGCGGCGTGTATCGCGCGCGGCGGACGTGCCACGAACTGGCGGCGCGGGTGCTACGCCAGCTCAATCACACGAATGTCGAACAGATATTCCAGGTGGGCCTGCACGAGTTCCTGACCGAGTTCATCGACGGCAATACCGAGCTCGGCACCTGCATCTCGCAGCAGTATTTCCAGGCGGCGCAAGTCTCGGTCCAGACGCTCGACGAGGGTAGGCGCGCCGCCCAGGCGTGACCCCGAGCGCTGTCATGGCGACGCTCGCCGGCGCAGGCTGAGGAGATAGGCGATGACGTCGGTCATCTGGTCATCGGTGAGCTGCGGGTTGGGCATTCCGCGCAGTTCGCGCAGGCTGGCATGCGTGGTGGTGAGGAATCTGTGCAGCGAGTCCGCGCTCGTCGCCGGACGGTTCGCGATGGTGACGAAGCTGGTCGCCGGCTGATGCAGGGTCGGGGAGTAGGGCTGGTCCGGCGCCACGACGTGGCAGACGTAGCACTGGTTCAACGCCACACGTTTGCCGGCGGCGATATCGCCTGCGCCAGAGGGCGTCTGCGCACTCGCGCCGGCCGCGAAGCCGCCGACGACGGCGCTTATCAATACGCCCACCGTTATGCGGGGATGCACCACGTCAACCCCGTCCTGACGCGCTACGACGGAGTCCGGCGGGACTCCAGCCGCTCGGCGTCGCGGTCGTAGTCGTCGGCGATCGACTCCAGCTCCGTAGCGACGCCCTCGGAGACGGCATGACGGGCCAGATCGCGGCAATGCGCCGCCCGCTCGTGCAGGCGGGCGGCGGTGATCTCCACGGTGCGTTCCATGGCCGCTACTCGGCTGCTTGCCGCGGCTCCGCCTGCTGCATCACGTCCGAGCCGGCCTTTTGCGCGAGCTGGACCAGCCGGTTCGCTTCGTCGGCATAGTCCTGGCCGGCCGAGGTCAGCCATTCCTGCTGCACCTTCATGGCCTCGGACCAGTTCGGCGATGTCAGCATCCGCTGTGCCGCCTCGCTGTCGCGCTGCCAGCGCGCCTTGGTGAAGCGGGCGATCTCTTCCTGCCAGGCGGCCCAGGCCTTTTGGTAGGTCTCGGCGGCGCGCGACAGGTTGCTCATCGCGGACCCGTTGAGGCCGGAGATCCACGGAAGGGCCATCCCGGGCCATGCAGCGTCGGTGTGTTGCGTCTGCTTGATCATGACAGTCTCTCCTCCTGTGCGAACGGATTACTGCGGCGAGATCTTGCGTTGGGTGCGCTGGAACATCCGGTCGGCGCGCTCGGCGGCGGCCTTGGCATCCGCAGCCGCGGACTGTGCCGCGGCGGCGCTCTGTTGCGATGCGGCGGCGGCGCGATTGGCGGCGTCTGCCGCGTCTGCCGCGGATTTCTGCGCGTTCTGCAGAGCGGCGCGATCCTCGGCGCTCAATTGCGTGCAGCCCGCGATCAGCAGCATCGGCAGGACGGCGGCGGTTAGCAATCTGCGGCGCATCAGGTTCTCCTTGATGGAAGACGAACGACGTGAGGTTGCGTCAGGGCACGGCGAGCCGCCTTGATCTGGATCAAAGAGGAGCTTGATAAGGATCAATGCCGGCGGGCTCCCCGTCAGGTAGGTAACGGTTACGACCTCGAGGCCCTGATGCTGAAGATCACTGGCGAGACCCCGATCGCCAACCGCCTGTTGCTGTCGCTGCCCCCGGCCACCTTGAATCGGCTGATGCCCGCGCTACAGCCTATCGGAATCGCGCAAGGCGAGATCATCGACCACGTCGATCGCACGGTGTCGCATCTCTACTTCATCAATCGCGGCTTCATCTCACTGGTGAAGACCATGAACGACGGGCGGACGGTGGAGATCGGCGCGGTGGGCATCGAGGGCGTCACCGACGTGAATTCGCTGTTCGGCGTGGTCGATTCCGCCCTGCTCGAGGCCATGGTTCAGCTTCCAGGGACGGCGTTGCGCGTCGACCGGGAGGTGCTGCGCCGCGAGATGGCTCGCGACGCAGCCCTGCGGGATCTGATGCAGCGTTACGCTCACGTGTTCGTGAACCAGATCATCCAGACCGCGGCCTGCAACCGTTTGCACTCGCTCGAGGAGCGTTGCTGCCGATGGCTGCTGACCGCCCACGACAATGCGCTCGCCGACACATTCCCGCTGACCCATGAGTTCCTGGCGATGATGCTGGGCGTGCAGCGCGCGGGCGTGTCGATCGCGGCCAAGCTCCTGCAGCGGGCCGGGCTGATCGAGTATCGACGGGGCGCCGTGACAGTCACGGATCGCGCGGGCCTCGAGGCCGCGGCCTGCGAATGCTACGACGCCACGCGCATTGACCTGAGAAAGCTGGTCGGCGGCCGCAAACGGCGTTAGAGTTCGTTTGTTCGGTACCGTACAGAGCGATTGCGGGGCTTCAGGCATATTCGCGGCGAAATTGCGCCAAATTGACTTTCTCCGGGGGCGAAGGAGTCACACGATGGTCCTGACGGATACCGTAGAACCGTCAGCAGATCCGACGGAGCGTCCCTCGCACGAGGAGTGCCGAGATGCGCTGGCGCGCATCGCCGACAGCCCGCGCTTCAAATCGGCGCCGCGCCTGGCGTCCTTCCTTCGCTTCGTCGTCGAAGCCGCGCTGTCGGGCCAGGCGGATCGTTTGAAGGCGTACACGATCGCGGTCGGAGCCCTTGGCCGCGCGGACGATTTCGATCCCACGACCGATCCTATCGTCCGCGTCGAGGCCGGGCGGCTCAGGATGGCCTTGGAGCGCTACTACGCCAACGGGGGCAGCGCCGATCCGGTCAGGATTGAAGTACCGCGCGGCCGGTACGCCCCGGAGTTTCTCTGGCGCGGCCCCAGCGAGGGCGTGCTGGCCGTGGAGATGCATACCTGTCGGGAGCAATTGAAGAGCATCCGAAAGCGGCTCGAGGTTCTGCGTGCGGAGCATCGCGAACAGCGCGAGGTCCTGTCGCGCAATCTCGATACCCTCCAGGTCAATATGCGGGCGCTGCAGTCCGCGGCGGACGCCATCGCGGGACTTCGCCTGCCTGTGCCGCGGCGAACCGGCGTGTGACCCCTAAAACCCGTTCGAACCAAAGCCGTCGCGCACCGTAACGGTTACCCTGTTGCCGCGCGGCCGTGCGCATTAGAGATTGCTAATCCTCCTCAGCCAGTACCGGGGTCAGGTCGTGTAATGAGCGGGGATGGTTTAGAGCGGTCTCGGTCCGTCGATCGGGCATCGGGGCAGCGCGAGCCGCTGCTTGTCGAGGCGGCGTTATGGCCGATCGAGCCGGCATCGCTCGCGGCTTTGATCGGCATTGGCATGAGCGACCGCCAGATCGCTGCCTATTTCAGTGTGGCTGTCGCCGATGTGGGGGCGCTGCGTGAGCGATTTGGCCTGCGGTGACATGGCCCGCGAGCACCAAGGCGGCGACTTGCATGCAATTTAGCGCGGGTGACACGGCGATCGTCGCGGATCTGCGCCGCGAAGCGCGCCAGTTGATCGCAGAGTCGCGCGCCGCCACGGACCCCGAGGAGCAGCTCTGTTTGTCCGAACAGGCGTTCGAGCTGGCGCAGCTCGCCGAAGCGCTCGAGCGGCGCGGCGACGATCCTGGTGCGTCGGCCGATGAGCAAACGATCATAGCGCAGGCACCCTTGCTCGACAGGGCGAAGCAGTGGCGGCGCCGGGCCGAGGAATTCCGGGCGGTCGCCGGCGCGATGGCGCCAGAGGGTAGCGGCCGGCAGGCCTATCTCCATCTCGCGCACAGCTACGACACCCTGGCCAACCAGGCCGAAGCGCGCGCGCTGCGGCGCGGGGAGTTGAAGCACCAGGCCGGGAGATGACGGGTATCGCCGGGTTCATTGACATGGATCAAGGCGCACCGGGTCCGATCGTTCGAGCATATCGAACGTTCACAGGAAAGGAGCCCCGGCCATGAACGATGCCCCGACGAAATCCGCTGCCAAGACCGAAGAGACAGCCGCCAAGACCCCGCCGGTGCCGCAAGCCCGGCGCCCGTTCGAGGCGTTGCGCCATCAGGTCGACCGCCTGTTCGACGAATTCGACCGCGACTTCTGGGCAGCACCCTTCCGCCGCTCCAGCTTCGACATCGAGCCGTTCTGGCGCCGCCAGCTCACCGGCGCGAGCGTGCCGGCCGTCGACATCGTCGAAAAGGACCACGCGTTCGAGGTAACGGCGGACCTGCCGGGGCTCGACGAGAAGAACGTCGAGGTCAAGCTTACGGACGGCGTGCTGATCATCAAGGGCGAGAAGCAGGAAGAAAAAGAAGAGAAGAAGAAAGACTTCTATCTCCACGAGCGGCACTTCGGTGCGTTTGAGCGCTCGTTCCGCGTGCCCGAGACGGTGGATGGGGACAAGATCGAGGCGCAGTTCAAGAAGGGCGTGCTCACCGTCACCCTGCCGAAGAAGCCGGACGCGCGCAAACCCGAGAAGAAGATCGAAGTCAGGGCCGGCTGATTGCCGGGCCGGGCGGGCGGCACCGCCGCCCGCCACCCCGCGTAGCTGGGACGAGGTGTCATGATGACCCGACGCGAAGCCACGACGGCCATGCTCGCCGGTGCCGCCCTTGCCGCCGCACCCGCCGCGGTCGGTGCACAGGCGGCACGTATAGAACTGCCACAGCCGCGTCGCTCGGGCGGCATGCCGCTGATGTCCGCGCTCGAGCGCAGGCATTCGACCCGCGAGTACGCGGACCGGCCGTTGCCGCTGCCCGTTCTGTCGGATGTCCTGTGGGCGGCCTTCGGCATCAACCGGCCGAGCGGCGACCGGACGGCGCCGTATTGGCGCCACGTCATGGTGATCGACGTCTACGCCGCGATGGCTGACGGCGTGTGGCTGTACGATCCAAAAGCGCACGCGCTGCTGCCGTACCTGCCCGATGACATCCGCGCCCAGACCGGGCTGCAGGATTTCGTCGCGGCCGCCCCTCTGAACCTCATCTACGTCGCGCATGGCGAGCTTATGACCGACGTTTCGCCCGAGGAGCGTCGCCTCTACGCCTCGGTGGATGCGGGCTTCATCGGCCAGAACGTCTACCTGTTCTGCGCCTCGGAAGGGCTCGGCACCGTGTTCCGCGGGGCCGTCGACACCGCCAGGCTCGGCCGCGCGCTGAAACTGCCGGAGCAGCAATTCGTCACCTTCGCGCAAACGGTCGGATATCCGCGAACGTGAACAAAATCTCTAAAATTTGACACAGATCAAGGCGAGAGCGGCGCCATCGTTGCTATACAGCGACGATGAAGAAAGATTCGAATTACTACCTCGACCAAGCCGAGCGTTGTTTGCGCTGGAGCCGTTTGCTGAACGACGAGCGCAGCATCACCGATCTTGAGAAGATGGCTGAGGAATATTTCGCCACGGCCGAACGGCTGCGCTCGCTCGAAACCGCGACGCGCAAAGAGCCGGCGTTTGTTTGAAGGCCGCCAAGCCTTTGATTTCGATCAAGGCATAGGCCGGGCACGTCACTAAGCTGGTCTCGTCATGAAGACGAGCCGTATTCTTCTCGCCTGTCTGTGCGCGGCCATGCTGGCCGGCCCCGCGGCCGGCCAGATGATCGGCAGCCTGCACACGCACACGATTGTCGCCTCCGACACCCTCGTCGACCTGGCACTCGCGAACGATCTCGGCTACGGCGAGATCGCCGCGGCCAATCAAGGGGTCGATCCCTGGCTGCCGCGGCCGGGCACCCGAATTATCCTGCCGACCGCGCACCTCTTGCCAGCCGCGCCCCAGAGCGGGATCGTCATCAATCTCTCCGACCAGCGGCTCTATTACTTCCCGCCCGGCGAGCCGCCGCAGAGCTATCCGATCGGCGTGCCGACACCCGAGGTGCCCTTGCGGACCGGGACCACGCGCATCGCGGCCAAGCGCCCGAATCCGACCTGGATCCCGACCGCGTCGGAGCACGCCGAAGATCCCGATCTGCCGGCCGCGGTGCCGCCGGGCCCCGACAATCCGCTGGGTGCCTTCGCGCTCTACACCGACTGGACGGCGATCGTGATCCACGGCACGAACAAGCCGTACGGCATCGGCCGGCGGGTGAGCCATGGCTGCATCCGCCTCTATCCCGACGACATCGAGCGCCTGTTCAGGCAGGTACAGCCGGGGACACAGGTGACGTTCGTCGACCAGGTGGCCAAAGCAGCATGGGTAGGGGCCACACTTTATCTCGAGGTCCATCCCACGCTCGATCAGGCGTATGAGCTCGAGACGACGGGCAAATTCACGCCGCAGCCGATCGTGGGGCTCGACTCCCTCGTGCTCGAAGCGGCGGTGCCGTACGAAGAGGAGGTCGACTGGCACGCCGTCGACCAGGCGGCGCGCGAGCGCACCGGCATTCCGACGCCGATCTCGAAATTCCGGGACATGGCGTCAGCCCTGGGTCCGCGATGAGTGGGGGCCCGCGATGAGGTTCACTCGGCGCTTCGTCGTGGCAGGCGTGCTCAGCGCATGGGTGCCGGCATTGGCGCGGGCGGCCGACAGGCTCAGGGCCGACCGCATCGTGGTGATCAAGAGCGAGCGCCGGCTCGACCTGCTCAAGGACGGCCAGGTGATCCGCTCCTATCCGGTCCGCCTCGGCCGCCACCCGGTCGGGCCCAAGATCTTCCAGTTCGACGGGCGCACGCCCGAGGGCGTCTACACGATCGACCGCCGCAGCCGGGTCTCGGCGTTCCACCTGGCGCTGCATATCTCGTATCCGCAGGCAGATAACGTGGCGCGCGCCGCCAAATACAATCTGCCCGCCGGCGGCGCGATCTTCATCCACGGCACGCCGGGGACCGACAAACGCTTCGAGCGCGACTGGACCGATGGCTGCATTGCGGTCAGCAACCGCGCGATCGAGGAGATCTGGACCCTGGTCGACAACGGCACGCCGATCGAAATCCGGCCGTAAGGCACAAGGCCGAAACTATTGCGCCGTCATCGCGAGCGCAGCAAAGCGATCCAGGTGAGGCCCTGGACTGCTTCGCGGAGCTTACGCGGGCCGGCCTTCGCGGGGAAAACGGCGTCGTGATTCACGACGCGGTTGTCGGCTGCGTCCTTACTGCGAGATCTTGCGCTGCGTGCGCTGGAACATGCGGTCGGCGCGCTGGGAGGCCGCCTGCGCCTCGTTTGCGGCCGCGGCCGCCGACGCCGCCGCGGCCTTGGAGGCCTCGGCGCTCTGCGAGGCCGCCGCCGCGGCACGATCAGCCGCCGCCTTGGCGTCGAGCGCCGCCTGGCGCGTGCTGTCGAGCAAAGCGCGGTCGTCGGCGCTGAGTTGCGTGCAGCCGGCGATCAGCATCATCGGCAGGGCTGCGTGAACGAGGAACTGGGCGGGGCGATTCATTTTGGTTTCTCTCCAGGGACGGGTTGATTTTCGCAGGTGGCCTTGACTCAAATCGATGGAGCGCCCGTCACATCGCCATCTCGGGCTCGGCGGCGCGCTCCTTCTTGGTTTCCGGGATCTCGGTCATGGTCGCTTCGCTGAGCAGCAACACGCTCGCTACCGACACGGCGTTCTCGAGAGCGATGCGCACCACCTTGGTGGGATCGATGATGCCGGCCTCGACGAGATCGACATATTCCTTGCGCGACGCGTCGAAGCCGACATTGCCGGTGCTGCTGCGCATCTGGGCCACCACCACGCCGCCGTCGACCGCCGAGTTCTCGGCGATCTGCCGCGCCGGCACTTCCAGGGCGCGCCTGAGGATCTGCACTCCCGTTTTCTCGTCGCCGTCGCACTTGCTCTCTTCGGCCGTGACCGCCGCCGTGCAGCGCAGGAGTGCGAGGCCACCGCCCGGCACGATGCCCTCCGCCACCGCCGCCTTGGTGGCGCTGATCGCATCGTCGAGCGCCTCTTTCTTCGCTTTCATCTCGGACTCGGCCGGGGCACCCACCCGGATCACGGCGACGCCACCTGCGAGCTTCGCCAGGCGCTCCTGGAGCTTCTCCTTGTCGTAGTCGCTGGTGGTCTTCTCGATCTCGCGGCGGATCTGCTGCACGCGGGCGCTGATCTGCTCCTTGCCGCCGGCGCCGCCGATGACCGTCGTGTTGTCCTTGTCGACGACGATGCGCTTGGCCCGGCCGAGCTCCGCCAGGGTTACGTTCTCCAGCTTCAGGCCGAGCTCCTCGGAGATGACCATGCCGCCGGTGAGGATCGCCATGTCCTGCAGCATCGCCTTGCGGCGGTCGCCGAAGCCGGGCGCCTTCACGGCGCAGCTCTTCAACGCACCGCGGATCTGATTGACGATGAGGGTGGCGAGCGCCTCACCCTCGACGTCCTCGGCCACGATCAGCAGCGGCCGCCCGGCTTTCGCAACCTGGTCCAGGAGCGGGATCATGTCCTTGAGGATGCCGAGCTTGCGGTCGGACAGGAGGACATAGGCGTCCTCGAGCACGGCCTCCATCTTCTCCGCATCGGTCACGAAATAAGGCGACAGGAAGCCGCGGTCGAACTGCATGCCCTCGACCACCTCCAAGGTGGTCTCGGTGGTCTTCGATTCCTCGACGGTGATGACCCCGTCGTTGCCGACCTTCTCCATGGCGTCGGCCATGAGCTCGCCGATCACCGGGTCGTTGTGCGCCGAGATCGTCGCCACCTGCGCCTTCTCCTTGCGCGTCTTGACCGGCCGCGACATGGCGCGCAGCGCCTCGAACGCGGCTTTCGCGGCGCGGTCGAGGCCGCGCTTGAGGTCGATGGCGCCGGCACCGGCGACCACGTTGCGCACGCCGTCGGCGAGGATCGCGTGCGCCAGGATGGTCGAGGTGCTGGTCCCGTCGCCGACCACGTCGCCCGTCTTCTCCGCGGCCTGCCGCAGCATCTGGGCGCCGAGATTCTCCTCGGCGTCCTTGAGCTCGAATTCCCTGGCGATCGTCACCCCGTCGTTGCAGACGATGGGCGCCCCCCACTTCTTCTGGATCAGCACGGATTTTGACCGCGGGCCGAGCGTCACCCGGACGGCGTCGGCGAGCTGAGTGGCGCCCCGCAGGACCTTATCCCGGGCTGCGGCGTGAAAGAGAACCTGCTTCGCGGTCATCGTGAACGCTCTCCTGCAAGGGAAATCAGCCTGCTCGCAGTGTCGGATATCGGCCCCGGTCGCCGCATTGACCTAGGTCAACCCCAGGGAGGGGGCCGGCTTGATTGAAATCAATGCGTTGGGGGCGTATCCGGCGCCACATGGGGCGCATGGCCATCCACGACCTCGCTGCCCGCTACCGGTCCCAAAGCGGGACCTACCTGATCGAGATCAACCTCAATCGGGTGCAGCAGCTGTTCAACTCGCTCGATCCGTCGCCCTTCCACGAGAAGGACCTCGATGCGGACGCGGAGACCTACATCGTGGGTGCCGCGCGCGAGTTCCACCTGTCCACGCCGTTGAAGCTCCTGTTTCATCTGCCGCCGGCCGAGATCCCGGCGGCCGAGCGGATCGAGGACTCCATCCACAGCTACTTCGCCTACCGCCGGGACGCCACTCGCCGCGACCTCCGCTTCCTGCTGCGGCAAGGCCGCATCACGTTGGCGATCGGGCTTGCCTTTCTCGCCGCGTGCCTCAGCCTGCGCGCGCTCTTCTCGGCGGCGCCCGAGGGGACGGTGCAGAGCATCGGAGCCGAGGGGCTTGCGATCGCCGGCTGGGTCGCGACGTGGCGCCCGTTCGAGATCTTCCTCTACGACTGGTGGCCGCTGCGGCGCATGGTGCGCGTCTACGACAAGCTGTCCCGGGTTCCCGTCGAGGTCCGGACGCCGGCCCGCTGACCGGTCCCCCGCTGACTGGCTCAAGGTCAGCCGCGGACGATCAACACCGGCAGGCGGGTCCGCTCCAGCAGCATCGAAAGATCGTCGCGGTCGCGGAACAGCGGGATGTCTGCCGCGGCGACGAGGACGTCGCCGTCCGCCGTGGCCAACGCGCGGCTCAACTCATCGAGACTCGGCATCGACATGACGCGCACGCGGGCACGGGCACCGAGCGCCTTCAGGCGGCTCGCGATTTCCGTTTTTTGCGGCGCCGGGTCCGTCGTATCGCCGATCAACAGAACGTCGAGCTCGGGCGCCGGCCCTCCGGCCAGGCGGAGCGCCGCGGCGAGCGCGCGATCGGCAAGGGGCGAGCCGGGGCGGATGAGCGCGATCGGCCGCGCGAGCGTGGTCTGGCGCAGCAGATGCAAAGTCGACAGCGGAAGATCGCGGGCCGCTTCCTGCAAGGCGGAGGCGAGTTGCAGCGGCATCCCGGCGAGGCTTCGCGAGCGTCCGACCACGACCAGATCCTTGGTTTTCGTACTCTCATGCAGCTCCAGCTTCGGCCGGCCACGGACGACGCGGAACGACCACGGCACGCCATGGCGCGTGGCGGCGGCGGCGAGGGCGGCTTCCGCCTGGGCGGCCAGCGCGCGCAGCTCGGCTTCGATCTGCTCCGTGCTCGGCAGGTCGCGAACGGCGCCGAGCGTCACATGCCGTACCGCCGGCGAGGCCCACAGCCGCAGCAGGTTCTCGTCCTCGATGAACAGGCCGGCAATCTCCGCCTGGAGCCGGCCCGCGAGCTCCACCGCTGCCGGCAACAAGTCGTCGTCATGCCCCGCCGCGTCGAGTGCGGCAATGACCCGCGCGATGTAAAAGGGCTCGCTCACGGGGCGTTGGCCTTGCGCTCCGGAGTGGCGAAGCTCTTCGCGCGCTCGGCCAGGGCGATCAGCTCGGCCTCGACGCGCTGGTTGATCGAGCCGGCCGCATAGGTCCCGGATGCATCCCGCGCGCCCGCCGCAACGCCGGTCAACGCGGCCATGGCCTCGTCGACCGTACGGACCGGGATGATCCGGAAACGGCCTGCCGCGGCGGCCTCGACCACGTCCTGGCGCAGCATGAGGTGCTTCACGTTCGAGGCGGGGATGATGACGCCCTGCTCGCCGCTGAGACCTGCCGCCCGGCACACGTCGAAAAAGCCTTCGATCTTCTCGTTGACGCCGCCGATCGCCTGCGCGTCGCCGTTCTGGTTGACTGAGCCCGTGATGGCGATGCCCTGGCGGATAGGAGCGGCCGCGAGCGCCGACAGGATGGCACACAACTCGGCCATGGACGCGCTGTCGCCTTCGACACCGCCGTAAGACTGCTCGAAGACGATGCTCGCCGAGAGCGCCAGCGGCCGGTCGATGCCGAAGCGGCCGCCGAGGAAACCGGCCAGAATCAGAACGCCCTTGGAATGGATCGGGCCGCCCAGCTCGACCTCGCGCTCGATGTCGACCACCTCGCCCTTGCCGAGGCGGATGCGGGCGCTGATACGGCTCGGCTGGCCGAACATGAACCCGCCGAGCTGCAGGACCGACAGGCCGTTGACCTGGCCGATGCGGCTCCCCGTGGTGTCGATGAGGATCGTGCCGCGGCGGATCTCCTCGTAGACCCGCTCGCGCACCCGGCTGGCGCGCCGCACCTGAAGGTCGATGGTCCTCTGGATGTCGACGGCGGTGATGGTCTCGGAGCCCGCTTCGGCGGCCAGGTGATCGGCTTCGCGCAGCAGGTCGGCGACCATTTCCAGGCGCGCTGTCACCTTTTCCGAATCGCCCGCGATGCGGGCCGCGTGCTCGACGACGCGCGCCACGGCCGTGCAGTCGAGCGGGCGGATCTTCTCGCGCTTCGTGATGGAGGCGATCAGCCGGGCGTAGGACAACTCGGCGTCGCCGGTGCGGTCGACCTCGTCGTCGAAATCGGCCGCGACCTTGAACATCTCCTGGAAGTCGGGGTCGAGCGCGGCCAGCAGGTAGTAGAGCTGCCGGTCGCCGCTGAGCACGACCTTGACGTGGAGCGGGATGGGCGCCGGCTCGAGGGTCACCGTGCTCAGCATGCCGACCATCTCGGCGACCGAGCGGATCTGGATCTCGCTGGCGCGCAGGGCGCGCTTGAGCTCCTCCCACGCGAAGGGCTGCATGAGCACGCGCCGCGCGTCGAGCAGCAGATATCCGCCATTCGCCATGTGCAAGGCGCCCGGCTTGATGAGCGTGAAGTCGGTGACGAGGTTGCCGAATTGCGGCTTGTACTCGACCCGGCCGACCAGGTTCTGCAAGGTCGGATGGTCTTCTTCGATGACGGGAGCGCCGCCGTTCTTGCTGTGATCGACGAGCAGGTTGACCTGGTAGCGGTCGTACGGATTCTGCTCCATGAACAGGTGGCGGGCCACGATCTCGGTCGGGACTTCCGAGGCCGAGCTCTGGGCAGCGGCGAGGAACTGCTCGGCATTCTCGACAAGATCGTGCTCTGCCACCTTCAGGTGCTCGACGATATGCGGCAGATCCGCGTAGCGTTGTCTGAGCGCGTCGAAACGGAATCCGATGGCGAACCGCGTGACGTCGTGGTTGAGCTCGCGGATCTTCTCGCGGCGCTCGCTTTCCCATTTCGGCGCCTGCTCGAGAATGGCCTGGAATTCCTTGTGGATCGCGGTCATCTCCGTCTGGAGGCGTTCCTGTTCGGCCGCGGGCAGCTTGTTGAACCCCTCGGGCTCCATGACCTCGCCGTTGCGCATGGGAGCGAGACCGATACCGACCGGCGTGCGGATGACCGCGATGTCGTGCTCCTTGGCGCGTCGTTGTAGCTTCTGGAATGCGTGGTCCTGGCGTTCCTTGAACACGGCATCGATGGTCTTGCGGCGGGTCCGGTAATCGTCGCTCTCGAACGCTGCGGGCAGGGCAGCGCGCAGCTCATCGATGAGGGTGCGCACGTCCTGGCGCAGTTGCGTTCCGCGGCCGGCGGGCAAGGACAGCGCCTGCGGCTTGTGCGGCTCGCCGAAGTTGTAGACGTAGACCCAGTCCTGCGGCGTGGGTTCCGCTGCGGCGCGCTTGCGGGTGAGCTGGTCGATGATCGTGCGTTTGCCGGTGCCCGCGGGGCCGATCGCGAACAGATTGTAGCCGCCGCGGCGGATGCCGAGCCCGAATTGCAGCGCTTCCAGGGCCCGTGGCTGGCCTGGCGCATCGTCGAGCGGCTCGAGCTCGGCCGTGGTCGCGAAGCCGAGGCGCGCCGGGTCGCAGCGCCGGTAAAGCGCGCTCGCCGGGAGCGGTTCCGGAAACGCGGGTTGGGGCTGGGCGGGGGAGGGGGAGGGCGGCGATTCCGGCACGGCATCCTGCTCGGCTGTGATCGCCGAGCATTAGCCGCGCCGCCGGCATCCCGCCTTGATCGAAATCAACGTCCGGGGAAGGACGCCGGCCCGCCGCTTCACCAGGTGCGGACGCGGCCCACGTCGACGTGCACGAAATCGGACCGCGGGTAATAGCCCACTCCGCCGCCCTGAAGGCTTTTGGCGTTGTCGCGCAGCCTCGCGAGCACGATCCCGGGCACGCGCACGTCGATCGCCATGCCCTGGGTGTGCAGGCTGTGCGCCGCAACACCGTCCGAGGCGGCACGGAGCATCGCGTTGGTGACGGGCGATCGATAGCCCGAGATCACCTGATAAGTCGCCTTCGCCGGCAAGGTCGCCGAGAGCGCGTATAGCAGGTCGAGGAGCTTGGGATCGATCGGGTGGACCTCATTGGCCCGGAAATCCCGCAGCAGCCACTCGATCTGCCGCGACGCGTCGGGCAGATAGGCGCCGCCTTCCCAGTAGGTCGCGCTCAGACGCTCGCCAGTGTGGAGATTGTCGAAGGACAGGCTCCGCACCGGCGAAAAGGCGACGGCGCGCGCCACCGCCGGCGTGACGCCGAGTGCCGCACACGCGCCAAGCGCCGCCTTGAGGAGCCATCGCCGATTCGGCAGTTCCATGGTGCGACCATAATCGGTGCACCATGATTAGGGAATCGTTAACCTCCGCGGGAGAGGGCGGCGGCTGCCGCGTTCGGCTCGCTGCAGGATGCTGTCCGTTGCAACTGAGTCGCATTTGCCGGCGCGTTCAGATCGAGTGCCAGCTCGACCGGCGCATCGCGGCCATAGAGATCGTCGCGGAAATTCACCGCACCGTCGGCATCGACGAACGCCGTCCAATAGAGCAGATAGACTGGCACCGGCCGGCGCAGCGGCACGGTGTGCGTGTCGCCCGCGGCGATGCCCTGGGCGATCGCATCCCCATCCCAGGCCGGGTCGTCGAGGAGGCGGCGAGCCAGCTCGCCCGGCTGCTGCACGCGGATGCAGCCGTGGCTGAAGCCGCGCTGGGCGCGCGCGAACAGTTGCTTCACCGGCGTGTCGTGGAGATACACGTTCCACGGATTGGCCATCTCGAGCTTGAGCACCCCCAGCGAGTTCTTGACTCCGGGGCGCTGCTGCAGGCGGAACGGAAAATTCTGTCCCGACATCCGGCGCCAGTCCACGCGCAGGCCGAACGGGTCGTCGTCACCGCGGCCGACGATGACGATGTCGTTGGCGGCCAGATAGTGCGGATCGCGCTTCAGCCGCGGCAGCATCTCGCGCACCGCGATCGACGGCGGGACGTTCCAGGGCGGGTTGAATGTCACGCCGGTCACGGTCGCGCGGATCATCGGGCTCTGGTGGCGCGTATCCCCGACGATCACGCGCGTGTGGAACGTCGAAGTCCCCTCCTCGACGAGCTCCAGTGATTGGTCGGCGAGGTTCACCGCGATATACCGCGGGCCAAACTGGCGCGGCAGGTGGCGCCAGCGCTCGAGGTTGGCCGCGATCTGATTTGCGCGCTGCTCGGCGTCGACATTGAGGGCCGCGAGCGTCCTCTGGCCGATGCGCGCGTCCGCATCGAGCCCGTGCCGCGTCTGGAAGGCGCGCACGGCCAGCGAGAGCGTGCCCAAATCGCCGTCGCGGCCGATCGGCAGGTAGCCTTCGGCGGTCAGACGGTTGCGAAGGGCGGGGAGACGCGGATCGCGGCCGTCGAGCTTCACTTCGTCACGCCCGGGGATCGGGGCCCAGCCGCCCGCCCGGACGAGTGCCCGGTAGTGCTGCAACGCCGTCAGGAGCGTCCGGTATTGAGGATCGGCCGGCGCCAGCGACGAGAGGAACGCGGCGAACTGGCCGCCGCGCAGCGCCTCGGTCAAGGCGTGCACGGCATCGAAGCCATCCGGTGCGATGTGCCAGTCCGGTCCCAGCGCCGCGGCATCGGCCGCCCCGCGGCGCAACTGGCTTGCATAGTCGAGGGCCGCGTCGGTCAGCAGCACGTCGCGCGCGGCAACGTGGCGCGCGGTGGCGGGGTGCGCCAGACGGGCGAGTGCCGCGCCATGCAGGCCCTCGGCGCGCAAGGCCTGGTCCGCAGCCCCGGCGATTGCGGCTTCGAGCGCCTGCCGGCGCTCGTCAGCCCGCGGGTCGAGCTGCCACAGCGGCGTGTTGCCCAAGGCCGCGTAGATGGCGCGAACCTCGGCTGTGGCGACAGGCTCTCCGTCCACGCCGTGCCCCGGCAATTGGTTGAGCGTCTCGCCGAGCTGGGATGCCACCGCCGCGGACGGGATCGTCGACGGCGGGGCGGCAAGTGCGGGGGCACACAAAAGCAGGGCGACGCAGAGGGGGAAGGCGAGTCGGCGCATGCCGCCACTGTGCGGCCGGCGGCTCGCCGGAGCCTTGACCTGGATCAAGGCGGATCCTGGCCCCTGCGGCGAGAATTCCCGCGGTCCCCCCGAAGGAGGCCGGCATGAAAGCGCGATACCATGACCCGCAACGTGCGGCGCAGCCCCTGAGGGAGTGATGCCAATGCAGGACCGCGTCCCAAGCCTGGCCGAAGCGGAGCGCCTGCGCGCCGCCAACAAGCCGGTCGAGGACGCGCTGCGGCTTCACCCGGTCTACAAAGGCAAGATCCAGACCGTCCCGAAATGTCCGATCCGCGGCCTCGAGGATTTTTCGGTCTGGTACACGCCCGGCGTCGCCGCACCGTGCAAGGCGATCCAGGCGGACCCGGCCGCCGCCTACCTGCACACGAACAAGGGCAACACCGTTGCGATCGTGAGCGATGGCACGCGGGTGCTGGGCCTGGGTGACATTGGCCCGCTCGCGGGCCTGCCGGTGATGGAGGGCAAGGCGCTGTTGTTCAAGTATCTCGGCGGCGTGGACGCGGTGCCGATCTGCCTGGATACGAAAGAGCCGGACGAGATCGTCCGTATCGTGCGCGCCCTGGCGCCGTCCTTCGGCGGGATCAATCTCGAAGACATCTCGCAGCCGAAATGCTTCCGCATCCTCGACGCCTTGCGCAACACCATGCCGATCCCGGTCTGGCACGACGACCAACAAGGGTCGGCAACCGTCCTCCTCGCCGGCCTGTTGGGCGCGCTGCGGGTCGTCGGCAAGGATATCCGGCGCATCAAGATCGCGATGATCGGCACGGGCGCCGCCAATATCTCGGTCTATCGCCTGCTCGTCGCGAGCGGCGTCGATCCGCACGCGGTCATTGCCTGCGATTCCAAGGGTACACTTCACCCGGGACGGCAGGACATCGCCGAGCGCCAAGCCGAGTATCGGGACAAGTGGCGCATCTGCCGGGAGAGCAACTCCGCCCGCCGCGCAGGCGGTCCTGCCGCCGCGCTCGATGGTGCCGATGTCTGCATCGCATTCTCTCAGTCGGGTCCGGGCGTCATCCATCCGCAATGGATCGGGAGCATGGCCAGGGACGCGATCGTGTTCGCCTGCGCCAATCCCGTGCCGGAGATCTGGCCATGGGAGGCGCACGCGGCGGGGGCGCGTATCGTCGCCACCGGCCGCAGCGACTTCCCCAACCAGGTGAACAATTCGCTCGTGTTTCCGGGCGTCTTCCGCGGCGTGCTGGACTGTCGGGCGCGGACGATCACCGACACGATGGCGATTGCGGCGGCGGCCGAGCTCGTGCGCTGTGCCGAGCGGCGCGGTCTCGCGGATGAGGCGATCCTGCCGCCGATGGACGATGCGGACGTCGCTGCGCGCGTGGCGGCGGCCACCGGGGTCCAGGCGCAGATCGACGGCGTGTCGCGCCTGCGCCGGTCCTATGACGAGCTTCATCAGGCGGCTCTGACCGCGATTGGGGGCGCCCGCCGGGCCACCGACGTGCTGATGCGCGAAGGCGTGATCGCGCCGCCGCCGAGCTGAGTGACGGATATCGGCCCCATGGCGATCACCGCTCACACCGCGCGCCGCGCGCGACCCGGGACGGTCCACAACGCCGACATCGCGGCGGCCCTGGACGAGATCGCCGACATCCTCGAGATCGAGGATGCCAATCCGTTCCGCGTGCGCGCCTATCGCAACGCCGCACGGGTCGTCAATGAGCTGCCGACAGAGACCGCGGCCATGGTCACGCGCGGCGAGAACCTTGCCGAGCTGCCCGGGGTCGGCAAGGACCTCGCGCAAAAGATCGGCGAGCTGGCGACGACCGGGACCACGGCACTGCTCAACCAGCTGCGCAGGAAGATGCCGCCGGCTCTGATCGAGGTGCTGCATCTGCCCGGCATGGGTCCCAAGCGGGTCAAGCTCCTGCATGACAAGCTGCACATCCGGACCATGCCGCAGCTGCGCCGCGCGTTGAGCGACGGCCGCGTGGCGCGCCTGCCGCGCTTCGGCGAGAAGCTGGCCCTGCGCATCCAGCAGGCGGTGGCCGCCAAGGCCGCAACGCCCGGCCGGATGAAGCTCGCGATCGCCGCCCAATATGCCGAGCCGCTTGCCGATCATCTCCGCAAGCTGCCCGAAGTGGCGCAGGTGGCGATCGCCGGCAGCTATCGCCGGGCGCGCGAGACCGTGGGCGACATCGATATCGTGGTCACGGCCAGGACGGCGGCTCCCGTGGTGGAGGCGTTCGTCCGCTATCCCGAGGTCGCCCGCGTGCTGGCGCGCGGGCCGACCAAGTGCACGGTGGTACTGCGCTGCGGTCTTCAGGTCGACATCCGCGTCATGGCACCGGCGAGCTACGGTGCGGCCCTGGTCTATTTCACCGGCAGCAAGGCGCACAACATCGCGATCCGCCGCCTGGCGCAGGACCGCGGCCTGAAGATCAGCGAGTACGGCGTCTTCCGCGGCCGCCGGCGCGTGGCCGGCGACAGCGAGGAGTCCGTGTACCGGGCGATCGGCCTGCCGTTCATCGAGCCCGAGTTGCGCGAAGACCGCGGCGAGATCGAAGCGGCGCGCACCAAGGCACTGCCCGACCTGGTGACGCTTCCTGACATCCGCGGCGACCTTCACGCACACACGACCGCGACCGACGGCCGCAACAGCCTGCGCGAGATGGTCGACGGGGCGAAAGAGCGCGGCTACGAATACGTCGCGATCACCGAGCATTCGCGGCATGTGACGGTCGCGCACGGGCTCGACGTGGCGCGCCTGAAGCGCCAGATCGCGCAGATCGAGGCGCTCAATCGGCAGAACCCAGGCATCGCGGTCCTGAAAGGCATCGAGGTCGACATCCTGGATGACGGCCGCCTCGATCTGCCGGATACGATCCTGGGGCAGCTGGACCTGGTGATCGCCGCCGTGCACAGCAAGTTCGCGCTCGCCCGCGACGAGCAGACGGGGCGCATCCTGAAGGCGCTCGACAACCCGCACGTGACCATGCTGGCGCATCCGACCGGCCGCCTTATCGGCGAACGCGAGCCGTATGACGTGGACATGTCCGCCATCCTCAACAAGGCGAAGGCGTCCGGCTGTTTCATCGAGCTGAACGCCCACCCTGACCGCCTCGATCTCCTGGATACGCATTGCCGGATGGCGAAGGAGCTGGGCGTGCTGGTGAGCATCAACACCGATGCCCACGCCACGGCCGAGTACGCCAACATGGGCTTCGGCGTGGGGCAGGCGCGCCGCGGCTGGCTGTCCAAGGCCGACGTGCTGAACACGCGGCCGCTGCCCGAGTTGCGGAAGCTGCTGGCCGCGCGCAAGCGCTGAAGGACGCCCATGCTCAACGCGAGCGAGAGCCTGCTCCTCACCGACCTCTATCAGCTCAACATGATGCAGGCTTACGAGGAGAACGGGCTCACCGATACCGCCGTCTTCGAGCTCTTCGTGCGCAAGCTGCCCAAGCGGCGCGGCTTCCTGATGGCGGCCGGGCTGGAGCAGGTCGTGGATTTCCTGGAGAACCTTCGCTTCACGGCCGAGGACGTCGCCTATCTCGAGCGCAGCGCCCGGTTCGCGCCAGCATTCCTCGCCCGCCTTGCCGAGTTTCGCTTCACGGGCGACGTCGATGCGCTGCCGGAGGGCACCGTGTTCTTTCCCGACGAGCCGATCATCCGCATCATCGCGCCGCTGCCGCAGGCCCAGCTCGTCGAGACCCGCGTCATCAACCTGGCGCATTTCGAGACCGTGGTGGCCTCGAAGGCGGCGCGCATGGTGCTGGCAGCACCCGGCAAGCAGCTCGTCGATTTCGGGTTGCGGCGCGCCCACGGGGCGGAGGCGGGGCTGCTGGCGGCGCGGGCGAGCTATCTCGCCGGCTTCGCCGGCACGGCGACGACCCTGGCCGCGCCGATGTTCGGCGTGCCCGTCTACGGCACCATGGCGCACTCGTTCGTCCAGGCACATGACCGCGAGGACGAGGCGTTCCTGCATTTCGCCCGGGCCCGGCCCGAGGGGCTCATCCTCCTGATCGATACCTACGACACGGAGCGCGCCGCCGAGACGGTCGTGCGCCTCTCGCCGCAACTGCAGCGCGAGGGCATCGCCATCCGCGGCGTACGCCTGGACAGCGGCGACCTGGCCGACCATGCGGTCAAGGTGCGGCGCATCCTCGATGCCGGCGGCCTCGACAAGGCGATCATCTTCGCCAGCGGCGGTCTGGACGAGGACGAACTTCTGCAGATCGAGGCCAAGAAGGCGCCGATCGATGGGTATGGCGTCGGCACCAGTCTCGTCACGTCGTCCGACGCGCCGGCGCTCGACTGCGCGTACAAGCTGCAGGAATATGCCGGTATCGCGCGGCGCAAGCGCTCCGAGGGCAAGGCGACGTGGCCAGGCCGCAAGCAGGCCTGGCGCCGCCATGGCGCGGACGGCCAGATGAGCGGGGATGTGCTCACGATCGTGGGCGATGCGCAGCCCGGGCTGCCGCTGCTGTGTCCGGCCATGCGCCAGGGGCGCCGCGTGGCCCGCTTCCCGGACCTTGCCGCCGCGCGCCGATATGCGGCGGAGGAACTCGGTCGGCTACCGGCGCCGTTGCGGCGGCTGGAGCCGTGTCCCTATCCGGTCGAGGTGGCGCCTGCGTTGCGCCGACTGGCCGAGGACTGCGATCGCCGGCTCGCCGCCTGCGCCTCTCATTAAAACTACGTAGTCCGCTGCCAACTTGATTGAGATCAATGCCGGCGGATGCGATCCGCCGTTCCATGGCGCTACCTTCTCAAGCCAGGGAGCGCGTCATGTTCGTTCTGACCAGTCTTACGGCTCTGGTGTCGGTGGTCACGTTGATGGTGGCCGGCGCGCGCACGGCCCGGCTCCGACCCGTTCCGGTCCGCTGCCGCACGCGGCGGTCATCAACCTCAGTTGAGCTCTAACCGCGTCGTCTTCTTGGCGCGGGCAAGACGTGCCTCGAGACGCGAGGCATCCTGCTCGTAATCGTCCGCCAGCGCGTTCAGCTCCTCGGCCAGTCCGTCCGACGGCGCCAGTGTGGCCTGCTCGCGATAGCGGGACGCGCGGTCCCGCAAATGCAACGCCGTCGACGTCATCACGTCAGTCATAGCGTCCTCCCAAAACTCCGAGCCGGAACCTGCTCCATGCGCTCCAGGGCTTCGGCTTCCTGCGCCAGTTGGAACGCAGATTCGGCCAGTCGCTGCTTCGTCGGCTGATCCGTCGCGCGCGCCGCCAGATGCAGCTTCTCGCGGGCTTGTTCGCGCAGTTCTTCGTACCGCTTCATCGCCCACCTCCGGCCCAGGAAGTGCGGCTGTCTACGTGGGTAGGCAACCCTCGATGGCAACGTGCCCGGCATCACCCGACAACGGTTGCATCATACGGTAAAAAGACAGGCCCCAGGATGACGAAATGAAGCCGTCCCGGCGCCTTCTCGAACGCGCAAAGTCGCCCGACCGCTTTTTATAAATATCAGAGGTTTAGCCGGTGAATCCTGGGGATAACTTCGCCGAATCCGTTTCCCCCGGTCTCCGTGGCTCAGGGGACCATATGATGCTTGCCGGCGCGTTTGACCACCGTGGCCTGAAGGCCCTTCTCGCCGGTCTCGGCGGCGTATCGGATCTCTTCCCCAACCTGCAGGTGATGGAAGCCGTCGTTCGCGACGCTGTGCGCGTGAAAATAAACTTCATCGCCGGTACTGCTTTCGATGAAGCCGTGATCGGCAAACAGACGCGCGATCCGGCCGTGGGCCTCGGCCTCGTGCGCCTTGATATCGCCGCGCCGCGTGCGCGTCACGTCTTCGAGCCGGCGAGCGAGCGCGTTGAAGGCGTCGCGAACGGCGACATATACGTCTTCGTGGGCGTGATGTTCACCGGGATCGCGGTTCACCACGATCTCGGTGCCCGGCACCTTCGCATCGATGCTGACATGATAGAGCTTGCCCTTACGGTGGTGCCGGTGCGGCGCCTGTATCACGACGCGGCAACTCATCAAGCGGCCGTTGAAGAGGGTCAGCTTGTCTGCTTCCTCCTCGATTCGGGTCCGCACCGCGGCTGACGGGGGCATGTTGCGGAAGGTGATCTGAAGCGGGATTGGCATGGTTGCCCTCTATGTTGCGCGCCGACTCTAGGCGGGCGCTGTCCGGCCGGCCTTGACTTGAATCAAATCGGGTGTCGGAAAGAAAAGCCCCGCGCCATCGCGGGGCCAAGTTGTCCGCTGCTGCGTTCGGCAGCGGACGGGGAGGAGTCTCAGTCCAACGGGTCGAGGCAGTCGCCGAGGGCGAGGACGGGTGCCGTGTCCTCGGGCCGGCGTTCGTCAGAGAGTTTGCGATGCGCGCGGGTGACCGCCGCCGTCCAGGCCGAAAATCCGCGGAAGCGCGTGAGATGCGCGGTCACCGCTGTGCGTAAGGTCGCCATGGCAGCGTCTCATTCCGTCTCGTCTCTCAGGCCTCGCCGGCTTCGTCGGTCGACAGGTCTTCGAGCGCATCGCGCTTGAGGATAACGATGCGATGGGCATCCGGGGTATCGATAACGCGCAAACTGCGCAGGCGGGTGATCAGGCGGCTGACCGTCTCGATGGTGAGGCCGAGATAGTCGGCGACATCGGAGCGGTTCATCGGCAGGTCGAGTTCGGTGCCGTCCTTGTGGCCGGCCGCCCTGCGGTCGGAGAGGGCGAGAAGGAAAGTCGCCATGCGCTCAAGCGCACTCTTGCGGCCGAGGAGGAGCAGGTGGTCCTGGGTGGCCGACAGCGTCCGGCTCACCAGGCCCAGGAAGTGGCGGCTGGCACGCGGATCGTTTTCGAGCACCGCATCGAAGCCGCGGCGGGCATAACGGACGAGCGTGACGTCGGCCACCGCCTCGACCGTGTGGCTGTAATCACGGCCCTCGGCGAAGCCGAAGAAGTCGCCGGGCATGAGGAAGCTGTTGATGTGGCGGCGGCCATCCGCGAGGAGGCGGATCTTGCGCAGGGCGCCGGTGACCACCTTGTAGACGTATTCCGCGGGATTGCCCTCTTCGATGATGGTCTTGCCGCGGGCGTAGGAAACGGTGGTGCCGATCCGGTCGAGGGTGGCGGAGGGGCTGGTCGCCGGGACCGGCCGCAGATGGGTGGGCCGGGCGAAGGCCGGGGCGCGGACAGGGCTCGAAGGGTGCTTGGAGAGAAGTGCCGTCGCCATGATCGCCTCCACCGTGTGAATGATGGGGGCACGCTACGCGGCGGTTCGCTTAACGAATATTCAGGAATACCACCTAGGGGTTATTACGTAGTCGATAGCCGAGCCCGTCCGGCGCATTAGCCCGTTTCGGCGATGACGCGGTCGATGAGGCCGGCGAGGCTCGGCTCCCCGGCCTCGGCAAACTCATAGCGCGCGCGGATGACGGGCTTGGCGAGTCCCAGCAGAGAGGCCAGATCCAGGGGGCTCGCCGTCACCACCGCGTCGATCGGTGCGTGCTCGATGGTCTCGCGCAGGGCTGCGAGCTGCGCCGCACCGTAACCCAGCGCCGGCAGGACCGGCCCGATATGCGGATAGCGGTCGAACACGGCCCGCACCGCCGGTGCCGCATAGGGCCGGGGGTCGACGATCGTGGCGCCGGCGCGCCGGGCCGCCACGTAACCAGCCCCGTAGGGCATGCCGCCATGGGTGATCGTGGGCGCGTCCTCGACAACGAGCACGCGTTTGCCGGTGAGGGTCGCCACACCTTCGAGCCGCACCGGAGAGGCCGCGCGCACGATGGTGGCCCGCGGATTGACCGCCTCGATGGCCTCGATCACGCGCTCGATATCTGTATCGCTCGCCGCATCGACCTTGTTCACCACGACCACGTCGGCCATGCGCGCGCAGGTCTCGCCCGGATGGTGCGTGGCGACCTGGTCCGGCCGCAGCGCATCCACGACAGTGATGTGCAGGTTCGGGCACACGAACGGAAAATCGTTGTTGCCGCCGTCCCACACGATTATGTTGGCCTCGCGCTCGGCCACCTCCAGAATCGCGGCGTAGTCGACCCCGGCGAACACGAGATCGCCGGCGGCGATGTGCGGCTCGTATTCCTCGCGCTCCTCGGCCGTGCACGCGGCCGCATCGAGATCGGCACGGCTGGCAAAGCGCTGCACCCGTTCCGCGGCGAGGTTCCCGTACGGCATCGGATGGCGCAGCACGGCGACCCGCTTGTCCGCCGCACGCAGCCGCTGCGACAGCCAGCGGGCGATCTGCGACTTGCCGCAGCCGGTGCGCACGGCTGTGACCGCGATGACGGGGCGCCGCGATGCCAGCATCGTGCGCGCCGGCCCGAGCAGCGCGAAATCGGCACCCTGCGCCAGGGCGCGCGCGGCGAGATGCATCACCTGCGCGTGCGGCACGTCGCTATAGGCGAACACCACCTCGTCGACGCTGCGGGCGCGGCAGATGTCTTCGAGCCGATCCTCGTCTTCGATCGGGATGCCGTCGGGATAGAGCGCGCCCGCGAGGGCCGGCGGATAGCGGCGGCCGGCGATGTCCGGAATCTGTGCCGCGGTGAAGGCCACGACCTCGACGGCGGGGTCGTCGCGAAACACGACGTTGAAATTGTGGAAATCCCGGCCGGCCGCACCCAGGATCAGCACGCGCTTGCGACGGGGATCGCTCACTGTCGTCACCCTCAGCGCCAGCGGTGCGTCGCCATCGCGGCGCGCACCCGCCGCTCTGCCAGCGCCACGGCCGCGGCGCGCGGCAGGGCGCCGGTGCGCTTCACCTCGTCCAGGACCGCGTGCGTGTTCGCGGCGATCTTCTCCACGATCGTGGCCAGTGCCGCCGATTCAGTGCCGCCGTGATACTCGACCGCGGCGCAGATCACCCCGCCCGCATTGGCGATGAAGTCCGGCAGGACCAGGATGCCGCGCTTGTGCAGCTGCGCCTCCGCCTCGGGCGTGAAGGGGATATTCGCTCCTTGTGCAACAAGACGGGTGCGCAGGCGGGCGACGTTGTCGGCGCGGATCACGTCGGGACGTGCGGCGGGGATCCAGATGTCGCACTCGGCGTCGATGATTGCGTCGCGGTCGAGCTTCTTGCCGCGCGGATGGTCGTATAGCTTGCGCCCCTCGGCCTTCAGGCGGATCAGCGCCGCGATATCGAGGCCGTCCGCATCCGCCAGAGTGCCTGTCGTGTCGCTGGCCGCCACGAGGATGGCGCCGCGCTCGGCGAGGAAGCGCGCGGCGTGCTTGCCCACCGCGCCGAAGCCTTGCACCGCGACGCGGGCTCCCTTGAGCGTGATTTCGGCCGCGTCCTTGGCCGCGTCGATGGCGGCCGCGAGGCCGAGGCCGGTGGCGCCGATCTCATCCAGCGGGATGCCCCCGATCTCGCGCGGCAGCCCGACCGCCCGGCCGATCTCGTCCTTGACCCATCCCATGCACAGCTCGTCGGTGCCCATGTCGGGGCCGACGATGTAGTCCGTCACGTCGGCGATGACGCCGGCGAATGCGCGGATGAGCCTCTCCTTGTCCGCGGTCTGCATGCGCGGATCGCCGAAGATGACCGACTTGCCGCCGCCATGCGCGAGGCCCGCGGCCGCGTTCTTGAAGGTCATGGCGCGGGCGAGGCGGAACGCTTCCTCGGCGCTGACGTCGGGCGCCATGCGGCAGCCGCCGATCGCCGGGCCGCACGCCACGTTGTCGACCGCGACCACGGCCTTGAGACCCACGGCCGGCCGGTGGATGTGGACGATCTTGAGCGGGCCTAGCTCATCGGCGAAACGGAACGGGTCGGGCATGGCATGTCTCCTGGAAAAGATGCGGTCAGGCCGGCGTTTCGAGATCGTCGATGGCGGCGCGCAGGAAGCGTCCGGCCTCGCCGCCGCTGACCGCGCGGTGATCGAAGGTCAGCGACAGCGGCAGGATGCGGCGCACGACGGCCTGGCCGTTCACGGGCCGGAGCTCGGGCCGTGCCCGGCCGGCGCCGAGGATCGCGACCTGGGGCGGCACGATGGCGAGCGCCGCGTAGCGCCCGGCCAGCATGCCGAAATTCGACAGCGTGATCGTCTGGCCCTTGAGGTCGGCCAGCGGCACTTTGCGCGCCCGCACGTCGGCCTTCAGCGCGTCGAGACCGCGCCTGAGATCGGCCGCCGGCCGGCTGCCGACGTCGCGCAAGACCGGGACGATCAGCCCGTCGTCGGTGTCGACCGCGAGACCGAGATCGACCGCCCGGTGAACGCGGCGCGTCATCGTCCTGCCATCGAACCAGGCGTTGAGGTCGGGGGCGGCCGCGCTGCCGGCCACGAGCGCCCGAATGAGGCGGATCGTGACGTCTTCGTCCGCGCGCCAGCCGGTGATATCCGCGTCATCCAGCACGGTGGCGGGCACGACCTCGCTGCGGCTCCGTGCCATGTTGAGCGCCATGGCGCGGCGTACGCCACGCAAGACCTCGCCGGCGCCTGCAGGCGTGGCTTCCGCAGCGACCTCGAGGTCGGCGAGCGTGATGGTGCCGCCGGGGCCGCTCGGTGCGATGCGCGCGAGGTCGACGCCGAGTGCTTTGGCGCGCGCCCTGACCGCCGGTGCGGCTTTGGTCCCAGGATGCGGTGCGACCGGTACTGCAGCGGCCCGCGGCTGCGGCGCCGTGGCGCCCGCCGCCAGTTCGCCGACGACCGCCCCCGTGTCGGGATGAGGCCCTTCTTCGTATTCGACGAGCGGGGCGCCGGTCTTGATCCGGTCTCCCGGCCGCGCGCACAGGCGCGCAATGCGTCCGGCCTGCGGCGATGGAACCTCCACCACCGCCTTGTCGGTTTCCACCGACACCAAGGGCTGGTCGGCGACCACGTGATCGCCCGCGGCGACATGCCACGCAATGATCTCCGCATCGTGGAGCCCTTCGCCGAGATCGGGCAGAGCGAAGATCGTCATTGGTAAGCCCCTGTCATTGATAGGCAAGGGCCCGCCGCGCCGCGGCCAGGATCCGGGCCTCACCCGGCATGTCATGGTGCTCGAGCCGCGGCAGGGGCATCACGATGTCGTAGCCGGTCACGCGTTCGATCGGTGCCAGCAGCGAGGTCAGCGCCCGCTCGGCAAGCCGGGCCGCGACCTCGGCGCCGAAGCCGCCGGTCAGTGGCGCTTCGTGGACGATGACGCAGCGGCCGGTCTTGGTAACCGAGGCGAGAAGCGTGTCCGCGTCGAGCGGCTTGAGCGTCGCAAGGTCGATGACCTCGGAGTCGACTCCTTCGGCTGCGAGGGTGTCCGCGGCCGCGAGCGTCTCCGTGACCATGGCGCCCCAGGTGACGAGCGTGAGATCGGTGCCGTCCCGCAGCACGAACGCGCGATCGAGCGGCAGCGCCTGACCGTCGTCGGCCACGTCTTCCTTGACCGCGCGATAGAGCCGCGTGGGCTCCAAGAACACGACCGGATCGGGATCGCGGATGGCGGCCAGCAGCAGCCCGTAGGCGCGCGCCGGCGAGGAGGGGATGACCACGCGCAGGCCCGGAACATGCGCGAACATCGCCTCGGGGCTTTCCGAGTGGTGCTCGGGCGCATGAATTCCGCCGCCGCAGGGCGAGCGCAGCACCATCGGGCAGGTCAGCCGGCCGCGCGTCCGGGTACGCAGCCGCGAGGCATGGTTCACCATCTGGTCGATGGCCGGATAGATGAATCCGGTGAACTGGATCTCGGCGACCGGGCGGAACCCTTGCGCGGCGAGGCCGACCGACAGGCCGGCGATGGCCGCCTCTGCGAGCGGGGTGTCGAGGACGCGCGCTTCACCGAACCGGGCGAGCAGGCCGTCGGTGGCGCGGAAGACGCCGCCGTCCTTGCCGACGTCCTCGCCGAGCACAACAACCGAGCGGTCCGCTTCCATGGCGCGCGCGAGCGCGAGATTGACCGCCTGGACGAGCGTGATCTCGGTCATGTCAGGTGCTCTCGCCGAGGGCCGCTGCGCGCTGCATCGCGAGATCCTTCGGCAGCGCGGCGTAGGTAAAGTCGAAGATCGTTGACGATGCTTGGGGCGGTGTCGCGAGATACTCGCTCACGGCGCTGTCGATCATGGCGCCCAGCTCCGCGAGGAGGCGCTCTTCGTCCTCGCGGTGCCACGCGCCGATCTCCACCAGATGGCTGCGCAGCCGCGCGACCGGCTCGTCGGCCCAATGCGGGCTGACCGTGGCGTCGTCGCGATAGCGGCTCGCGTCATCGGCGGTCGTATGGTCGCCCAGCCGGTAGGTGAGCGCCTCGATCCAGCCCGGTCCGCCGCCGGCGCGCGCCTTGGTCAGTGCGCGGGCCACCACGTCGCGGACCGCGATCACGTCGTTGCCGTCGATCTGCTCGCCGGGAATGCCGGCGGCGATTGATTTCTGCGCCAGCGTATGCGCGGCGGTCTGGCGCTCGACCGGCACGGAGATCGCCCAGCGGTTGTTGTTGATCACGAATACGACGGGCAGCTTCCAGACGCCGGCGATGTTGAGCGCTTCGGCCACGTCGCCCTTCGACGTGGCGCCGTCGCCGAACACGCAGACGGCAGCGCGCGGCTCACCGCGCAGCTTGAACGCCAGGGCGACACCCGCCGCATGTGGGGCGTGGCTGCCGACCGGCACGCTGTTCGGAAAGTCCTGCGCAGCGGCGGCGAACGAATTCCCGCGCTCGTCGCCACCCCAGTAGAGCAGCAGCTCGAGCGGCGTGGCGCCGCGCCAGAGCTGCGCACCGTGCTCGCGGAAGCTGGGCACCAGGACGTCATCCGCGCGCATGGCGCTCGCCAGCCCGACCGAAACGGCTTCCTGGCCCAGCGAGGAGGCGTAGGTGCCGAGCCGCCCCGTACGCTGCAGCGCGATTGCCTTGGCATCGAAGGTGCGGGTCAGCACCATCGCGCGATACAGGCGAATGAGCTCCGCCGGATCGGCTGCGAAGCGCGCGACGGTATTCACCTGTTCGCCGCCGGTCTCCGGGAAGCGGCGATGCGCGAGGACGGGTGTGGTCAGGGTGGGCGTGGCAGCCTCCGGCGCGATAGTGAGCGGAAAACTCGCACGGCTTGCCGGTCAAGGCCTTGATTTCGATCAAAGCGCCGTCCGGTCCGACCGCGGACACTGCCGGGGTGACACAGCCGCTGCACATCTCCGAATGCGCCGATCCGGCGGCCCAGCCGGTCGAGATCGTCGAACGCAAGGGCCTCGGCCATCCGGACACGATCTGCGATGCGCTCGCCGAGGAGCTATCGTGCGCGCTCTCCGCGCATTACCGCGAGCGCTTCGGCTTTGTCCTCCACCACAATGTCGACAAGGTGCTGCTGTGGGGCGGCGCCTCGCGGCCGGCGTTCGGCGGCGGCGAGGTCCTGGCACCAATCGAGATCTTCCTTGCCGGCCGCGCCACGCGAGAATTCAAGGGCGCCGTGGTCCCGATCGAAGAGATCGCCGTGGAGACCGCGCGCGCCTGGCTGCGCCAGCATCTCCGCCACCTCGACCCGGGCCGCCACGTCAAGATCCACAGCCTGATCCGGCCGGGCTCGGCCGATCTCGTCGATCTGTTCTTGCGCCAGCAGAAATCGGGCGTGTGGCTGGCCAACGACACGTCGATCGGCGTCGGCTATGCGCCGGCGACGGCGCTCGAGAGCCTGGTGCTCGCGGCCGAGCGCGAGCTGAACCTGCCGTTCATCAAGCGCCGGCATCCGGTCCTCGGCGAAGACGTGAAGGTGATGGGCGTGCGCCGCGACGAGGACGTGGAGCTCACGATCTCATGCGCCATGATCGACCGCTATATTGGCCAGCTCGACGATTACGTCGCCGGGACGAATGAGGTGACGGCCATCGCGTCAGGTGTGGCGGAAGGCATCTCGTCCCGGCCGCCGACGATTGCGGTAAACGCGGCCGACGACCTTCTGCGCGGCTCGATCTATCTCACCGTGACCGGCACGTCTGCCGAGGCAGGCGATGACGGCGAAGCCGGCCGGGGCAACCGCGCCAACGGCCTGATCACGCCGCACCGGCCCATGACCATGGAATCGGTCGCCGGCAAGAACCCGATCACCCATGTGGGCAAGCTCTACAACGTCGCCGCGCGCCAGATCGCGGCGCAGGTCCTGCGTGAGGTTCCTGGCCTCACCGCGGTCGAATGCTACCTCGTCAGCCGCATCGGCCGGCCGGTGCGCGAGCCGCAGATCGTCCAGCTGCGGTTGGCCGGCGAAGCCGCGCGCTCCGGCGATGCGCTGCGTCCGGCCCTCGACCGGATCGTGAGCGAGGGGCTCGCTGCCCTCGACGGGCTGTGGCGGCAACTGCTCGCGCGCGAGATCACGCTCTACTGAAACCGGCGCACGAGGCTGGCGGCTTGATCCGCCGCGATGCCTGCCGCATCATGATCCTATGGCTGTCAGCAGAACTTCCTGGGTCGGCATGGGTGCTGCGCTGCTCCTCGCCGGCGTCCTCGCCGCGGCCGCAGAGGGCCAGCAGGTGATCGGCAGCTGCCGTCTCGAGGCCAACGTCGCGTGCACCAACCAGGACCTGAGCGGTGCGCGTCTGCCCGGCGTCAATCTCGAGGGCGCCGATCTGCGCGGGACGAGCTTCGCCAAGGCTATTTTGCAGGGTGCGAATTTCCTCCATGCGGACCTGCGCACGGCGGATCTCAGCGAGACGGACCTCAGCGGCGCCAACCTGTCGCAGGCCAACCTCAACACAGCAAAGTTTCAGGGCGCCAACGTGTCGCGCGCCGATCTCCGGCACGCCAATCTGAGCGGCGCCAGCCTCAGCGATGCGAAATTGTCGCGCGCCGACATGACCGGTGCGATCGCCGCCGGTGCGGTGTTGAAGCGGGCGACCATGGAGCAGACGATCCTGGTCTCGGCCAAGCTCAGCGGCGCCGACCTTACTAACGTCAATCTTGCGGCCGCCGACATGCGGCAGGCCGATTTGTCGCGCGTGGATTTCGAGGGGGCGCACCTGCGGCGGGCGAACCTGACCGGCGCTTCCCTGGCCGGCGCCAATCTCGCGGGCGCCGATCTGACCGGCGCCGTCGTCACGGGCGTCGATCTTCAGGGGGCCAAGCTGAACCGGGCGATCTGGATCGACGGCCGCCGATGCGGATCCGGCTCGATCGGCGCGTGCAAGTAGGCGCCGTAAGCACGGATTTGATCGAAATCAAGGTGCGGTTGGCCGGCCGGATTTAGGCTGCGCCCATGCTAGATCAACTCGTTTCGACGCCGTCCACCACGGCGCGTACCGATGTGCCGCCCGCGGCAAAGCCGGGCGGATGGATCGGCCATCTCGGCCTGAAAAGCTACTGGGTCGCCGGAGGCCTCCCGGCCCTGGTACTCATCGCGGCCGGCGTTGCCTGGTGGGCCTCCCATGGCACGGTCCCGGTCCGCTTTACGACCGCCGCGGTCACGCAGGGCAATGTCACCCGGACAGTCTCCGGGACCGGCACGGTCAATCCCGAGCTCACCATCATCGTCGGCAGCTACGTGTCCGGCGTCATCCAGCGGCTCTACTGCGACTACAACACGCAAGTGAAGGCCGGTCAGGTCTGCGCCAAGATCGATCCGCGTCCTTTTCAGTCGGCTCTCGACCAGTATTCCGGTCAGCTCGCGCGTGACCAGGCGATCCTCGACAAGGATCGCGCGAACCTGACGCGCTATCAGAAGCTGGCCGCACAGGATTCGATCGCGCGCCAGCAGGCCGAGGACCAATTCTACCTCGTCGACCAGGACGAAGGGACGGTCAAGCTCGACGAAGGCCTGGTCGAGGGAGCCAAGCTCAACCTCGAGTACACCGACATCGTGTCGCCAGTGGACGGCACGGTCGTGTCGCGCAACGTGACCCAGGGGCAGACGGTCGCCGCGAGCTTCCAGACGCCGACCTTGTTCCTGATCGCCACCGACCTCCAGAAGATGCAGGTCGACACCAACACGAGCGAGAGCGACATCGGCGGGGTCAAGGAAGGGGACAAGGCGACGTTTACGGTCGATGCCTATCCCAAGCGGATCTTCGAGGGCACGGTCACCCAGGTCCGGCAGTCACCGCAGACCGTCCAGAACGTCGTCACGTTTGACGCGGTCGTGAGCGTCGCCAACACCGATTTGGCGCTCATGCCCGGCATGACCGCGTCCACCCGCATCATCGTCGATCAAAGAGCCAACGTTGTCCGGGTGCCGAACCAGGCGCTCCGCTACGCACCCGGAGGCATGGCGCCTGTTCCTGCCGGCGAGGCCCGGGTCTGGGTGTTGCGAGACGGCGGCCCGGTGGCCGTTCCGGTCGCGACCGGCGTCGATGACGAGAGCTTCACGGAGATCGTCAAAGGCGACCTCCGCCCGGGCGAGCAGGTGATCGTTGGCGAAGACCACGGTGCTGCCGGTCGATCGGGACTGCCGCAACCGCGGCTCTGAGCCGGTACCGCCAAAGGATCGTTCGCGTGGCTTCAGTCATCCGGATCGACCCCGTCATCAGAATCGAGAACGTGACCCGGACATTCGCCATCGGCGACGTCCAGGTCCACGCGCTGCGCGGCGTGAACCTCGTGGTCGAGCCCGGCGAATTCGTCGCGATCATGGGATCGTCGGGCTCGGGCAAGTCGACCCTGATGAACATTCTCGGCTGCCTCGACCGGCCGACTGGCGGGCGTTATTTCTTCGAAGGCCGCGATGTCGCCGGCCTCCACGAGCCGGAGCTCGCGCGCATCCGCGGCGAGCGCCTGGGATTCGTGTTCCAGAGCTTCAATCTCTTGGCGCGCACCAGCGCCCTTGAGAACGTCGGCTTGCCGCTTTATTACGCGGCCACCGGCCCCAAGCGGCGGGGCGAGCGCATCGACCGGGCGCGGGCGGCCCTGCGGCAGCTCGGCCTCGGGGAGCGCGAGCGCAACACGCCGGGGCAGCTCTCCGGCGGCCAGCAGCAGCGCGTGGCCATCGCTCGCGCTCTGATCAACCGACCAGGGCTTCTGCTGGCCGACGAGCCGACCGGCAATCTCGACACGAAGACGTCGCACGAAATCATGGACGCGCTCGTAACGCTGAACCGCGAGCAGGGCGTCACCGTGATCGTCGTCACTCATGAGGCCGACGTCGCCGCCTACGCCGATCGCGTCGTGACGATGCGCGACGGCCAGATCGTGTCCGACGAGCGCGTGTCGAAGACGGCGGCGACGCCCGGGCGGAGGCTCGGGGCAACTCCCATGCGGCCGGCCGTCGCACCCCCGACAGGCGGTGCCGCGTCGGGGGCCTTCGCGCTGATGGTCGCCGCGGCGGCAATGCAGGCGATCGGCCGCAACAAGATGCGCTCGGCCCTCACCATGCTGGGCGTGTTCATCGGCGTCGCAGCTCTCATCGTCATGGTGGCGATCGGGCAGGGGGCGAACGAGGCGGTGCGCAAGCAGATCGAAAGCCTCGGCACGAACGTGGTGGTGATTCTTCCCGGCGCCGTGTCGACCGGCGGCGTCCGTTCCGGCTTCGGTAGCGCCAGCACCCTGACGGTCGAGGATGCGCGTGCGATCCGCCGCGAGGATCCCGCCGTGGCCCAGGTCGGCTATCTCATCCGGCAACAAGGACAGGTGCAGTACGAGAACCAGAACTGGACGACGATGATCCAGGGCGTCAATTCCACTTACCCGCCGATCACCAATTGGACCGTCGCCGCCGGCCGCGGCATCACGGCCGATGACGAGGCGAGGGCCGCACTCGTCGCCGTCATCGGCCAGACTGTGTACAGCCAGCTCTTCAGCCCCGGCGAGAACCCGATCGGCGCGTTCATCCAGGTCAAGAGCGTGCCGCTGCAGGTGGTCGGCGTGCTCGCGGCCAAAGGCCAGTCGCCGTTCGGCACGGACCAGGACGATCTGCTCATGACGCCGTTCACCACCGCCGAGCGCAAGGTGCTCGGCGTCGCCGCACCGACGCAAGCGCAAACGCCGTTCAACTGGCCCTATCTGCCGCCGCCCAATCCCTACAATCTGCAGGCGCGCCTCACCGGGTTTGCGAACATGATCTTCGTGCAGGCGGTGAGTCCGGAGGAGGTCCAGACCGCCATCGGCCAGGCGACCCAGACGCTGCTCCTGCGCCATCGCATCAAGCCCGGCGCGCTCAAGGATTTCGACGTGCGCAATCTCAGCCAGTTCGTCGAGACCGCGGAAAGCAGCAGCCGGATCATGGCGCTTCTACTGGCGGCCGTCGCCTCGATTTCGCTCCTGGTCGGCGGCATCGGCATCATGAACATCCTGCTTGTGTCCGTGACCGAGCGGACGCGCGAGATCGGGCTGCGCATGGCGATCGGCGCGCGGCGGCTTCACGTCCTGCTGCAATTCCTCGCCGAGGCGGTGTTTTTGAGCGTCAGCGGCGGCATTACCGGCATCCTGATGGGCGTGGGATTCGCCATGGGTCTCACATGGATCGCCGGCTGGCCGGCCCCGATCTCGGCGGCCGCGATCGCCGGCGGATTCGCGTTCTCGGCGGCGGTCGGGATTTTCTTCGGCTACTACCCGGCGCGGAAAGCGGCGCGCCTCGATCCCATCGACGCGTTGCGCTACGAATAGCGGGGTCTTAATCGGCCTCGACGCGGTCTGGCACCGGCGCTTCGGCCGCCGTGGCGTCGTGCGCCACGGCGCGGTCGCGGCCGGCACGCTTGGCGCGATAGAGGGCCTCGTCGCTGGCGGCGATCAGGATGGTCTCCGAATCGTCGGCGATCGGCCGCAAGGTCGCGATGCCGATGCTGACCGTCACCGGCGTCCCGGTGTCCGGATGCGGAAGGGCGACCGCCGCGACCGCCTCGCGTACACGCTGCGCCACCGCGAGCGCGCCGGCCGCATCGGTCCCCGGCAGGACGATCGCGAACTCCTCTCCGCCGTAGCGCGCCGCGAGGTCGAGCGGCCGGCGCACGCAGGATCCGATGGCGCGCGCCACGCGCCGCAGGCACTCGTCGCCCGCGAGATGGCCGAGCCGGTCGTTGTAGCCCTTGAAATGATCGATATCGATCATCAGCAACGACACGAGGTCGATCTCGCGCCGGGCGCGCCGCCACTCGCGGTCGAGGGTCTGATTGAAGTGCCGGCGGTTGGCCAGGCCGGTGAGGCCGTCGGTGACCGCCATCTGCTCGAGCCGGTCGTTGAGGTCGGCCACGCGCGCATAGAGAAGCGTCATCTCGCGCAACATGGCCGCGAGCACGATTCCGGTCGCGACCAGGCTGATGACCCGCGACAGGTACCAGCCCGCCGAATAGCGCAGCGGCGCGTACATCGTCACCGTCAGGTCGAGCAGCGAGGCGAGCACCGCCACGGACAGCCACAGCTGGACCAGGGAGCGGCAGCGCAAGCGCCCGACCAGCAGGACCAGGGCGGCCACGTTCAGCGCCCAGGCCGCGGGACCGAGGCCGGTCGACACGAGGTCGATCGAGTTCCGGGTCATGACGAGCGGCGGCAGCAGCCGGATGCCATAGGTGACGAGGCAGAACACGGCCAGCATCACGAGCACGGAGACCCCGGTGAGGCCCATCATCGCCGCGTTCACCCGCGCCGGCGGCACGGTGTGCTTTCGCCCGTCGACGAACGCGTAAAGGCAGACGAGGGCCGGAAAGATGACGTGGCAGATCAGCCAGACCCAGATCGGGCTCGCCGCGTCCACCTGGTAGATGTTCTGGCGCAGGAACACGCCGGGGAAGAACAGCAGGTTCTCGACCTGCAGCAGGCCCGTGACCATGTAGGCGGTGGCGAGCACGGCGACCGAGACCGTGCCGGACACCATGAACTGACCGAACAGCAGATAGGCGGTCATCAGGCTCAGCATGATCAGGGCCGCGTCGTAGGCGACCAGGATCTCGGGGACGTGCGGCAGATCGGCGCGGGCGACGGCCAGCGTGGCGCCGAAGGCAACCACGAGCGAGCCTCCGATCGCGACGGCGGCGGCGATGCTCCCGCGGCTGGGCAGGGCCGTGACGAAGCTCGCGGTCATGTCAGGCTAGCGGCGGGAAAGCTCATGGAATCCCATGATAATCCGGGGGCTGCGAATACCACACAAGAATAAATCGCGACGGTTTCTACGGTCTTAACCGAAGCGTTCGCCCAAACCCTCGGGCCCGGATCGGTGTTGTGATCGGTGTGACGTAGCAAAGGGAGTATCCCCCCATGTCGATGTCGGATGTCACCATCGCCTTCCTGCGGACGACGCGCGGGAAGGTAGCGTGCGAACAGCTCGAGACCCGAAATCGGGCCGGGAACGCGGGCATGCTCTTCGCGGGGATCGAGCTTCGGGGTGCGGGCGGCGGCCGGGATCGCCCTTCCGGCTGACCCGGGGTGCGTCTAATCTCGAAAGAATGATCCACCGGCCGCCGGCCGCGCTCGTCGCGGGATTCGTGCTGCTGCTGACGGCGATGCCGCCCGCCGCCGCGGACCCGCAGGCGCTGCGCTACGGTCAGGCGTTCTCGGCCGAGCGCAGCGTCTTTTCACTGCCGGTCCACGTCGCCCAGCGCCAGGGCCAGTTCGCGCGCGAAGGGCTCGCGGTGCGGCAGTTCTTCATCGCGGGTGGGGCCGACAAGATGATCGATGCGTTGAACGACGACACGGTCGAGCTCACGCATGTGGCGACTCCCTTCCTGATCCGGCGCGTGCTCGCGGGCGACGACGTGGTCGCGGTCGCGGCCGAGTTCAACGACCCCATCTACAGCCTGGTCGTGCGGCCGGAGATCAAGAGCTTTGCTGGCCTCAAGGGCAAGCTGGTCGGCATGGCGGACGAGGCGGGGCCGATCGCCATGGCCATGAATGCGCTGCTGGCCCGGCACGGGCTTGCCGCCGGCGACGTCCGCGTCGAGACGATCTCGGGCACGCCGCAGCGGCTTGCGTGCCTCAAGCGCGGCGCCTGCGAGGCGGTACCGTTGGGCCAGCCGCAGGATGTCACGGCGGCGCGCGAGGGCTATCGCATCCTGGGCACCTCGCGCGAGGTGGCCCCGCCCTTCCTCTACACCGTGACCGCCGCGCGCCGCGGCTGGGCGGACGCGCACAAGGACGTGGTCGTGCGTTACGTGCGGGCGCTGGCCGCGGCCTTCCGCTTCATCCGCGACCCGGCCAACCGCAGCGCCGTCGCGGCCACGATCGTCGAAGATACGCGCTGCACCGAGGCGGACGCGCGGGCGACCTTGGCGCTCTATCTCGAGCCCGACCGGCACGTCCTGCCGCGCCAGGGCGAGATCGACCGCGAGGCGCTCGCGCGCTCCAGTGCGCTCATGGCCGGCGCCGGCCAGCTCAAGGCTCCGCTGCCGTCCGCCGACCGCTTTGTCGACCCGCAATACCTGCGCGCGGCCGGCATCGAATAGCCGTGTCGGCTGGTCAAGCCCCGGCACGCACGCCATAATCGGCAGCGGGAGGATACGCGTGATCACCACGTTGCTCATTTTCCATGGGCTGTGCGCCGTCTTCATGCTGGGTGCGCTGACCCATCAGAGCCTGAGCGTCTGGTGGCCGGCGAGGGCGGGCGGCGGCACCGTGTTCCACGGCTTCCGTGCCGTGCGCGGCGCCTCCTACGCCAACACGGTCGTCGTCCTCTACGTCGCGACGGTTCTGCTGGGCTCGATCCTCTATCCGACCTACCGCATCGGCGTGCGCAGCTTCTTCGAGGATCTGCGGCTGAGTGCCGCCAACGGCGTGTTCGAGCTCAAAGAGCATTTCGTCTCGGTCGGGCTCGGGCTCTTGCCGGCCTATTGGTATTTCTGGCGCCAGCCGCTCGCGGCCGAGATGGCGGTGGCGCGCAAGGCGGTGACGGCGCTGCTGGCATTCATCGTCTGGTACGCCTTCATCGTCGGCCACGTGGTCAGCAGCATCCGCGGGTTCGGGCCATGAGCATCGCGCGCGTCTTCCCGGTGTTCTCGGTTGCATTCGCGGTCCTCTACGTCCTGTCCATGGACAACAACTGGGCGCTGTTCACCTATCTCGCGCGCGCGGGCGAGTTTCATCCCCTGGTCTACGCGCCGCCCACGCCGCGGGCCGGTCCGGCGATGTACTGGTGGGGGTGGCTTGCCACCTCGGCCATCGGCGCTGCGATCGTGGCCGGGATCGCCGCGGCGCTGCCGGCTGGCCGGGCGGGGGGCCGCTGGTCGAGCCCCGCCTGGCCCACCCTGACCTGGGTCGTGCCGTTGGCGGTCCTTATGGTTCTCGTGTTTCTGCTGCGTGGCTGGTTCATCCGGGTGGCATAGGTGGAGCGTTCCGTGAGACACGCCTGCGCTCTTGCCGCCGTTCTCTGCCTCGCGGTTGCGGGTGCTGCCTGGGCCGGAGGGAGCGAAGGGTTCGGCCCGGACGAGCAGGAGGACGCGGGCCATCCGTATTTCGGCTGGGTCAAGGACCGCGACGGCAATCCGATTGCCGACGCCAAGCTCACGGTCGAGATCAAGGCCGGCACGATCATCCTGCGCACCAACGACGAGGGCCACTTTCACGTCGCCGGATTCGGCACCAACGTCAGCCCTGACGACGTCAAGTTCACCTGCGCGAAGGACGGCTACAAGGAATTCGCGGCCACCAAGCAGGTCGCCTCCGACAGCCCCAACGCGTCGGTGGAGGTCGACTGCATCATGGTGAAGCAATGAGATCTGCGATGCTCGCAGGGTTTGCGGTCGCCGTCCTGGTCGGCGTGTCGGCGGCGATCGCGCAGACCGCCTCACCGCCGCCTGCGTACCGTCCGGGCCTGGGCGATCTCATGATCGAAACGATCCAGTCGCGCCACATCAAGCTGGCGCTCGCCGGGCGGTCCAAAAACTGGCCGCTCGCCTCCTTCGAGCTCGGGCAGATGGAGGAGTCCTTCGAGCGCGTGGCGCGCGTGTGGCCGACCTGGCGCTCCTATTCGATCGCCGACATGGTCGAGGTGGTGAAGGCGCCGATGGCGGCGCTGCAGGAGGCGGTCAAGGCCAAGGATGCGCAGCGCTTTGCCGGCGCGTTCGGCCAGCTCACCGAGGCGTGCAACGGCTGTCACGCCGGCGTGAATCGCGCGATGATCGTGATCAAGGTGCCGGACGCCTCGACCTATCCGGACCAGGACTTCGCCCCGAAATTGCAGTGAGGACGACGACATGACGAGCGCGATACGTGCGCTGGCCTGCATTTTGTTGGTTGCGGCGGCCGTGCCCGCCAAGGCCGCGGACTATCCGGACCGGCCGGTGCGGATCATCGTGCCGTCCACGCCGGGCGGCGGCTTCGACTTCGTCGGCCGGGTGCTGGCCGACAAGCTCGGCGCGCAACTGGGCCAGAACTTCGTGGTCGAGAATCGCGCCGGGGCCGGTACCTTGATCGGCACGCGCAGTGCCGCCCAGGCGGCGGCCGACGGCTACACGCTCCTCGTCGGGGGGCTGAGCAACATCGCGCTCAATGCGCCGCTCTACAAGGATCCGGGCTACAGCCCGGCCGACTTCGTTCCGCTTGGGCTCGCGGTGAGCTACTCCTACACCTGGATCGCGCGGCCGGACCTGCCGCAATCCTCGCTCAAGGATGTCATCGACTTCGCGCGCGCCAACCCGGGCAAGCTCAACCTCGCGATCGGCGGCATCGGCAGCGGCCAGCACGTGGGCGCGGTCATCCTGCTCAACCTGACCGGTGTTTCCATGGAGCAGGTCAACTTCAAGGGCGCGCAGCCGGTGTATACGGACCTCATCAGCGGGCGCGTCGATCTCTTCTACGACAACACGACGACGGCGCGGCCTTATATCGACGCCGGCAAGGTGAAGGCGCTGGCGATTTCGAGTGCGGCGCGCAACCCGTTGCTGCCCAACGTGCCCACGATCACCGAGACCGGCGTGGCCAAATTCGAGATGGAGACCTGGTTCGGCCTGTTCGCGCCGGCGAAGACGCCGCGGCCGATCGTCCAGCGCCTGCAGGCGGAGGTGGCGCGGGCCACGCACAACCCGCAATCCGTCTCCACGTTCGAGAAAAGCGGCGGGCGCGTGCTCGACATGACCCCGGACGAGACCGAACGCTTCGTGGCGGCCGAGATCGCGAAATGGGGCGAGCTGGTGCGGCGCGCCGGCGTGACGGCAGAGTAGGGGACGAACATGAGCGATCAGGGACTGACGGCGGCGTGGCTTGACAAGCTCGCGATCGGCGAGGTGGTGCAAAGCTGGGCGCTGTGGCGCGACACCGGGAACTGGGACGGCCTGCGCCGCGCGTTCCACCCCGACGGCACGATGACCGCGACCTGGTTCACGGGCGGCGTGGAGGACTTCATCGCCGGGTGCCAGCGCTCGTGGGCCGCGGGCTCGCGCAGCGCGCATTTCATCGGCGGCACGGTGGCCGAGCTCAACGGCGCCAAGGCGCTGGCCGAATCGCGGATCATCCTGATGGTCCGCGACACGGTCGACGACGTCGAGGTCGACGTCACGTGCTACGGCCGGTTTTACGATCGTTTTGTGAAGCTGGAGGGAGCGTGGCGCATCCTTCAGCGCGGCGTGGTGTACGAGAAGGACCGGCTCGACCCGGTGCGGCCCGGCGCGATCCTCAAGCTCGACGAGGCGATCCTGAAGCGCTTCCCCGAGGGCTACCGTCACGTCGCCTACCTCCAGACCAAGCGCGGCCTCACGGTGGCGCCCGACCGCCCCACCCCGCGCAGCCCGGAGCTCGAGCGCCTCTATCGCGACGCCCGGGCCTGGTTGGCGGGCTAGCCGCCGGCTCGCTCCAGCCTGTCGAGCTCGGCCGCGAGCAGGTCGAACTGGGCCGCCGTCTCCTGCATGTGATAGCGGAGCGTGAAGCTGGCTTGCTTCATCGCCTCTTCGCGCGCGTGACGCGCGCGCTCGCGCGCCATGACGGATGTCATGAGTGAATTGGCCATCGTGCCGCCTCTCCTGTCTGGAGAACAGGGTACGCTCGACCGGCCGTCGAGGGCAGTGGCCGCGAGAGGCAGATACCGCTTTTTGCCGGTGAATTTGGTCCCGAAACGGGAGGCCTTCGCCGCGAACGTGCCTGTGGCAAGTGTTGGTCGCCACACGCCCCGGCAGTTCGCGGACGCGGCCCGCCCGCGGGGCTGAGGGCCGCGCTCGGGCTTACCCGCTGTTCCGGAGGCCCGCGGCGATGCCGTTGATGGTGAGGTGGATGCCTTCGACGACGCGCGGGTCTGCATCGCCTGCGCGATGGCGCCTGAGCAGCTCGACCTGCACATGGTGCAGCGGATCGATATAGGGGAAGCGGTTGCGGATCGAGCGTGCCAGCAACGGGTTGCGCTCGAGCAGCGCCCGCTGCTCGGTGATCGCCAGAACCGCGTCGACCGAGGCCTGCCACTCGGCGCGCAGGCGGCCGAAGATGGCCTCGCGCAGGGCCGCATCGGCCACCAGCTCCGAGTAGCGCGACGCGATCGCGACGTCGCTCTTGGCCAGAACCATGTCCATGTTCGAGAGCACCGTCTGGAAGTAGGGCCACTCGCGGTGCATGCGGCGCAGCGCCTCCATGCCGTCCGCCTCGTGTGCGGCGACCCAGGCGTTGACCGCGCTGCCGAAGCCGAACCAGCCGGGCAGCATGAGCCGGCACTGCGACCAGCTGAACACCCACGGGATGGCGCGCAGATCCTCGATGCGGTTCGACTTGGTGCGCGAAGCCGGGCGGCTGCCGATGTTGAGATTGGCGATCTCGCCGATCACGGTCGAGTCGCGGAAATAGCGCTCGAATCCTTCGCTCTCGTAGACGAGGCCGCGATAGGCGGCGTAGGCATACGTGGACAGCTCGTCCATGACGGCGATGTGCTCGGCGCGCGGTCCCGCTTGGCCTTCGAGGAGCGTGGCTTCGAGAGTGGCCGCGGCGATCGTCTCCAGATTCCGGCGGCCGACCTCGGCGTTGGAATATTTGGCCGCGATCACCTCGCCCTGCTCGGTGATGCGGATCGCTCCCTGGATGGCCCCCGGCGGCTGCGCCAGGATCGCCTGGTAGCTCGGCCCGCCGCCGCGCCCGACCGAGCCGCCGCGGCCGTGGAAGAGGCGCAAGGCCACGCCATGGCGGCGGAAGATGTCGACGAGCGCCAGCTCCGCCTTGTACAGCTCCCAGATCGAGGTCAGATAGCCGCCATCCTTGTTGCTGTCCGAGTAACCGAGCATCACCTCCTGCGTGTTGCCGCGCGAGGCGAGCAGACGTCGGTATTCGGGGAGCGCGAACAGGCGATCCATGACCGGTCCGCAGCGCTTGAGATCGCCGATGGTCTCGAACAGCGGCACGATGTCCACGTCGAGGCGGCCCTCACGCGGATGCAACAGGCCGACCTCGCGCAACAGAAGCGCCACTTCGAGGATGTCGGAGACCCCGTCGCTCTTGGAGATGACGTAGTGGCGGACGGCATCTGCGCCGTACCGGCGGCGAGCCTCGGCCGCCTCGCGCAAGATGGCGAGCTCGCCTATCGTCGTCTCCGAATAGGTCATGTAGGGCGACACCAGCGGCCGCGGGCTGCCCATTTCAGTATAGAGAAGTGCTATGCGCGCGGTCTCTTCCAGGCCGCGATAGTCGCTGCCGGCCCCGGCCGTCTCCAGGAGCTCGCCGACCACCCGCTCGTGGACGTCGGAGTTCTGGCGCAGGTCGACCGAGGCGAGATGGAAGCCGAACACGTCGACCGCCCGGCGCAGGTGCCGCAGGCGGCCGCGCGCGAGGCCGGTCGAGCCGTTCCAGCTCAGCGACCGGTAGATGACGTCGAGATCGGCCTCCAGGTCGTGAGGGCTCGCATAGGCGGGCGCCGATCCCACCGCCTGCCGCAGGCTGGGAGCCTGGGTGAGCGCCTCGGCGGTGGCCGACAAGCGCGCATAGACACCAGTGATGGCGCGGCGATAGGGCTCGTGCTCCCGATGCGAGGTGCGGGGGTCCGGCGAGCTGTCGGCGAGCTTGCGCAGCTCCTCCGAGACGCGCACGAGCCGGTCGTCGAGCGACAGCTCGCTGCCCAGCTGATGCACCTCGTCGAGATAGAAGGCGAGAGCCCGCTCGCTTTGCCGGCGCAGCGCCTCGCGCAGCACCTCGCTGGTGACGAACGGATTGCCGTCGCGGTCGCCGCCGATCCAGCTGCCAAGGCGCAGGAACGACGGCAGGTCGATGTCCTCCCAGGCGGGCTGCACCGCACCCAGCGCATCCTCGAGATCGGCGTAGAGCCGCGGCAGCTCGCGCAGGAAGGTGTAGTCGTAATACGCGAGGCCGTTCGCGACCTCGTCGATGACCCGGAGCCGGTTGGCGCGCAGGATGCTGGTCTGCCAGAGGATCAGGACCGCGCGCCTGAGCGCCTTGCGGTTCGCGTTCAGTTCCTCGGGTGTCAGCTGCATGCGATCGCGCTGGTCGAGCAGGCGCGCGATCTCCATCTCGCGGTCGATCGAGCTCTTGCGCCGGATCTCGGTCGGGTGCGCGGTCAGCACCGGGCTGCACAGCGCCGACTTGAAGAACGCGGCCATCTGGCCGCGCGAGATGCCGGCGTCGCGCGCCCGGGCCAGGGCATAGGCCATGGTGCCCTCGCGCGGCGCATCGCCCGCCATCGCGTGCGCGCGCGTGCGGCGGATGTGGTGCTGGTCCTCGGCGATGTTGGCGAGATGGGAGAAATAGCCGAAGGCGCGAATGGTCGTGATCGCCTGGTCGGTCGGCAGGCCGCTCAGGATCGCCTGCAGCTCGTTGCGGGCGCTGTCGTCGGCCTCGCGATGAAAGCGCACGGCGGTCTGGCGCACGCGCTCGACGAGCTTGAACACCGGATCGCCTTCCTGCGCGCGCACCGTCTCGCCGAGGATGCGCCCGAGGAGCCTGACGTCGTAGCGCAGCGGCAGGTCCTTTTCCGGGATGCTGCCGGCCTCCGTGGTCCCGATGAGTCCGGAGGTGTCAGCCATAGGCCTTGCGGATCAGCTCCGCCACGTGGTCGGCAGCACGGATCGGCGGATATCGCTCCGGTTCGCCCGCCCTGCGGCAATTCGGCAGGCACGCGACCACGTGGTCCGGATTGCCGTTGAAATGGAAGGCGACCGAGTAACGCTCGCGGCCCGACATGTTGACCACGCGGTGCATGGTCGAGCGGTAGGTGTCGTTGGTCCAGCGCGCGACCAAGTCGCCGAGGTTGACCACGAACGTGCCGGGCAGGGGAGGCGCGTGAATCCACCCGTGCCGTTCGCTCCACACCTGCAGGCCGCCGGACTCGTCCTGCAGTAGGACGGTGAGGCCGCCGAAATCCGTATGCGCGCCCGCACCCTTCTCCTCGGGCAAAGCCTGCGCCGGCTGCGGCGGATAGTGGAAGACGCGCATGATCAGGTCGGGCTCGCGGCAGAACCCGGCGAAATGGGCCTCGTCGAGCTTGAGGGACAGCGCCAGCCCGCGCCAGAGCCGGAGCTGCAGATCGAGCACGGCACGGAAATAGGCTTGCAGGGTGTCGCGGAACGCCGGAAGGGCCGCCGGCCACTGGGCCCCAGGGTCCGGATTGGGGCCGTCGGGATCCACGGCATCCTCCCGCCACCGCACGGCGCCGACGAAGAACGCCTCCTTGACGTCGGGAGGTGCGCCCGGCTGCAGGGTCTGCTGGCGCAACGGCTGATAACCGCGCGCCATCGACGTCTTGGCCTTGGCGATCGCCATCTTCTCCGCGAGCGGCAGGGCGAAGAACCGCTCGGCCTCGCGGAAGATGTCGTGCGTGAGATGGGCGGGCACGCCGTGATGGCTCACGTAGAAGAAGCCCTTGTCCAGGCACGCCGCGCGCAGCTGGCGGCCGACCGCCAGCCGGTCTGCGTGCCGGGGCGAGCCCAGGCCGGACACGTCGATGACCGGCAGGGTTTCGGTCGGCAAGGACGTGGCGGTCAGAGCTGACATGCGTCATCCGCGGCAGGAAGTCGGCGATCAGCGTGCCACAGCCCCAGGGGAGGTGGTCAAGGACGATGGTGCTGGTGCCAGTGGCGCGCCACCTCGAGGCGGCTTACGATCCAGACGCGGTCGAGCTGCGACACATAGTCGAGGAAGCGCTCGATACCCTGGCTGCGCGCCGGATGGCCGGAGAGCCGGTTGTGCAGGCTCACGGTCATGAATTTCGGATGCTCCTCGCCCTCGCGATAGAGCACGTCGAACGCGTCCTTGAGATAAGTGAAGAACTCGCCCGCGGTGCTGATCCAGCCGCGCGCGAAGCGGTTGTCGTTGTGGCTGAACGTGTGGGGCACGACAAGATGCGGCTTGCCGCCGACGTCGACCCAGTAGGGCAGGTCGTCGGCGTAGGAGTTGCTGTCGTAGAGAAATCCACCTTCTTCCACGAGCAGCCGCCGCGTGTTGACGCCCGGCGAATAGCGGCAATACCAGCCGAGCGGCCGCTGGCCGATTGAGGCCGTGAGGGAGGCGATGGCCTTCTTGATCTCCTCGCGCTCCTGCGCCTCGGTGAGCTCGTAATGCTTGGTGAAGCGGTAGCCGTGCGAGACCACGTCCCAGCCGGCCTCGCGGATCGCGGCCGCGGCTTCGGGATTGCGCTCCAACGACAGGGCGCACCCGTAGACCGTGAGCGGCAGCTTGCGGCGGCGGAACATGTTGTAGATCCGCCAGAACCCGGCGCGGCTGCCGTACTCGAACATGCTTTCGGCGGCGAGGTCGCGCGCCTTCATGCCCTGGTCGGCACCGCCCGCATCGGTCAGGGTGCCCTCGGAGACCGGATCGCCGTCCGGCACGTTGATCTCGGCGCCTTCCTCGTAGTTGGCGATCACGTTGAGGGCGATGCGGGCACCACCCGGCCATTTCGGGTCGGGCGGTTTGCGGCCGTAACCGACGAAGTCGCGCGCGAGGTCCTTCTGCATACGGCTCATCCCAGACGCATGTGCTGCAGCACGGCAGTCGCCAGCGGCGAGTGCGGATCGGTCATGGTGTCGATGCCCTCGAAGTGGTTGCATCCGGCCAGGACCATGAGCCGCGCGGGCAGGCGGCGCTCCTGGAGTGCCGCCGCGAAGCTCTCGCCGTGCCGCTTGAACTCCGGGCTCTCCTTGTCGCCATAGGCGACGAGGATCGGGCAGCGCACCCGGTCGAGATGGCGGATGGCGCTGAGCGCGTCTTCCTCGGCCGTACTGAGCTTCACGTAATTGCCGCGCGCGCTCAGCAGCACCGCCCGCAAATCGTACATGCCGCTGACGCAGGTGCCGCTCTTCAGCACGTCTTCGGGAAGTCCCTGGTGCCGCCAGTCGGTCGTCAGCAGCACGCTCGCGAGGTGCCCGCCCGACGAATGCCCGATGACGTGGATCTGCTGTGGGCTGCCGCCGAAGCTCGCGGCGTTGCCGAAGAGCCATGCGACAGCGCGGCGGAGCTGATCCACGATATGCGGCAGCGTGATCTTGCCTGGCGTCGGCGTCAGGGCCGAGAAGCGCGCGGCGACAAAATGGGCACCGGCCCCGGTGATGGTCTCGGCAAAGGAGATGAACGTATCGGGCGGCTGGGCCAGCCAGCGACCGCCGTGAATGAACATGACGACGGGCGCATTTTTGCGGGTCGTCGGCAGGATTTCGAGGGTTTCGTCCGGTGACGGACCGTAGCTTCGGTCGAAATGCGGGTTGCGCGCGCGGACTTCGGTGCACAGCTTCACGCGGCGCTGTCGCATCTCCTCGAAGTTCGGCGCCCACCGCAGCTGCTCATAGGCGTTGTCGAGCTCCTCCTGGGTGTAATCGAGGAAAACCTTCTCGGCCGTCGTCGTCATGTGCCCCAGCCCTCTTGTACCCCGTGCTCTCGTGGGGGGCAGTATACATCGCCGGTCGGCCAAGTCCGCATCCTCGACGTCGCGAGGTGCTGCACTGGAAATCCGGTCAATAGCGGCTGGCGCGCGAGGTCAGCGCCGCGGCGGCCGCAGCCGAGAGGGTCTAAAGACCGCTCACCGCTCGAGATAGGGACCTTCGCCGGCCTCGATGATGGCGGGCGCGTCAGCCGCGAACTCGGCGCTTTCCTCGATCAGCTCGAAGGTCCTGTAGCGCGATCCTTCCGGGTCCCGTTTGATGAGGGCGATGGCGCTGTCGAGGTTCGCGGCGCGCACGGTGAAATGTTCGATCTTCCCGTCGGTGGGCGCAGGCCCGCCATAAGCTTCGATGAGATACAGCCGCATCGGCACTTTGTCGTCCATCGCGCCTGTGTAGCGCGTGGGAATGCGTACGGCTTTGACCGAGATCAATCCGATCGCGCGGTTCGGCACGGATATGTGCCTTTTTTGAGCAACTACGATCGTAGGAGATCTAGTGGGGCCGCTCGCCCCGTGTGGCGCTGTCCGCCAGGCGATCGTATTCCTCGGCCGCCATCGCCAGGGCTTCACGAACCGATGGTGCTGTCTCCCGGCGTGCGGCAATTTCGCGCAGGCGCTGCGCTTTGGCGCGATAGTCTTCTGCCGCCGCTGCATTGCTTGCCATATGACCTTGTCTACTCCCCACCGGATGCGCTGTGCCGCGCACCCGCTCCTATCCACGATGATGGCGGATGGTGGTAAAGATTTTTCTTATTTTTGACGAAACAGCGCGCGATGTCGCGCGCGTTGTGCAAACGTTTGTTCGATGCCGGCGTGCGTAAGTTCAGCGTAAGCATCACGACGATCGAGTTGATTCAGATCACGAACGCGCGTGCGCGGGCAAGGTAGCACGTAGCTGTTACGAGCGCCGGTGTGGGTGCGCGGTTGAGGGCGAGCAAAAAAAGCCCGCTTTGGCGTATGCGCCAAAGCGGGCTTGAGGTCTCCGCCGCGTGCGTTTTCGCGCGGCAGACAGGGAGGTTGGCAGGGCTACGACGCCGCCCTGCCAGGGGCGAACCGGCGGTCCAGAGGTCCGTTGCGACGGGGCACCGGTCCTTTGTCCGAGTCTGTTTTGTCCGAATCTGTCCGGGCCGGCTCGGTCCCGAGCCAAAGCCAAGTTCGCACTGATCAGCTGTCAGCCGGACGTGATCGAAACCGTGTCGCTCGACGGCGAATCCAATCGCCGCGTGGAACTGCCTGTTACTTAGGCCCGGCCGTGCCTGATTCAAGACTCCTGCGGATCAGAAGAGCCAGGGCGGGGCCCATCCCGATACGGTGAGAGCCAGGCTGGCGAGCACGGCCCAGCCAAGCGTGGCAGCGATCTTGAAAAAAGCGACCATGATCGTGCGCGCCTCTCAAGCCTCGCCAGCATTGCAGGCGGACAGGTCTTCGAGGGCATCGCGCTTGAGGATCACGATGCGGTGCGCATCCGGGGTATCGATGATGCCCAAGGACCGCAGGCGCGTGACCAGCCGGCTGACCGTCTCGATGGTGAGGCCGAGATAGTCGGCCACGTCCGAGCGGTTCATCGGCAGGTCGAGCTCCGCGCCGGACTTGCGGTTGGCTCCGGTCCGGTCGGAGAGTGCGACAAGGAAGCTCGCCATGCGCTCGAGCGCGCTCTTGCGGCCGAGCAGGAGCAGCTGGTCCTGCGTGGCGGAGAGCGCCTTGCAGACCAGGCCCAGGAAGTGGCGCCCGGCGCGCGGGTCCTGCTCGAGGACCGCCTCGAAGCCGCGGCGGGAATAGCGCACGAGGGTCACGTCGGCGACCGCTTCTACCGTATGAGAGTAGTCCGGGCCTTCGGCAAACCCGAAGAAGTCACCGGGCATGAGGAAGCTGATGATGTGCCGGCGGCCGTCGGGCAGGAGGCTGACCTTGCGCAGTGCGCCGGAGACGACCTTGTAGACGTATTCGGCGGGGTTGCCTTGCTCGACGATGGTCTTGCCGCGCGCGTAGGCGACGGTGGCGCCGACCTTATCGAGAGGGGAGCCGGTGCTCGGGGTCGACGTGACCGGTCGCAGATGCGCAGCACGGGGTGCGAATGTAGGAGACCGAACCGGAGCCGAGTGCTTTGCCAGAGCCGCAGTCGCCATGATTTGCCTCCATCAGCCCTATGGTGGCGTGGAGGCTACGCGGCGTTTCGGCCGCCGAACATTCAGGAGTTCCCCTTAAGGAATACTACGTAGTCTGCAATAGACCCCGAATTTCACGCGCGTCGCCTGCACGCGCAGCTCGGGCGCGCTCGAAGAGAGAGGTTCGAAGAAATTAGGCCGGGAGCGCCTGGCGAAGGGCCGCGAGCAGGGCCGCGCACGGGACCGGCTTGTCGAGCAGGGCTATGGCGCCCAGCGCCTTTGCCTGCTCCTCGATGGCGCGATCGCGCCGTCCGGTGATCAGAATGACCGGGGTAGCTTCCTGCTCGGCGCGCAGCTTTTTGAGGAGGTCGAGGCCGCTCAGGCCGGGCATGTGGATGTCAAGCAGCAGACAGCCGTCCCGGTGGTGCCCATTGCGCCCGGCCAGGAAATCCCGGCCGGACGAGAAGGCTTCGACCTTGAAATCGTAGGCGTCGAGCAGCGCCGCCAGCGATTCGCGGACGAAGTCGTCGTCGTCGACGAGGAAGACCGTTGTGGTGCCATTGGCGGCGATCATGTCGTCAACATGACGGCAAGGGCCCGCGTTCACAATTCAGGGATAGTACGTAAAATCCCTCACAGCCGATCTAAAAGTAGTATTTTTGCATGAACATAGCGTTGTCTCGGCGCGCCCCAGCGAAGCCGGAGAAGCCACCGAAGGAGTGAAGGACGTGAACCCATTCGAACGATCGCGCCGCGCCTTGCTGGCACTGCTGCCGGCCCCCCTGCTCGCAGCCGTGACCGCACCCGCGGATGCCGCGACCAACAGCAAGACCCACCGGCTGTCGATGCACGTGGATGAGCGCGACGAGGAGAAGATGAACCTCGCGCTGAACAACGCGGCGGCCGTCCTGCGGCAGTACCAGGACCATGGCGAGACCGCCGATATCGAGATCGTCGCTTATGGCCCCGGCCTTCACATGCTGCGCGAGGACACGGCACCGCCGAAGATCAAGGAGCGGCTGGCGTCGTTCACGGCCAGCATGCCCCAGGTCAAATTCTCCGCCTGCAACAACACGCGCGTCGGCATGGCCAAGGCCGAAGGCAAGACCCCCGACCAGATCCCGATCATCCGTGCGGCGCGCGTGGTGCCGGCGGGTGTCGTGCGCCTGATCGAGCTGCAGGAGCAGGGCTGGTCCTACGTCAAGCCGTGAAGCCCGCGGGCTAGGGTGTCCGCGGCAGCAAGGCAACGCGGCCCTGCATGACGTCGCTCTGGGCCAGGCCCATCAGCTCGTGCAGCACCGTGGGCGACACGCTGCCGCGCTCGGCGTCCATGGTCCGATCGTCGCGCACCATGTAGACAACATCAGTCACCGCGTTGTCTTTTTCGTACACGCGCACTTCCCACTTGTCGGCGTAGGGAGACGCTTTGACGGTCAGCGCTCGCCCCAAATACGAGAATGGCTTGACGTGGTCCATGGCTGGCTCCTGGGAATCACGAGGATCCGATCTGACCGTGGCAAGCTATCGCCGCGGCGGCCTCGCCCGCGTTGACGCAGATCAAGGCTGGGGCAGGACCCTGTCCGGCAAGCACCGCCCGCCCCCTCGCAAGCGAGCGATGCGGTGTCAATCGATCGTACCGATATAGGGCAGGTACCGGTACTGCTCGGCGTAATCGATGCCGTGGCCGACGAGGAAGAGGTCGCCGACGGAAAAGCCGACGAACTCGGTGGCGACCGCGACCTCGCGGCGCGACGGCTTGTCCATCAGCACACAGGCGCGAACGCTCTGCGCCCCCTGGTCCAGCAGCAGCTCGCGCGCAAACGCCTGGGTGCGGCCGGTGTCGACGATGTCGTCGACCAGCAGCACGTGGCGACCCGCGACCTCGGGCACGTCGCCCTTCAGCTTCACCTCGCCCGAGCTCTCGCGCCCCCGGCCGTAGCTCGAGAGGCGCATGAAGCCCACCCGCGGCGTGTAGCCGATCCGCCCGAGCTCCCGCACGAGGTCGGCGACGAACACGAAGGATCCGGTCAGGAGGCCCACGACCATGACGTCAGGCGGCACGCTTCGCGCGATCTCCTGCGCGAGCTCCTCGACGCGTTTCTTGATCTGCGCCTCGTCGAACAAAATCCTGATCGCCGTCATCACCCCATCCCCTTTGGCGGCGGCGATGATATCCTAGACCGTGGGGCCGAAGTGAAGGAGATTCCGCCATGGCCGATCTCGTCCGCTTCATCCAGGACCTGCCCAAGGCGGAGCTGCATCTGCACATCGAAGGCACGCTCGAACCGGAGCTGTGCCTGGCGCTCGCCGCCCGCAACAAAGTCGAGCTTCGTTTCCGGTCGATCGAGGAGCTGCGCGCCGCCTATCGCTTCCGCAATCTCCAGGATTTCCTCGACCTCTACTATCAAAACACCGGAGCCCTGCGACGCGCCCAGGACTTCCACGACCTGACCCGCGCGTATCTCGACAAGGCGCATCGGCAGGCGGTCCGGCATGCCGAGATCTTCTTCGACCCGCAGGCCCACACGCGCCGCGGCGTGGCGTTTGCCGAGGTGATCGATGGCATCCAGCGCGCGCGCGAGGAGGCGCAGAAACGGCTCGGGATCAGCTCTCTCCTCATCCTCTGCTTCCTGCGCGATCTGAGCGCCGAGTCCGCCATGGAGGCGCTCGAGCAGGCACTGCCGTACCGGGATCGTATCGTGGGCGTCGGGCTGGACTCCGCCGAAATCGGCCATCCGCCGGCCAAGTTCAAGGACGTGTTTGCCCGGGCGCGGCGCGAAGGGTTTCGTGTCGTGGCCCACGCGGGTGAGGAGGGGCCGCCGGCTTACATCTGGGGTGCGCTCGACGAGCTCCAGGTGGCGCGCATCGACCACGGCGTGCGTTCGCTCGAGGATGAAGCCCTGGTGAAGCGGCTGGTCGCGGACAAGGTGCCGCTCACGGTCTGCCCGCTGTCGAATCTGCGCCTGCAGGTGGTGTCGGATCTCGCACTCCACCCTTTGCGCCGGATGATGGAGCGCGGTCTGATGGTGACGGTGAACTCCGACGACCCTGCCTATTTCGGCGGCTACATCAACGAGAACTACCAGGCGGTCGCCGATGCCCTCGGGTTCGATGCGTCGGCACTCTGTGCGCTCGCGCGCAATTCGTTCGCCGCGTCGTTCCTGGACGAACCGACGCGCAACCGGCATCTCGCGGAAGTGGACCGCTACGCCGCGGCGGCACTGCACCGCGGCTGAGGGCGCATGGGCCCTCAGTGTTTTCCGAACTGCGCCTGCTCGAGCTCGAGAAAGACGCGATAGGCGTTGCCGCGGTTGTTGGCGGCGAAGGCGGGCAGGTTCGCGTAGTGCGACCAGTCGGTCTGCCGATAAGCGGCGTCGAAATCCGCCCACGTGTCGACCGCCTTTTGCATCGCCGTCCGCACGTAATTTATGTAGGAGCTCGTGAAGGCGATCGCCTCGCGTGCTGCCGTGGACGCCATGCCGTGACCGGGGATGACGAACTTGGGATCGAGCTGCTCGACGGCGCCGAGGCCGCGGAGCCAGTTCCGTGTGTCGACGTCGTCGCCGTTCATGAACGGCACCCGGCCGCTCTGTACGATGTCGCCGGCAAACAACACGCCATCCGGCTCGACGAGCATCATGGTGTCGCTGGCCGAGTGCGCCGGTCCGGCATAGAGCAGCACGAACCGCTTGCCGCCGAGCGTCAGCGTTAGCCGGTCCTTGAAGGTGATGTCGGGCGGCACCACTCGGGTGTTCTGGTCGACCCACGGAGCGAGCGCCTCGCGCCGCTGATCGAGCCGCTGCCCGGCACGCTCATCAGCCGTCTCGTTGTTCTCTCTGTATTCGGCCGCGCGCTCTTGCGCGACGATCACGGCAGCGGTGTGGTCCTTGAACGCCTGCAGGCCGTAAATATGGTCGGCGTGATAATGGCTGACCACGACGTAGCGCACCGGCTTTTTCGTGACGCTTTGAATTTTCTGCAGCAGCGCCCAGCCGAGGCTCGGGGTGCCGAGCGCGTCGAACACGACGACGCCGTCCGCGGTGACCACGAATCCCGCGTTCGAGGTGTTGCCTTCGTTCGCCTGTCCGGGAATCCCCGGGCTGCCGACGCTGTAATAGATCGCCTTGCCCGGGACCCGCTCGATGTGCAGCGGCCGCGTGAGCGGCGCATACGATGCATCATTTGCGTCGGCCGGAGCCGAGGCCAGCGCGAAAGCCGCGAGCAGTAGGACAGGCGCGATGCGCCTCACGTTGCCGTCCCGCAATAGAGGTCCTTCAGCAGCTCGATGATGCGCGCCGCTCGCCCATCGACGATTCGATAGTGCAGAACTTGCGAGGTGCGGCGGAACTCGACGAGACCGTCGGCGCGCAGGCGCGCGAGGTGCTGTGACAGGGCCGACTGGCTCAGTCCGATTGCCGATACGATCTCGCCGACCGTCATTTCGCGGCTGATCATGAGGCAGCACAGAATGAGGAGGCGATGCTTGTTGCCGAGCAGCTTCAGAAGCTGCGCGGCTCCGGCCGCCTCGTCCACCATGTCCCGCATCTGCGGAATCTCGAGCGGGTGTCGCGGCTTGCGGCGCTTGCGGGCGGCAGATCTGAGCCTTGCCATGCTCTACATTAGCATTGACTAAATTAGAAATCACTGATATTTAGGGCTCAAGGTCTATGGGAGGAACGGATGGTGCCGGTCGATCGGCCCGAGCAGCATAACGGCGGCCAGCTGCGACGCGTGTCAGTGCCGCGGCGTTCCTTCTTAAAACTGGGCGGTGCCCTCGCGGCCGGTGGTTTCGCGGTGAAGACCGACATCGCGCGCGCCGCGGACGCGCCGGCGGCTCCCCCCGCCGACGCCCCGTGGTCGCAAATGCTGGGCCCCGGGATCGACGATCGTCCATACGGCGTTCCAGCGAAAGCCGAAGCCGACGTCATCCGCCGTCATGTGCCGTGGCTCACCGCGAGCCGCGAGTCGTCCGTCAGTTTCACGCCGCTTCAGGACCTGAACGGCATCATCACACCCAACGGCTTGTTCTTCGAGCGCCATCACGGCGGCCGCCCCAGCGTCGATCCTGACCAGCATCGCCTGATGATCCACGGCCTCGTCGAGCGGCCACTGCTGCTGACGATGAACGACATCATGCGGTTCCCATCGGTGTCGCGCATTCACTTCATCGAGTGTCCGGCGAATGGCGGCATGGAGTGGCGCGCCGCGCAGCTCAATTCGCTGCAGTTCACGCACGGGATGGTGAGCTGCGCCATATGGACCGGCGTGAAGCTCTCCACGCTCCTCGACGAGGTCGGCGTCAAAAAAGCGGCGAAATGGGTGCTGGCCGAAGGATCGGACGCCGCGCATATGACGCGCAGCCTGCCGCTCGAAAAATGCCTCGACGACTGCCTCGCCGTCTATGCGCAGAATGGGGAGGCGCTGCGGCCCGAGCAGGGCTATCCGTTGCGCCTCGTCGTTCCCGGCTGGGAAGGCAACGTGAACGTGAAGTGGCTGCGCCGGCTCAAGATCGGCGACCGGCCGTGGTTCACGCGCGAGGAGACGTCCAAGTATACCGACCTCATGCCCGACGGTACGGCGCGCGGCTTCACCTGGGTGCTCGACGCGAAATCCGTGATCACCTTTCCGTGCCCGGAAAAGCCGCTGACCAAGCCTGGCCTTTACGAAGTCCGCGGCCTCGCATGGAGCGGCAAGGGCAAGGTGAAAGAGGTGCACGTCTCGGTCGACGGCGGCGTCAACTGGCAGCGCGCCCATCTCGAAGAGCCGGTGCTCTCGAAGGCGCTGACACGCTTCACCTTGCCGTGGCGCTGGAACGGGCAGCCGGCATTCCTCGAATCGCGCGCGGTCGACGAGACCGGATATGTGCAGCCGACGATCACGGCGCTGCGCAAGATCCGCGGCACCAACTCGATCTATCACAACAACTCGATCCAGACCTGGCAGGTGAAGCCGGATGGCAGCGTGCTCGATGTGCAACTTGCGTAGGACGCTGGCTCTCGCCGCGGGCATGCTGGCGGCGGTCCTGGTCGCCGGCGCCGCCTGGGCCGGGGAGCCCGCGCCGCACCAGCCAGGTCATTTCGGCTACGGCACCGTGCCCACGGCGGACCAGATCGCCGGCTGGGACATCGATGCGCGCGGCGATGACGGGGTGGGCCTGCCGCCCGGCAAGGGGACGGTCGATCAGGGCGCCGATCTCTTTGTCCAGCAATGCGCGGCGTGCCATGGCACGTTCGGCGAGGGGGTGGACCGATATCCGAAGCTCGCCGGCGGGGTGGGAACGTTGACCGCCGATCGCCCCGAGCCGACCGTCGGCAGCTACTGGCCGTTCGCCCCCACTCTGTGGGACTACATCAACCGCGCGATGCCGTTCCCGGCGCCGCACACGCTGTCGGCCGACGATGTCTATGCGATCACTGCCTACGTGCTCAACATCAACAACATCGTGCCCAACGATTTCGTGGCCGACCGCGATAGCCTGCCCAAGGTCAAGATGCCGAATCACGATCATTTCGTGTGGCAGGATCCGCGACCGGATACGCCGTCCGGGTCGTCCTGCATGAACGCGTGCAAGAAGCCCGCGGATGTGAAAATTATGTCGACGGCGGAAGGCAAGGACCTCACGCCCCGGACGACCGGACCGCTCGATGAGATGCAGCCGCAATAACGGGGAGGGCGAGCGAGAATGATCACGATGCGCGACAGACGGTGGTATCTTTCGGCAGTGGCGGCGCTCGGCCTGTTCGCCCAGATGAGCCCGGCTGCGGCGGTAGAGTCCCTCAACGGGCAGCAGCTCGCTTTCGACCGCAGCAAGGGCAACTGCCTCACCTGCCACGAGATCAAAGGCGGCGATGCGCCGGGCAATGTCGGCCCGAAGCTGTCCGATATGAAAGGCCGATTCCCGGACCGCAAGGAGCTGGTTGCGATCATCTCCGACGAGACCAAGCGCAATCCGCAAACCGTGATGCCGCCGTTCCGGCGGAACCTGATTTTGAACGACGCCGAGATCCAGGCGATCGTCGACTTCCTCTATACGCTTTAGGAGCAGACGAATGATCGAATTTCGAAGCGGAGACGTGGCGCGCCGCGTGATGCTGAAAGGTGTGGCCGCCGTCGCGGGACTCGCCTGTGTGGGCGTGGTCGACGCGGTGCGGACACCGGTGTGCGCAGCCGATGCGGCCGGCTGGCCGGCCGAAGCGTTCAAGCAGAAGAGCGAAGCCGACGTGATCAAGGCGCTCTACGCCGGCAAGACTGCGGCCGCCTCGGACAAGGTGAAGCTTGACGCGCCGGAGATCGCGGAAAACGGGGCGGTGGTGCCGATTTCGGTCGCTACCGACTTGCCGGATGTCACCTCGATCTCGGTGCTCGTGCTCGAGAATCCTTACACGCTCGCCGCGCATTACAAGCTGCCGGCCGGCACCGCGCCCGCCGTATCGAACCGTCTCAAGATGGCGAAGACGACCAAAGTCGTGGCCCTCGTTGAAGCCGGCGGCGCGCTCCACCGGGCGGAGAAAGAGGTCAAGGTCACGGTCGGCGGATGCGGCGGCTGACCGGCTCGGAACAGGAAGGATAGACTTTCATGGCATCGACAATTCGCGTGCGCGCGGTGGCCAGCGGCGACACCACCGAGGTCCAATCATTGATCCAGCATCCGATGGACTCGGGATTCGTCAAGGACGCCAAAGGCGAGCTGATCCCCCCACACCACATCGAGATCGTCGAGTTCGAGCATGACGGAAAGAAGGTGTTCACGGCCTTCTGGGGGCCCGCCGTGTCCAAGGACCCATACGTCAAGTTCAGCTTCAAGGGCGGCAAGAAGGGCGACGACCTCAAGATCAGCTGGGTCGACAACAAGGGCGCTTCGGATTCGCTGACGGCCAAGATTCAATAAGACGACGACAGGGGGAGGATTTCTCATGAGACGCGCAAGCTGGGTTGCGACCGTTGTCGCAGCACTCGCAGCGCCGCTGCTGGCGTCGGCGGCGCAGCCGGCCGGGGCGCCGGACCCGCAGGCCGATTTCAAGGCGTTCCGGAGCTATTTCACGCAGCGCTTTCCGAGCTTGAAGCTGAGCGATTTCGCCAACGGCCCGTACTCGATGGACGAAGGGCTGCGCAAGCAATGGGAGGCCATCGAGCAGTTCCCGCCTTACGAGTTCGCGCTCGACAAGGGCAAGGAGCTGTTCAACACGCCGTTCAAGAACGGCAAGACCTATGCCGACTGCTTTCCGAACAAAGGACTCGGCATCCGCCAGACCTATCCGTATTTCGATGACAAGTCGGGCGAGGTGATCACGCTGGAACTGGCCGTGAACCGCTGCCGCGAGGCGAACGGCGAGGCGCCCTATGACTACGTGAAGGACGACATGGCGGCTGTCACGGCCTACATGGCGTACACCTCGCGCGGCAAGCCCATGGACATCAAGATCCCCAAAGACTCTCGGGCGCTCGCGGCCTATGAGAAGGGCAAAGAGTATTTTTATACGCGCCGGGGGCAGCTCAACTTCTCGTGCGCGAGCTGTCACGTGCAGAATCCCGGCCAACACATCCGCACCGAGGTGCTGGCGCCCGCACTCGGCATCCTGAACGCGATGCCCATTTACCGCTCCGAATGGGGCAGCATGGGCACCATCAGCCGCCGCTTCATGACCTGCAACAGCCAGGTGCGCGGCGTGCCGCTGAAGCCGCAGGACGAGAACTACCGCGACGTCGAGTACTTCCTCTCTTATATGGCGAACGGCTTGCCGGTTTCCGGCCCCGGGTCGCGGCCGTGACGGAGCAAAGAGCCATGCATCATCGTTCTCTCATCGCTGCCGCGTTCGTCCTGTCGCTCGGAGCAGCCGGGCCTGCCCTCTCGGCCGGCGACGAAGCGGCCTACAAGGCGGCCCTTGCAGCCGCCGAGAATGCCGAGCAGCAGGCGGGCGCGCTCAAGAACCAGTGGACGACCACGCAGCAGGCGCTCACCGCCGCGAAAAAGGAGGCGGGTACCGGCGACTTCGATAAGGCCACAGCCCTGGCAAAGCAGGCGGAGGCGCTCGCCAACGCGTCGATCGCCCAGGCCAAGGAGCAAGCCACGGACTGGAAGAACGCGGATATCCGCTGACTGGCTGTTGAACGGACGAGGATCGTGATGGACCTGGATCGCCGCAATGTCTTGCGGGCCCTCACGGCGGCGGCCCTGACAGGCGTGGCGCCAAAGCTCGCGCGCGCCGCGGACGATGGGTCGATCTACGACGTGAAGCGGTTCGGCGGCGTGCGCGTTCTTCACATGACCGATGCGCACGCGCAGCTCCTTCCCGTGCATTTCCGCGAGCCGAGCGTCAACATCGGCGTGGCGGCGATGCGTGGCCAGCCGCCGCACCTCGTCGGCGAGGCATTCCTGCGCCAGTTCGGCTTCGCGCCCGGCACGCGGCAGGCACACGCGTTCACCTATCTGGATTACGAAAAATCCGCCCGGCGCTTCGGCAAGCTTGGCGGTTTTGCGCACATCAAGACTCTGGTCGAGCGTCTGCGCGCCGAGGCGGGGCCTGGGCGCTCGCTCCTGCTCGACGGCGGCGATTTGATGCAGGGCAGCGGCCTCTCGAATGCGATGCAGGGGGCCGACATGGTGGAGGCGGCGAACCTGCTCGGGGTCGACGCCATGACCGCGCATTGGGAGTTCACCTACGGCGAAGACGCCGTGCGCGCCAATATCGCGAAGCTCAAGAGCGAGTTTCTGGCGCAGAACGTCTTTCTGACCGACGAAGCGCAGTTCAACGACGCGCCCGCCTTCGATTCCGCCTCGGGCCTCGTGTTCAAACCGGCCACGATCAAGGAGGTCGGCGGCCATCGCCTCGCGGTCGTCGGCCAGGCGTTCCCGTACACGCCGGTGGCGCATCCCAAGCGTTTCACGCCCGACTGGACGTTCGGCATCCACGCGGACAAGCTGCAGAAGCTGGTGGACAAGCTGCGCGCCGACGACAAGGTCGATGCGGTGCTTCTCCTGTCGCACAACGGCATGGACGTCGACCTCAAGCTCGCGGCCCAGGTGAGCGGCATCGACGTCGTCCTGGGCGGCCACACGCACGACGCAGTACCCCGCCCGAGCGTGGTCGCCAACCGCGGCGGCAAGACGCTGGTCACGAACGCCGGGTGCGGCGGCAACTTCCTCGCCGTGCTCGACCTCGACCTCGACAAGGGCCGGGTGAAGGACGCGCGCTACGAGCTGCTGCCCGTCCATGCCGATCTCCTGCCGCCCGACCGCGACATGCAGGCGCTGATCGAGCGCCTGCGCAAGCCGCACGAGGCGGCCTTTGCCGAGAAGCTCGCGGTCGCCGACCGGCTGCTCTACCGCCGCGGCAATTTCAATGGCACGATGGACCAGCTGATCTGCGACATCTTGCGCCAGGAGCTCGACGCCGAGATCGCTCTCTCGCCGGGCTTCCGCTGGGGCAATACCGTGCTGCCAGGCCAGCCGATCACGATGGAGGACGTTCTCTCGGAGACGGCGATCACGTATCCACAGGTCTACGTCCAGGATATGACCGGCGCGCAGCTTAAGGCCGTGATGGAAGACATCTGCGACAATCTGTTCAATCCCGATCCCTACTATCAGCAGGGCGGGGACATGGTGCGCATCGGCGGCATGGACTATGCCTGCGCGCCGGAGGAGGCGGTCGGCCGCCGCATCTCGGACATGGTGCTCGACAGCGGCAAGGCGATCGAAGCCGACAAGACGTATCGCGTCGCGGGTTGGGCATCGGTCAACGAGCAGTCGGGCAAACCGGTCTGGGACATCCTGGCCAACCATCTGCGCGCTGCGAAGACGGTGAGCCTCAAGCGGGTCAACCGGGTGGCGCTCAAGGGTGTGGCCGGCAATCCGGGACTGGCGGCGGAGGCGTGAGGCGCCGGGTCGCAGCATTGGTCGCGCTGGCGGTGCTAGCCTGCGCCGCGCCGGCCCACGCGGCTCCCGCGACCGCTCAACAGGATGCGGCCTCCGACAAGCCGTTCGCCGAGCACAAGATCGTCCTGCAGCTCTCCGATCGAGATCCGGCGAAGCAGGGCCTGGTGCTGAGCGTCGCCAACAATCTTCTGAAGGCCTATGACCCCGACAAGATCGCCATCGAGGTGGTGGCGTTCGGCCCTGGCATCGACCTTCTGCGCGCCCATAGCCCTAACCGCGCGCGCGTCGACAGCCTGATCGCGCAAGGCGTGCAGTTCGACGTGTGCATGAACACCGTGGAAACGATCGAGCGCGAGACCGGCCGCAGGCCGGAGCTCAACCCCAAGGCTGTGCCGGTCCAGGTCGGCGTCGGCCAGATACTGACCCTGGTCGAGCACGGCTTCACGCTCGTCCGGCCTTGAACGAAAAAGGAGAAGACCTATGCGCCGTATGTTCCTGTTCGCCGCTGCGCTCCTCATCCTGGCAGCGCCCGTGCTCGCCACGGCCGCGGACAAAAGGCCGCACCGTATCGCGATCCAGGTCGATCAGAACGACGCTGCGGTGATGAATCTGGCGCTCAACAATGCTTCGAACGTCATCGAATACTATCGAAGCAAGGGCGAGGACGTGCAGGTCGAAATCGTCGCCTACGGTCCGGGGCTGAACATGCTGCGCGAGGACACGTCACCGGTGAAGGACCGGATCAGGCAGATCAAGGACGTGAGCTTCCCCAGCGACATCAAGTTCGCCGCCTGCAACAACACCAAAGAGGGGATGGAGAAGCACGAAGGTCACAAGATCACGATTGTCCCGCAGGCGCAGATCGTCCCATCGGGCGTCGTCGAGCTGATGGAGCTGCAGGAGAACGGCTGGAGCTATGTCCGGCCCTGAAGGGGCCGCAGATCAGGCATCGGCCCCTTCGCGGTCAGGTCCCTCTCAGTTCGGCGGTCGGCTTGCCTCGTGCGGCTGCGGCTCGTGCGGCAGGCGTTGCGGATGCGCGAGCCATTCGCGGCCCTTCAGCATGAGGTCGAAGTAGATCGACGGCAGCATCTTTTCCTTTAAGAACCACGCGAGCCGGCTCGGCTCCGTGGGCTCGATGAGGGCGGGAAACGTGGGCAGGAGTTTTCCGCCATAGCCGAATTCGGCGAGGATGATCTTGCCGCGTTCGACGGTCAGCGGGCACGACCCATAGCCATCGTAGATCGACTGCGGACCGCGTCCGGCGAGAACCGACACGACGTTGTCCGCCACCACGGGCGCCTGCTTGCGCACCGCGGCTGCTGTCTTCGCGTTGGGCGCCGAACACACGTCCCCGAGGCCGAAGATGTTGCCGAAGCGCGGATGCTGCAGAGTTTCCTGGCTGACCTCCAGCCAGCCCGCCTTGTCGGCCAGCGGACTGCTGCGGATCACATCCGGTGCCGTCTGCGGCGGACAGACATGGATCATATCGAAGGATTTCTCGATGCGGCGGGTCGAGCCGTCCGCGCCCTTCACGTCGAACCAGGCCTTCCTGGCCGCGCCGTCCACGGCTTTGAGGTCGGAGCCGAAGGCGAGCTTGATGCCGTAGCGCTCGACATACTTCATCAGCGGCGGCACGAAGTGCTGGACCCCGAAGAGGACCGGGCCGGCGGCGTTGAACTCGACCTCGACATTTGGCAGCACGCCTTGCCGGCTCCAATGATTGCACGAGAGGTACATTGCCTTCTGCGGAGCGCCGGCGCATTTGATGGGCATCGCCGGCTGCGTGAAGAGGGCGCGCCCGCCCTTCAACTCCTGCACGAGCTGCCACGTGTAAGGCGCCATATCGAACATGTAGTTCGAGGTCACGCCGTTCTTGCCGAGGGTGTCGCGCAATCCTTCGATGGCGTTCCAGTCGAGCTTGAGGCCCGGGCAGACGACGAGCGCGCGATAGCCAAGACGTTCACCGTCCTCGATGATGACGGCGTTCTCTTCGGGTGCGAAACCTGAAACGGCAGCGCGGATCCAGCGCGCCCCCTTCGGCATTAGGGCGGACATGGCACGCTCGGTCTTCGCGCGCGCGAACACGCCCGCTCCGACCAGCGTCCAGCCCGGCTGGTAATAGTGCTTGTCGGCCGGTTCGAGAATGGCAAGAGACAGGTCTGGGCGCCGCCGCAGCAGGCCAGCAGCGACCGAGATGCCGGCGGCACCGCCGCCCACCACGATCACGTCGTATGCTGCTACCGAACGTCTGCTATCCGGCTTCACGGCGCTGCTCCATCGCGCCTCCAGGCGCGGACGGAGTGCGTCCAGCTCGTAGCCCGCGGCCTTCGCCGTTTTCAGGATCGCCGCCGGGTCGAGCCGGTGGGCTTCGGAGAGTGCCCAGAGAGACGCCGCTCGCGTACCGGTGCGGCAATACGCCAGAACCGGCCCTTTCACGGTGCGCAACATCTCCGCGAAGGC